>DATGFT010000053.1:0-2510 GCA_035308915.1 Solirubrobacteraceae bacterium
GTGGCCAAGGGCGACCTGAGCCAGAAGATCCGGGTGGACGCCCGCGGCGAGATCCTGGAGCTCAAGGAGACCATCAACACGATGGTCGACCAGCTCTCCGCCTTCGCGGACGAGGTGACCCGGGTGGCCCGCGAGGTCGGCACCCTGGGCAACCTCGGCGGCCAGGCCGTCGTCCGCGGCGTCTCGGGCACGTGGAAGGACCTGACCGACAACGTCAACGTGATGGCGTCCAACCTGACCGCCCAGGTGCGCTCGATCGCCCAGGTCGCGACGGCGGTGGAGCGCGGTGACCTGAGCCAGCAGATCACGGTCGAAGCCATGGGCGAGGTGGAGGCGCTCACCCAGACCATCAACCGGATGGTCGGCACGCTGTCCGCGTTCGCCGACGAGGTGACCAGGGTGGCCCGCGAGGTCGGCACCGAGGGACGCCTGGGCGGCCAGGCCGACGTCAAGGGCGTCTCCGGCACCTGGAAGGACCTGACCGACAACGTCAACTCGATGGCCAACAACCTGACCAGCCAGGTCCGCAACATCGCCCAGGTCACCACCGCGGTGGCCCAGGGTGACCTGTCCAAGAAGATCGACGTCGACGCGCGCGGTGAGATCCTCGAGCTCAAGACCACCATCAACACCATGGTCGACCAGCTCTCCTCGTTCGCGGCCGAGGTCACCCGGGTCGCCCGTGAGGTCGGCAGCCAGGGACGCCTGGGCGGCCAGGCCGAGGTCGAGGGCGTGTCGGGCACCTGGAAGCGGCTGACCGAGAACGTCAACGAGCTAGCCGGGAACCTGACCAGGCAGGTCCGCGCGATCGCCGAGGTGACCAGCGCCGTGGCGTCCGGTGACCTGACCCGGTCCATCTCCGTGGAGGCCCAGGGCGAGGTCGCGGAGCTCAAGGACAACATCAACGCGATGGTGCAGTCGCTGCGTGAGACGATCCAGGCCAACCAGCAGCAGGACTGGCTGAAGACCAACCTGGCCGGGATCGCCGGGATGATGCAGGGCCACCGTGACCTGGCCGTCGTGGCCGAGCTGATCATGGACGAGCTGGCGCCGCTGGTCGGCGCGCAGCACGGTACGTTCTTCCTGTCTGAGCCGACCGAAGACGACGACACCAGGTTCCGCCTCATCGCCGGGTACGGGCTGCGGGCCGGCCGGGCCGAGCCCATCCAGTACCGGCTCGGCCAGTCCCTCATCGGGCAGGCCGCGCGGAGCAAGCGCTCGATCGTCGTCTCGAATCTCCCCGAGGGCTACGTCAGCATCTCCTCCGGGCTCGGCGAGGCGCCGCCGGCGAACCTGGCGGTGCTGCCGATCCTGTTCGAAGACCAGGTGATCGGTGTCATCGAGCTCGCCTCGTTCAGCTCGTTCAGCCAGGTGGAGACCGACTTCCTCGAGCAGCTCACCGAGACCCTCGGCGTTAACTTCAACACGATCATCGCGAACGCGCGGACGGACACGCTGCTGACGGAATCGCAGCGGCTCGCGTCCGAGCTGCAGGCGCGGTCGGAGGAGCTCCAGGCGCAGCAGGTGGAACTGCAGCGGTCCAACGCGGAGCTGGAAGACAAGGCGGCGCTGCTCGCCGCGCAGAACCGGGACATCGAGACCAAGAACGCCGAGATCGAGCGGGCGAGGCAGGAGATCGAGGAGCGCGCCAGGCAACTGGCCCTGGCGTCCAAGTACAAGTCGCAGTTCCTGGCCAACATGTCGCACGAGTTGCGCACGCCGCTGAACAGCCTGCTGATCCTGGCCCGGCTCCTGGCGCAGAACCCGGGGCGGAACCTGACCGCCAAGCAGGTCGAGTACGCCAACGTCATTCACTCGGCCGGGTCGGACCTGCTGCAGCTGATCAACGACATCCTCGACCTGTCGAAGGTCGAGGCGGGACGGATGGACATCCACGCCGAGCGCTTCGCGCTCAGCGCGCTGGTCGAGGACATCCAGGCCACGTTCCAGCCGCTCACCGCCGAGAAGGGGCTCGAGTTCGCCGTCGAGACGGACGCGGGCGCCCCGCCCGAGCTGTTCACCGACCGGCAGCGGCTGCGGCAGGTGCTCGGGAACCTACTGTCCAACGCGGTCAAGTTCACGGAAAGCGGTCACGTGCTGCTCCGCGTCGGCCTGGATCACCGGAGCGGCGGCCGGGCGGCCCGGGCCGGCGACGCGCTGGCCTTCTCGGTGGCCGACACGGGCATCGGGATCTCGCCGGATAACCTCGGCACGATTTTCGGCGCCTTCCAGCAGGGCGACGGCACGCTCAGCCGCAGGTACAGCGGCACCGGCCTCGGGCTGTCCATCGCGCGCGAGGTCGGCGCGCTGCTCGGCGGCGAGATCGCCGCCGAAAGCGAAC
The DNA here is from genome assembly GCA_035308915.1 of Solirubrobacteraceae bacterium. Classification (GTDB taxonomy): domain Bacteria; phylum Actinomycetota; class Thermoleophilia; order Solirubrobacterales; family Solirubrobacteraceae; genus Palsa-465. Next base: position 2,342 of record DATGFT010000053.1, read on the forward strand.
TGGGCCGGGGCAGCACGTTCACGCTGTACCTGCCCTGCGAGCTGCCGGGAGCGACGGGCGCCAGCGACGGCCTCGGCCTCACGCGCAACGGCAACGGCTCCGGGCCTCACGCCGACGCGACCATGGCCCTGCAGCTCCAGCCCGCGCTGCCGGATGACGCGGCGGGGGG
>DATGFT010000054.1:0-3025 GCA_035308915.1 Solirubrobacteraceae bacterium
CGCTGTCGTGGTCGCGCAGCCTCGGCGGGCCCAGCACCTACGAGGAGGCAGCCGCCCAGATCGCCCAGACCTGCCATTACTGGCGCGAATGGCTGGCCGCCGGCACCTATCCCGACCATCCGTGGCGGGAGTACCTGCAGCGCTCGGCGCTGGTGCTCAAGGGCCTGACATTCGCGCCGACGGGGGCCATGATCGCCGCGCTGACGACGTCGCTGCCGGAGACGCCCGGCGGCGAGCGCAACTGGGACTACCGCTACTGCTGGATGCGCGACGCGACGTTCACGCTGTGGGGCCTGCACGCGCTCGACCTCGACTGGGAGGCCAACGACTTCATGGAGTACCTGGCCGACCTCTCGCGCAACCGCGACGGCACGCTGCAGATCATGTACGGGCCCGGTGGCGAGCGGGATCTGACCGAGCACGAGCTCGGCCACCTCAACGGGTACGAGGGCTCGGTGCCGGTGCGCGTCGGCAACGGCGCCTATGACCAGCGGCAGAACGACGTCTTCGGGGCTGTGCTCGACTCTGTCTACCTGCACACGAAGATGGGCGGTCACATACCTCAGCGGTTGTGGCCGGTACTCCAGGAGCAGGTCCGGTGCGCGCTGGGCGTGTGGAGCAAACCCGACCAGGGGATATGGGAGGCCCGTGGCGCGCCCAAGCACTACGTCTCCTCGAAGCTGATGTGCTGGGTGGCCGCCGATCGGGGCGCCCGCCTGGCCGAGCTCGAAGGAGAACGCGAGCTGGCGACGCAGTGGCACGAGGCGGCCGAGCGCATCCGCTCGGAGATCCTGGAGCGCGGCGTCTCGGAGCGTGGGGTGTTTCGCCAGCACTACGACACCGACGCCCTCGACGCCTCCACGCTGCTCATCCCGCTTGTGCGCTTCCTTCCCCCCGACGACGAGCGGGTGCGAGCGACCGTGCTGGCCATCGCCGACGAGCTCCAGGAGAACGGGTTCATCCTGCGCTACCGGGTGGATGAGACCGACGACGGCCTGCACGGCGAGGAGGGCACGTTCCTGATCTGCTCCTTCTGGCTCGTCTCGGCGCTGTCGGAGATCGGCGAGCACGAGCGCTCCCAGGCTCTGTGCGAGCGGTTGCTCGCGCATTGCTCGCCGCTCGGGCTCTACGCCGAGGAGCTCGAGGCGCGGACCGGACGGCACCTGGGCAACTTCCCGCAGGCGTTCACGCACCTGGCGCTGATCAACGCGGTCCTGCACGTGATCTCCGACGAGGAGGCGCGGGCCGCGTAGGCCGGGGCTCGAGCCGGGCACTACGATCCTCTCAGTGTCAGAGTCGGTGCCGCGGACTCGGTGACGTCCGACCGGCGGTTCAGGCTCCTCGGGCGGCGGTGAGCTGACTCCTAGGATCGCTGCCGACCCTGTGGTCTGGCTTGCATCGGTTGTGTCGCTCACCGCCGTCCGAGGATCGCCGGCGTGACTTGATAGGAGCGTGGCATCGCCCCGACTGAGGTGTGTCCGCCGGAGGTCCGCTTCGACGGCTATCGAGGAAGGGACGGTGCTGAATGATCGTGATCGGCGCGGACACACACAAGAGCACGCATACGTTTGCGGCGGTCGACGCGGCGAGCGGTCGGATCGTGGCGACCAAGACGATCCGGGCCGACGCGGAGGGGATGCTGGGCGCGTGGCGCTGGGCGCACGCCCTGGGTGGTGGGGAACGGGTCTGGGCGCTGGAGGACTGCCGACACGTCTCCGGTCGGCTGGAGCGCTCGCTGGTTGGGCAGGGTGAGCGGGTCGTCAGGGTCGCTCCGAGGATGATGGGCCAGGCGCGACGCTCCGAGCGGCAGCCTGGGAAGTCCGATGAGATCGACGCGGTCGCTGTCGCCCGTGCCGCCGTCCGTGAAGGCGTTGAGAACCTTCCTGTGGCGTTCTTGGATGAGCAGGCGTTCGAGATCCGGCTGTTGCACGACCATCGTCAGGACCTCGTTGCTGAGCGCACTCGGCATCAGAACCGGCTCCGCTGGCATCTGGTGGAGCTCGATCCCGAGCTCGAGGCGCGGCTGCCTGCCCGCAGCCTGGATCGCGAGGTGTGCCTGGATCGGATCGCTCGGCGGCTGGCCCGGCTTGAGCAGAACCGGCGGGTCCGGGTCGCGCGCGACGAGCTCCGCCGGATCCGAGAGCTCACGCGCGCCGAGCGCGCGCTCGAGCGGGAACTCGCCGCGGCGATCAAACAGCTGCGACCTGATCTCCTCGCCGAGGAGGGCATCGGCCCAACAACCGCCGCGATGTTGATCGGCCGGACCGCCGGCGCGCAACGGTTCCCGACCGACGGGCACTTCGCCCGCCAAGCCGGCGCGGCCCCGATCCCCGCCTCCTCCGGGCGCACCAGCCGCGTGCGCCTGAACCGAGGCGGGGACCGACAACTGAACTGCGCCCTGCACCGCATCGCGGTCACCAAAGCTCGCATCGATCCCGCAACGCGCGCGTATCTGGACCGCAAACTCGCCGAAGGCAAAACCCGCCGCGAGGCCTATCGCTGTCTCAAACGCCACATCGCCCGCCGCGTCTGGCACCTACTCTCTCAAACCCCTGACGAACGGACCGCTCCAACCATGGCCATCCACTGCAACCCGCCAACCGCAGCGTTGGCCTTGACATAGGAGCAACCGATGCCAGAGGACCATGCGAGCTACTTTCAGGACCAGCGCGAGAACTCGACGCCCGAGTTCTGGGCTCGCTTCGGGGCCCGACCGGAGGTAGCGGGAAAGCGCGTTCTCGACCTCGGGTGCGGACACGGTGCCCTGGCCCTCGACCTCGCCTCGCGGGGAGCCCAGGTGCTCGCGCTGGATCTCGACGGCGCCCGGGTCGACTGGGCGGCCGAGAACGTGCATGCCGAGCCTCCAGGCAAGATCGAGTTTCGTATGGCCGACTTCACCACCCTCGGGCTCGAGAATGAGTTCGATGTCATCGTGTCCAAGGACACCTTCGAGCACGTGGAGCATCTCGATCGGCTGCTCGCGGCGATGCGACGGGCGCTGAATGAGACGGGGCGCATCTGGGCG
>DATGFT010000055.1:0-34797 GCA_035308915.1 Solirubrobacteraceae bacterium
GGCCAGGGCGGTTTCGTAGCCGGCGAAGCGCTCGCGATCGCGTGGGGAGAGAAATACCCGGTACTCGTTGGGGACATAGGTCCGGCTGAGCGTGGTCGACTTGTGCTCCTCCATCTCCCGCGCCAGCTTGCGCGCAATTTCGACCGGGCGCACCTCGGACCGGAAGGCACGGTTGAAGGTGCCTTCGACAAGCCCGGCAATCTTGCTTTCGAGGGTGCGAAGAACGCTCATCTACTCCGCGCTGGGCGCTCCTAAATCGATTTGGAGGCTAGGCGCCAGCGCAGGTTCATGCTACGCGAGTCGCGGCGCAATGTCGGTCGATTGGCGCCTCCTATCGCCCCAGCGGGTGAACGAGGGGCCGAGCGCGAGGAGCCAGGCCAGCACCGCGCCGAGCACAATCGCCCCGGGGCGCAGGCCGATGCCCGAATGACTGAGCCGGACCGCTGTGGCGGTCGCTGAGGCGACCCCGGCCGACCAGACGGTGATCAGAACCACCCGGGCCGGCGTCCAGCGAGCCATCAACCACGGCAGCACCACCGCGCCCGCAGCCCACACGAGGGCAGGCGCCAGCAGGCCTGCGCTACACAGGCGTGGCAGGACGCTGTCAACGGTCGGCGCGAGCGATTTCTCCCAGCCAGGCGGCAGCCCTCGCGGTAGCTCCGTATAGAGCCCATGGCCGGCCAGCGCGCCGGCAAACAGGGTCCAGACCCAACCCACGGCCCCCAGGGCCGCGCGGTTCCACGCCCGCGACGACCGGCCTGCGAGCGCTGGCCACGCGCCGGCCAGGCTGAAGGCGCCGAGGCCGGCGGCCGCGGCGGCGGCCGGCCAGCTTGTCCCCCGCCGCGGCATCAAGATCACGGGTAGGAGTGCGGCGAGCGCAAGCAGGATCGCGTCCCCCGGCGCGCCGCGAACCACGAACAGACCGGCGAGGATTGCGGTCGCGGACAACCAGCCGATTCGGGGCAGCAGGCCGACCGCGATACCGGCGAGGAGCCCCGCTGCCACCGGCCCGGCGCGGGGCGGCCATGACATCAGCCCGACGAGCCAGGCAGCCGCGACAGCCGCGGCGAGGGCGGACAGGAGCCGGAGCGCCCACCGCGACTGACCCATCGCCGGGGAAGCACCATCCCCAACGGCCACGGCGGCCTCCGCGTCAGCCATCGCCGGGGCCATCGCAGGAAGCATCACCGGGGCGATCGGCGTCAGCGCCGGCGCGCGGTGTGCGACCGCTGCCGCCCGGCGCTCCTCTCGCCGGCGCGGCCAGGGTGGCGCAACCACCCCCGGGCGGTCCCCAACCTGATCCCGTGAGCTCACCAGGTTCAAGCGGAGCTCCTCCACGCGTCCCCGCTCACCGGGACGAGGGCGGAGAGCCCGGTCGAGGGCCTGCCCGAGGTCACCGGGGAGGTCACGCCGGTGGCGTCGAAGCGGGGGCAGGTGGGCGCCCAGTCGTCGGGCTCGCTGGGCCGGGGACCCGAGGGCCAGGGGGTTGACGCCCGTGAGCGCCTCGTAGAGCACGAGCGCCAGGGAGTAGAGATCAGCGACGGCGCCGGCTTCCCGGCCGTCGGCCTGCTCGGGCGCCATGTAGGCCGCGGTGCCAATGATCTCGCCGGTGCGGGTCAGCGTATCCGCCCCGATCAATCGCGCGACGCCGAAATCGGTGAGCTTCGCCACCTGGGCGGGAGAGCCCGGATGTTCAGGGACGAGAACGTTCGAGGGCTTGATGTCCCGGTGTACGACGCCCTGAGAATGCGCATGCGCAAGCGCCTCCGAAAGTGCGATCCCTACGTCGACGATGTCTCGGTCGGAAAGTCGCCCGGCCTCCAGCAGCTGGTCCAGCGTCGCACCCCGCACGAGCTCCGACACCAGGTAAGCCGCGTCGTCGTCGACCGCGGCCTCATAGAGGGTGACGATGCCCGGGTGGCTCAGCTTGGCCGCCGCCCTGGCCTCCCGCTCAAAGCGGCCGTCGAGGATCCGCTCCCGGGCCAGGATCTTGACCGCCACGTCACGCTCGAGGCGCTCGTCCCGGGCGCTCCACACGCTTCCAAAGCCGCCGGCCCCAAGTGGCCGAAGAAGCCGATACCGCTCGAGCACCAGCAGACCCGGAGGCAGCGGACCGGGCCGACCGTTCACGGTGGCCGCGGTTCGCTGCCTCCGTGTTCCCGTGGTCCGCGTAGGCGAGGACATCTCCACGATTTTCCACGTTGCAAGCGCCTTCCCTTGTTGGCGTTTCGGTGGGTCCTCTGGTCATACTGCTGATCCAAATAGCCGCAAGGAGCGAGCTGCTTGTCGTTCTTTGATGAAGTGGACGAGGAGACGCAGGTGCAGGGCCCGCGTGGGTCGAGGCGGAGCCGCGGCTCACGGCCGCCTGGGCGCGGCGGTGGCGGGCGCCCACCGCGAGGAGGTCGCCGCCCGCCGAACGAGGAGCAGGCGATCCGGGTCCGGCGCGCGGTCGCGCTGGCCGGGCTGGTCGTCGTCCTCGTTCTGATCGTGATCGGGGTTCACAGCTGCACGGTCAGCCAGGCCAACAGTGCGCTGCGCAACTACAGCGACAGCGTCGCGTCACTGATCCGGGGCTCAAACCAGAACGGCCAGCAGATGTTCAGCACGTTCTCCGGTGGCCTCAATGCCAACAACGCCCAATCGGTGCAGAGCCAGGTGGACACGGCGCGGCTCACCGCCTCCAATCAACTGAGCCATGCCGAGTCCCTGAGCGCACCTGACGCAGTCAAGACAGCGCAGGCCCATCTCGTTCTGTTGATGCAGATGCGGCGTGACGCCATCACCAGCATTGCCGCGAATCTGCAACCCGCGCTGCAGCGAGCCACGGCCACGGAGGCCGTCAACTCGATCGCCACCTCGATGGCGGTTCTCTACAGCTCCGACGTTCTCTACAAGGACTATGTCGCTCCCGACATCGTCGCCGCCCTGCATCAGGCGGGGATCGCCGTCGGGGGCGCCAACGGCGAGCCAATCGAGGCGGGGCAGCTCCTGCCGGACGTCCAATGGCTGCTGCCGTCCTACGTCGCCGGACAGCTCAAGATCTCGGTCCCCGTCGCCACTGGCGCCGCCAACGGCAAGGCCGCGCCAGGCGTCCACGGGCACGCTCTCGATTCATGTGCCGTCGGCGGGACCACGCTCTCGACCACCGCGGCGACGACGATCCCGACGGGCTCCGCTCCCACCCTGACCTGCCAGGTCACCAACGACGGGCAGAACACGGAGACCAACGTGGTCGTTTCGGCCTCGGTGAGCGGGACCTCGGTCACCGGTCAGGGCGTGATCCCGCAAACCCAGCCCGGTCAGCAGTACACGGTCCAGATCCCGCTCAGCTCGGCACCGCCCGCCGGAACCTACAACCTGGCCGTCACCATCCACCACGTCCCGGGCGAGACAACCTTCACGCACAACAGCAAGACCTTCCCGGTCACCTTCGGCTAGGGCGAGCCGGTCAACTTCGGCTAGGGCGGGGACTCCGGCCAGGCCGCCCTCATCAGCGGCTGCGACCTATGCTTCGGCTCGGTGCACAGCATCACGAGCACGGCAGGGATCGTCGCCATCGCCGCAGGCGTAGTGGCCGTCCTAGCGCTGCTCCTATGCCTGGTCCTGATGGCGCGCCTGCGCCGCGTCCGAGCCGATCAGAGGGTCGTGCTCGGGGACGGCAGCCACGACCTCGTCGCCCACGCCGCTGAGCTGCGAGCGCACTTCGAAGGGCTCTACGGCTACGTCCAGGAGATCGCCGCGGCGCTCAGCGACCGGATGCAAACGGCCGAGCAGCGACTGGATCGCGCGATCGCCTATAGCGCCCTGGTCCGCTATGACGCCTACGGGGAGATGTCGGGCCGTCAGTCAACCTCGATCGCCCTGCTCGATGCGCGTCGAACCGGGCTCGTCCTGTCCTCGATCCACCATCGCGACCAGGCCCGGCTGTACGCGAAACAGGTGTACGAAGGGCGACCTGAGCTCGAGCTCTCGCCCGAGGAGAACGAGGTCATCCGCCTCGCCCTCGCTCGCGGGACCGCCGAGCAGGCCCAGGTCTGAGCCGAGGATCGAGCCACATGCCCGGCGGGATCCTGGCCACCGGCGTCGCCCGCATCGCGTACTTCGGCCCCGAAGGCACGTTCACCCACGAGGCGCTGATGACTGCGCTGGAGCGCGCCGGCGCGACTAGCCGAGCGGAGCTTGAGCTCGTTCCCTATCCGACGATCTACGAGACGGTGATGGCGGTGCAGACGCGCGAGGTCGAGCGCGCCCTGGTGCCGATCGAAAACTCGCTCGAGGGGTCGGTCAACGCCACGCTCGACACACTGGCGATGGATGCACCCTGTGTGATGATCGTGGGGGAGGTCATCCACGCCGTCCATCATTGCCTCCTCGCCCGAACAGAGCTCGCGCTCGATGAGATCGAGGCGGTGGTCTCCCATCCGCAGGCCACCGCCCAGTGCGCGCGCTTCATCCGCACCCATCTCCGCGGCGCGCGCGTCCTGGCCGGCAGCTCAACTGCCGAAGCCGTGCGGATCGTTGCCGACCATGACGGCCCGTGGGCCGCACTCGGGAACCGTCTGGCGGCCGAGCGCTACGGCTGTCGCATCCTGCAGAGCGGAGTGGAGGACGCCCCCGGCAACGAAACCCGCTTCGTCTGGCTGGCCCGGGAGGAGACGGGCGGGGCCGGGGCTCCGCAGAGCGCCTTCAAGACCTCGATCGTCTTCTGGGGGATCGGGTCCGACGCGCCGGGGTGGCTGGTCCGCTGCCTCGGCGAGTTCGCCGACCGCGGGGTGAACCTGACCCGGATCGAATCGCGACCGCGCAAGGAGGGGCTGGGGCGGTACATGTTCTTCCTCGACCTGGAGGGAGCAGAGGGTGATTCGCCCGTCGCCGCGGCGCTCGCGGAGCTGCGAAGCCATGTCGAGGTGCTGCGGGTTCTGGGCTCGTTTCCGGTTGGCTGAGGTCAGCGGTTGCGCCTTGTGAAGGCCCGGTTATCGCCGCAGTCACCGCGAATCCCGTCGGTACACTGGCGCCAGCCATGGCCACGTTAGTACCAGCGCCATCTGGGTCCGCGCCGCCCTCTGAGCACCACCGGCGCGGACGTGAACGTGGCCGGGTGCTCGTGCTCAACGCGACCTACGAACCGATCAACGTCTGCACGGTCAGGCGAGCCGTGGTTCTCCTGCTCAAGGAGAAGGCGGAGGTAATCGAGCACGCGGACTGGGAGCTCCACTCTGCCACCAGCTCGCTGCAGCGGCCGGTCGTGATCCGTCTGGTGACCTACGTGCGGATCCCGCGCGACACGCATCGACGCAAGATCACCCGTCGCGCCGTGTTCGCGCGGGACGAGTGGACGTGCCAGTACTGCGGATCACGCTCCAACCTGACCGTTGACCATGTGATTCCGAAGTCCAAGGGGGGCGCCTCGAGCTGGGAGAACATCGTCGCCTCCTGCGCGCCGTGCAACCGGCGCAAGGGCGACGCGCTGCCCCGTCAGGTGGGCATGAAGCTCCAGCGCCAGCCGCGCACGCCCAAGCCCACCGTGTTCATCCACGTCGCGAGCCCGACGATCCCGGCCGCCTGGCTTCAGTACCTGGCCGCGTAGAGGGCTGGGGAGTAGAGGCCCGGAGGAGCGCCTCCGCCCCGCCGGAGGACCTGGGCGAATTACCTACACCCACAGGTGGTTAATTCGCCCAGGTCCGCATCCGCCGCCTCCGTGAGCACCGGCCTCCCTTGAGCAGCGGCCTCCGCTGAGCGAAGGCCTACCGCCGCGTTCCGACGATCCGCGCCCCGGTCGCGGGCAGAGCGCGGGACATGATCAGGTCGAGCTCCGTCGCCCTGAGCTCAGGCGAGAGCTCCCAGCGATAGAGATAGGGGCCCCGCGAGGTCGCGCCGAGCTCGAACCACTCCGTTAGGACGCTTCGGATCCGCGCCAGCTCGTGGCAGTGCTCCCGCAGATGCGAGACGATCTCCTCCGGGGTTGAGCCGGCGTGCTCGGCCGCCCCGTGGTGCTCCAGCCACCAGCCCGCGGAGCGCTCGTCGAAGCACGCGAAGTCGATTTCGTCCAGGACGAGCACCCCGGCCGGCCTGATCACCTCGGCAAGGCGGCGGCAGGACTCGGTGAGGGGGTCCACGTGGTGCATCGAGAGCACGGCGACGGCGGCGTCGAAGCTCTCCACCGGCTCGTCGAGCTTGTGCAGAAACACCGGCCTGACGACAGGGCCCTCGGCCTTGGGATCGATCGCGACGACGTCGTATCCGAGCGAGGCGAGCTCGACCGCAAGCTCCCCCTTTCCCGCCCCCACCTCGAGCACCCGCGCCGGCGGGGCGGGCAGTGACTCGCGGACGAAGGTCAGCATCGTGGCATCAAGCATCGACGCGAGCCTAGCCACGACGCATTAACGACGAAGGGCGCCGTCGACCGCGGCGCCCTTCGTACAGCGGTTTGGCTGCCCTGAATCGAGGCGAGTGGTTAAGCCGGAGGGACAACTCCCGGCTCTCGGCCCGACGGTGTCTCGGTTGGGACTCCGCTAAGCGGGGCCAGCCTCCGACCTAGCGGCCGGACACCTCCAGGGTCCCGCAAGTACTTTCAGACAGTCGGACCACCTCCTTTCTCTGGTAGGGCTGAGATTAGCGAACGCGCGCGACGCGATCTATGCCACTCTGGCCCCCACCCAATGTCCGCGAGCGACGACCGCTGCACCCTTCTGCTCAGCATCGACTTCGAGGACTGGCATCAGCTCGTCCGGCGGCGGGTCGGCGTCTCCGGATGGCAGGAGCCTGGTCCCGCGCTGGCTCGACAGACCGACCGATTGCTCTCGCTGCTGGCCGAGCTAGGGGTTCGCGCCACGTTCTTCATTCTCGGGATGGCGGCACGGGCGCATCCCGAACTGGTGCGGCAGATCATCGAGGGTGGCCACGAGATCGCGTGTCACGGCGACGCGCACGTCCCGGTGAGCTCCCAGACGCGGCAGCAGTTTGCGGCCGACCTCAGCCGGGCGCGAGAAACCATCCACGAACTCGCCGGCCGACAGCCGATCGGCTACCGCGCCCCCGCGTTCTCGATCACGCGCGCCAGCCCGTGGGCGTTCGACGTGCTGGCGGAGCAGGGGTTTGGCTATGACGCGTCCGAGCACGACACGCCCCGGGTCCGCGATCCGCTGACACCCAATGGCCTGGGGCCGCGCCCGCTGCAGATGGAGCAGGGGCGCCTGTGGGAGTTTCCGGTCGCGGTCTGGAGGACGAAGGGCCTCCGCGTACCGGTCGGCGGCGCGTCCTACTGGAGCGGCCTTCCCACGCCGCTCATCCTCAAGGGGCTCCGTGCGGCGGGACCGATGGCCGGGCTCTATCTGCACCCCTACGAACTCGATCCCCAGCTCCTGCTCCCTCGCCTGCCCCGATCGGCGCGGCCGCCTCAGCGAGCGCAGGGGATTGCCCGCGCGGCGCAGCGCAATCTGGCTCGCTGGCGGGCGGCTGACGTGCTGCGTGCGATCGCCGGTCGGCACCGCCTGATCCCGTATGGTGAGGCGTATGCCGAGCTCCGCAGCCGCGCCCCAGCGAGTTCGTAACCGGTTCCGCGCCAAGGCGCGGGAGTTCGACGACCTCTACGAGGACGAACGCCCCCTCGTCAGGCTCGTGCGGCCAGGGCTATTCCGCCGCCGCCAGCTGGCCGTCGAGACAGTGGCGTCCTACCGTGATCCGCGCGTGCTCGATGTCGGCTGCGGGTCGGGGCGGATTGGCGAGTTCGTGCTCGAGGCCGGAGCGGCGCACTATGTGGGCGTCGACTTCTCCGAGCCGATGATCGAGCTGGCCAAGGCTCGGCTGAGTCGCTTCGGGGACCGCGCGCGGCTGATCACCGAGGACTTTCTCCTTGCCTCGCTTGAGCCGCCGTTTGACGTGACGCTCGCGGTCGGGCTGTTCGACTACCTGCCCAACCCTGGACAGTTCCTGAGTCGGATGGGCGAGCTGAGCGCCCCCGGCGGCGCGATCGTCGCCTCATTTCCAGCCTGGTCGCTCGTCAAGGGACCGGTCCGGAAGGTGCGCTACGAATGGATCGGCGACTGCCCGATCTTCAATTACGACCGCACGGGACTCGAGTCGATGCTCAGGGCAGCCGGGTTCACCCGCCAGAACATTCTGGCTCCGGGACGAAGCGGCTTTCTCGTTCAGGCCTACCACGAGTGAGTGGCGGTGCTGAGCTTCGCGACCGACTGGACGATGATCTCCTCGCTCGCCACGGGCGTCGGAACGCTTGTCCTCGCGGTGGCCACGTTTGCCTCAGTTCGCTCAGCCAACCGGTCGGCCCGAGTGGCCGAGGAAGCGCTCCTCGAGCAGCGACGGCCGGTCCTCGCGCCATCGCGGTTCGACGACCCCGTGCAGAAGATCATGTTCGCCGAGCGCCACTGGGTGCACGCCCACGGTGGCCGCGGCGTGGTCCAGCACGCCAACGGCAACGTCTATCTCGCCATGAGCCTGCGCAATGTCGGCGCCGGGATCGGGGTGTGCCAAGCCTGGGCGGTGGCCTCCGGGGACATCTCCTCGGCGCGGCGCCCGCAGCACCTGCCTGACGCTGACTTCCGCGTGCAGACCCGAGACCTCTATATCCCGGCGGGAGACCTCGGGATGTGGCAGGGCGCGCTGCGCGATCCGGATGAGCCGGCCCACCGCACCGTCGTCGAGGCCATCGAGGCCGGCGAGCCGGTGGTGATCGAGTTGTTGTACTCCGACCAGGTGGGCGAGCAGCGAACCATCACCCGGTTCGCGGTGGCCCCGTACCCCGGCGCGGAGACCGGCGAAGTCATCTGGACGGTGAGCGCCGTGCGGCACTGGTTCCTCGACCGCCCCGGGCCGCGCTCCGACAGCGACATCGAAGCCAGGGCGGCGGAGATCCTGCGCCGTATCGAGACCGGGACTCAGGATGGCGTCGTGGCGGCCGAGCTCGAGGTCGCGGCCGCCGCTCGGGCGACTGGGGACAACGGGGCGGGGGCCGGCAACGAAGCTGAGGCGGGCGAGCAACCCGAAGCGGTTCAAGCGGCGACGCCCGACCGTGTCTCGGCGATCGCGCGGCCGAACTGCGAGTGAGCCAAGCGGAGCTCGAGATCAGGCCGCTCCGGGAGAGCGAGCGGCCCGATCTGCGTGAGTTCCTGACGCGTCGGTGGGGATCTCCGGAGATCGTCAGCCGGGGACAGGTGCATGACGCGTCAACGGCGCCGGCGATCGTGGCGCGGCGGGACGGGCGACTGGTCGGCCTCGTCACGTACCGTCTTAACGGGGAGTCCTGCGAAGTTCTGACCCTGAACGCGTTCGATCGGCGGCAGGGCATCGGCTCGGCGCTCATGGAGGCGGTGGCCGAGCGCGCCAGACGCGAGCGGTGTCGCCGGCTCTGGCTGATCACCACCAATGACAACCTGGACGCGATCGCCTTCTACGAGCACCGCGGGATGCGACTGGCGGCGGTGCATCATGGCGCCGTCGACGAGGCCCGGCGGCTCAAGCCCTCGATTCCCGAACGGGCTGAGAACGGGCTGCGGATCAGCGACGAGCTCGAGGTCGAGCTGGCGCCCTAGTTCGGAGCTGGGAAGCCCGCGCGAACGAGCCTCAGGCTTCGTTCTCGACCACGGGCGCCGCGGTGGCCGCATCTGATTCGACCACCAGGGCCACGGCGCTGACCTGGTCGTCATCCCGGAGATTCATCACTCGGACGCCCTGGGAAGCGCGGCCGTAGCGGTTGATGCCGCGCACCGAGGTGCGCTGGACCATCCCGTTCACCGAGACGAACACGAGCTCCTGGTGCTCGCGCACGACAAGCGCGCCCGCCAGCCCCCCCTTGTTCTCGGTCAGCTGAATCGTTTTCACGCCCATCGTCGCCCGACCCTTGACCGGGTAGTCGGAGATCGGGGTCCGCTTGCCGTAGCCGTTCTCGGTCACGACGAGCAGCTCCTGATCGTCGCGAGCGACATCCATGGCCAGAACCGCGTTGCCCTTCTGGGAGACGTTCATGCCGCGCACGCCGCTCGTATCCCGGCCCATCGGCCGCACCTGGCTCTCGGAGAAGCGCGCCGCCTGCCCCGAGCGCGAGACCATGATGACCGTGTCCTCGCCGCTGGTCCGCCGCACGGCGATCAGCTCATCGTCGTCACGAATGTTGATGGCGATGATCCCGTCGGCCTTGATCGGAGTGTTGTAGGCCCCGAACTCGGTCTTCTTGACCATCCCGTTGCGCGTGGCGAAGACCAGGTATTTCCCCTCGTTGAAGTCGCGGGTGGAGAGCACCGACTGGACGCGCTCCCCCTCCCGCAACGGCAGCAGGTTGACGAGCGCGCGGCCGCGCGCGGTGCGCGAAGCCTCTGGCAGCTCGTAGACCTTGAGCCGGTACACCTTGCCGCGGTTGGTAAAGAACAGCAGGTAGTCGTGCGTCGAGGACACGAAGAGGTGCTCGATGTAGTCGTCGTCCTTCATCTCACCGCCGGTAACGCCGATCCCTCCCCGGCGCTGCTGGCGATAGGTCGAGAGCGGCAGCGACTTGATGTAGCCGCTGTGCGTGATCGAGATCACCATCTGCTGATCGGCGATCAAATCCTCGATGTCGATCTCGCCCTCGGCGTGCGTGATCTCGGTCCGCCGCTCGTCGCCGTAGGCCTCCGCGATCTCCGAGAGCTCGTCCTTGATCAGCGCGTTGACCTTGTCCTCATCGCCCAGGATCTCCCGCAGCTCCTTGATCCGCTCGACGATGTCGGCGTGCTCCTGCTTGATCTTGTCCGCCTCGAGCGCCGTCAGACGGCTGAGCGTCATCTGGAGGATGGCCTGGGCCTGGACGACCGTGAGCTCGAAGCGCTCGACAAGACCCGTGCGCGCCGTCTCCGGATCCCGCGAGCCGCGAATCAGCGCGATCACCTCGTCGAGGTTGGCCAGCGCGACCAGGTAGCCCTCGAGTACGTGCAGGCGCTCCTCTCGCCGCCGCAGCTCGTACTTGGTCCGGCGGATGATGACCTCGCGCTGATGGTCGACGTAGTAGCCGATCATCTCCCGCAGCGAGAGTGTCTTGGGAACGTTGTCGACGAGCGCGACCATGTTCACGCCGAAGGTGGCTTGGAGCGGCGTGTGCTTGTAGAGCTTGTTGAGGACGACCTTGGGGATCGCGTCACGCTTGAGCTCGATCACGATCCGCATGCCGTTGCGGTCGGACTCATCGCGGAGATCTGTGATCTCAGGGATCTTCTTGTCGAGCACGAGATCTCGGATCTTCAGGATCACGCCGCCGTCGCCGCCCTTGCGAACCTGGTAGGGAAGCTCGGTGACGATGATCGCCTCCTTGCCCTGGCCAATCGGCTCGATGTGGGCGCGCGCCTGAACCCGGACGCGACCACGACCCGAGGTGTAAGCGTCGCGAATCCCGTCGCGACCTAGGATCGTCCCCGCGGTTGGAAAGTCAGGCCCCTTGATGTGGCGCATCAACCCGTCGACGTCGATCTCGGGGTTGTCGATGTAGGCGATCGTCGCCGACACAACCTCCTTGAGGTTGTGCGGCGGAATGTTTGTGGCCATCCCCACCGCGATCCCGGAGCTGCCGTTGACGAGAAGATTGGGGAACCGCGACGGCAGCACGAGCGGCTCCTGGCGCCCGCCGTCGTAGGTGGGGGCGAAGTCGACCGTGTCCTGGTCGATGTCACGCAGCATCTCCTCGGCCAGGCGGGACATGCGCGCCTCGGTGTAGCGCATGGCGGCGGCCGGCCAGCCGTCGATGTTGCCGAAGTTCCCGTGCCCGTCGACGAGCGGATAGCGCATCGAGAAGTCCTGGGCGAGGCGAACGAGCGTGTCGTAGATCGCCTGGTCCCCGTGCGGGTGGTACTTGCCCATCACCTCGCCGACGATCTGCGCGCACTTGACGTGCTTGCGGTTGCTCGACGGCCGCAGCCCCATCTCGCTCATCACGTACAGGACGCGACGGTGAACCGGCTTCAGCCCGTCCTCGACGCTCGGCAGCGCGCGCCCGACGATGACGGACATGGCGTAGTCGAGATACGCCGAGCGCATCTCCTCCTCGAGCCCGCGGGGCTCGATGTTGCCGCCGCCGATGGTGTCGATCGTCGCCATCGTCGCGTCCTAGATGTCGAGGTTCGCGGCCAGGGCGTTGTCCTCGATGAACTCCCTCCGGGGCTCAACCTGATCGCCCATCAACATCGAGAAGACGATGTCGGCGGACGCGGCGTCCTCCATCGTCACGCGGACCAGCGTCCGGGTTGCCGGGTCCATCGTCGTCTCGCGCAACTCGTCCGGATCCATCTCGCCGAGGCCCTTGAAGCGGTAGTACTCGATGCCCCTCTGGGCCACGCCGAGTACTCCGTCTCGGAGCTCCTCGAATGAGACAGCCTCACGCTGGGTCTCTCCCAGCTTGATCTCGAACGGCGGCGTGCCCACGAGCTCGGCCAGCTCCTTGTGCACGTCGGACAGGCGCCGATACTCGGTTGCGTCGAGCGTGGCCCGGCGGACGTGGTGCGTGGTCGCCAGGCCGGTCTTCGACTCCACCGTGCGCATCACGAGCTCGTCGGCGCTCTCGCTGATCAGCTCGACCGAGAACGCGTGTCCGCTCTCGCCGTTGGCGCCGTTCTTACCGACGTGGCGGACGAGCGAGTCCACGTCGACGATCTCCTCCTCGAGCAACCGCGCCTGTTGGAGGAAGGCGACCACCCCGTGACCGTGAGCGGCGCGCAGCGCCGACGCCCAGCCTTCGTACTGCTTGAGCAGCCGGGTGAAGCGCTTCCAACGTGCCTCGGTCAGCTTGAACGGCTTGTTGTAGCGGTCGTAGACCTCGAGCTTCTCGAACTTGTCGCCGAGCAGGATGTCCTCGAGCTCGGACTCACGCTCGAGGTAGCGGTGCTTCTGGCCCCGGGTCAGCCGGTACAGCGGCGGCTTGGCGATGTAGACGTAGCCGGCCTCGATCAGCGGCTGCATCTCCCGAAACAGCAGGGTCAGCGCCAAGGTGCGGATATGCGCGCCGTCGACGTCGGCGTCGGTGAGCAGAACGATCTTGTGATAGCGAGCCTTCTCGAGGTCGAACTCGTCCCGCACACCGGTCCCGATGGCGGTGATCAAGGCCTGGATCTCGGTGTTCGCGAGGACCTTGTCGATCCGGCTCTTCTCGACGTTGAGGATCTTGCCTCGCAGGGGCAAGATCGCCTGCGTGTTGCGGTCCCGTGCGTCAACCGCCGAGCCGCCGGCCGAATCGCCTTCGACGACGAACAGCTCGGCCAGGGCCGGGTCCTTGACCGAGCAATCGGACAGCTTCCCCGGCAGGGTCGAGTTCTCGAGGGCCGACTTCCGGCGCGTGAGGTCCCGGGCCTTGCGGGCGGCAGCGCGAGCCTGCGCGGCCTGAACCGCCTTGGAGATGACGGCCCGCGCATCCTGAGGGTTCTCTTCCAGGAACTCGCTCAACCGCGCGTAGACCACGGACTGCACGAAGCCCGCCATGCCGGGGTTGCCGAGCTTCGTCTTCGTCTGGCCCTCGAACTGGGGATCCGAGAGCTTGGCCGAGATGACCGCCGTCAATCCTTCACGCACATCTTCGCCAGCCAGGTTCTCGTCCTTCTCCTTGAGGAACCCCTTGTCACGCGCGTACGTGTTGACAGCGCCCGTCAGCGCCGCGCGAAAACCACTCAGGTGCGAGCCGCCCTCGATCGTGTTGATGTTGTTGGCGAACGAGAAGACCGACTCCTGGTAGGAGGAGTTCCACTGCATCGCCACCTCGACCGCGCCCTCCTCGCTCTCGCCGTCGAATGAGATGACCTTGCGCTGGATCGGGTCCTTGTTCTCGTTGAGGTACTTGACGAAGTCGACGATCCCGCCCTCGTAGCGGAATTCCGCCCGGTGGCCCTCGCCCCGCTCATCGACCAGAGTGATCTTGAGCCCGCGGGTGAGGAAGGCCGTCTCCCGCATCCGCTCCTCGAGGATCTTGAAGTCGAGGTCGAGGGTCTCGAAGATGTCGGCATCCGGGAGGAAGGTCGTCGTCGTGCCGGTCTCCCTTGTCGCCGCCCCGCGCTCCACGGCCGCCAGGGGCTTACCGCGCTCGTAGGACTGCGTCCATGTGTACCCGTCACGCCGGACCTCGACGTCAACACGCTCGGACAGGGCGTTGACCACTGACACCCCCACCCCGTGTAGGCCGCCCGACACCTTGTAGCCACCGCCATCGCCGAACTTGCCCCCGGCGTGCAGGACCGTCATGACAACCTCGAGGGCCGACCGGCCCTCCTTCTTCATCGTGGCGACGGGAATTCCTCGGCCGTTGTCGATCACCGTCACGGAGTTATCGGGATGGATGCTGACCGTGACCGCCGTGCAGTGGCCGGCCAGCGCCTCGTCCACGGAGTTGTCGAGGACCTCGTAGACGAGATGGTGCAGTCCGCGGGGACCGGTGGAACCGATGTACATCCCAGGTCGTCTGCGGACCGCCTCGAGGCCTTCGAGAACGGTGATGTCCTGAGCGTCGTAGCTGCTCTTCTGCTGGGCGCGCTGGGCGCCACCTTCGTTTGCCAAAGGTCCTCCGATTACATCGAGACGCCCCGGATCCGCGCCTCAAAGCCGCGCCCGGGGCGTCGCAAGTTGATGACATAAGTCTAGCACGGCGGGGGACGGAAACCCGCCTCCAACTGAGACGTTTTCCCTGCAAAACGCAACAAAAGGGTAACAGAAGAGCAACTTTCGCGCTCCGGCCGAGCGTCAGCGCGGACACGGGCCTTGGAGGGCGTCGCGTAAGCACGCAACGCGCTTTGCAAGATCGCCCTTCAGCTTTGACGCCGATTCGCCGATCAGGAACACAGCGGCGCCGACGTGGACCACGTGGTCGGCGGGGCGACTCCTTAGTCGCCATTCGCACATATGAAAGCCGACACCGTCATCGAACAAGCGCCACGGACGCTTTCAGCGGCCGCTAACACGCTGCGACGCGTGCGGAACATGCACCCCGTGTGGGGGCTCAACGTGGTCGTGCTCGGGATCGCTGGCGCGCTCTATTTCGGGCCCGTTCAGGGCCTTGCGCCGGCCGCCACACTGCACCTGCCGTGGTGGTTGATCGCCGTCGCGTTCGCGATCGCTGAACGTGCCGTGGTCCACGTTCATTTCCGGCGCGGCGCGCATTCCTTCTCGCTGGGGGACATTCCGCTCGTCTTCGGACTGCTGTTCTGCAGTGCCAACGGCGTGGTCCTGGCTTGCCTGGTGGGCAGCGCCATCGTGTTGGTCCTCGACCGGCGCCTACCGCCGATCAAGTGCATCTTCAACCTGGCCCAGTTCGCGCTGACGACCTGCATTGCCGTCCTCGTCCTGCACGCCATCGCGCCAGACAACGGGGCGGTAGGACCGCAGATGTGGGTGGCTGCGCTGCTCGCGACGCAGGCCGGTGGTGCCGTCGCCATCCTCTTGATCGCCGCCGCCATCTCTCTCTCCGAGGGGCTGGTCAAGCTGGGGACGATCGGCCACATGTTCTCGATGGACATGGTGGTAACCCTCAGCAACACGAGCCTCGGCCTGTGCGGTGCCGTGCTGACCGCCGACGACCCGCGCTCGCTGCCCTTGCTCGTGGTGCCCTCCGCCACGTTGTTTGCCGCCTACCGGGCCTATCTCTCCGAGCGTGAGCGCCATAAGCGGCTCGAGTTCCTATATGAGGCCAACCGGACCTTGGTCCATTCGCGGGAGATCGCGCACGCCCTCGAAGGGCTCCTGCTGCGCTCCCTCGACGCGTTCCGCGCCGAGATGGCAGAGATCATCCTGTTCGGCTCCGATCAGAACCCGTCGCTGCGGACGCTTCTCGGGCCGGGCACGTTCCGTGAATTGATGGAGCCCGTCGACAGTGCCGTGGCCGACGAGATGCGCCACCTCCTGGAGGAGACCGGGACCGGCGCGGTGACGCTGGATCCACCGTTCGGCAGCCCCCGCCTCCAGCGTTACCTCGAGGCCCGCGGAGTCACCCACGCGATGGTCGCCCCCCTGCCGGGGGAGGAACGGGTGATCGGCGCGATCATGCTGGCCAACCGCTTCGGAGTCGTGCGCTCGTTCGACCACGAGGACCTGCGGCTCCTCGACACCCTGGCCACCAATGCCAGCGTCGCGCTCCAGTACGACCGCCTGGAGCAGGCGGTCCTGCAGCTGAGCGTGCTCCAGGAACAGCTTCATCACCAGGCCTACCACGATCCTCTGACAAGCCTCGCAAACCGCACGCTGTTCACCGACAAGGTGCGGGAGACGCTGACCGCCAGCCAGGGCGAGGTAGCCGTGTTGTTCATCGACCTCGACGACTTCAAGACCGTCAACGACAGCCTCGGCCACGCCGCGGGGGACGAGCTGCTCGTCTCGGTGGCCTCACGCCTGCGGTCCTGCCTCCGTCCCGAGGATGTGGTGGCGCGACTCGGCGGCGATGAGTTCGCGGTCATGGTCGAGGACGCGCGGGACGCCGAGGATGCCGCGAGCCGGGTGGCGGGCAGGATCATGGATGCATTCGTGATGCCGCTGTCGGTGGGATCGGAAAGCGTGTCGGTCTACGTCAGCGTTGGGATCGCGATCTCCCAAGGCCGCAGCAAGTCGGCCGAGGAGCTCATCCGCGACGCCGATGTCGCGATGTACAAGGCCAAGACGTCGGGCAAGGGACGCTTCGAGGTCTTCCACCCGAGCATGGGCGCCGCCGTACTCGAGCGCCACGGCCTCAAGGAGGAGCTCCGCCAGGCCATCGAGCGTGAGGAGCTGACGCTCTACTTCCAGCCAATCCTCACCCTATCCAGCGGTGAGCTCGTGGCGGAGGAAGCCCTGGTGCGCTGGCAACATCCCCGTCGAGGCTTGGTGGCGCCGGGTGAGTTCCTCCCCCTGGCCGAGGAGACGGGGCTGATTCTCTCCGTCGGTCAGTACGTGCTCGAGCAGGCCTGCCATCAGGCGCGAGCCTGGCAGCGTGACAAAGACGCCGGGCGCGGTCCTTCCCAGGACGTCTCGGTGCACGTGAACCTGTCGGCGATCGAGTTGCGCGACCGCCACCTGGCCGACCGCGTCCGCGAGACGCTCTTCCGCACCTCGGTCGACCCGCGGACGCTCGTCTTCGAGGTCACCGAGACCCTGCTGCTCGAGGACGAGGCCCACATCTCCGCCACCATCGCCGAGCTCCGCGACCTCGGCGTTCGCTTCGCGCTCGACGACTTCGGCACCGGCTACTCGTCGCTTAGCTATCTGCACACCCTGCCGCTCGACATGTTGAAAATCGCCAAGTCGTTCGTCGATGGGCTGTCCCGCGGCGGACGCGAGGCATCGTTCGTGCGCATGATCATCGAGCTCGCACGAACGCTCGGAGTGGGAGTGATCGCAGAGGGAATCGAGACCCCAGACCAGGTCAGCGCACTGCTGGCGCTCGGGTGTGACCTCGGCCAGGGGTTCTATCTCGGCCGGCCCCGGCCGGTGAAGGACGAGCTCAGGCTCGAGCGCGTCGCCTAATCCGCGCCGGGCCAGCGCCGCTCGAACATCTGCTTAGAGGACGAAAGGTCTTCGCCGAAGCTGCCGATGGGGACCTAAACCTGCTCAGGGCAAACCCGTCGCGAGGCGGGGACGCAAAGCCAGGGGTCTCATCAGGAGACATGAGACAGCCCAGCTGCCAGTTGAACGACGCTGGTAGACCGACTTTGCGACATGGAGGTTGCCCGAGATGACAGGGCGAATCGAAGACTCAGACGGCCAGATGCTCGATCTCGAGACGTTCCTGGCCTGGCTAGAACATTCGTCTAGGGGGCAAAGGTTTCCCGGCGAAGCTGCCGATGAGGAACCCAGCAAGTGGTCATATAGACCTGCTCAGGGCAAACCCGTCGTGAGGCGGGGGCGCAAAGCCAGGGGTCTCGCAATCACGAGACGGCCCAGCTGCCAGTTCGAGACCAGCCGCTGGTAGATGACTTTGCGACACGGAGGTTGCCCTGAGATGACTAGCTCAATCGGATTTGTTGATCGGATACGTTGGCTGTCCGCCCTCGCGGCGTCGACAGTCCTGGCGCTGGTGGCGGCGGTCGCGCTGCACCAGTGGCAGCCGACGGCGATCGACTCCGGCTCGGCGGCCAGCCCATCGGCACCCGCTGGTTCCTCGGCGCCGCTCGATCCCAGGATCGCCAGCCTCGCGGCGCACCGGCCGGCTGCCTCCGTAAGCGCGATCGTTCAGTTCAAGGCTGGCGTGAGCCTGGAGCGCGCGCGCTGGATCGTCTCTCGGGCCGGGGGCCATGTCTTCGGCCAGCTGCACATCATCAACGCCCTTGCCGTCAGGCTGCCGGCCGAGCGGGCACGCTGGCTGGCGAGGAATCCCGGCGTCCACTCGGTCTCGCTCAACTCCGCGATCAAAACGCAGGACTGGGGTCTGAACGCGATCACCGGCAGCATGCTCGGAAGCCTGCAGACCACCTATGACCAGACGCTGAACGTCCTGTCTCCGTGGTCGCACGGCTACACAGGCGCCGGTGTCGGTGTGGCGGTGATCGACACGGGCATCGCCGGTGGCCTGCCCGACTTTCAGGGCAGCAATGGCTCCTCGCGTGTGGTCGAGACGGCGGTCACGAACCCGTACGCGACGACGGCGACCGACGGCTACGGTCACGGCACCGACGTGGCCGGGATCATCGCCGGCAACGGTCTCAACCGGCCCTCCGGAGATCCGCTCGATGGGCAGTACATCGGCGTGGCGCCGAATGCCAACCTGATCTCGGTCAAGGTCTCCGACGACCAAGGCAACTCCACGGTGCTCGACGTGATCTACGGCCTGCAGTTCGTCGTCGATCACCAGTCCGACTACAACATCCGCGTCGTCAACATGTCGCTTGACTCGACGACCCCGCAGTCCTACACGAGCGACCCGCTCGACGCCGCGGCGGAGTCGGCGTGGATGCACGGAATCGTTGTCGTC
The DNA here is from genome assembly GCA_035308915.1 of Solirubrobacteraceae bacterium. GTDB lineage: Bacteria > Actinomycetota > Thermoleophilia > Solirubrobacterales > Solirubrobacteraceae > Palsa-465. The sequence continues at coordinate 18,890 of DATGFT010000055.1, forward strand.
GCGGCCGCCGGCAACCGCGGCACGGCGCCGGACGCTGTCCAGTACGCGCCCGCCAACGATCCGTACGTGATCACAGTCGGGGCTGTGGACGAGAACGGGCAGAGCAATCCGGCCAACGACACGGTCGCCTCGTGGTCAAGCCAGGGCACGACGCAGGACGGCTTCCAGAAGCCTGACGTGTACGCGCCGGGGGCTCACATCGTCTCGGTGCTGGCGCCGAACAGCGCCTTCGCCAGCATGTGCCCGAGCTGCGTCATCGGCGGTGCCTACATCAAGACGGGCGGAACCTCGATGGCAGCTCCGATGATCTCGGGGCTGGTCGCCGACCTGCTCCAGCAGCACCCCAGCCTGACCCCGAATCAGGTCAAGGGTGCCCTGACGAGCTCGTGGGTCAGCTCGAACTCGAACTTCCAGGAGCCGGACGCCAACAGACTGTTCTGGATGTGGAGCCCGCCGGTGGCCAATCGGGGACTCACACCCAACACTCTGATCACCGACCCGCAGGGCAACATCGACTACAGCCGGTCGAGCTGGAGCCGGTCGAGCTGGAGCACGGCGACGGGTTCGCTCAGCGCCGGGTTCGCCCGCTCGAGCTGGAGCTGCACGTGTTCGACGACGAGCACCGGCAGCATCGATCCCAGCCGGTCGAGCTGGAGCAGCAACTCCTGGTCGACCTACTTCGGGCAATAGTCTGGGGGCAGTGATCCCGGGTACTGCCCGGGAGATGATTCCTGACCATCGAGAGCCGGTGACGGATCCCGTCACCGGCTCTTCTCACTTCGGTGGCAGCGCGACGCACCGCACCCGCTCGATCCGCCCCGACCGGAGAGCCTGATTCAAACGCGCGACGATCGCCGGCCCCATCAGATCGATCTCCTGAGCCCAGACCGAGGCCGAACAGGAAATCGTGAGGGTGCCGGCGCGCTCGGCCGTCGGGACCGCCTCGGCGGCTATCGCGCGCCCCACAGTCTGCGGCCACGCCTGCTGAACCTCGGCCAGAAGTGTTCGCGGTGCCAGTTCTTCGCGGACCTGGTCGACCGCCATGGCGACGCTGCGCGGGCTCCGGCGCCAGCTCGTCATACGATCGCCTCCTCGAGAACGATGCCGTTCGCGACCGCGATGCGAACCACGGCGTCGCTCGTCGCGTCGGGCACGTGTTCGAGGTCGGTCGTGGTCAGCACGGCCTGACCATCAGCCGAACGGAGAAGGTCGACAAGGGCCTCTCGGCGAATGTGGTCGAGCTCGCTCATGACGTCATCCAGCAGCATCACCGGTGCCGTGCCGCGCTGGCGGGCTATCGCTTGACGCTCGGCCAGCAAAAGGGCAAGAAGACACACGCGCTGCTGACCCTGCGAACCATAGGCGCGCAGATCATGATCCCCGAGCGACAGCCCGAGGTCGTCCCGGTGCGGTCCGTGGGCGGTGAAGCCTCGCTCGATGTCCTGTTCGGTGCGGGCGGCGAGTTCGCTCGCGAGCTGCGCTGGCTCGAGAGCCTCAGAACGGGAGCGGTACTGAACCTCGAGACTCTCCTCGAGGCCGAGCAGAGCTCCGTTGCTCGCCGCGAGTTCCCGCACTGCCTCGGTCGCACGTCGGCGTTGTTCCATCAGCTCGATCCCGGTTCGCGCCAGCTGCAGGTTCCAGCTGTCGAGCGAGGCGCGTGACCCCGCCCCGCGGCGGATTCGCGCGATCAGGGCATTGCGCTGGCCGAGCGCGCGCGCATAGGCGCTGCGGACCCCTCGCTGTGCCGGCCAGAGCGCGGCCAGGAGCTGATCGAGATGAGCGCGGCGAAGCGCCGGCGGTCCTTTGACCAGTTCCAATCGGTCAGGCAAGAAGACGCTCACGAGAGGCCGCCCGGGCGCATCGATCAGTCTCTCGACGTTGGCTCCGTCTACCTGCAGCCGTTTCGCCTGACCCGGGGTGAAGCCGACCGCCGTTTGGTGCGCACCGCCCTCGGCCTCTGACTGAACCAGCACCCGCGTGGTCGCCGCGCCAAAGCGCACCACCTCACGCTCGTTGGCCGTCCGGCACGAGCGGCCGGTGCAGCCGAAGTAGAGGCCCTCGAGCAGATTTGTCTTGCCGGCACCGTTGGGGCCCACCACGACGGTGAGACCACTTCCCAGGGACACACGCACATCGTGGTAGGAACGGAAATCCCGCAGTGCGAGGCTGAGGACGCGCATCTGAGAGTCGCTTCGCGCTGGCGGCCCGAGCTCCTAGACGTTGAGCCGGATCGGCATGATCAGATACTGAAAGCCAGTGCCGTCGGCGGATTGAATCAGTCCCGGTCTGAGTGGACTGATCAGCTTGAGGAGCAGATCGCCATCCTCGATTGCCTCCAGACCGTCGCGCAGAAACTCTGGGTTGAAGCCAATTTCGAGCGCCTCGCCTTGAAAGGCGACCGGTAAGGACTCGGAGGCTTCTCCGACGTCCGGCGTCTGCGCCGACACCGTCAGTTCGCCAGGCGCGAAGGTGAGCCGCAGGGGCGCGTTCTTCTGTGCGAGCAGGCTGATGCGCCGTACGACCTCGGTGAGCTCGGCGCCGGAGACACGCAGCTCGTGCTCGAAGCTCTCGGGCAACAGCTGCCGGTAATTGGGGAACTGTCCTTCGATGAGCCGCGAGGACAGCGTGACACCGTCGAGCTGGAAGAGAACCTGGTTCTGGAGAACGCTTATCCGGAGCTCGCCCTCCTCGGTGCCCGTCGCAACACGCCCGAGTTCCTGCAAAGCCCGCGCCGGGACGTTCACCTCGAACGGAGATTCCAGCGCCGTCTCGAGCTGGGTCTCCTTCACACTCAGGCGGTAGGAGTCAGTGGCCACCATGCGCAGCTCGCGATCGGCGGCCGAGACCAGGATGCCGGTGAGGACCGGGCGCGTCTCATCGTGAGAGGCGGAGCCGGCGACCTTTGACGCCGTGGCGACGAAGGCCTGAATGGGCATGGCGACCCCTTCTCCCGAAACTGGCTCAGGGAAGGGGGGGAAGTCCTCGGCTCGCAGCGTGCGGATGTGAAACGTGGCCTTGCCGGAGATGACTTCGACATCCTGCTCAGCGGAGCGCAGCTCGAGGGAGACCTGAGCTGCCGGGAGAGCGCGGACGACGTCGAGCAGTAGTCGCGCTGGAAGCACGACCAATCCTTCGCGTACGACCTCGGCCTGGAGCGGCACGCGGAGGCTGACGTCCATGTCCGTAGCCCGCAGCTCGCAGGTAGTTGAGTCCACAATAATGGCGACTCCGGATAGCGCCTGGATGGCGCTGCGCGTCGAAGCGACGCGAGCAACGGTCTGGAGTTGAGAGAGGAGAGCCTCTCGATCGAGCGAAATCTTCACAACAAATACCTCAAGGGTGAATTAGTAGTCATAGAGCGGAGGGGGCGGTGTTGATAAGTCGCCATTCGCGCGCAGTTAGCGTGGAAGTTTCGGGCGCGAACGGGCAGAGAAGTCTGTCAACAAGTCCGGTCGTCTCTACGACTGGTGATCTCGGACCTCAGGTTGTTGACTTCGACCCCCGCATCATCGTTGGCGGCCAGCCGGTCCGAAACTCGTTTGCAGGCATGGAGCACCGTGGCGTGGCCTCGCCCACCGAACGCTTGACCGATTCCCTCCAGAGGCGTGGCGGTCAACTCACGGGCCAGGTAGATGGCGACCTGCCGAGGCCAGGCAATGCGGGCTGCCCGGCTGCCGCTGAGGAGCTCGGAGACCGGGAGACGGTAGTGGGAGGCGACCTGGGCTTGTATCTGGTCAATCGACGGCCCCCGCCGCCCGCGCGCCGGATACATGGTGTCGAGGACCGTCGACGTGAGGTCGAGGTCGATGGGCCGGCCGGTGAGGGAGTGGTAGGCGACGACGCGGATCAGGGCGCCCTCGAGCGAACGGATGTTGTCGGTCACGCGTTCGGCGATTGCATCGATGACCGAGAAGTCGGTGAGGGGAACCTGGTCGAGGATCGCCCGCTTGCGCAGTATTGCGCTGCGCGTGGCGAAGTCAGGAGGGCGGATATCGGCGACGAGACCGGCCTCGAAACGTTCGCGCAGCCGCTGCTCGATTGAAACCAGGGCGCTGGGCAGGCGATCGCAGGTCAGGACGAGCTGGCGGCCTGTCTCATACAGGGCGTTGAACGTGTGGAAGAACTCCTCCTCGGTTCTGGCTTTGCTGGCCAGGAACTGGACGTCGTCGACCAGCAGCACGTCGACGTCGCGGTAGGCGTGCTTGAAACGGTCAAGCGTGCGGGAGTTGAGGGCGCTGACGAAGTGGTTGGTGAACGCCTCGACGGTCGAATAGCGGACCCGAGTGTTGCCGCCAAAGGCGAGCACGTAGTTGCCGATGGCGTGAAGCAGATGGGTCTTACCGAGCCCCGGCGGCGCGTGGAGGAACAGTGGGTTGTAGGCCTGTCCGGGGAGCTCGGCCACGGCCAGCGCGGCGCCATGCGCAAGACGGTTGCCGTCCCCGATGACGAATTGGTCGAAGCTGTACCTGGGGTTGAGGCTGGTGGCAGCGCGATCCGCGTCGACCGGGGGCGACGGGTCTGCGCCGCCCGTGCCTTCAATGGCGACGGAAACCTCCGAGCCAACGATGGCTCGGGCAGATTGCTCGAGGATGCGGCCAAAGCGCTTCGCGACCCATGAGCGGATATCTGGTGGGGCCGCTAGGAGGAGCTCCGAGCCCGCGAATGCCTTCAGTTGGAGAGGGGCGATCCAGATCTCGTACGTCGAATCACCGAGGGCTCGCCGAAGCTCGGCGCGGATCGCGCGCCACGCAGCGACGGGCTCGGGATTCTCGGGCAGCGCCAAGCGACTCCTTCTCGGAAACGTTCTAAAAGGTCGCCGTTCGTGAGGCCGGGCACGACCGCGCGAGGCGGCGAATATATCAGCGGGTTCTGAGGGGACGAGGACGCCGTTTAGGGCATGACGCAAAGCGCGAGAAAAACCGGGAAGCGCTGCGGGTGCTGCGTATACTGGCCTCAATCCCGCCAGGGCTTTGAATCATGAAACGCACCTATCAGCCAAAGAAGCGCAAGCGCGCGAGAGCTCACGGCTTTCGCCGGCGGATGCGCACTCGGGCGGGGCGGCTCACGCTAAAGCACCGGCGGGCCAAGGGTCGCAAGCGACTGACCGTGTGATGTCCCGTCGCCCGGGGGCCGGCCCCCGCCCGGGACGGGGACGGCTGACCCGAAGCGCGGATTTCGACCGTGTGGTGCGGCGCGGGCGCTCGTTGGCGGCACGCGAACTGGTTCTGTACGTCTTCCCTCGGGAGGAGGATGGCCCGCCGCGGCTCGGCCTCTCGGTCTCGCGAAAGGTCGGCGGCGCCGTCCAGCGGAATCGAGTCAAGCGGCTCTTGAGGGAGGCGTTCGCAGCCGAGAGCGCTCGCGTGCCGATGGGGACCGATTTCGTGGTGGTGGCGCGCCACGACGCCGGCAGCCTGGCCGAGCGCGAGGGGCTGGACGGGATCCAGGCCGTTCTGCGTGAACTCATCGCACGGGCCCTCGATGGTGCGGAGCGGCGCGGTCGAGTGGAGGGCGAGGCAGCGTGAAGCTGCGGCCGCGTCTGCTCGTGGTTGGCCTGCTCCGCGGCTACCAACGGTGGATCTCGCCCGCCTTCGGCCAGCGGTGCCGCTACTACCCGTCGTGCTCGGAGTATGCGGTCCAGGCGGTTGAGCGATTCGGCATACTCCGCGGACTTGTCCTCGCCGCCTGGCGCCTGCTGCGCTGCAACCCGTTCAGCCACGGCGGGTTCGATCCAGTCGACGAGCAGCGGCTGTTCACGCCGAAAGCCACCATCCCCGGCACCTGACCATGTTGCCTAGCGCGAACATCTTCCAGCCGCTGATCGACATCTTCGAGCCGGCGCTGAAGTTCTTCCATACGAGTATCGGGGTCTCCTGGGGGTGGTCGATCGTGTTGCTCACGGTCGTGATCCGCGCGCTTCTCCTGCCCCTGGCCTTCAGGCAGTTCCACTCGATGCAGAAGCTCCAGCGGGTGGCTCCCGAGCTCAAGGCGATCCAAGCCAAGTACAAGGACGACAAACAGCGCCAGCAGCAGGAGGTCATGAAGTTCTACCGGGAGAACGAGATCAACCCGTTCGCCTCCTGCTTGCCCCTCGTGGCGCAGATCCCTGTCTTCATCGGCCTGTTCTATACGTTGCGGACGCGGCTGCGAAAGGACATCTGCCCTCAGATCCAGACGGCTTATGAGCAGCGCTACGCAGCGGTCCACCACATCTCGCTCAAGGCGGCGGCTGGACAGACGACCGCGTGTGGCAAGGGGACCGGCGCCAGCTTCCTGTTCATCCACGACCTGACGTCGACGGCCACCGGCCTCACGCTGGTCGTGTTGATCGTCCTCTACGTCGGAACGCAGCTCGCCTCTTCGCTGATGATGTCGACCCCGACGATGGACCCCACCCAGCGCCGGATCATGTTGCTGATGCCGCTGTTCTTCGTCATCTTCATCATCAACTTCCCGGCCGGGCTGATCGTCTACTGGATCACCACCAACGCCTGGACAATGCTCCAGCAGTACGTGATCCGCCGGCGGATCGGACCGGTCACACCCCCGCCCACGGTTGCGGCGACGGCCGGTGGCCAGGCGGCCACCGACGGTAAGCCGAAACCTCGCACGGCTTCGAACGGTGCTGAGGCCGGCGGATTGGCGGGATTACTGCGCGGCCGCATTAAGCCGACGGAGCCTCAGGAGCCAACTGGCGTCGGGGCGGCAAACAAGCCGCGTCGCGATGCGCCCCCTCCTCCACCTCCTCGGAAGAAGAAGAAGCGCTCGGGTCGCCGGCGCTAGCGATGCGTTCAGAGGTGCAAGGACCGCGATGACGACAGATTCGACAAGTGCCGCGGCCTGCGTGCAGGAGGTGCTCGAGCGGATTGCCAGCGGCATCGGGGTGGAGGCCTCGGTGAGCCTCAGCGAGGACAGCGAAGGGATCACCGCCGAATTCGTGGGCGACGACCTCGGCCTGTTGATCGGCCATCACGGCCAGACAATCGACGCCATCCAACATCTCGCGTATCGGATCGCCTACCGGCGCTCCGGGGCCCCGCTGCGGGTTGTGGTCGATGCCGCGGGATACCGGGAGCGCCGCGCGGTCGCGCTGCGAGCCGCTGCCGATCAGGCCGCCGAGGCCGCGCTCCATGACCGCCGTCCGATCGCGCTGGAGGCGATGAGCGCGCTGGAGCGCAAGGTCGTCCACGAGCACCTCAAGGGCCGCCACGACATCGAGACCTACAGCGAGGGCCAGGAGCCGGATCGGCGACTCGTCGTCGCCCCGCTCGTCGAGTAGGGCGGCGAGAGGCCGGGGGACCGTGCGCCCCTGGGCCTGATCCGCACGTTTCGGAGCAGATCCGTTTCACGATTTTCTGCCCGGTGAAACAATCACGTTAAGTGGCTGAGATCTCGGATTTCGACCGCGGAGTGTTCGTCGGCCTGATGATCGGCGAAGCTTCCTTCGGCGGCGACGGCCGCCAGCCTCAGATCACGCTGCGCATGCATGTGCGCCACGAGCCACTGTTCCGGTGGTTGATCTCCCGTTTCCCAGAGACCCGGCTCTACGGCCCCTATCACCACGGCGGCCGATCCTATTTTCAATGGATGGCACGCGGCAGGGCGCTGGTCCGCGACGTCCTTCCCGTCTTGGAACAGGGCCTTGACCCCGAGCTCGACCGCCATGCCGTTGAGCGCCTGGGGCGCATGTGCACACGGTATGCCGCGTATATCGCTCGCGAGCGTGGGTTGATCGACCAGTCGCGCGAAGCTGGGTCGCCGGTGCAAGCGGATGCCGAGTAGGGCGACTGTTGCCGACGTAGCGCCCGAAGTAGCCGCCCTCGTCGCGCGCTACCACCTGAGTCCGGATTCACGGTCCCAACTTGTCCGGTTCGTCGAGCTGCTCCTGTCGCCGCATGCACCCACCGCCGTAAGGACGCCTCAGGCGGCGGTCGATGACCACTTGGCGGACGCGCTGGTCGCGCTGGAGCTCGATGCGCTCCGCTCCGCGCACAGGCTGCTCGACCTCGGCTCAGGCGCGGGGCTTCCCGGGCTTCCGCTGGCGATTGCCCGGCCTGAGGCCGCCTTTACGCTGCTCGAGGCGGGGGCTCCGAAGGTCCGGTTTCTGAAACGCGCGTGCGACGAGTGTCTGGTGGCAAATGCCGATGTTGTCCACGCGCGAGCCGAGTCCTTCGCCAGGACCGCCCGCCCCTACGACCTCGTGACCGCTCGCGCTGTGGGCCCGTTACCGGTGGTCCTCGAGTACGCGGCCCCGCTGCTAGGAGTCGGCGGAACACTCGTCGTCTGGCGCGGCCGGCGCGATCCAGACGCCGAAGCAGCGGCGGCGCACGCGGCCGAGCAGCTGGGACTCGGCACCGCGACCATCCGGCCGGTTGCGCCCTATGACGGCGCCGAGCACCGCCATCTCTATACGGTTTCGAAGCTCGAGGAGACGCCGGTGAGATTCCCGCGCCGGCCCGGCATGGCGCTCAAGCGGCCCCTTGGCCTGCGGGATGGCCCGTGCCGCGCGCCATCTGACCGCGTACAGCGCTAGCGTGGCCGCAGATGGGCACCGTCTACGCGATCGCGAATCAGAAAGGTGGCGTTGGCAAGACGACCACGGCCGTGAACCTCGCGGCGTGTGTCGCTGAGGCGGGCTACGAGACGCTGCTCGTTGACATCGACCCGCAGTGCAATGCCACGATCGCCCTCGGGCTCGGCAAGGACGCTCCCCAGACCGTGTACGACGTCCTCATCAACGAGATTCCCCTTGATGCGGTTGTGGTTCCGACGGCCATCGAGCGCCTGGCGCTTGGCCCCTCGGGCCCGGACCTCGCCGGTGCCACGGTCGAGTTACCTCGGCTCGCCGGCTCCGAACTTCGCCTGCGAGACGCGTTGGCCCCCGTCCGCTCCGATTACGCCTTCACCCTCCTCGATTGCCCACCGTCCCTGGGGCCGCTGACCGTGAACGCCCTGGTCGCCGCCGATCGGGTGATCGTCCCGGTTCAGGCGGAATACTTCGCCCTCGAGGGGTTGGCCGGGCTCCTGGACACACTCGGGCTGATCCAGCGCGAACTCAATCCGCGGCTCACGGTCGCCGGCATGCTCCTGACCATGTACGACGGACGGACGCGCCTGGCTCAGGACGTGGAGCGTGAGATCCGCCAGCACTTTCCCGAACTGGTGTTCGATACGGTGATCCCCCGCAACGTCCGCGTGGGTGAGGCGCCAAGCTTCGGCAAGCCCGTGATCCACCACGATCCGCACTGTGCCGGTGCGGATGCCTATTTCGAGCTCGCAAAGGAGGTTGCCGCCCGTGGCTGACCGACCGAAGGGAATGGGCCGCGGCCTGGCCGCGATCCTGTCCGTCGCTCCCCGAGATGAGCCCGAGGAGCTCCGCCAGCTCCCGGTCGATCTGATCGCGCCCAACCCGCGTCAGCCCCGCACCGCGTTTGAGGACGAGGCCCTGATCGGTCTCGCCGATTCGATCCGCGAGCGCGGCGTTCTCCAGCCCGTTCTGGTTCGCCCCCTGGTCGGCGGCCGCTATGAGCTGATCGCAGGCGAACGACGTTGGCGGGCGGCCCGGATGGCAGGACTCGATTCCGTCCCCGCCGTTGTGCGCGCGGACGACGACGCGGCTTCGCTCGAGTTGGCTTTGATCGAGAACATGGCCCGCGAGGAGCTGAATCCGGTGGACGAAGCTCGCGCGTGCGCGGCCCTGGTCGAGGAGCTTGGACTCTCCCGTGAGGATGTGGGTCTGCGGGTGGGGCGAAGCCGTGTCGCTGTCTCGAACCTGATCCGGCTTCTCGAGCTGCCCGATGAAGCCCTTGAATTGGTCGAGCGCGGCGTTCTCAGCGAGGGCCACGGGCGTGCCCTGTTGCTCGCGGCCGACCACGCTGAGCGCCGGCGGCTGGCCCGCGCCGCCGCGGAGGCCGGTTGGTCGGTCCGTGAGCTCGAGGCGCGCGCCCGCGCGGCCAACGGCGGGGGGGGGATGCCGAGGCCGCCGCGCCAACGCCGCCCATCTCACCCGGACCAGGAGGCCACCGCCGAGCGAATCGCCGACACCCTTCAGCCCGTCTTCGGACGAGAGGTCGAGGTCGTCGCCAGGGGTCGATCTGGGTTTCGCGTACAGCTCGAGGTGGACTCGGTGGAGGACGCGCTCGAGCTGGCGCGGCGCCTTCGGGTACGCGCCGCCGCGTAGCTGCGCGCATCCTGCCGGGCCGCCGGCGGGCACTCGCGTCGGCGTTAGACTCCGAGCTGCGAAGGGCGATTAGCTCAGTCGGTTAGAGCGCTTCTCTGATAAGGAAGAGGTCCCTGGTTCGAGTCCAGGATCGCCCATATGATTGGTGCTTCTGTGGGGCCATCGACCTGGGCTTACTCCTGAGACCCGCGGCAGGTGACTGAGAAGATCCCTGAGTCGGCGCGGGCGGTCCTGGAGGCAGGGCATCTGGCGCATCTGGTCACGCTTGAGCCCGACGGCCGTCCTCAGGTCTCAATCGTGTGGGTAGGGCTCGACGGGGAGGAGATCGTGGCCGGGCATCTGCCCGAGCACCGCAAGATCCGGAACATTCGGCGTGATCCCCGCGTAGCGCTGTCGATCGAGGCCGGGTCCCGGAACGCCATCGGGCTCGACGAGTATCTCGTCATCCACGGCCGGGCCCGAGTGACCGAGGGAGGCGCGCCGGAGCTGCTGCAGCGCCTGGCTCACGTCTATCTCGGACCAGAAGTCAAGTTCCCGCCCATGGACGACCCGCCCCCCGGATACATAACCCACATCGCGGTCGAGCGGCTTGGTGGCGTCGGGCCCTGGGCCCGCTAGACCGGCCTTGGCCGCCAGAAGCGTCGCGGATTTCGTGCACATAGGGTCCGGATCGTGCGACGCTTCGGGCATCCGCTCGTCGCGACACCGCGGCCCCGAAACCGCGACCCGCGCGGCCCGCGCGACACCGCGGCCCGCGCGACACCGCGGCCCCGCCCCCGCGACCCCCGCGACACCGCGGCCCCGACCCGCGCGACCCCCGCGACACCGCCGCCCCGGGCCCGCTAGTCCCGGGTACCGACCTCGAGGCCGTGTTTCGTCGCGCTGCGCTTCTGGCGAGCGGGACCCGGTTCACGTTGGGTTGACTTGAGGGCGACCGCGACGGCGATGTCGAGGTTGCGTCCGCGCCCCCGGGCACGTGCGCGCGTGTAGACCTCGGGCCCCAGCTCTTCGATCAGTTCGTCGTGCGTCGTGGCGAACAGGGCGAGCTCGTCGGGCTTGCGATCGATCCCCGATCGTTCCCGCTCGGCTTCGGCAGCCCCGATCAGCTCCGCGGCCGTGATCGGGGCGCCGGTGCGTGCGCTGAGGGCGGCGAGGACCTCGAAGCACTCGATCGTCTGGCGCCGCTCCCCGAGCGCACTGGCCAGCTCGAGCCCCTCCCTGAGAAGGTCAGGCGTGCGCGGGTCTCCGAGACGGTGTTGGATGAGATGCTTGCCCAGCTCGACCAGCGTTTGTGCCACGTGCATCCCGTCTCCGGCGGTGCGCGCCAGCTCCACGCTCTGCTCCAGGAGCGGGGTTGCCTGGTCGACCTGCCCCAGTGCCTCGTGCACGATGGCCAGGTTCTGGCACATGACGCTCTGGCCGCGCACATCGCCTAGCTCACGCCAGATCTCGCCCGCCTCCTGGTAGCGGCCTAGTGCTGCGGCGTAGTCCTCCATGTAGAGAGCAATCACGCCCAGGTTCATCAGGGTGCGGGCCATCTGCCGGCGGTCACGCAGCTTGTCGGCGAGGACGAGGGCCTCGCTGAATAGCTCCCGCGCCGCGGTGAAGTCGTCAGCCTCGCCGGCCAGCACGCCGGCGGCGTTCAGAGCCTTCACCCGGAGCTCGCTGTCGTCCCGGCGCGACGCCAGCGCAGCCGCCAGCTCTGCGCGGACGGCCGCGCCGTCGCCCCGGGCGAGCCAGAAGCGCCAGAGCGCGGCCCCGAGGCCGAGAACGATCTCAGGCTGACCGTTCGCCGCCCCCCACGCGGCGGCGGCACGAAGGTTCTCTCGCTCGAGATCGAGACGAGCGAACCACGCGGCCTGACGGGGCCCCTCGAGATTCTCCTCGGCCGTACGGGCCAATTCGAGGCACCAAAGCGCCTGTCGGCGACGAATCTCGGGTTCCTCGGGCAGGTCGAGCAACCGCTCGCCGGCATATTCGCGCACCGTCTCGAGCATTCCGAAGCGCGATCCATCCCGGGTCAGCAGGCAGTGGTCGACCAGCGCGCTGAGCGCGTCCAGAGCCGGTCCCCCGTACACGGCCTCACAGGCGTCGACCGAGCAGCCGGACGGGAAGGCGGCCAACGCGGCAAACAGCCGTTGTTCCTCGCCACCCAGAAGGTCATAGCTCCAGGCAATCGTGGCTCGCAGTGTCCGGTGGCGCTCAGGCGCGTCCCGCCGGCCGCTGGTCAGCAGATCCAGGCGACCGGCGATCCGTTCAAGGATCTCATCGAGAGTCAGGACGCGAGTGCGGGCGGCGGCAAGCTCGATGGCCAGCGGCAGATCGTCGAGCCGCGCGCAGATCGCCGCCATCCGCTCACGGTCCTCGTCCTGTGGCGAGAAACTCGGATCCTGTTCCCGGATTCGCCGCGCGAAGAGCTCAACCGCGCTCTCGCGGGCGAGCGGCGGGACCGCGAGCTCGTGCTCGCCCGCTATGTGCAGGGGAGCCCGGCTGGTGATCACCAGCTTGAGCGATGGCACCGCCTCGAGCAACGTCGTGATCGACGGCGCCGCTCCGAGCACCTGCTCGAAGTTGTCCAGGAACAGAACCACGGGGTCATTGCCGAGGACGTGAGCCACGCCGTCGCTGGTCGCTGATTGCGCCTCGAGTGCGGTGGCCACGGCGGGGATAACCCGATCCGGGTCGCTGATCGCCGCCAGCTCGATGAAGTAGCTGCTGCCGGAGAGCGCGGAGGCGAGCTCGAGAGCGAGCCTGGTCTTACCGATGCCCCCAGCTCCTGTGAGCGTTAGTAGTCGGACGTCGTCTCGCTGGATCAGCTCGAGGCCGGTCGTCAGCTCTCGTTCCCGACCAAGGATCGTGGCCGCGGGCCGCGGGACACTGGGTGAGCGCCGTCCAGATTCCTCACGAGACAGCGGGCCGAGAGCCGTCTCCAGGTGCGCCGGGTCCGAGGCCTGGGCCCGGGGGGGCACGTCGAGTATCGGATCCTGGGCCAGGATCGCCGTCTGCAGGCGCACGAGCTCCCGTCCGGGCTCAAGCCCGAGGTCGTCGGTCAGCTTGCGCCGTGCCCGCTGGAAGACCTCAAGCGCATCGGCCTGACGACCGGCGCGGTAGAGCGCGAGCATCAGGAGCCCATACATGTGCTCGCGATACGGGTCGGAGGCGATCAGCGCCTCGAGCTCGGGTATCAGTTCGCCTCCACCGCCCCGCGCCAGCTCGAGCTCCATGCGCTCCTCCTGCGCGATTGCGCATAGTCCCTCGAGGCGAACCGCTTCGTGAGCGCCGGGTCCGAACAGCTTCACATCCGCCAGGGGCGGTCCACGCCACAGACCGAGTGCCACCTGGAGTGCGGCCAGGGCACCTTCGAGGTCGCCCTCGGTGCGCAGGCGACGCGCCTTGGCCAGCAGCGAATCGAAGCGATGCAGATCGAGCGCCGAGCGATCGATGTGCAGGGCGTAGCCACTCGGAAGGGTCACGATTGGCTGTTCGGGCCCCAGGGCTCGGCGCAGCTGTGAGACGTGGACCTGCAGCGCCTTCGCCGCCGTGGGGGGCGGCTCGTTTCCCCAGAGCTCGTCGATCAGGCGCTCGACGGGAACGACGTGGGGCGTCTCCAGGAGGAGTATGGCGAGCAGCGCGCGTTGCTTGGCCGAGGGCAACGTCACCGGTCCCCTCGTGTCTTGCACCAGCAGCGGGCCAAGCACGCCAAACTGCATACGCGCCGGGGACGTTACCGGGCTTTACCGGCGGTTCAAAGGATGTTGGCCGTCTTGCGTTCTGGTGCTTGCGGTCAGCCTCCGACGTCCGTCACCCTCGAGGAGCGTGGGCGGGAGGGGACGGGACGCGTCGGAATCCCGTCCCCTCCGGCCCATCCGCCGCGCTCCTGCAAACGTGGCCGCCCGGCTCTGTTGGTCTGGCTCTTGCAGCGGCTCTTCGTCCCGGCCACAGGCCGATGCTCGACCCCGAGCCCAAACCGCGAGTAAGACGCCGGTAAACCCGACTGGGAACACCCGGGAGACGCCCACATAGACTCAGAGCCGATGAAATCGGTACCAGAAGGCGCCGAGTCGCGGATTGACGCGCCCATAGGGCGAGCTCACAACGGCTACGTGGTGGTGGACGCCCCGCATCCGCTGGCGCAGAAAGGGCCGGTGGCGGGACAAGCGCGCGGGGGCATCACGGGTGCCTGGCGCCGATTCCAGTTTGCCGTGCTCGTGTACCTCGGCACCCGGATTCTGCTCATTCTGCTGGCGGTCGTCGAGAGCGGGGTCCGGCACCACACGCTGATCAAGGAGTTTGAAAACTGGGATGGCGGCTGGTACCGGGCGCTGGCCACGGGCGGCTACCCGCACCATCCGTTTCACGGGCAGACGACCCTCGGCTTCTTCCCGCTGTACCCGGCAGTCGTCTGGCTCGTATCGCGGCCGCTGCTCTTCGTCGCCCATCCGCAGTGGCATGCCGCGGTCATCGCCGGCCTGATCGTGTCGGGCATCGGCGGGTTGATCGCCGCCATCCTGATCCAGCGCCTGGCCGACGGCTGGTGGGGCGAGGCGGCCGGTCGTCGGGCCGTGGCCCTGTTCTGCCTCTTCCCCGGCTCGGTGGTCTTCTCGATGGTCTACGCCGAGGGGATCATGATCCCCCTGGCCATCGGGTGCATACTCGCGCTGCAGCGGCGTCGATGGCTGCTCGCCGGGGTCCTGGCCGCCCTGGCCACGGCGAGCGAGCCCGAGGCCGCCGTGCTCGTCCTCGTCTGTGCAGTTTCAGCGGGGCTCGAGCTGCGGCGCCACGGGCTCGCCAGTCACCGCGCGCATCGCTCGCTTCTCGCGCCTGCGCTCGCCCCGCTGGGGCTGATCGGCGTGGTCGCCTTCCTCTGGGCGTGGACGGGAACGCCGTTGGCCTACTGGAACGCCCAGCACTACGGCTGGAATGAGCGCTTCGATCCGCTCGCGCTTCCGCACTTGGCGATTCGACTCGCCCACCAGATCTCGTTCGCCCACTTCAATCATCCGACGATCAACCTCAACTGGCCTGTGGGGCTGATCGGGGCGGTGTTGCTCGCGTGTCTGCTCGTGCTCATGCTGCGTATACGGCGCACGATCTCGCCGGAGGCATGGGTCTGGACACTCGGGGTCGGCTTCATCGCCGTCACCTCCGAGTGGGTTCCTCCCAATCCGAGGCTCCTGATCACCGCCTTTCCCGCGTTGATCGTCCTCGCCTACTACCTGAAGCGCCGGGCCTACGGTTGGCTGCTCGCCGTCAATGGAGCTCTGCTCATCGGGATGAGCTGGCTGACCTTTGTCCACGTCACGCTCCGCCCCTGAGATCCAGGCGCCCGCACTTTGGAATCAGCGCCGCAGGCATTCACCGCGCGTAGAGCGTGACCGTGACCACGCCCTTGGCCCCGAAGTCAGAGCTTCGCTGCATCGGATAGAGGCGCTTCAGCTCGCTGGTCAGGCGGACGAAGCGGCGGTAGTTGATCTGTGAAGCTGGAGGTCCGCCCACGACTCCCTCATGGCTGGCGACGAGCCACACCCGTCCGCACGTACGCGGGAGTCGCGACACGGTGCTCGACGACAGTGATGCGTACTCCTCGACGAACGGACGGATCTGGCGCCATGACAGGGTGGGCAGGATCGGCCGGGGTGCCGCTCGTGGCGAGGCGAGGTAGTACCGGACGGCCTGGCGGTTGTCGAGCGGGTAGAAGGCGACGCAGTCCGTCGGTCGCGTGTGGTCGACC
>DATGFT010000056.1:0-23827 GCA_035308915.1 Solirubrobacteraceae bacterium
CTGGAGGACTCGATCGAGGTCGACGTGGATGCCCTGTGCGACGGCGAGGAGGTGTGGATCGCCGGCATCATGCAGCACGTCGAGGAGGCAGGGATTCACTCGGGGGACTCGGCCTGCGTGCTGCCTCCACACACGCTGGGGAGCGAGAGCCTGGAGCAGATCCGCGAACAGACGGCGGGCATCGCGCGCGCTCTCGGCGTGGTGGGATTGCTCAACGTGCAGTTCGCGATCCACGGCCAAGAGGGTCTTCATGTACTCGAGGCCAACCCCCGCGCCTCACGCACGGTGCCCTTCGTCTCCAAGGCGATCGGAATACCCCTGGCCCGGATGGCCTGCCGAATCATGCTCGGTGAGCGCCTGGTCGAGCTCGGTTTGCCCGACGACACGACGAACGGGCACGTGTGCGTGAAGGAAGCCGTACTTCCGTTCAACCGGTTTGCCGGCGCCGACGCGCTCCTCGGACCCGAGATGCGCTCGACCGGCGAGGTCATGGGCATCGCACGCGACTTTCCCACCGCGTTCGCCAAGGCACAGGCGGCGGCGGGAGCTGGGCTGCCCGACTCCGGGACGGCGTTCATCACCGTGGCCGACGGCGACAAACCGGCGGCCACGGGCCTGGCCACGGTTCTGCACGAGCTGGGGTTCCAGATCGTCGCCACTCGGGGCACGGCGCAGGCGATCCGCAAGATGGGGATCCCCGCGGAGGTGATCAACAAGATCGGCGAGGGCTCGCCGCATGTCGTGGACTGGATCGAGCGCGGGGACGTCGACCTGGTGATCAACACGCCGATCGGCACCGGCGCGCGGGCCGATGGCTACGAGATCCGGAGCGCCGCGATCGCGCGGGGGATCCCCTGCATCACCACGATGGCCGGAGGCATCGCCGCCGCGCGCGCTATTTCGGCGGCCCGGCGCGGCGCCCCGGAGGTCCTATCCCTCCAGGAGCTCTACCCCCAGGCCCACACCAGCCCGGTGGCGTGACCAGCGTCGGCAGCCAGGAGGACGCCGCTCGCACCGAGGCGGCAGACCGCGTCCTGGCTCCCTTCGGGCGCCGGGATCTGGGAGTCACCGCCCGGGAGCAGCACGGCGCCTACGTCGTGCTGCGGGCGCAAGATCCGGGTGGGCCCCTGCCTCAGGCCGGTCAGTTCTACATGCTGAGTGCCGCCGCGCGCTGGGGAGGCGGGGCGGGCGGCCGGCCCTTCCTGCCGCGGGCCTTCAGCGTCCTGCGCGCACTCCCGGCCGAGCCTTCCGGGGTGGAGCTTCAGTTCCTGCTCGAGGACGTCGGCCCCGGCACGCGGCGCCTGTGCGAGCTCGGCGCCGGCGAGGAGCTGACGGTCCTCGGCCCGCTCGGCAGTGGTTTCCGTCCCCCGCGCAACGGTCGCCGAGCGCTTCTGGTGGGCGGGGGAGTGGGCATCGCCCCCCTGGCCATCTGGCAGGACCAGCTCGACCACGACGCGCCCGCGCTACTTGGGTTCCGCGACGCCGCCCGGGCTCACGGAGCCCACCTGCTCTCGAACGTCAGGCTGGCCACCGAGGACGGCAGCGGCGGCCACCGCGGGCTGGTGACCGATCTCCTGCAGGCCGCGCTCGAACTGGCGAGCGACGCGGTTGAGGTCTATGCCTGTGGCCCCGCGCCGATGCTCGAGGCGGTGCGGCTGGCCTGCGCCGAACGCGGCACGCCGGCGCAGCTGGCCCTCGAGTCCGGGATGGCCTGCGGCTTTGGCGCGTGCTTCGGCTGCGTGGTGCCGACCCGCTCGGGCTACGTGCGTCTCTGCCTGGACGGTCCGGTTCTCGACGCGGAGCTGCTCGAGGCCGAGCCATGACGAGCTCCTTCTGCGGCGTCGAGCTGGAGCACCCGATCATCAACGCGTCGGGAACCTTCGACGCGCTCGCGGCCGAGCGCGTATTCGGGGACCAGCTTCATGAGCAGTTCCCGTTTTCGGCCTTCGTCACGAAAACCGTCACCGTGGCGCCGCGGGAGGGAAACCCGCCCCCACGGCTCTGGGAGCTGCCGGCAGGCATGATCAATTCGATCGGCCTGCCCAACAAGGGCCTCGAGCGGTTCCTGGCCGAGGACCTCCCGCGCCTAGCCCGCCTGCCGGTGCCGCTGATCGTCAACGTGATGGGCTTCAGCCGCGACGAGGTGGCGGAGCTGGTGGCACGCCTCGACGAGCGCGCGGAGGTCGCGGCCCTCGAGCTGAACGTCTCCTGCCCCAACGTGAGGACGGGCCTCGTGATGGGAGCTGACGCGGGAGAGCTCGCGGCGCTGCTTGACCGGGTCAGGCCCCTGACTGACAAGCCGTTGATCGTCAAGCTCACGCCGAATGTGGCCGACGTGGCGACGGTCGCCCTCAGCGCCGAGGCGGCCGGGGCCAGCGCGCTGTCGCTGATCAACACGCTGCGGGGGATGGCGCTTGATCCTGCCTCCGGCCGGCCGTGGTTGGGAGGGACGACGGGGGGCGTGTCTGGTCCCGCCATCCGGGCGGTCGCGTTGGCTCAGCTTCACGCGGTGGCCCAGGCCGTCGCGCTTCCGATCGTGGGCATGGGTGGGATTCAGAGCGGCGCCGATGCCCTCGATCTGCTGCGCGCGGGCGCAGCTCTGGTGGCGGTCGGAACCGAGACCTTCCGCGATCCAGCCGCGGGCACGAGGATCGCCTCAGAACTGCAAAAGCTGCTCGCCCGAAGCCTGGTTTAGGAACCCCAATTGCCTGCAAACAGGGGTGATTCCCGCAACCATCCTCGACAATGCTCAACCTCAGGGAGAGGTCGAGCCGAATTCGGCGGATTTGGCTTGATCACACGACGCCAAGATGTATAGTCGCCGCCCATGCCGCCGGTGTCAGAACAGCTCTCCAAACCAGCCGTCGCGCCCGAGCGCTCGTATATGCAGCGGATGGAGGCCCTCCAGCGGGCCAACGATATCCGCAGCCGCCGCGCCCAGCTCAAGCGCGACCTGAAGGCCGGCCGCCAGCCGATTGACGAGCTCCTGCTCGCCCCGCCGACCTACCTGGAGACGGCCAAGGTATTCGACCTGCTCCTGGCGGTGCCCAAGTATGGCCGGGTCAAGGTCAACAAGATTCTGACCCAGTGCAAGATCTCGCCGAGCAAGACCGTCGGAGGCCTCTCCGAGCGCCAGCGACGCGAGCTCGTCGCCTTCATGCGCCGGCGCTGAGCCGCCGCCGAGCCACCCAAGCGTGGCCAGGGTATTCGTGATCACCGGCCCGTCGGGCGTCGGGAAGGGGACGCTCATCCGGGGGCTGCTCGATGAGGTGCCTGAGCTGGAGCTCTCGGTCTCGGCGACCACGCGCGGCCCCCGGCCGGGCGAGCGCGACGGCGTCGACTACCACTTCCTGAGCGAAGCCGAGTTCGAGCGACGTATCGCGGCGGGCGACTTCCTCGAGCATGCGCGCTACTCCGGCAACCGGTACGGCACCCTGCGTTCCGAGGTGGAGAAGCGACTGGCAGCCGGCCGCCCCGTCGTGCTCGAGATCGAGGTCCAGGGGGCTCGCCAGGTGCGGGCCGCCATGCCCGAGGCGGTGGCGGTGTTCATCGCCCCGCCCTCGAGCGAGGCTCTGCGGGCGCGGCTCATCGGGCGCGGCACCGATACGGCCGAGCAGGTCGAGAGGCGGATGGAGACGGCCGAGCGCGAGCTCGAGGCGCAGTCCGAGTTTCCCCACGTGATCGTCAACGACCGCCTGGAACAGGCCACCGCCGACCTGGTCGAGGTGGTCCGGGGTGAGCTGGCGGGGCCGCTAAGCTCTTAACCCCGACTGAAAAGGATCTTTAGCCGTGATTTCGCCCCGCATCGACAAGCTGCTTGACCACGTGGACTCGAACTACGCCAGCGTGCTCGTGGCCGCCAAGCGCGCGCGTCAGATCAACTCCTACTACCACAACCTCGGTGAGGGGACGTTTGACGAGTTTCCCCCGCCGATGGTCGACACTCGCTCGAAGAACTATCTGACGATCGCCCTCGAGGAAGTCGCGCAGGGCAAGTTGAAGTACCACTACAGGTAGGTCAGCGGAGGGTCGTCCGGCCGTGGCCCGACTGCTCCTCGGCGTGAGCGGCGGGATCGCCGCCTACAAAGCCCTGGAAACCGCGCGTCTGGCCGTCAAGGCGGGGCATGCGGTACGAGTCATCCAGTCCGAAGCCAGCGAACGCTTCGTCGGCCGGCCGTCGTTTGAGGCGATCACCGGGGCGCCGGTGCTGGTCAGCGAGTGGGAGCCCGATCCGCTGCGCGGCGCCTTCCCAGGTGAGGCTGTGCCCGAGCGGGCCCCGATTAGCCATCTGGCCCTGGCGCAGCGAGCCGACCTCTATCTGATCGCGCCCGCCACCGCCAACACGCTGGCCAAGCTCGCCCACGGCCACGCCGACAACCTGCTCACCGCGGCGGCTCTGGCCGCGGACTGTCCGCTCCTCGTGGCGCCGGCGATGAACGACCGCATGTGGCGTCATCCCGCGACCCAGGCCAACATCGCCGCCCTGACCGAGCGCGGCGTCGTGGTCGCCGCCCCGGGCGAGGGGCCGCTGGCCTCCCACGGCGAGCACGGGGTCGGCCGCCTGAGCGAGCCGGCGCAGCTGCTCGCAGCCAGCGAGGACCTGCTGGCCGCCCGCTCCGCTCGACCGAGTTGGGCCGGGGTCCGGGTCCTGGTCACCGCCGGGGGGACGCGGGAGCCGATCGACAGCGTCCGCTTCATCGGCAATCACTCATCAGGGCGGATGGGCGTCGCGCTGGCCGCTCAGGCACTCCGCCGGGGCGCCGAGGTGACGCTGGTGGGGGCCCACCTCTCGGTGGCGCCGCCGCCCGCGGTGCGGCTGATCGAGGTGAACACCGCGGCCGAGATGAGGGCGGCCTGCGCGGCGGAGTTTCCGACCTGCGACGTGCTGCTGATGGCAGCTGCGGTGGCCGATTTCCGCCCCGCGGCTCCGCTTGCCCACAAGCTCAAGAAGACCGAGATCTCGCTGCCGGCGGCGATCGCGCTCGAGACGACCGTGGACATCATCACCGAGCTCGCGCAATCGAGGCGGCACGATCAGGTCCTGGTGGCGTTCGCCGCAGAGCACGGGGAAGGCGCGGTTGCCTACGGGCGGAAGAAGCTGGCTGCCAAGGGCGTCGACATGGTTGTGGTCAATGACATCTCGCGGGCGGACATAGGTTTCGGGGCGTCGGCCAACGAAGTCGTGATCGTGAGCGGCCACGGCGAGCGCCGAGTTCCGCGGGCCGCCAAGGACGAGGTGGCCGATGCGGTCCTCGACGAGGTTGGCCAGCATCGGGAGGAGGCACATGGCGACGCCAGAGCGCACGCCGGTAGCACCGCCCGGGACTGAGAGGTTCGCCGCGCTCATGCGGCGCGTGGCGGAGAACGTGCTCAGCGCGATCCAGGTGCGCCCGGAGACGCTCGAGCACCTGTTGGTGGCGCTCCTGGCCGAAGGCCACGTCCTGGTCGAGGACTACCCGGGGGTCGGCAAGACAGCGCTGGCACGAGCCCTCGCGCGCTCGCTGGACTGCCATTTCGCCCGGGTCCAGTGCACGTCCGACCTGCTGCCCGCGGATGTGATCGGCACCAACGTCTACGACCAGCGCGAGCAGCGCTTCTCGTTCCGGCCCGGTCCGGTGTTCGCGAACGTGGTGCTGGTCGATGAGATCAACCGCGCCTCGCCCAAGACCCAGTCGGGGCTGCTCGAGTGCATGCAGGAACGGCGCGTGACGGTCGACGTTCACACGCACGAGCTGGCGCGCCCGTTCCTGGTCCTGGCGACCCAGAACCCGATCGAGTACGAGGGCACCTACCCATTGCCGGAGGCACAGGTCGATCGGTTCATGGTGCGCATCTCCCTCGGCTACCCGGATCCCGGTCGCGAGGCGGGAATGCTCGCGGACCACGAGGCCGGCGACCGCGTGCTCTCGCTGAGGGCCGTGGCCGATGCCGGGCAGCTCGTCGCGGCCCAGGACGCCGCGGCGCAGGTACGCGCCACCGATCCGCTGCGTGACTACATCGTCAGGCTGCTGTGGCGCACGCGCGAGGATCCCCGGGTCGACCTCGGCGCGAGCCCCCGCGCAGGGCTGATGCTGCTCCGTGCCGCCAAGGCCTACGCGATGCTCCGCGGGCGTGACCACGTGCTCCCCGATGACGTCCAGGCGCTCGCCCAGCCGGTGCTCGCCCACCGGCTCGTGTTGGCTCCTGGAGCTGCCCGCTCCGCCGCCGAGGACGTCGTCGCCGATGCCGTGAGCTCGGTGAGAGCGTTGTGAGACGGGCCGCCGGGATCGCCGCCGGCGGCGGCGCGCTGATTCTGGCCGCATATGCCTTCGGCGACGCCGAGCTCCTGGTGCCCGGCGTGGCGTTCGCGCTGCTCGGTGGACTCACCGCCCCGTGGATGTGGTGGGCCGCTCACGCCGCGTCGGTGCGTCGCTCGATCGACACCGAGCATGTTGTGGAGGATCAGCCGCTTGAGGCGCGGATCGAGGTCAGGCGCGGCGTCCTCGGCTTGCCCGGCGCGGAGATTCTCGACTCCCTGGCCGGCGGCACGATCCAGCTCAGCCCGTCGAGCCGGCCCGGCGGGCGGACGATCGAGGTCCGCGTGGTTGGGCGCTTCCCACGCCGCGGTCGCCACGAGCTCGCGGCGCCCTCGCTGGCGCTGGCCGATCCGCTGGGGCTGGTCCGGATCGTCCGCCCGAGCGCGTCCGGGCCGGACAGCCTGATGGTGCTGCCGCGCACCGAACGCCTCCGCTGGATCGCCGGCCCGGGCGAAGAGCGGCTCGACCGGCCCTCAGGTATCCCGGGGATCGAGGCGTTCGCCGCCTTGGAGGTCGACGGGCTGCGTCCGTACCGCCCGGGCACCCCCGCCTCCAGGATCAGCTGGAGCGCGCTGGCCCGCGGGGCCGGCCTGCTCGAGCGCCGGTTGAGGGCAGAGCGGGACGCCGGTCCCCTCGTCATCCTCGACCTGCGCTCCGAGGGCCCCGGCGAAGACGTGGATGCGGCGGTGCGCGCCGCTGCATCTCTGACCCTCGAACTGGCGCGGCGCACCGGATGTGAGCTGCTTCTTCCGGGGGACCGGCGCCCGGCTCAGATCGGCCCCGACCTCGGCGCCTGGCCCGCGGCGCACGCCCGACTGGCCCTCATCGAAGGTGGGGCCACGTCGCCCGCCCCGTGGCCGTCCTCCGGCGTCCGCAGCGGGGCCATCTTCTATGTCGCCGCCGCGCCCCAGCGGCTCCCGTCCCGCCTGGTGCGACTGGCGCAGGGCGGCCTCGTGCTCGTCCTGCCTGTCTCCTTGGCGCCGGAGACGCGAGCGACTCCGCGGTTTGAGGTGACCGGGTGCCGCGGCTACCTGCTGAGCGAGCGTGGCGGCATGCCGCGAGTCACGGAGCAGGTGGCGTGAGCAGCGGCGGGGCGCAGGTGGCGGTGTTCGGGATGAGGGGGCAGCTGGCCCCCGACAGCGCGCGCGCCGGTCGCACCGCACGGGTGCCGGTGATCAGGCTGACCGCCTTCGCCGTGCTCGGTCTCTACGCCGCGGCCCGCTGGTCGGAGCTGCTGGCCGGAGGAGTGCACGGGCGCCTCGTGGCCGTCCTTGGGCTCGGGCTCCTCCTCGCCGCCTCACGACCCGTCCTGGCCGACCGCAGCCGCGTTCTCGCCGGCGTGGCCACCGCGCTCCTGCTGCTGGTGGCGCTGGGCGTGGCGGGGATTCCGGTGGGCTGGATCACCCACGTGCGAATCGCCGTGACCGCCCGGGCAATCGGCGAGGGCCTGTCCGCCCTGCCGCAGGCCCTCGTCCCATATAAGGGCGTGAACCCGTGGGTGCGCCTGGACATCGTCCTCGGCGGCGCCGTGCTGCTCCTCGATGCCGCCCTGGTGCTGGCCTTCGCCCCGCGTCAGATGAGTGAGACGCGTCGCGCCGCGGCGGCCGTGCCGCTCGTCGCGCTGGTGGCGGTGCCCTCGACCATGACTCATTCGCGCTCCCCCTACCTGGATGGGATGGTGCTCTTCCTGATGCTCGCGGCGTTCGTGCTCGGCGAGCGAATCAGCAACCGCCAGGCCAGCGGTGCCCTGGGGCTGGCCCTGATCACCGCGGTGGTGGCCATGCTCTTGGCGCCCGCGCTCGACCGGCACAAGCCGTGGCTCGACTACTGGAACCTCGCCGGCGGCCTCGCCCCGACCCGAATCGACACCTTCGACTGGTCGCAGACCTACGGGCCCGTCAGCTGGCCCCAGCACGGACGGACCGTGCTCGAGATCAAGGCGACGCGCGCCAGCTACTGGAAGACGCAGGACCTCGACGTGTTCGATGGCCGGGCCTGGACGCAGGGCGTGGTCCCGGGCCAGAACGCGACTCCAGCGCCGTCGCGGCATGCGCTGGCCACGTGGTCGCAGACGATCGAGGTCACGGTTCGCGACATGCGAAGCTCGAGCCTGATCGCGGCCGGCAGCTCGGCCCGGCCGGCGCACCTCGGGCGACCGGTGCTGAGCGGCTTCAGTCTCGGGACCTGGACGAGCCCGACGCCGCTCGAGCCCGGAGATAGCTACACGGTCCGGGTCTACAGCCCCGACCCGAGCGCTTCGCAACTCAGGAGCGCCGGGACCGACTACGCCAGCCTGGCTCCCGGCTATCGGACGATCCTGCTCACGCCGGCACTCGCGGCGGGCGGCGACGCCTCGGCGCAGCTCGTGTTTCCAACCTTCCACTCGCCGGAGCCCGTCGTCAACGCGATCGGCGAACCACGAGCCTCCGGCCGCTCGGTCGTGGAGCACTCCGCGTACGCCAGCGCCTACCGCCTGGCACGGCGGCTCGCGGCGCGCGCGGCGACGCCCTACGCGTTCGTCGAGGCGGTGAAGCGGTTCCTGGGCCACGGCTTCACCTACACCCAGACGCCGCGGGTCCGCCCTTACCCACTCGAGAGCTTCCTGTTCGCCGACCGGCGCGGCTACTGCCAGCAGTTCGCGGGCGCGATGGCCCTGCTGCTCCGAATGGGTGGCGTCCCGTCGCGGGTGTCCGTCGGCTTCACCGAGGGACGGCTGGACGCAGCCACGGGCCGGTGGATGGTCACCGACCGCGACGCGCACGCGTGGGTTGAGGCGTGGTTTCCGCACTACGGCTGGGTCAGGTTCGACCCCACACCCGCCATCGATCCGGCGCTCCGTGACAGCACGCCGATCACCGCCCCGAGCGGCCCGGAGCCGGCAGGAGCCGGCACCGGGCAGAAGGCGGCCGGAGGCTTCGTGCCGGGCTCGCGTGCCCACACAGCAAGTGCCGGCCCGGTGAGGCGGCGCGGCGGCATCCCCGTGGCGGCGATCGCTGCGCCAACCGGGGCGATCGCGCTCCTCACGCTCGGGCTGCTGCTCGTCCTGACCCGCCCGCTCGGCTCGGTCGAGGCGGAGGTCTCCGAGCTCGAGCGGGCTCTGTTCCGGAGCGGGCGGACGCCCAGCCCCGAGACGACGTTGGCCCAGCTCGAACACCAGCTGCGACGAGCACCCGCGGCGAGCGAGTACGTGTATCGACTGCGGCTCGCGCGCTTCGGTGGCGCCGACGACCGACCCACGCCGGCGCAGCGCCGCGCCCTGCGCCGCCAGCTGGCCGGGGGCCGCGGACCGCTCCGCAGACTCCGGGCGCTGTGGGCGCTGCCGCCGCGGCGCCGGCCGGCCCGGCGCGCCGCAGCAAGGAGCTCGGCGCCCCGCGCGGAGGCCTAAACTCCCGGGCGATGGACGACGTCTACGACCTGTTCCGGCGCGGGACCGAGCTGTTGGAGGCCGGGCACAACCATCAGGCGACGATTCCCCTCTCGCGGGCCCGCGACCTCGACCCCGACAAGACGTCGATCCGTGAGGCGCTCGGGCGCGCGCTGTTCGGAGCCCAGCGCTACGAGCAGGCGGCGACGGAGTTCGAGGCGGTGATCGACCGCTCGCCCACCAACGACTTCGCCCTCTTCTGTCTGGGGCGCTCCTTGCAGATGCTGGGACGTCACGCCGAGGCACGAAAGCCGCTCGCGCTGGCCGCCTGCCTGCAACCCGGGCGCCGCGATTACCGCATCTACCGCGACCGCGCGCGGGCTCGAGCCGCCGCGGCATCACCCGGCGGCGACTGAAATCAGCGCCGTTTCGGTGCTAACCTGAGCGGTACAGCCGTTCGCGCCGGGCGCCGCCCGGTGGTAGTTCCCGGAGTGGGCGCTTGCCCGCTTTTTTTATGAGTTTGCTAGGAGAGGATTCGTGATCAGCACCGCGCTTCAGACCGAGATCGAGGATCGGCTCGCGGTTAGCGAGCCGGCGGTCGAGGTGCTGCTCGTTCAGGTGTCCGGGACGACGCTGCGTCTGTTCATCGACCACCCGGACGGCGTCACACTGGCGCTCTGCGAACGCGTCTCCGCGCAGCTGGCCGACTACCGGGATCGCTTCGCCCTCGAGGTCTCATCACCGGGTCAGGACCGCCCGCTGACCAAGCCCCAGCACTACACCCGATTCCTGGGCCGCCGCGCGCGCGTGCGCGTGCGCGGAGCCGACGACCACGACAGGAGCGTGACCGGCGAGCTTGTCGGCGCCTCCGAACACGAGGTGACGATCGCCGCCGGAGAGGGGGTCGTGACCATCCCCTACGACCAAATCGCCCGCTCGAACCTCATCCCGGGAGACTGAGTAGCCATGTCGAGAGAGATTCTGGAAGCCGTTAGAGGCCTGGCCGCGGAAAAGAACATCTCTTCCGAGAAGCTGATGGAGGCGCTCGAAGACGCGCTGCTGTCGGCGTACAAGAAGACGCCGGGCGCGGCCCGCCACGCCAAGGTGGAGATGGACCGTGACAGCGGCGATTTCAAGGTCTACGAGTTGAAGATTCCACCGGAGATCGAGGCTCAGGTGCTGGTCGATCCGACGCCTGACCAGGAGCCGACGGTGGACCCTGAGACGGGCGAGCTGCGCGAGCCGCCCGAGCCTGAGCTCGACATGGAGAAGCTCCGGGAGTTCGAGGATCAGATCGAGACCGAGGACGTCACGCCCGACGACTTCGGCCGGATCGCGGCGCAGACGGCCAAGCAGGTCATCCTGCAGCGGATCCGCGAAGCCGAGCGCGACATGATGTTCGAGGAGTACCGCGACCGCGTTGGCGAGCTGATCACGGGCATCGTGCAGCAATCGGATTCCCGTTACACGCTGGTCCAGCTGCGCGAACGAGTGGAGGCGCTGCTGCCCAAATCAGAGCAGGTCGAGGGCGAGCGTTACGACCACTCGCAGCGCATCAAGGCCGTGATCAAGGACGTGTCCAACTCGACCAAGGGCCCGAGCATCATCGTCTCCCGCCGTGACCCGGAGCTGATCAAGCAGCTGTTCGAGCTCGAGGTCCCGGAGATCGCCGACGGGCTCGTCGAGATCACCGGCGTGGCCCGAGAGCCGGGTTACCGCTCCAAGATCGCGGTGGTCTCCCATGTCGACGGCGTCGACCCGGTGGGCGCGTGCGTGGGTCCGCGCGGCTCGCGGGTGCGGATGGTCGTCTCGGAGCTGCGGGGAGAGAAGATCGACATCATTCCCTATAACGACGAGCCGGCTCGGTTCGTGGCCAAGGCCCTGTCACCGGCCCGGGTGCGCGAGGTCCTGGTCGACGACGCGGGCAAGCAGGCCACCGTGATCGTCCCCGACGACCAGCTCTCGCTGGCCATCGGCCGGGAGGGTCAGAACGCCCGGCTCGCGGCACGCCTGACGGGATGGCGGATCGATATCCGCTCGGAGACCGACTTCGCCGCCGAGGAAGCGGAGCACGGGTATGAGGAGGAGGAGACCTCCGGTCGCTGTCATGCCATCCTGGCCAATGGCCGCCGGTGCCCCAACGCGGCGCTCCCCGGCTCACGCTACTGCGGGCTTCCGGCGCATCAGGAGCTCGAGGGCAAGGAGCAGGACGAGGTTGCCGCCGAGGTCACGGAGACCGCCGCGGAGCCGCAGCCCGCCGAGGTCGCCGAAGCCGCCGCTGACCCCCAGCCCGCCGAGGGCGCCGCGTCCTAGGCGGCTCCGCGGGCTGCATCTAGACTGGAGTAGATGAACAAGCGCGTTCACCAGATCGCCAAGGAGCGCGGTGTGGCGTCGAAGGACCTGCTCGAGCGCCTGCGCGCCGCGGGGATCGATGTCAAGGCCGCTTCTTCCAACGTCGACGAGGACGTGGCGCTCGAGGTGCTCGGCAACGGAGCCGCAGGCTCACCCGCCGCCGCAGCCCCGCCCCCGGCGGTCGACGGCAAGCGAGCCGAGGCGGCGCCACCGGCCGCGTCCGCGTCGGCGCCCGAGCCGGCCGCGGGTCCGCCGAGCCCACCCGCGCGATCGGCCTCGCAGGCCGCGGCGCCCAGCGAGCCCCGGGCCATGGCCGCCCCGCCCGCCCCGGCCGACGCACCTCCGGCGGCCGGCGATCAGCCGACGGCTCAGGAGAGCCCCGCGGGTTCGCAAGCTTCCCGTCCCCGAGCCGATCACAAGCAGCGGCCGACGCGCGACTCGCTCCAGGGCGAACGTGCTCCCGGCGCCGCCGGCGGTCGCCGCCGGGTCGTCATCGACTCCCAGGCGTCCCGTCGCGCCTCCGGGGCCGGCGCTCCGCCGCAGACGAGCCAGCCGCCGCGCCGGCAGCGGCGGGGTCGACGGCGGCGAGGCGTCTACGACGAGGAGGCCGAGTCCCGCCCCTCGCAGACCGCGGTGATCGAGACCCCGGCCATCCGGGTCAACTCGGGCTCGACCGTCAAGGACGTCGCCGAGTATCTCGATGTCCCGGTGCCGGAGATCATGAAGAAGCTGATGGCCCTGGGCGAGATGAAGACGCTGACCCAGACGCTGTCGGACGACGCGATCGGGGTCCTGGCCGCGGAGCTGGGCAAGGACGTCGAGATTGTCCACACCGAAGAGGAGCCGATCCAGGAGGAGATCTTCGAGGACGAGGAGCAGGAGCTCGTCGAGCGCCCGCCGGTGGTGACGATCATGGGCCACGTCGATCACGGCAAGACCTCGCTCCTGGACGCCATCCGGGAGACCGAGGTGGCCGCGGGCGAGGCCGGCGGCATCACCCAGCACATCGGCGCCTACCAGGTGCACCAGGGTGAGAGGGAGATCACGTTCCTCGACACCCCGGGCCACGAAGCCTTCACCGCGATGCGGGCGCGCGGCGCCCGCATCACCGATATCGCGGTGATCGTGGTCGCCGCCGACGACGGCGTCAAGCCTCAGACCGAGGAGGCGGTCGACCACGCCAACGAGGCTGGCGTGCCGATGCTGGTCGCGGTCAACAAGATCGACAAGCCTGGCGCCGACCCCACCCGGGTGCGGACCGAGATGACGCAGCTCGGGCTCCAGCCGGTGGAGTGGGGGGGAGACACCGAGTTCGTGGACGTCTCGGCCAAGACCAAGGAGGGCCTGGATGATCTCCTGGAGACGATCCTGGTCATGGCCGAGGTCGAGGAGCTCCGAGCGAATCCGGACGCGGCGGCCTCGGGCACCGTGATCGAGTCGAAGCTCGACCCGGGTCGTGGTCCGGTGGTCACGGTGCTGATCTCCCGCGGAACGCTCGAGGTTGGGGATGCTCTGGTGGCTGGGGCGCACTGGGGTCGCGTGCGGGCGATGAACGACTTCATGGGCAACCGCGTAAGTCAGGCCCGTCCCGGCGAGCCCGTCGAGCTGCTCGGCTTCGACGGCGTTCCCGAGGCTGGCGAGCTTGTGCGCGTGGTCGACAACGAACGTCGGGCGCGCCAGCTGGCGACCGAGCGGGCCGGGCGACTCAAGGCCGAGGCGCTGGCGCGGCGCAGCGGCAAGAAGGTCTCCCTCGAGGACATCTTCAAGCGCGGAGTTCAGGAGCTCAACCTGGTCCTGAAGGCCGACGTCGCCGGGTCGCTCGAGGCGATCGAGGACGAGATCGCCAAGCTGCCTCAGGACGAGGTCTCGGTCAACGTGATCCGAAGCGCCGTAGGGGCGGTCACCGAGTCAGACGTGATGCTGGCCTCCGCCTCGGACGCGGTGATTCTCGCCTTCGGCGTGCGACCGGTGGGCGATGCTCGTGCCGTCGCCGAGCGTGAGGGCGTCGAGATCCGGACCTATCAGGTCATCTACCGCGCGATCGAGGAGCTTCGCGACGCCATGCAGGGCATGTTGGCTCCCGAGGAGGTCGAGGAGACGCTCGGCAGCGCCGAGGTCAGGCAGATCTTCCGCGCCTCGCGCGTGGGCACGATCGCCGGCTCGCACGTCATCGACGGGAAGATCACCCGCGGCTCCAGGGTCCGGCTGATCCGCGACGGAACGGTCGTGTACGACGGCGAGATCGGCAGCCTGCGCCGCTTCAACGACGACGTGCGGGAGGTCAGCGCTGGCTTCGACTGCGGAATCGTTCTCCGGGATTACGCCGACGTCAAAGAGGGCGACGTGCTGGAGACGTACACGACACGCCAGGTCGAGCGCGAGCTCGTCTGAGCACGAGGATGTCCGAGAGCGGCTTTGTCGCCGTGCTCGTGATCGATCTGCACTTCCCGGACGCGGGAAGCCTGAAGGGCAAGCGCAAGGAGCTGTCCTCGATCAAGGCCCAGCTGCAACGTCGGCTCGGCCTCGCCGTGGCCGAGGTCGCCCACCACGATCTGTGGCAGCGCTCGCGCCTCACCGCCGCGCTCACCAGCGGTTCGCTCTCGACCCTGGTGGCAACTGCCGATAACGTCGAGAGATGGCTGCTCGCCCGTTGCCCCGAGGGGGTTTCAGTCCAGCGGACGATCGCCGCGGTGGAGGACCTCCAGCCATGACCGGCGGGCTTTCAGCGGTGTTTCGGTTTCCTTTATGAGCGGAGGAATAGGATGGCTGGCGGACGAATGCGTCGCGTCGATGAGGCGGTGCGCGAGGTGCTCAGCGACGCGATCGCCACGGACCTGAAGGATCCCCGAGTCGGATTCGTGACTGTGACTGCCGTGAAGACCAGCCGAGATCTCCGCCACGCGCGCGTGTATGTGAGCGTGCTCGGAGACGAGCCGAGTCGAGCCGCCAGCCTCGAGGGCCTGCGTTCGGCCCATGGCTTCCTCCAGGGAGCTCTGTCTCGCCAGCTGAAGCTCAAGCACACCCCCACGCTCAAATTCGAGTACGACGAGACGGTGGAGCGCGCGGCTCGGCTCACCGAACTGCTCGATCGTGGGCCCGACATGGACGGCGGTCCAGGTGCCTGAGAACGGGAAGCGCTCGAGTCGCGAGCAGGCGCTCGAAGAGCTGCGCTCGGCCAGCAAGCTGATCGTGGTCACCCACGAGAATCCCGACGGGGACGCGCTCGGCTCACTGGTTGCGATGCGCGAGATCCTCACTGCCCTGGGCAAGGACAGCCCCGCGTTCATCGACGCGCGCGAGTTCCCGCTGCCCCATGAGTACCGCTTCCTGGGACTCGACGACGTCCTCAGCTCACCGCCCCAGGATCTCGAGGAGCGGACAGCGGTGTTCCTGGATTGCGGAAGCCTCGAGCGCAACCCCGCGGAGGCGTTCCGCCGACCCGGCATGCACATCCTCAACATCGACCACCACCACGACAACACCCGCTTCGGCACGGTCAACCTGGTCGACCCGGAGGCGTCATGCACGGCCGAGATCGTCTGGGACCTGATGCACGGGCTGGGCGTCGCAGCCACGCCGCGGATCGCCGAGGCCCTGTACGTGGGGCTGATCACCGATACCGGCCGCTTCATGTACGAGAACACGGGCGCGCGCGCTCACCTGATGGCAGCCGAGCTGATCGAGGCGGGGGTCGAGGTGCCCGAGGTCTATCGCCAGGTCTATGAGGGCGTGCCCTACGGCAAGCTGGCCCTCCTGGCCCGAGGCTTGGCCAAGACGCGCCGCTACGACAACGGCCGCCTCACCGTCACCGAGCTCGATGCCTGCGACTTCGCGGAGTCCGGAGCCGAGGAGAGCTACTCCGAGGGGGTCGTGGATCACCTTCGGGCCGTCGAGGGGACCGCGGTCGCCGCCCTCGTCCGTGACCGCATCAGTGCCGCCGACGGGGAGCGCAAGGTTTCGCTGAGGGCCAGCGACGACCGTGTCGACGTCTCGCACATCGCTCGGCTCCAGGGTGGGGGGGGTCACCGTCAGGCCGCGGGCTTCACCACCGGCATGCAATGGAACGAGCTCGTCGACTTCCTGCGCTCGGCGGTGGCCCAGCAGCTGCCTTAGGCATGCCGGACGCCGGCGCCCGCAGCGGCGTGGTCCTCTATGACAAGCCGGCCGGGGTGACGTCCCACGACGTGGTGGCGTCGGTGCGCCGGAACCTGGCCGCGCGGATCAAGATCGGCCACGCCGGCACGCTTGACCCGTTCGCCACCGGGCTGCTTCTTATCCTCGTCGGCCGCGCCACGCGCGTCCAGCGGTTCCTGATGGCCCTGCCCAAGCGCTATGAGGCGACGGCACGCTTCGGCGCCACCTCGACGACGGGCGATCCTGAGGGCGAGATCGTCGAGACCGGCCTTGTCCCCGAGGGCGATCTGCGGCTTCCCCAGGGGCGGCTGCGCCAGGTCCCTCCGGCTTACTCGGCGATCAAGATCGCCGGCGAGCGGGCCTACGCCCTCGCCCGTGCGGGCCGGGAGTTTGAGCTTCCCGAGCGTCAGGTCGAGGTGTATCGGTTCGAGGAGCGCTGGCGGGACGGACCGCGCCGGGGCTTCGAGATCGAATGCTCCTCGGGCACCTATGTGCGCAGCCTGATCGCGGATCTCGGCGACGCCTACTGCGAGGAGCTGCGGCGCACGGCGATCGGACCGTTCCAGGTCCGCGATGCCGACCCCGAGCGGATCATCCCGCTGAACGAGGCGCTCGCCTTCATTCCCGAGCGGCGGCTCGAGCCGGAGGCGAGCCGCCGGGCCAGCCATGGCGCCGCCATTTCGCTCGCCGGGGCGCACGACGGCCCGGCGCTCGTCCGGCTCACCGACGCCGAGGGCCTGATCGCGCTCGCCGAGTTTCGCCACGGCGCCGGCGAGCTCAAGCCGACCGTGGTCCTGCGCGGCTGAGGCGCCAGTCGCGCCGGAAGCGCTCTCCGAGATTAGGCTTCCCCGCCGATGCGCGTGACGCTGCTAGCCGATGTGCAGGCGCGAGCCCGCCGTGTGGCGGTGGGCGAGTTCGACGGCGTCCACCTCGGGCACCGCGAGGTCATCCGAGGTAACGACACGGTGCTCACCTTCGAGCCGCATCCGCTTCAGGTCGTCCGCCCGGAGGCCGCGCCGAAGCTGCTGACGAGCTTTGCCGTCAAGCAGGATCTGATCGCCCGTCTAGGCGTCGACGAGCTCGTGGTCGTTCCCTTCGATCAGCGCTTCGCCGGGCAATCACCGCAGGAGTTCATCGACCAGGTGCTGGTGCAGACGCTCCAGGCCACCCACGTCTCGGTGGGCGAGAACTTCCGCTTCGGGCACCGGGCCTCAGGGGATCCCGCGACCCTGGCCGCCGACCCGCGCTTCCAGACGCGGATCGTGCCGCTGGTCGAAATCGACGGAGAGATCGTTTCCTCCAGCCACATACGGGCCCTCATCGGAGCCGGCGATCTCGAGGCGGCAGCCCGGATGCTGGGCGGCCCGTTCGAACTGCGCGGCGAGGTCGTGCGCGGGGATGGCCGCGGACGCGAGCTTGGATTCCCCACCGCCAACCTGGTGCCCGACGAGGCCCTGGTCTGCCCCGGCCACGGCGTCTACGTGGCCCGCGCGGATGGGGTGTGCGCCGCTGTCAACGTGGGCGTGAGACCCACCTTCGGCACCGGGCGCGCCGTCCTGATCGAGGCATATCTGCTCGACCGCGATCTTGACCTCTACGGCCACGTTCTCAGCATCCAGTTCCTCAAGCGTTTGCGCGGCGAGCGTCGGTTCGCGGATGTCAGCGCCCTGGTCGAGCAGATGCAGCTCGACGTGGTGCAGGCCCGCGCGGTATGCGGTTGCTAGCCTCAGCCCAAGCGCATGACACTGACCAGCGAGAGAAAGCAGCAGCTCGTCGAGCAGTTCGGGGCCGGAACCGGTGACACGGGCCGGACCGAGGTGCAGGTCGCGCTCATGACCGAGCGGATCAACCTGCTCACCGAGCATCTGCGCACGCACCGCAAGGACCACCATTCGCGGCGTGGGCTGCTCATGCTGGTGGGAAGACGGCGGCGGCTCCTCAACTACCTCCAGCGCGCGGACCTCGAGCGCTACCGGTCGCTGATCCGCGAGCTCGGCCTCCGGCGGTGACGCTTCCGGCGGGGACGCCGGCCCCGGAGTTCAGGTTGCGCCGGGCGGACGGAAGCGCGTTCACCCGGGCCGACCTCGAGGGTCGGACGACCGTGCTCGTCTTCTATCCGTTCGCTTTCAGCCCGGTTTGCACCGACCAGCTCAACCTCTACGACGAGGTCCTGGACGAGCTCGAGGCCGCCGGGGCCAGGCTCTACGGCGTCTCGTGCGACTCCGCGTACTCACAGACCGCCTTTCAGCAGCAGCTCGGGGTCCGGATCGAGCAGCTTTCGGACTTCGAGCCCAAGGGTGAGACGTGCCGGGCCTTCGGCGTCTATCACCCGGGGGGGTTTCCCGAGCGCGCCCTGGTCATGATCGGCGCCGACGGCGTGATCAAGTGGAGCTATCAGGCCGAGTCTCCCGGTGAGCTTCCGGGGGCCAACCTGATCTTCGACGCCCTCGCCGCCGTTTGACCGATCTCGGCTCGGCGCCGCTCCCCGAGCTCGGCGCCGACGATCACGTTCGCGGGCCACAGGGCGCTCCTCTCGTCATCGAGTATGGCGACTTCGAGTGCCCCTACTGCGCGGCCATGAGCCTGCGCTTGGAGCGGGTCCGCTGTCGCCTCGTGTTCCGTCACTTTCCCGTCCGCTCGAGCCACCCCCGGGCCTGGCCCGCCGCCTGCGCCGCCGAGGCGGCCGCCCTCCAGGGACGCTTCTGGGAGATGCACGATCTGCTGTTCGCCGATCCGGGGCGCCTCGAGGATCCCCACCTCTGGCAGCGGGCGGAGCGGCTCGGGCTCGACGTGGCGCGCTTTGACGCCGACCGGCGCAGCGCCGCCGTCGTCGAGCGAGTGCGCCGGGACTTTCGCTCCGGGGTTCGCGCCGGAGTCGTAACGACGCCGACGCTGTTCGCCGGCGCGGCCAAGCACGCCGGCCGTGTCGACCTCGCGGCGCTCGGACTCGGGGACGGGTCCGGCGCCGGGGCCTAGTCCGAGCGGCCGCCCCCGAGGTCCCCGAGGGTCGGGCTGCGCCCCCGGAGCGGCGGCCCTCCGGCGACTGGCCTGAAGCTGGCCCGGATCAGGTCCAGATAGCGCTCGATCGCCCCTGGCTCCTCGCGCCCGTAGGTGGTGGCGGCGAGGCATGCCCCCTTGAACATCATCATCACGTCCACGGCGCTGACGTCGTCGCGGATGGCGCCGGCGGCCTGAGCCCGCGTCGTCAGCTGCTCGAGAATCCCGAACACGGCGGCGTGCGCAGGGCGGATCACCTCCTTGGAGAGCCACGTCTCATCGATGGCCTCGAACAGCGCGCGGTCGAGTTGCTGGCGCCCGACCATCTGGGCCATGAAGTCGAACAGAGCCTCCCCGGGGTCCTCGGCGTGGAGGAGCTGCTCGCCGTACGCCGCCGCGTCATACATCCGCTTGGCCACGACCGCCTCGATCAGATCCTCCTTGGAGGCGAAGTTCCGAAACAGCGTCCCCCGCCCGACCCCGGCGGCCTCGGCGATCTCGGCCACGCCCACCTCGAGGCCGCGCTCACGAAACAGCGTCTGTGCCGCCTCGAGCAGCCGCTGCCGATTGCGCCGGGCGTCGGCCCGCAGCTCCCTGTCCTCGACCGACATCTCAGACATTGTCCTACGCCGCGGCCGCCGCCGGGGCCAGCTCCCCCTCGAGGTCGCGGACATGACGCGGCCGCAGGGCCAGAGCGAGGATGATGCCGCCCGCGGCCAGCATCACCGCCGCTGCCAGGAAGGCGACGTGATAGCCGGAGACCCGCGCCGCCAGCGCCACAGCCGACGTCGGGGCGGCGTGGCCCCCGGAGAGCAGGCTGGCGGTCTGGCTGGCGGCCAGGGTCGACAGGACGGCCAGCCCCAGCGATCCGCCCACCTGCTGAGAGGTGTTGAACAGTCCACTGGCCAGCCCGGCGTCATCGCCCCGAACCCCGCCCGTGGCGAGCAGCGTGATGGGAACGAAGGTGAGGCCCATGCCGATGCTCATCGGGAAAAGGCCGCTCAGCAGGTTGCCGAGGTAGCTGCCGTGCACAGGAAGCTGGGTCAGGACCGCCAACCCCGCTGCGGCGATCAGCACCCCGGCCACGGCGATGTTGCGCAGGCCGACGCGGCGAGTCAGCGGTTGTGCGATACCGGCGCCGATGATGATCCCTGCGGTCACGGGGAGGAAGGCCAGGCCGGCCTTAAGCGGGCTGTAGCCGAGCACCTCCTGCACGTAGAGCGAGGCGAAGAAGAACATTCCGAAGAGCCCGCTGGCCACGAGCAGGAGCACGAGGTCCGCGACCGCGAGCGTCCGCACACGGAAGATGCTGAGCCGCATGAGCGGCGCCGGGCTTCGTCGCTCGATGGCGATGAACGCGGCCAGAATCAGCGCGCTGGCTCCGAGCAGGCCGATCGTGCGCGCGGATCCCCAGCCCCAGGTCTGGGCCTTGATGATCGCGAACACCAGCAGCACCAGACCACCGGTGACGCTGACCGCGCCGAGGACGTCGAACGTACGGTGAGCCATTTCAGCCCGGGACTCGGGTATGACCCGGAGCGTGGCCACCAGCGCCAGCACGCCCACCGGCACGTTGACGATGAAGATCCAGGGCCAGGACGCGAGATCGGTGAGCGCGCCGCCCAACAGCAGTCCGACGGCGCCGCCGCCGGCCGCGATCGCGCTCCACACGCCGAGCGCCCGCGTGCGCTCCCCAGTCTCGGTGAAGGTGGTGGTGATGATCGAGAGCGCGGCGGGGGAGAGGAGGGCACCGCCGAGCCCCTGGAGCCCGCGGCCGACGATCAGCATCGCCGAGGACTGAGCCAGGCCGTTGAACAACGAGGCCGCCGAGAACAGCGCGATTCCCGCCATGAACAGGCGCTTGCGGCCCAGCAGATCCGAAGCGCGTCCCCCCAGGAGGAGGAAGCCGCCGAAGACGAGCGTGTAGGCGTTGACGACCCACGCGAGGTTGGCGGCTGAGAAGTGCAGGCCGCGCTGTATCGACGGCAGCGCGACGTTCACGATCGTCGCGTCGAGCACGACCATGAACTGGGCCAGGCAGGCGATGACCAGGACCATCCAGCGATTGCTGGTCGCCGGCCCAGCGGTCGCCGGCTCGGTGATGGCGTTCATTGCTTCCTCCGGTAAACTGGTACTCATCGGTCCGGTTACGATAGCACAACCGGACCGGACGGTCCGCTTAGCGCCGCGGGGGCCGGAGGGCTTTAGCGCCGATGGCCGCTACCATCAAGGCGTTCGGAGCACAAGAGAAAACGCTGATTCGCCCGCCTACCGAACGGCGGAGCAAGAAGGGAAGAACTGAATATGTCTGACGCCGAGACGCGCGTCGCCGTGGAGATCGAGGGGCAGGAGATCTCCTTCGAAACCGGCAAGCTGGCCAAGCAGGCCTCCGGGGCTGTCGTCGTTCGCAGTGGCGACACGATGGTCCTCTGTACCGCCACCGCGGGCAATCTGAGGGACGTCGACTTCCTCCCCCTCACCGTCGATGTCGAGGAGCGGATGTACGCCGCCGGGAAGATCCCGGGTTCGTTCTTCAAGCGCGAGGGCCGGGCCGGCGAGAAGGCCACCCTGTCCGCGCGCCTGATCGACCGCCCCATCCGTCCGCTGTTCCCCAAGGGATGGCGCTACGAGACGCAGCTGGTGGCCATCCCCATCTCCGTCGACCACGAACACCCGTATGACGTCCTGGCCATGAACGGCGCCTCGGCCGCGCTGATGGTCTCGAACATCCCGTTCCCGACGCCCGTGGGCGCGGTGCGTATCGGGAAGATCGACGGCAACTTCGTCGTCAACCCCAACGAGGAGGACCTGGTCGAGAACACCGACCTCGATCTCATCGTGGCCGGGACCGACGAGGCGATCCTGATGGTCGAGGCGGGGGCCAACGAGGTCCCGGAGGCCGAGATCCTCGATGCGCTCGACATTGCCCACGGCGAGATCAGGAAGCTGTGCGCGGCTCAGCGTGAGCTGGCCGAGAAGGCGGGCAAGCCAAAGCTCGAGGTCCAGGTTCCCCAGGTCGACTCCGAGGTCTACGAGCAGATCAAGGCCTCGCATGGCGCCGCGCTCGATGCCGCGACCGGGGTCGAGGACAAGCTCGAGCGCCAGGAGGCCACCAAGGCCGTCGAGGAACAGGTCCTGACCCAGTACTCGGGCGACCCCGAGGCCGAGACCTACGCCGAGTACCGCGCCAAGGCACAGCTGGCCTTCGACAAGCTGGAGAAGACGATCATCCGTGAGCGGATCGCCGTGCAGAAGCGGCGTCCCGACGGCCGCCAGGCGGACGAGATCCGCCCCATCTCGATCGAGGTGGGGGTGGCACCGCGGACCCACGGTTCGGCGCTCTTCACGCGCGGGCAGACCCAGGCCCTCAGCGTGGTGGCGCTCGGCACCACGCGTGAGGAGATGCGGCTCGACACGCTCGGCCTCGAGACGGCCAAGCGCTACTTCCACCACTACAACTTC
Organism: Solirubrobacteraceae bacterium; assembly: GCA_035308915.1. Lineage (GTDB taxonomy): Bacteria > Actinomycetota > Thermoleophilia > Solirubrobacterales > Solirubrobacteraceae > Palsa-465. Next base: position 22,606 of record DATGFT010000056.1, read on the forward strand.
CCGCCCTTTTCGGTCGGGGAAGCCGGCTTCATGCGCGGTCCCAAGCGCCGGGACATCGGACACGGGGCGCTGGCCGAACGCGCTCTGGTGCCGATGATCCCCTCCCAGGAGGAGTTCCCGTACACGATTCGCGTGGTCTCGGACATCCTCGAGTCCAACGGCTCGAGCTCGATGGCCAGCGTCTGCGGCTCGACGCTCTCGCTGATGGACGCCGGGGTTCCGATCAAGGAGCCGGTGGCCGGGATCGCCATGGGGCTGATCAAGGAGGGTGAGGACTACATCATCCTCACCGACATCGCGGGGGTCGAGGACCACCTGGGCGACATGGACTTCAAGGTCGCCGGGACCCACAAGGGCATCACCGCCCTGCAGATGGACATCAAGATCACCGGAGTGACGTTCGAGATCATGCTCGACGCGCTCACCCAGGCCCGGACGGCCCGGGAGTTCATCCTCGGCGAGATGACCAAGGTCATCGACAAGCCGCGGGCCGAGCTCTCCAAGCACGCGCCGCGGATCGCCACCGTTCAGATCGACCCGGAGAAGATCGGGCTGCTGATCGGCAAGGGCGGCGAGACGATCCGGGGTCTCCAGGAGGAGTTCGACGCCCAGATCGATGTCTCCGAGGACGGCCAGGTTCTCGTCTACGCCTCCGACGGCGAGCGCGGCGACGCGTTGGCCGAGCGGATCCGCTCGATGACCAAGGACGTCGAGGTGGGCGACGAGTTCTCCGGAAAGGTCGTCAAGACCACCGCCTTCGGCGCCTTCGTCGAGCTCTCCAAGGGCACCGACGGGCTCCTGCACATCTCCAACGTCGCGCCCGGGCGACGGATCGACACGGTCGAGGAAGTTCTCGGCAAGGGCGATGAGGTGACCGTGCGAGTGGTCGAGGTCGACCGCGAGCGCGGGCGCATCGGACTGCGGCTGGCCAACGACCCCGAGGTCGAGGGAAAGACGGCCGAGGAACTCGCGGCGGTCGGGACCGGCGACGCCGGGCCGCGCCGCGAGCGCGGCGAGCGCCGGGATGGCCGTGACGGCCGTGAGGGCCGCGGAGGCCGCGGTCATCGCGACCGGGACCGGGACCGGGATCGCGATCGGAGCCGCGTTCGGGACCGCGACCCCGAGCGGCGCTCCTAGCCTCGGTGATCCAAGAGCACCGGCTGACGACGCTCGACTCTGGCGTCCGGATCGTGACGGAGGCGATGCCCTCCGTCCGATCCGT
>DATGFT010000057.1:0-27072 GCA_035308915.1 Solirubrobacteraceae bacterium
TGCTCGAAGTTGCCGGTGACCGGCGAGTCGACCCACTGGCCGCATCCGTACCGACAGACGCCGTCGGGGATCACAACGATCATCGGCCGAGTCCCCATCCGACCGAACACCGGATCCAGCACATCCGCAACCGGCGGATGCCAACGCTGCCCGTCAGTCTCGGGCTTCACCTCCAACTCCGCGCTGCTACCAAGCGCATGTAACAGGTACGCCGTCGGATACCGCGTCTCGGACTCCTCATAACCCGGCGGCAGATACACGAACAGATCCCGCTCCGTCGGATCCCCCAACAAGTTGCCCGCGAGACGCGTGCCCTCAATGCGCGAATGAACGATCACGATGCTCCCCGGTAGACGTCGCCGTGCTCTAGCCGCGAACCTACACCAGCTAATCCGCTCGGGTGGGAGCACCGGCTCGACCCACACCGAATAGAGCCTCCATATCCGGCCCGTAGGCAGACGGTCGTTAGCGACGTTCGTCGCACTCGGTTGTTGCTCCTCGCCGAGGGCAGCTACCTGCCTTCGGCGCCCCAGACGCTTCCGTGATGATCAACGGCGAAGTCCGGCCGGTCACGGCCTGCGCTCGAGGCTCCGACCCACTGGCCGCCGGCGTCATTGATCTCAGCCGCGGTCGGCATTACGTTCTCCCTCGCAGGGCGTCACCCGATAGCGACCCCGGGGAAGGAGAGGCGAATCAATGGCGACGATCGATTGACAGAGTTCGCTCGCCGTTACACCGCGGCGTGGTGCAGCGGCGAGCCCGAGAACGTGGCAGATCACTATTCGCCTGAGGGCTCGCTCACCATCAACGATGGAGAGCCTGCTGTCGGGCGAGCTGCGATTATCGAGGCGGCGCGCTCGTTCATGATCGCGTTCCCCGATCTGCGGGTGCTGATGGATGACATCCGTGTCGGCGATTCCCCGGTCGAATACCACTGGACTCTGATCGGCACCAACTCTGGCCCAGAAGGGACCGGGAACGCGGTTCGCATCAGCGGGTTTGAGGAGTGGACCATCGGTGACGGTGGGCTGATCGCTAAGTCGCTTGGCCACTATGACCGGGCTGAATACGACCGCCAACTAGCGCACGGCGTCGACCAGTAGGGCGCGAGGTCCGGCACCGGCGCGCTTCCCGACAAAGCGACCAACCCGAGCCCAGCAGCGAACAGGTGAGACGCTCGCGGGGTCCCCGCAGGACGCGAGCGCACGCTCATACGCGCAGCGCGGCGTGGTCGTGAAATACGCAAAGCAGGTCTCAACCCGGCGCCTGGCTCCGAGCCCCCTCGTCGCCACCGGCAGGTCGGCGCAGCCACGCCGCCGCCTGGCGGGCGCATCTTTCCTGCAGACCGCGCTTAGCGGGAGCGAGGGCGAAAACCCCCGAGATGCTCGTCCGGGCAACAGAGCAGGGCTCGTCGGGCTACACCGCCCTGAGCATTCGGGGCGCAGCGGGCACACCTGGCTACCTGTTTGCCGAGGCCGCGCGACCTGACATCGAGATGTGGTTGTCGGCGACGGGCTCGAGCAGGTCCACGCCGACGCGCGAGGAGGCCAACTACAGCCTCACGCCGGCGTCTGCAGCGCGGCGATCCGTTCGCGAGTGCGACGCACAAGCGGAATGATCTGCTTGCGCTCGTACCGATCGAGCGCCTCGCGCAGCGCGGCGGCGGCCTCGGCGTTGCGGCCGGCGGCCTGGAGCACCTCGGCCAGGTCGCAGAGAGCCTGGCCCTGAAACCACAGTGAGTCCGTGTTCTCGGTGATCGCCACCGCTTCGCGGGCAAGCCGCTCCGCCTCGGCCTGCTGGCCGCGGCTGGCGTGGACGAGCGCCTGCCCCTGCCGCCAGTAGGCCTGCGTGACCGCGTCCTGCTCGTCGCCCAGTTCGCGCCCGCGGCGGGTGAGCGGCTCGGCCTCGTCGTAGCGGCCGAGCGCGCACAGGACGCGGCCGAGCTCGGGCGCGTAGGTGGAGAGGTAGCCGTAGTTCTCGGTCTCCTCGAGCCAGTCGCACATCGCGTGCAGGTGCCGGGCGGCGTCGTCGAGGTCGCCGGCGAGAAGCGCGATCTCCGCCAAGGGCCAACGGGCAACCTGGCGGCCGGTCTGCTCGACGAGTCGCTCGTGCGCCTGTAACGCGAGCGACCGCGCCTCGTCGACGCGGTCGAGCATCGCCACCAGCCAGCAACGGAGAGCGAGCGTGTTCGGCGTCGGGTCAGGCGTGAGCTCGTCGAGGCGCTCGAGCGCCTCCCCTGCGGGCACCGGCCCGAGCAGGAGCGTCTGCACGAAGCCGGCAGGCTGCTGCCACGGCCGGCCCGCACGTCGCGCGTGCTGGAGCGCTCGCTCCTCCGCGTCGGCCTCCTCTCCCCAGCGGCCGCGCATGTTGGCGACGCCGAAGCCGAGCATGTGCCAGACGTCGGCCAGGCCAGCATCGTCGCCTGCCTGTTCGAGCAGTGGCAGTGCCGCCCGGGCGCGCGCCTCGAGCCGGTCGGGGCCGAGCTTCTCGACGTTCTCCTCGTAATACGCGGCCACAGTCAGCGCGTACGCCTCGCCCGCCCGGTCGCCCGCCGCCGCGGCGCGCTCGGCCGCCGACGTGGCGAGCGCGGCCGCCTCGCGCGGCCGGCCAAGCATCGCACGGGCGAGGTCGAGCTCGAGGTGGACGTCGAGCCGGTGCGCCCGGGTGAGCGCAAGCGCGCGCTCGAGCATGCTCGCGGCGGCATGGTCGTCGCCCCGGGCGAGGGCATGCCGCCCGGCTGTGGCGAGCCGCTTGCCGGCGGCGAGGGCAAGCTGCGGCTCGGGACGCCCGAGTTCGTCCACATACCTGGCGGCCTGTTCGAGGTGGTAGCCGAGGATCTCCTCCAGCTCAACCAGCTCCTCGCCGTGCTCTTCGAGCCAGCGGGCGAATCGGCGGTGCAGCTCGGCCCGGGTCGCCTTGGGCAGCGCGTCGTACGCAGCGTCCCGAATCAGCAGATGGCGGAAGCGATACGCGTCATCGCCGGCGAACACCGGCCGGTCGGGGCGAACGAGCTCCTTGCGAACGAGCGCGAGCAGCCGCTGATCGACCAGCCCGTCACCATCCGCCATCGCGACTACCGCGCCACGATGAAAGCTCCTGCCCTCGACCGACCCGCGCTCCAGCACAGCGCGCTCCGCCGGGTCGAGCTGGTCGAGCCTCGCCGCCAGCAGCGCCTGAATCGTCGGAGGCACCTCGACCTTCTCATCCGGGCTGTGGCGGACGAGCGCAAGCATCTCCTCGACGAACAGCGGGTTGCCCTCGGCGACCCGGACGATCCGCTCTTTGACCTCGTCGTCGACGCCACCCAGCTCTGCGAGCAGCCGCTCGGTCTCGGCCGCGTCAAGCGGCTCCAGCAGCACCGTGGTGGCGTTCCACTTGCCGCCCCCCCAGGACGCACGGCGCTCGAGCAACTCGGGCCTGGCCATGCACAACAGCAAAAGCGGAGCGTCGCGCGACAGCTCCGCGACGTGCTCGACCAGGTCAAGCAGCGTCTCCTCCGCCCAGTGCAGATCGTCCAGCACCACCACCAGCGGACGGGCCTGCGCCTCCTGCTCGAGCAGCTTGCGAACCCCCCAGGCAATCTCCTCCGCGCTCGCCGCCTCGTCCGTCTCGCCGAGCAAAGAGCGAACGGGCCGCGCCGCGTCGCCCTCCGCCAACGTGCCGAGCTGCCTCAGGATCTCGACCACCGGCCAATACGTGATCCCCTCCCCGTATGACAGGCAGCGACCGCGCACGACCCGCGCGTCCAGGCCGGCCAGGAACTCCGCCACCAGCCGCGACTTACCCACCCCCGCCGACCCCAGCACCGTAAACAGCCGGCAGGAGCGGTCCCTGACCGCCTGGGCGAAGACCACACGCAGATGCTCGAGCTCATTCGAGCGCCCCACCATCGCCGTCGAGAACCGCCGCACGGGCGCCCCCACCACAGCCAGCAGCGGATACCCCGCCACCCGCTCCGACTTCCCCTTGAGCTCCAGCAGCCGCGGCTCGCCCACCTCGACCGCTGACCGCACCAGCGCCAGCGTCTCCTCCCCGAGCACGATCTCCCCCGGCTCCGCCGCCTGCTCAAGCCGCGCCGCCACATTCACCGCATCCCCGATCGCCAGATTCTCGCCCTCCCCCATCAGCACGTTCCCGGTGTTGACCCCGGTCCGGAACCGCAACGCCACCCCCACCTCCTCAGCCACCGCCGGCAGCCGCTCGCGGATCTCCGCCGCCGCCCGGACCGCCCTGAGCGCATCGTCCTCGTGCAGCCGCGGGATCCCGAACACCGCCATCACCGCATCCCCGATGAACTTCTCCACCGTCCCCCCGTGGCGCTCGATCACCACCCGGATCACCTCGAAATACCGGTTCAGCACCCCCCGCAGCACCTCCGGATCCAACTCCTCCCCCAACGCCGTCGACCCTGACACATCGCAGAACAGCGCCGTCACAACCTTACGGGCCTGACGAACGGGCGCGGCCTCATCCAGAGGCGCCCCACACGCCCCACAGAAGCGAAAGCCCGCCGGACTCTCGCCACCGCACCGTGCGCAGATGACCATGGGCGAAGAACATACTGTCACCGTCGTTCATGCTCGTCACACGAAGCCGAACACGTTCCACCGACTCCGCCCGGACCGAAGTACCGCGGGCCACCGAACGCAGGTCCGGCCGGTTCTGCGTGCCAAGACCTGAGATTCGCCACCAGCGAGACCAGCCGCGTCTTCGGCTCGGCCATCGTCGAGACCGTCGACCAGGAGTAGTGCGTTCTCATGAATGCAGGGCACGACCCACCGGCGGTTGCTGGGCCGCTCTTGAGACCCGCAAAGTTCAGGAGCAGGCCTGAGCCCGCGAGTGCGCCGAGACCTCGTATGCGCGGAAAGCAAGACAGCTCCATCGCCCGTCAAAAACCCTAGCCATCGAGACCACCGCGCTCGTGGCTGGGCTCTCGGTGAGCTCCGTTTGCGCCCCCAAATGCGCCCCTCCAGGCCTCGATCCGGCCTCGTCATTCATCATCGGCTGATCCCAGCACCCCGTTTAGCGGGGAAGACGCTCAATATAGGCGGCGTTCTGAGGACTCGGCGCCTGATTTCAATCCGCGACCACCCGGTTCGCTACCGGGCGGGCGATAAACAGGCATTTTGCTGGGCTTTCTTTGATCGGGTCCGGGCCCGCTGGCCTGGCACCACGCCCAGAAAGGCTTCCGCTCTACAAGCAAAAACCCCGCCATTAGCGGGGCTTTTGTGTCTCCATCGGGGAGACAGGATTTGAACCTGCGACCGCCCGGCCCCCAGCCGGGTGCGCTACCAGACTGCGCCACTCCCCGTGGTCCCCGCCATTCTAGGGCCGCGACCTAGCCGGGATCGAGGATCTCGTCGTAGATCGTCAGCTCGGTCCGGATCACTGCTTCCAGCACCTCGGTGTCGTGAAACGGCAGCACCTGGGTGAGCAGCGCTCCTGCCAGGCCTGACCCTCGATCGACCCAGTAGTAGCAGTTGCACAGTCCCGACCAGTCGCCACTGCCCGCGCGGCGCATTCCCGGCAGATCCTCCGTGAACACGTGCAGCCCGAGGCCGAACGTGTGCGCGTAGGGAAGCGCGGGCAGGTCATGGGTCAATCTCGGCATCGCCGTCTTCGAGCCGTTTGGCATCGGTGCACCATCAAGGCCGTCGTTGAACATTTGCTCGACCGACTCGGGGCGGAGGATCCGTGCGCCGTCGAGCGCACCGCCCGAGAGAAGCATGGCCATGAACCGCGCATAGTCGCGCGCCGTTCCGTACGCGCCATGGCCGCCGGCGAAGTACTCGGGCACCGCGGGAAGGTCGAAATCGGAGAGAACGAGCCCGCCGTCCGGCGTCCTCGCGTGGACAGCCATCAACCGGCTCCGCTGTTCGTCGCTGGGCGCGAATGTCGTGTCGAGCATCCCCAGGGGCCCGAAGAGCCGTTCGGTGAGGTACGCCGAGAGATCCTGTCCGCTGATCCGCTCGATCACCTGGCCCAGCCAGTCGGTGCTGGTGCCGTACCTCCACGCCCCGCCAGGATCGGCGATGAGCGGGACCGTGAGGCTGGCCAAGCGACAGGACAGCCAGTCAGGAGTCCCCGTGAGTTCGTGATAGCGGACAAGCTCGGGGCTGTGAAAGTTGTAGCCGAGCCCTGAGGTGTGGGTGAGCAGGTGCTTGATCGTCGCCGCGCCCCGCGGCTCACGCAGGCGGGGTCGTTCACCGTCGAACCCTTCGAGGACCATCAGCTCCTCGAACTCCGGAAGGATCGAGGCCACCGCCTGGTCGAGCCTCAGCCGGCCCTCCTCGATCAGCTGCAGCGCCCCGACGCTCACGAAGGCCTTGGTCATCGACATCAACCGATACATGGCCGAGGGCGTCACCGGAGCGCCGTCGTCGGCACGGAGCTTGCCCACGCTGACCTCGACCGGGCGGCCGTCACGTTCCGTCAGGACGAAGCTCGCGCCCGGCATCGCCCCCGCCGCTACCGACCGGCGCAGGATCTCCGCGACGGCCGGCGGCAGGTCTACTGTCATCGGCGTTGCGTCTCGTGAGGATCGGGTCCGGGCAGAGCGGGCGACGGGAGTCGAACCCGTTCCGAGAGCTTGGAAGGCTCTAGTGCAACCGTTAACACCTCGCCCGCGAGCGGCTTCAGATAGTAGCCAGCGCTACCTACGACGGGGCCGACGGGCGGCCGCCGGCGCTCCGTGCCTCGGTCGGCACCTGGCCATCCCGGGTCAGGTCAGCCGGCGGCCACGGCCCGGTCCAGTTGTCGAGCGCGCCATCCAGCGTAAGGACTGAGCCGGAGAACGCCGCCCCGAGCGGGCAGGCGAGAAGCGCGACCAACCAGCCGTACTCCTCCACGGTGCCCAGGCGCTGAAGGGGCACGGATGCCGCGGCCCTCTCCCAGAGCTCGGCCGGATACTTGCGCAGCGACTCGGTGGCGAAGCGCCCGAGCGCGAGCGCGATAACCGAGACGCGCTCGGCCGCCCACCGTTCGGCGAGCTCCCGGGTCAAGGACTCGACGGCGGCGCGCGCCGCCCCGCTGTGAGCCATCGCGGGAAAGCCGTGGTGCGGCGAGACGGTGACGTTGACGATCGTCCCGCAACGCGCCGGGCCCATCGCGTTCTCATAGGCCGCCTGGGCCATCCCGAGCGTCCCCTCCACGTTCAGGCGCTGGACGGCTCCCCAGCCCTTGCGGGCGATCGCCTCGGCGGGCACGAAGTACTGACCACCCGCGTTGTTGAGCAGGAAATCCAGCCTGCCATAGCGCTCGAGTACCGCGCCGACGAGCGCCCGCTGACCCTCCCGCTCGCGAATGTCTGCCACCGCATACGAGCACCGATCACCGATCTCCTCGGCAGCGGGTCCGAGCACCTGCTCGCGCCGCCCGGCGATCACCACCGCAGCCCCGCACCGCGCCAGCTCCGCCGCGGCGGCCTTGCCCAGGTTGGTGCCCCCCCCGGTCACGAGCGCGACCCGCCCTTCCAGCGCGCCGTCCGCGAACACTCGCGACGGCCGCACCCCTACTCCCCCATCACCTTGATGATGAGCCGCTTCGACCGCCGTCCGTCGAACTCGCAATAGAAGATCTGCTGCCACGGTCCCAGGTCGAGCTCACCGCCCGTGACCGGCACGATGACCTGGTGGTGGACGAGCAGGTTCTTCAGGTGGGCGTCGCCGTTGTTCTCTCCGCCGCGGTGGTGGCGGTAATCGCCTGGATTCGGCAACAACTCCCTTGCCACCTCGCTCCCTGGTTCCTGCCAGCTCGGCGGGGCCAGCTTGTCCAGCCACTCGAGCGCGTCGGCCTGGATCCCGGGTTCGTCGTCGTTGATCCACACCGCGGCGGTGATGTGCATCGCCGCCACGAGCACCATGCCCTCGGTGATGCCCGCGTCGGCCACCGCCTCCGCCACGTCCTCCGTTATCCGGACGAACTCACGCCGCTGCTCCGTGCGGAAGGTGCGGTAGACGGTGTGGGATTTCAAGCAGGAGATGGTACGAGCGTTGCCAACCCGGCGTTTAGACTCTCAGATGCTCAGGGGAGTAGCTCAACTGGTCGAGCGCCGGTCTCCAAAACCGGAGGTTGCAGGTTCGAGTCCTGTCTCCCCTGCTGCTGCGCGCCGTTTTCTGTCCGGAGGCGAACGTATGTTCCCTATATGCCCCGGACCCCTCGTCGCCTGTGCGATTTGCGTACGGTCTTCCGCCTGAAGGCGGAAGGACTGAGCGATCGGGAAATCAGTCGTCTCACGTCGATTCCGATTAACACCATCCGCACCTGGCGGAATGGACGGGTGCCGGATTACGCGCGCGCCTCCATTCCGGCCCGGGCCCCCACCGACGTCGAGCTGGATCGATTCGATCGCGCGGCTGTCGCGAGCGACATCTATGCCTACCTTCTGGGCGTCTATCTGGGGGATGGCTGCCTGACGCCCAACGGGAACTCTTGGAGCCTGCGAATAAGTCTCGACCAGCGCTACCCCGGGATCATTGGGGCGTGCTGTCACGCGATCGAGTCAATTACCGGGCGCAGGCCGTCGCCGACCCCACATCCTGGTGGCGCGCGATGTGTCGTGATCCAGTCGACTTGGGCGCCATGGATTGTCCTGTTTCCCCAGCACGGGCCGGGTCGGAAACACCTACGTCGGATCGAGCTCCACGAATGGCAGCTAAAGGTGGTTGAGGATGCTCCGGGGCTCTTTTTGCGGGGCCTGATCCATACGGATGGCTGGCGTAGCGTGAACCGCGTCCACGTGAAGGGAAAGGACTACGAGTATCCGCGCTATCAGTTTTCAAATCGGTCGGACGACATTCGGCGGCTGTTCACTGACGCCTGCGACGCCCTGGGCGTGCAATGGCGAAGGTGGGCGCGGTACCACATCTCAGTAGCCCGACGTGAGTCGGTGGCATTGCTTGACAGCTTCATCGGGCCCAAGGCCTGAGCATCGCGGCATGAAACCGCAGCGGGACCGAGGTGCGGGCGGAGGGACTCGAACCCCCACGGGCTTTCGCCCACCAGGACCTAAACCTGGCGCGTATTCCAATTCCGCCACGCCCGCGGATGGGCGTCGATTCTAGGCCGCGGCGCAGCCGGTGCCGATCGCTCTGAAGACGGGGCGGTAACTGCAGCATGAAGGGCGCTGAATTTGTATGTTCCGCGGCATGGCGCAGCACCGGACGCTCACCCCGGGCTATGCGGTCGTCTATCCGAACCGGGAGAAGTCCTCGAGCCAGGTCACGAAGGCCATCATCGTCCTGATCATGCTCGTCTCGGTGGCGCTGATGCTGATCGTGACCATTGGCGGATGGTCGAAGCTTCAGGGACTGAAGCCGGTGAACTTCGTGTGGATCCTGGCCTACCTGATCATGGCCTTCTACATCTTTACCCGCTGGGCCCGCGGTTTGTTGCCGATCACAGCGGGCCTCGCGATCCTGCTGCTGATGATGTCGGTCATCGCCGGGATCGGCGCGTCCGGCACCAGCTGGTTCGACCGCAGCCACGCGGGATTTGCCGGGGCGCAATCGCTCTTCGGCGGGGCCGGCCTCTCATCCGACTTGCTGGGTCTCATCACCCTCCTCATCGCGCCCGTGCAGGTGGCCCTCATCTTCTTCGCCATGCTCGGCTTCTCCCAAGCATGGAACGTCGAGGTGGAGGTTCCGATCGAGGAGGCGAAGCGGCGCGGCTACACGATCGCCCAGACGGGGCCCCCTTCCGGGGGGCCGCAGCCGGCAACCGCCTAGCCGGGGGCTTCGACCGCATTCCGACAGCATGCGGCGGGCGGGACTCGAACCCGCAAGTCCGTAAGGACAATGCGTTTTGAGCGCATCGAGTTTGCCAATTTCTCCACCGCCGCTCGAGTTCGAAGTTTAGGCTCGCGCGGCCCCCCAACGCGCCCCGGCCGCCCGCTTTGGAACTACCCCGTCACAAGCCGAAACAGTTCTTCGACAATCGCGGCCGGTGCCACCACCAAACCCGCGTCATCCTCGACTGAAGCCGCGAGCTCCCGCACCTCCAGCCCGGCTCGCTGGCAGATCAACGCCCCCGCGGCGATGTCCCACGGCTTGACGCCGCGCTCGTAGTAGGCATCGAAGCGGCCGCAGGCGGACCACGCGAGATCCAACGCGGCTGCACCGACCCGGCGGATGTCACGCGCCCGGGGAAGCACCCGAGCCACCACCGTGGCCTGACGCGCGCGGACCGCGGCGTCGTAGCCGAAGCCGGTGGCGACCATCGCGGTGGCGAGATCAGCCCGTGCCGAGCCGGAGATCGGCGAGCCGTTCAACGTCGCCGTCCCCGAGCGCGTCGCCTCAAAGCATTCGTCGCGGATCGGGTCCAGCACGACGCCGACCACGGTCCCGGAGCCGTCCTGACACGCGATGCTGACGGCGAACGCGGGGATGCCGAAGAGGAAGTTGACCGTCCCGTCCAGAGGATCGACGAGCCAGCGGAGCTCACCGTGCCCGCTCTCCCCCTCCTCCTCACCGAGAATCGCGTCGCCTGGCCGGCGATCAGCCAGCAGCTCCCGGATCGCGGCCTCGGCCTGCAGGTCAGCCTCGGAGGCCAGATCGGTGGGAGTCGACTTGGCGTGAACCCCGTGCGCGGTGGCGCCGAATCGACCCATGAGCTCGCCCGCGGCTGCGTGAGCGGCGTCGCGCGCGACCGCGAGCAGCTCATGCTCGTCAGCGTCGCTTCCCTGCCCAGCCGCGTCGCTCATTCACATCCCAATCGCATCACCGTCACGCCGGGGTTCTATCCGATGCGATCATCCGACCGCGTGGACGCCCGGCGCGCGATGACGATCGTCGAAGGCCTGGAGAGTTTCGCCGGGCGAGGTGCCGGCACCGACGCGGAGCGGCGGGCGGCGAACTGGCTTGCCAGGCAAGCCGGGGCCGAGGGACGTGACACTCGTCTCGAGACCTTCTGGTGCCGCCCGAACTGGGCCCTCGCGCACGCCTGGCACGTCGCGCTGGCCATCACCGGCAGCCTCATCAGTCTTGCCTCGCCGGTCGCCGGGATCGTGATCCTCGCCGTCGCCCTCGGCTCGGTCCTGGCCGATGACATCTCAGGCGTGTCGCTCGGTCGCCGCCTGACCCCCGAACGGGCCAGCCAGAACCTGATCGGTTCCGCGGCCGAGCCCACCAGCGACCGGACCCGCCTGATCCTCACCGCAAACTACGATGCCGGCCGCACCGGCCTCGCCTACCGCCTCCGTCCCATCACGGCAAGGTTCGTGAACGCGCTGCGTGGCTTGACCCCAGGCTGGCTGGGATGGTTGGCCATCGCCATCGCCTGGCTCGAGGCCATCGCCGTGGTGCGTGAGCTCGGACACAGCTCACACGTGCTCGGAGCCATCCAGTTTCCCCCCACGGCCGGGCTGCTGCTCGGCTTCGCGCTCCTACTCGAGCTCGGCACCGGCCGCTGGTCGCCGGCGGCTGGGGACAACGGGAGCGGGGTGGCGGCCGCGGTCGAGGTCGCGGACGCTCTGCTCGCGACCCCTCCGAAGCACCTGCAGGTGGAGATCGCTCTCACAGGCGCCGCCCAGACTGGACTCCGGCAGCGTCTCAGGGCGGGCCCGACCAAGCCGCGGTACCGCTGGCGGCGACAGCGCCACAACCCAAGACCAGCAGGGGCCATCGTCCTCGGCATCGCCGTCTGCGCTTCCGGCGCACCTCATTGGTGGCAGAGCGACGGCGCCCTCATCCCGCTGCGCTACAGCTCCGTGCTGCGCAGGGTCGCGGCCCGTATCGCCGAGGATGAGCCCCACCTCGGGATCGGCGCTCACCGCGGCCGGGGCAGCGGCGGCGCGAGCGTCGCCCGTTCAGGGGGGCTGGCCTCGATCACCGTGGGTTCCCTGGAGCGAACCGGCGCCCCAGCGCGCTCGCACCAGCAGGCGGACACCAGCGCCGCCGTCGACCTCGAGGCGCTTGACCGCATGGTCCAGTTCACCCTCATGCTCGTCGACGGAATCGACGCGGCGGTCGGCGACACCGTCCGGCCGCCGACGACTACACGGGCGTGATCGGGTTGTGCTTCTCCGGCCATTCGCGGTGCTTGCCCGTGGCCAGCGCGAAGCGACGGATCAGCTCGCCGCGCAGCGCCTCAGGTTGGATGATCGCGTCGACCACAAGCTCGGAGGCGAGGTGGAGGATGTCGATGTCCCGGGCATATTCCTCGCGCAGCTCCTCGGTCCGGGCCGCGCGCTCCTGCTCATCCTCGATCGCCTGGAGCTGGTTGTAGTAGACCGCATTGACCGCCGCCTGGGGTCCCATGACTGCGATCGATGCCGTCGGCAGAGCCAGGCAGCAGTCGGGATCGAAAGCCGGTCCGGCCATCGCGTAGAGCCCCGCGCCGTAGGCCTTGCGGACGATCACCGAGAGCTTGGGGACGTTGGCCTCTGAGACCGCGGAGATCATCTTGGCTCCGTGGCGGATGATCCCCTCCTTCTCGACCTGGGTCCCGATCATGAACCCCGGGACGTCGGCGAGAAAGAGCAGCGGGATGCCGAACGCGTTGCACGTCCAGATGAAGCGCGCGCATTTGTCGGCCGAGTCGACGAACAGCACCCCGCCCTTGACCTTTGGCTGGTTGGCCACGATGCCGATCGCCCGCCCGTCGAGGCGCGCGAACCCCACGATCACCTCGCGCGCCCAGCGCGCGTGGACCTCAAGGAACGACCCGCCATCGATCAGCGTGTCGATCAGCTCATGCATGTCGAACGGCTTGTTCTCGTCGGCGGGGATCAGCTCCCGGATGGACCGGTCCGAGGCCGGGGGAGCAGGCGGGGCGCCGGGCGGCTCCTCGGCGAACGAGGCGGGGAAATAGCTCAGGTAGCGCTTGGCGAAGTCGATCCCCGCCTCGTCGTCGGCGACCAGGACGTGTCCGACGCCGCTTTTGGACGTGTGCATCCTCGCCCCGCCCATCTCCTCCAGCGTCACCTTCTCGCCGATCACCATCTCGGCCATACGCGGTGACCCCAGGTACATCGACGCGTTGCCGTCACGCATGATCACGACGTCGCAGAACGCCGGTATGTAGGCCCCGCCGGCCGCGCTGGGGCCGAACAGCACGCAAACCTGCGGGACGACTCCGGACAGCCGCACCTGGTTGAAGAAGATCCGCCCGGCATGGCGGCGCCCGGGGAACATCTGGACCTGCTGGTTGATCCGCGCGCCCGCGGAGTCGACCAGGTACACGAGCGGGATCCGGAGCGCCAGCGCCCGCTCCTGGATGCGGAGGATCTTCTCAACCGTCTTGGGGCCCCAGGAGCCCGCCTTGACCGTCGGGTCGTTGGCCATCACCGCCGTGGGACGGCCGGCGATCGTTCCCACCCCGGTGACGACGCCGTCGGCGCCGAGGCCCTCGTGTTCCCAGTTGGCGAGCAGGCCTTCCTCGGAAAACGATCCCGGGTCGAACAGGCGCCCGATGCGGTCACGCACCGGCAGCTTGTCCTGCTCGGCCGCCTTCTCGCGATGGCGCTCCGGACCTCCGGTCAGCGACCGGCGAGCCGCGTCGGCCAGCGCGTCGGCCTTGTCGACGTCGGTCACCGATGCCTCGCGCCCACTGGGCCGGCCGAGAGGACGTGACTGCCGAGCCGCCGGCCGAGCACGTCCTGGGCCGCGCGCGAGGCGTCGATCAGAGCGTTCAGGTCGATGCCGGTCTCGATCCCCATCTCGTGCAGCATCGACACGAGATCCTCGGTGGCGATGTTGCCGGTGGCACCGGGCGGCACCGGGCAGCCCCCGAGCTCGCCGAACGAGGACTCGAAGCTTTCAACGCCGGCCTCCAGGGCTGCGAGCACGTTGGCCAGGCCCTGGCCCCGCGTGTTGTGGAAGTGGGCGGTGAGCTCCGTCGCCGGCAGCTCGGCGAACGCCGCAGCGAAGAACTCACGCACCTGAACTGGGTTGGCCATCCCGGTGGTGTCGCCGAAACCCACCTCCTCGCACCCCGCCTCGGCGAGTTCACGGGCAATCGCGAGCACCCAGTCAGCGGGGACGTCCCCCTCATAGGGGCAGCCGAACGACGTCGAGATCACCCCCTCGCAGCGGAGCCCCTCCTCCCGGGCCAGCGCGAACGTCCGGCGCAGGCCCTCCAACGACTCCCGCACCGACCGACCGACGTTCTTCTGGTTGTGCGTCTCCGAGGCGGAGAGGAAGCCATTGATCTCCTGAAAGCGGTTTCGATGCACGAGCGCCCGTTCGAGACCCCGCTCGTTGGGGATGAGAACACTGACCGCGACGTGGCTGGGCAGCCGCACCGCCTCGAGCACCTCCTCGGCGTCGGACAACTGCGGGATCACGTCTGCCCGGACGAAGCTCGTGACCTCGATCCGCCGCAACCCAGTACGGCCGAGCAGGTCGATCAGGCGGACCTTGTCGGCGGCCGCGATCACCTCAGGCTCGTTCTGGAAGCCGTCGCGCGGTCCGACTTCCCGGATACGGACGTGGGCCGGAAGCACGCTCACGGCGCCGATTCTAGGAATCGCCCCGACCTTCAACGGTAGATCAGCCTGAGGCCCAGCAGCTGGGCGACGGTCACGAACTGGTACCCGCGCCTGCGGAGGGTGGCGATTTCCTTGGGCAGCGCGTCGAGCGTCTGGTAGCGCGGGCCGCCGCCGAAGTGCTGGATGACGATCGCTCCCGACGCGGCGTGGTCGACCACGTTCGAGTAGATAGCGTTCACGCCTGGCAGCGCCCAGTCGCGCGGATCGACGTTCCACATGATCGTCAACAGCCCGAGCGACCGCGCAAGTTTCACGAGCGAGGGGCTGATGGCTCCGTAAGGCGGCCGCCACAGGCAGGGGGTGAAACCCGTGGCCCGCCGGATCGCCTCGACCGTGTTGAGGAGCTGCGCCCGCTGCGCCGACGGCATCAACCTAGCCATGTTGGGGTGGCTCCAGGTGTGATCGCCGATCATGTCGCCGTCGACGAGCATCCGCTGCTCGACCGCACCGAGGGGGTCATACGGCGCGACCTGCCGACCGATCTCGAAGAAGGTCGCCGGCACCTGTTCGCGCTCCAGGACGTGGAGGAAGTCGATCGTCGGCGGCTCGTACCAAGGCCCGTCATCGAAGGTCAGCGCGATTTCACGCCCGCGTGACGGGCCGTGATAGACGAGCGAGGGGCCGCGCGGCTGGCAGCCGACGAGAACGGGCTCGTGAAGCTTCAGCCGCGTCGGGTGCGGTGGATAGAGGTCAAAGCAGGTTTGCCTCCCTCGCACCGGCGGTGCGCAGGCCGCGGCGCGAAGGCTCGAGATGACCTGCCAGTAGAACGGCCGGTAGGCCAGGCCGACGGACGAAGGCAGGAAGGTCGCCCCGAATTGGCGTGAGCTCGTCCGCGTGATCGTCGCCGGGACGCCCACCCCGGGCGCACTTGTGTTCCCGGTGACCTTCATGTACAGAAGCCGCCCCGTGCCGCTGCCCTTCGCGGGCCCTTCGATGCACACCTTCCCGCTGACCACCGTGGGCTTGGAGGCGTGGATCAACAGGCACAGCGCCCTCCCGTGACGAGCCAACCCTCCGGGCGAAAACGGCTTGGCGGCGGTGAGCTGCCAGCTGATCAGCTGGCCCTGCTGGGTGACCGCCGAAGCCTGCACCGGTAGGGGAGTCGAGCCGACCCGGGTCGCTCCCGCGACCGGCACCAGTTCGATTGCCGCAGTCGCGGAAGCCGCGAGCAGGACCCCGCCGACGCCGATCAGGCGCTTCAGCGCCCTCACCGCGCGGTTGCGCCCGCGTCGACGACCCGTCGTTCGTGCCTGCCGACTCCGATCGTACGGCCGTCTTCAGCTCTGACCTCGACGGCGAACCGGAGCTTGCGCCCGTCGGCGATCTCCTCCAGGCGCGCATGCGCGACGCAGTTGGCGCCCTTCGGCGCCCCGGCCACGTGCTTGACGCACACCTCGAAACCCACGGTCGCCTGACCCTCCTCGAGGCGCGGGTGGACGAGTTGCGACGCGGTGTACTCCATCATCCCGATCATCGCCGGGGTCGAGAGCACCTCGTAGCCGAGTGTGCCTCCGACGTCGGTCAGCAGCGGCCCGTCGACGACGAAATCGACCGAGCTCTCGATCCCCACCACCAGCGGCTCCGCCATCGGGCGCGGAACCATACACTGCCGCCGCGTGGCAGCACCCGTCTGCATTGTCGGCGGCACCGGGGCGCTCGGCTACGGGCTGGCGCTGCGCCTGGGCCGGGCTGAGGTCCCCGTGATCATCGGCTCCCGTGAGGAGACTCGCGCCGCCGAGGCGGCCGACCGCGCCCGTCAGGCGGTTCCGGAGGGTTCGTTCCGGGGCGCGCAGAACGCGGAGGCCGTGAAGGAGGCCGAGGTGGTGATCCTGAGCGTGCCCTTCCGTAACCAATCGGAGAACCTGACCAACCTCACAGGGGCGCTGGCGGAAGGGCAGCTCCTGGTTGACGCCACCGTGCCGCTGGCCGCCGCGGTGAGCGGAAAGGCGACCCGGACGCTGGGCGTGTGGCAGGGATCGGCCGCGCAACAGGCTCGGGAGATTGCGCCTGCCGGCGTTCGTGTGGTGTCGGCGTTTCACACCGTCAGTGCCGCGCACCTGTCCGATCTGGACCATCCGCTCGACGAGGACGTGCTGATGTGCGGCGACCGTGCGGAGGACAAGCAGGAGCTCGCGGCGCTGATCCGGCGCATCGATGGGCTGCGCCCGGTCGACTGCGGTCCGCTCGAGATGGCCCGGATCACCGAGCAGCTCACGGCGCTGATCATCTCGATCAACGTCCGCAACAAAGCGCAGGCCGGGATCAAGCTCACGGGGCTGTGAAGCGAGAGCTGGTCGTGTTGGACGGCAGGGTGTGAGCGCCCCGGTCGTCGTGCTGGCTGGCGGAACTGGTGGAGCCAAGCTCGCCCGCGGGATGCTCGACGTCGTCGGTCCCGCCGAGCTGGTGGTGATCGCGAATACCGCGGACGACATCGAGATCTATGGGGCCTACGTCTCCCCGGATCCGGACCTCGTGACCTTCTGGCTGGCCGACCGAATCGACGAGCGCGGGTGGGGGCTCGCCGGGGACACGTTTCACACGATGGAGGGCCTTCGGGAGCTCGGCCTCGAGGTCTGGTTCAACCTCGGCGACCGGGATCTCGCCATCGGCATCGAGCGGGCCCGGATGCTCCGAGCGGGAGCACGGTTGACGGAGGCCCAACAGGCCCTCGCCCGAGTCCTGGGCGTGGGCGCCCGGGTCCTGCCGATGAGCGATCAGCCGGTCCGCACTCGGGTCACGGCCCAGGATCGAGTCTGGGGGCTTCAGGAGTTCATGATCCGCGGCGCTGGCCGCGGGCCGATCCAGGACCTGGACGTGCACGGTCTCCGCTACGCCCGTCCCAGCCCTGAGGTGATGGGGGTCATCGGCGAGGCCCGCGCCATCGTCATCGGGCCATCGAACCCGGCGATTTCGATCGGTCCGATCCTGGGGCTGCCCGGGCTTCGCTCGGCGCTGGAGCAGGCGGCCGCGCCCGTGGTCGCCGTGAGCCCGCTCGTGGATGGGTCGGTGATCAAGGGTCCTACCGAACCGTTCATGCAGTGGCTCAGCCAGCCGCTGAGCAGCGACGGCATCGCCTCGATCTACGACGGCTTGATCGACGGCCTCATCGCGGACGAGCGGAGTGAGACCGTGCCGACCCTCGAGACGAACGTGCTGATGGACACGCCCGCGGCTCGCGCGCGCGTGGCGGCGGACACGCTGCGGTTCGCGCTCGGGCTGGCCGGCCACTGAAGCGGCTAGCGTTTCCCCGCCTTGCGCACCGTCGCCGTCCTCCCGGTCAAGAGCTTTCCCAAAGCCAAGCAACGCTTGACTGCGGGGGTCGAGCCGTCTCTGCGTCGCGAGTTGGCCGCCGCCATGTTCGCCGACGTCCTGGCGGCGCTCGCGGCGAGCGCGGTTGACGACGTGGTCGTCGTCACGGCGGGCGCGCCGGCCGCCGCGCACGCGGCCGCCCACGGGGCGCGCGTGGTCAGCGACGCGGAGCAGGGGCACAACGCCGCGGCGCAAATCGGCGTCGAGGCCGCGCTTGCGCTCGGCGCCGAGCGGGCCCTGCTCGTCCCCGGCGATTGCCCCATGCTCGACCCAGGCGAGATCGATCAGCTGCTGGCGCGACAGGGCGGCGAGCGCTCGGTACTCATCGTCCCCGACCGCCATGGCACCGGGACCAACGCCCTGCTCATCACCCCCCCGGACGCTCTGACCCCCGCCTTCGGCCCCGGGAGTTGCCGGCGTCACGCCGCGCTGGCGGCGGCGCAGGGGATCGCGCATGCCGTGATCGAAGTCCCCTCCCTGGCACTCGACATCGACACGCCGGAGGACCTGGATGCGCTCGGCGACCTCGCCGACCGTGCCCCCCGCACGCACGGGCTTCTGACCCGGTGCTGAGCGTCAGAGCCCTCGATGGGATTCCTGAAATCGCTCCCGGCGATGACCTCGGGACCCTGATCGTCGGCGCGCTGGGTCCTGATGGGCTCAAGCCGGGTGACGTCATCGTCATCGCCCACAAGGTGATCTCCAAAGCGGAGGGACGAGTCCGCCGGCTCGGTGACGTGCCGCCTGGCGCGCGCGCTTTGGAGCTTGCCGCCCGACTGGACAAGGACCCACGCCACGTCCAGGTGATCCTCGATGAGTCAGCCGTGGTACTGCGGGCCGAGCGCGGGGTGTTGATCAGCGTCACCCACCACGGGTTCGTGTGTGCCAACGCGGGCGTCGACGCCTCCAACGTCCCGGGTGCCGACGAGGTCGTGCTCCTCCCGCGGGATCCGGACGCCAGCGCCCGCCGGCTGCGCTCCCGCCTCGCCGAGCTGACCGGAGCTCATCCGGGGATCGTGATCACCGACTCCTTCGGCCGGGCCTGGCGCAACGGCCAGGCCGACATCGCGATCGGTGCCGCCGGGCTCCGCCCCCTCGACGACTGGCGCGGACGCCCGGACGCCCACGGGCGGGAGCTGCGCGCCACGGTGATCGCGGTGGCCGATGAACTCGCGGCCGCTGCCGACCTGGCGCGGGGCAAGGACCGCCTGCAGCCGGTGATTCACGTCCGGGGTGCGGGGCGACACACCGTGGCGGACGATGGTCCGGGCGCGCGGGCCCTGATCCGGCCGGAAGCCGATGACCTGTTCAGGTAGGTTTGCCGACCATGACCGAGGAGACGACCAAATACCTACTGCCGGAGAGCGAGATTCCGACCCATTGGGTCAACCTGCTGGGAGACCTGCCGGGGGATCCGCTGCCGCCGCTTCATCCCGGGACGCTCGAGCCGGCCGGGCCGCAGGACCTGGCGCCCATCTTCCCGATGGCCCTGATCATGCAGGAGGTCTCGCCTGAGCCTGAGATCGAGATCCCCGAGCCGGTGCGCGAGGTCTACAAGCTGTGGCGGCCGACACCGCTGTTTCGAGCCCGCCGTTTCGAGCGTGAGCTCGACACTCCGGCCCACATCTACTACAAGTACGAGGGCGTCTCCCCCGCGGGCTCGCACAAGCCGAACACCGCTGTGGCCCAGGCCTACGAGAATGCCCAGGCCGGCGTCCAGCGGCTCTCGACCGAAACCGGGGCCGGTCAGTGGGGGTCGGCTCTTGCCTTCGCGTGTTCGCTCTTCGGGCTCGAGTGTGAGGTGTTCATGGTCGGCTCGAGCTATGACCAGAAGCCCTATCGACGCTCGATGATGGAAACCTGGGGCGCGACGGTGCATCGCTCGCCCAGCGAGATCACTCAGGCCGGCCGCGCCAACCAGGAGCATCCGACCGGCTCGCTCGGGATCGCGATCTCGGAAGCGGTCGAGGTCGCCGCCTCACGTGAGGACACCAATTACTCACTCGGCTCAGTGCTCAACCACGTCTGCCTGCACCAGTCGGTGATCGGCCAGGAGGCGATCGCCCAGATGGCGATGGCCGGCGAGGCGCCGGATGTCGTGATCGGATGCGTGGGCGGCGGATCCAACTTCGCAGGCCTCAGCTTCCCCTTCATCCGCAATGTGTTGCGCGGAACCGCCCGTATGCGCTTCCTGGCCGCCGAGCCGACCGCATGTCCGACCCTGACCCGGGGCGCCTATCGCTACGACTTCGGTGACACCGCCGGGCTGACCCCCTTGATGCCGATGTACACGCTGGGCCACGACTTCGTTCCCGCGCCGGTGCACGCCGGTGGGCTGCGCTACCACGGGGACGCGCCGATGCTCTGCGGGCTGGTCCGCGCCGGGATCGTCGAGGCCCGCGCCTACGGCCAGAACGAGATCTTCGCCGCCGCGGTGCGCTTCGCCCGGACCGAGGGGATCATTCCCGGCCCCGAGCCGGCGCACGCAATTCGCGCCGTGGTCGAGGAGGCGGAGGCGGCACGCGAAGCGGGCGAGGCGCGGGTGATCCTATTCGGCCTCTCCGGCCATGGCCACTTCGATCTCGCCGCCTACGAGGCGTTCCTGGCTGGCGGGCTCGAGGACCTCGAATTCTCCGAGGCCGACATGGCCGCCGCGCTGGAACGACTTCCGGACGCCCCCGCGATCGCGTAAGCGGGTCGCCGCTGGCCGACGCGCTGGCCGCGGTAGGTCGCGATGATCAGCGCCACCAGCACGATGGCCACGCCCACCAGCTGAAGCCAGCTCGGGGACTCACCCAGAATCAGGGCCGCGAAGGCCACCGAGCCCACCGGTTGGAACATCAGGAGCAGCGAGGTCAGAGCCGCGGGCAATCTCGGCAGCGAGATCGTGATCAGCAGCCAGCCCAGAACCTGCGAGGTCATCGCGAGCATGATCAGCCAGCCGGCTCCGGGCCAGTCCGGCGCCAGGTCGGCGTCCCCGATGATCAGCCCGGCGGCGATGCACAGGACCGTGGCCACCGCCGTGGCATCGAACAGCGGCCCGGCCGGTCGCCGCAGGTCAGCACCGCCGCGGCGGAGGAGGAGCAGGAAGCCGACGTAGGCCACGCCGGCTCCCAGCCCGTACAGCGTTCCCCGGGCCGGACTCTGCCCGTAGGCGCCGTGCTCGAGCACGCCCGATATCAACACCACTCCGGCCACCGCGATCGGCAGCGCGGCCAGCACGCGTCGCCCGGGACGCTCCGAGAGCCAGGCCCAGGCGACCAGCGGCACCAGGACGACCTGAATGTTGGCCAGGACGGTGCCGAGCCCGGCCCCGATGTCTCTGATCGCGTGATGCCAGAGCAGGAGGTCGGCGGCGAAGAAGACGCCGGCTGCGACGGCCCACCGACGAGCGGTCCATGATCGTGAGCCCAGTCGCCGATCCTCCAGCCACGCCAGCAGCCCCAGCACCGGCAGTGCGTACGCGCACCGGAAGATCGCCGCGGTTGAGGGCGAGGCGTGGCTGAGCCGGACGAGGATGCTCGAGAACGCGATCGCGGCCGCGCCGAGGACGGCGCAGACGCGCACGTTTCGTTCCTCCACCAGCCACCGCTCCATCATCTGAGCGTAGGAGATCCAGGGGCTGTGTCCGGGACCGGCGACCGCGCGCCGGACGGCCGCTAAGGCTCGGCCGGAGCCCCCATTGCGTGAAAGCCACCGTCAACGTGCAGGATCTCCCCGGTGACGGCCCGCGCGTAGTCCGAGAGCAGGAAGCAGATCGCGCTGGCCACGGGCGAGGGATCCTCGATGTCCCAGCCCAGCGGCGCCTGGGCCGGCCAGAGCTGGGCCAGGCGCTCGAACCCCGGGATGCCTCGCGCGGCGACAGTGCCCAACGGCCCCGCCGAGACGAGATTGACCCGGATCCCGGCCGGGCCGAGGTCACGCGCCAGGTAGCGGGCGACCGACTCGAGGCCGGCCTTGGCGACGCCCATCCAGTCGTAGATCGGCCAGGCGACCCGGGCATCGAAGTCAAGCCCAACCACGCTCGCTCCGGCGCCCATCAGCGGGCGCATTGCCTCGGCCAGCGCCTTGAGCGAAAACGCGCTGGTCAGGAAGGCCTGCGCCGCACTGCTGGGCGGCGTGGTCATAAAGCGGCCGCCGATCGCGTCCTCGGGAGCGAACGCGATGGCGTGCAGAACGCCATCGAGGCCGCCCCAGCGATCATCCAGATCCCGGGTCACAGCTGCCAGATCGGCCTCGTTGTTGACGTCGAGCTCGAGCACGTCAACGGCCTCCGGCAGCCGCTGCGCGGCGCGCTCAGTCATTCGGCGGACCCGCCCGAAGCTCGTCAGCACGACTGACGCGCCCTCCCGTTGGGCCTGCTCGGCGACGTGGAAGGCGATCGACTCCTTGGTGATGACGCCGGTTATGAGCAGGCGCTTGCCCGCGAGGATCACTGACGGGCCCGCGTCAGCGTGCGCAGCGCCCCCGCGATCCGCCTCCGTGTCTCGACCGGCTCGATCACCTCGTCGATGAACCCGCCGGCTGCCGCCGACTCCGCCCGCAGGTGCTCCTCCTCGTAGGCGAGACTGAGCCGCTCGAGCTCGGCCTGCCGGTCATCCGCAGCGGCCAGCTCGCGCCGGTGAACGACCCCAACCGCCGCCCGGGCGCTCATGATCCCGAGCTCGGCCTGCGGCCAGGCCAGGACCAGGTCAGCGCCCAGGTCACGTGAGTTCATCGTGATGTAGGCCCCGCCAAAGGCCTTGCGGAGGACAACCGTGAGCTTGGGCACGCGCGCCGCGGCGAAGGCTCGGACGAGCGACGCCCCGTGGCGGATCACGCCCGCCTGCTCCTGGCGCGTCCCCGGCATGAACCCGGGCGTATCGACCACGGCGAGCAGAGGCAGCCCGAAGGAATTGCAGAAGGCGATGAAGCGGGCGGCCTTCTCGGAGCCCGTGGCGTCCAGTACACCGCCCAGGTGGCGCGGCTGGTTGGCCACGATCGCGACCGGCCTGCCGTCGATTCGCGCCAGGGCGGTGACCACGTTGCGCGCCCAGCGAGGCCACAGCTCGAGCAGGCTTCCGGAATCGACGATCGCCCTCAGCGGCTCGCGCACGTCGTAGGCCCGCCGTTTCTCGAGCGGGACGACGGCGCCCGGATCCGGTAGCTCGGGGTCCTCGCCGTAGCTCACCGGGGTCGGCTCTCCGGCCGAGGAAGGCAGGTAGGAGAGAAGGTCACGTACGGTCAGAGCGGCCTGGCGCTCGTCGGGCACGACCAGGTGGCAGACGCCGTTGCGGTCGTGGACCCGCGGGCCGCCGAGCGCGGCTGCGTCGACGTTCTCCCCGAGGGCCTCACGGACCACGCCGGGCCCGGTGAGGAACATCGCCGCGTCCTCGGTCATCAGGATCAGATCGGTGAGCGCGGGCGAGTACGCGCCGCCGCCGGCCGAGGCGCCGGAGACGACCGAGATCTGAGGTACGACCCCCGTGAGCGCGACGGTCTCCCGGAAGATTCGTCCGTAGCCGGCCAGCGCCGCGGTGCCCTCCTGCATTCGCGCGCCGGCGGACTCGACAAAGCCGACCACGGGCACACGCGCGCGCCCGGCCATCTCCAGGACGCGCACGATCGTATCCGCGTGTCGCTCTCCGAGCGAGCCCCCGAAGAAGCTTCCATCCTCGGCGTAGCAGGCGATCGGACGCCCGCCCACGGTCGCCGTGGCGCCCACGACGCCGTCTCCGGCGATGGCACGGCTTCCGAGTCGGCCGGAGACCACGCGGGAGCGCAGGACTTCGATGCTCCCGGGATCGCACAGCGCCTCGAGGCGCTCGAGCGGCGTCAGCCGCTCCCGCGGCGTCTCAGGCGCGGTGAGACTCACGACAGAATCGTGCAGCGTGCGCGTCGCGCGCCCTGTGTTTGTGCTGACCCCCATGCTCAACTTCTACGCCCCCCGGTCGTTGGCCCTACCCCCGTTACCACCAAGGATACATTGTGACCGCCAAAAGCGAAAGAGTTCGAGATCGCTGCCGGCGGATGGCCGTTGCTCACGATCAGCGCACGCGCCTCGCCGGGGACGTAATCCAGGTCGAGCTCGGGGTCGGGCACCTCATAGCCGAGCGTCGGTGGAATGATCCGGGTCCGTAGGGTCTCCACCGTCGCGACTGCCTCCACCGCCCCGGCGGCGCCCAGCAGGTGTCCGATCGTCGACTTGACCGACGACACCGGAATTCGCTTGGCCTGATCCTCGCCGAGCGCCCGCTTCAACGCGACCGTCTCCGCGGCGTCGTTGAGAGGCGTAGAGGTTCCGTGCGCGTTGATGTAATCGATGTCGCCCGGGGCGAGCCCAGCATCGGCCAAAGCCAGCTCGATCGCCCTCGCCGCCGGGCCGCCATTCGGCTGAGGCGCGGTCAGGTGATAGGCGTCCGCAGTCGAGCCGTAACCGGCGATCTCGCCTAGGATCGGGGCTCCGCGGGCCTCGGCCGATTCCGCGGCCTCCAGCACCAGCATCCCGGCGCCCTCGCCCATCACGAATCCGTCCCGCCGAGCGTCAAACGGGCGCGAGATGCCAGTCGGCGACAGCGCCTGCATCGCCTCGAAGGATGCGAAGGCGAACGGCGTGAGCGTGGACTCCGATCCTCCGGTGATCACCGCGTCGGCGTCGCCATATTGGATCATCCGCACCGCCGAGCCAACAGCGTGGGAGCCGCCGGAGCACGCGGAGACGACGCCATAGGTGTGGCCTTGGAGGTGGTACTTCATCGACACCGCGGCCACCGCGGCGTTGGGCATGTACATGGGGATGCCCAGGGCCGAGACCATCCTCGGCCCCCTCTCTCGCAGCACGTCCAGCTGGGCCTCGACGGTTTGCTGGCCGCCGATCCCGGTCGAGAGCACACAGCCGACTCGGAAGGGGTCGTAGGGAATCTCGTCGCTCCATCCCGCCTGTGCGAGCGCCTCTCCCGCTGCGACCAGTGCGAGCTGGGAGAAGCGGTCAAGCCGGCGGATCTCCTTGACCGAGAGAAACTCCGAGGGATCGAAGTCGCGGCACACGCCGGCACCGTCGACGATGCCGCAGATCCCCGACGCCCAGCGCTCGTGCAACGTCCGCGCACCCACTCCGAGCGGAGTTACGGCGCCGATGCCGGTGATGAGAACCCTTCGCTTCACGCCTCGGCGTCAGCCCGGCTGACGACCAGATCGATGGCGTCGCCCACGGTCTGAAGCTCCTTCATGTCGTCGCCCTTGAGCACGACTCCATACTCGTCCTCGACGATCTGCGCGAGTTCCACGAGATCGAGCGAGTCGATGTCGAGCTCCTCGAACGTCGAGTCGCGCGTGATCTCATCCGGGTCGGGCCCGAAGCTCGCCAGCGCTTCGATGACCCGTGACTCGACCTGCTGGTTGGTTACGGCTGGCATTGGTCACTCCTCTGTTGGTCTGGGGGCGCGTTCAGGCGGCCAACCCGCCGTCCACGGTCAACACCGCACCCGTGACGTAGCTGGCGTCATCTGAAGTCAGAAAGCGTACGCACGCCGCCACCTCTTCCGGGGTTCCCGCCCGGCGGGCGGGCACCGCGCTCAGAAGGTCCTTGGAGACACCCTCGGTCATCTCGGTGTCGATCCACCCGGGGGCGACCGCGTTGATGGTCACGCCGCGCCTTGCCACCTCGACCGCGGCCGTCTTGGTCAACATGATCAGGCCGGCCTTGGCGGCGGCGTAATTGGATTGGCCCGGGTTGGCGCGCAGCGCCGACACCGAGGCCACGTTGACGATCCTCCCGGTGCGCGCGCGCATCATCGGCACCAGCGCGCGCCGAATGAGGCGAAAGGCTGCGCTGAGATCGGTTTCGATCACCGTCGACCACTCCTCGTCACCCAGCGATGGCGTGAGGTCGTCCCGGTTGATCCCGGCATTGTTGACGAGTGCCAGGACGGGGGAGTCGAAGTGCGACTCCAGGCGCCCGAACAGCTCCTCGGGCGTTGCTGGGTCGGCGACGTCAGCCTCCAGCGCCACTGCGCGGCCACCGTCGCGCTCAATCGCGGCGACGACGGTCTCCGCGGCGTCGCGGTCGCGGCGGTAATTCACCCCGACCGGCCAGCCGTCCGTGGCCAGCCCCCGCGCTATGGCAGCACCGATCCCCCGTGAGGCGCCCGTGACCAGGGCGCAGCCGGCACGCTCGGTCATCGCTCACCGCCGCCCCATTCGATCACGGCGGCTCCCCACGTGAAGCCGCCCCCGAAAGCGGCCAGCAGGACGCGCGAACCGGGCTTCAGACGACCGTCGGCTTCCGCCGTGGCCAGCGCCAGTGGCAGGGTGGCGGCGGACGAGTTGCCGAGGGTCTCGATGCAGTCGACGACCCGCGAGGGATCAAGGCCCAGCCGCTCCCCGAGGGCATGCGTGATCCGCCGGTTGGCCTGGTGGAAGGCGAACAGGTCGATGTCCTCCAGGCCCAGACCCGCTCGCTCCACGGCGGCCAGCGACGCCTCGGCCATCCGCGCCACGGCGTGGCGGTATACCTCGGGCCCGTCCATCTGCAGCTTGCGGTCGTGGTGGGCGATGACGATCGCGCGAGCTGCATCGGAGCCATCGGCGCCCAGCACGATCGGGCCGATCCCCGCAGATTCGGTGCGTGCCGGTCCGAACACGACGGCCCCTGCCGCGTCGCTGAACAGCGGCGTCGTCCGGCGGTCGGTTGGATCCGTCAGCCGGCTGATGAAATCGGCGCCGATCACGAGCACGTAGCGGCAGCGGCCCGTCTCGATCTGGGCGGCGGCGACCGCCATGCCGGAGAGGAAGGCCGTGCACGCGGCCCCCAGGTCAAATGCTCCCGCGTGGTCGGCCCCGAGGCCGTGCGCCACCACCGTGGAGGCGTAGGGCGTGAGCTCGTCGGCCGTCATCGTCGCCGCCACCACGAGGTCGAGCTCGGCGGCTTCGATTCCGGCGCGCTCGAGCGCGGCGGCCCCCGCACGCGTGGCGTAGTCAGACAGCCGCTCCCCAGGTTCCGCCACCGGACGTTCGCGGACCCCGGTCCGGGAGACGATCCACTCCTCGGTCGTCCCCAAGCGCTCGGCGAGCTCGGCGCTCGTGATTCTGGTGGGCGGAACCGCGATCGCCACCGCGTAGGGCGCCGCCCTGATCAGCGAGGCCGAACCGTCGTCGGCCAGCGCGGCTGAGGTTTCGGGGTGGGCCAGGGCTGACTGGAGCATCATGGCCTTTACTCCGCAGAACCGGGGCGGATACATCGGAGCTACCGACTTCCCCCCGATCGGGGGGAGGGTAGGCTGTCGGCGAGCGTGAGTCTG
>DATGFT010000058.1:0-65025 GCA_035308915.1 Solirubrobacteraceae bacterium
GGGCTGGCGAACTTCGTCCTGCCGTTGATGATCGGGGCGCCGGACATGGCCTTCCCCCGGTTGAACGCGCTGTCGTTCTGGCTGCTCCCGCTCGGCGGCATAGTCATGCTGATGAGCTTCCTGGCGCCCGGCGGCTCGTTCGCCTCGGGCTGGACGGCCTACGCGCCGCTGTCCACGACGATGCCGGTCGGCCAGTTGTTCTTCTCGATCGGCGTCCAGTTCGCCGGCTTCTCGTCGATCTTCACCGCGCTCAACTTCCTCGTGACGATCATCACGATGCGTGCCCCCGGGATGAGCTTCTTCCGGATGCCGCTGCTCGTGTGGGCGAACTTCTCGACCTCGCTGCTGGTCGTGATCGCCACCCCGTTCATCGCCGCCTCGCAGTTCTTCCTGCTCCTCGATCGGGCGCTCGGGTTCCATTTCTTCGACGCGTTCGTCGGTGTCAATCGGAACGGCAACGTGCTCATGTACCAGCACGTCTTCTGGTTCTACTCCCACCCGGCGGTCTACATCATGATGCTGCCCGGCTTCGGGATCATCTCCGAGGTCCTCGCCACCAAGTCGCGCAAGCCGATCTTCGGCTACCGGATGATGGCCTTCTCGCTGCTGGCCATCGTCGTGCTCGGATTCACCGTGTGGGCGCACCACATGTTCGTCTCCGGGATGCAGCCCTGGATCCGGATTCCGATGATGATCACCACGGCCATCATCGCCATCCCCACCGGCATCAAGATCTTCTCCTGGCTGGCCACCCTCTGGCGAGGGGTGCTGCACCTGGACACGCCGATGCTCTTCGCGCTCGGCTTCTTGACCATGTTCACGCTGGGCGGAATCAGCGGCGTGATGCTGGCCATGATCCCGTTCGACATCCACGTCTCCCAGACCTACTTCATCGTCGCCCACATCCACTACGTCCTGTTCGGCGGCTCGCTGTTCACGATCTTCGCCGGCGTCTACTACTGGTTCCCGAAGATGACCGGGCGGATGTTCGACGAGCGCCTGGGCAAGCTCCATTTCTGGCTGACCTTCATCTTCTTCAACCTCACCTTCGGCCCGATGCACCTGATCGGCATCCAGGGGATGCCACGTCGCGTGGCCGAATACGCCGAGAAGTTCGCCGGCTGGAACCTGTTCATCTCGTTCAGCGCCTTCATCCTCGGGCTGAGCACACTGGTCTTCCTCTACAACATCGTCGCCAGCTGGCGGGGCGGACCGCGCGCCGCCGCCAACCCGTGGCGTGCCCTGACCCTCGAGTGGCAGGTCTCCTCCCCGCCGCCCGTGTTCAACTTCGACGCCGTCCCGACCGTCGTGGGCGGCCCGTACGAGTACGGCGTGCCGGGCGCCGTGCACGGGATCTTCAAGTCCCCGACCGAGGCGCGGCCGGTCACCGCGGGCACCTTCGGCGGCCTGCCCAGCCAGGAGACACACCCCGGGCCGCCCGGTCACGAGGGCGGCGAGTGAGCGAGCCGAGCTTCATCGCGGCGAGGACGATCCTCGTCGTGGCCAACGAGACGCTGGGGGGTCAGGCACTGCTCGACGCGATCAGGGAACGGGCCTCTGACGATGTCCGCTTCATCCTCTGCGTTCCCCAGAACAAGCCTCGGGCCGGGCTCGTCATCTACGACGACACCGTGTTCGACGCTGCCCAGGTCCGGCTCGACCTCGCCCTCGAGGTAATCCGCAGCATGGACATCCGGGCCATCGGGGAGGTCGGCGACTCCGATCCGTACTCGGCCACGATCGACGCCGTGCGTGAGTACGCGCCGGAGGAGATCATCATCTCGACCTATCCCGAGTCCCGTTCGGGCTGGATGCGTCGCGATCTGATCGAGCGAGTGGCAGACGCCACCGGCCTGCCCGTCACCCACATCGTCAATGACATCGACGCCGAGGGCCTGCCCTTCCACGTCACGCTGGCGGTCGCCAACCGGACGGCGTCCGGCGATGAGCTGCTCGAGGCGCTCAGGGAGAAGGCGGACAAGTTCTCAGAGCCCGGCCGGCGTCAGCTCTTCATCATCGTTGTCCCCCAGGAGGGCGGCGATGGGCAGGCAGCGCGCCGCGCCCGCACTCGCCTGAAGCTCGTCCTCGATCGCCTGCGCGTACGCGGCCTGTTCGCCTCGGGGATGGTCGGCGATCCGGATCCCTTCACCGCGATCACGAACGCCCTTCAGTACTTCCGCGTCGATGACATCGTGATCTCGACCTTTCCGGAGACGAAATCGGGCTGGCTGCGGACGGATCTGATCGAGCGCGTGAAGCGAGCCACGGGCAAGCCGGTCGAGCATGTCGTCCACTCCGATACGCCCGCCTCCAGCGAGACCCGGGCCACCGCCGCCTAGCCATGGAAGCCGCCGCCGTCGCGCACGAGCATCACGGCCCGCCGCCGGCCCACCGGTCCTCCCGCGTCGAGGCGCCGACCCTGGGGATGCTCCTTTTCATCATGTCCGAGGTGATGATCTTCGGGGCGTTCTTCACCGCCTACTTCTTCATCCGCGTCGTCAGCCACGACCCGTGGCCCGCCCCCGGAACCAAGCTTCCCGAGGCCGTGGCCGGCGTGAACACGGCGATCCTGCTCTCCTCCTCGCTCACCATCCACTGGGCCCTCAGCTCGATTCGCCGCGGCAACCGCTTCGGGCTCAAGGCGGGCATGATCGCCACCTTCCTGCTCGGCCTGACCTTCCTGTCGATCCAGATCAACGAGTACATCCACATCGGGTTCGCGCCCCAGGACGCCGCCCAGGCCACCGTCTTCTACTCGCTCACGGGCCTCCACGGGGCTCACGTGTTCATCGGGCTGTGCGCGCTGGCGATCGTCACCATCCGCGCCTTCCGCGGCCATTACTCGCCCGAGCACCATCTCGGCATGGAGGTGCCGGGGATCTACTGGCACTTCGTCGACATCATGTGGGTCATCGTGTACACGACCGTGTACGTCCTCTAGACGCGTGGCCTTCAATCCGCTGCGCAGCGAGGCCGATGCCTTCCGGGTGCTCGTGTACGTCGTCGTGGTGGTCGCGCTGATCGTGGCCATCGTCGAGCTCGTCCGCGCCGTCAGCTGAACATGGGGACGGTGATGCCATTGCGTCGCCCGGTGGGGATCCTCGCCGGCCTGTTGGTCGCCGGACTGCTCCTCGCCGCCGCGCTGATCGGAGCCGCGCCCGCCCGCGCGGCGGTCTCGCCGTCCCAGACCGTGGTCACCCTGACCGCCAACCACGCCATCTACGCGCGACCGGGTGGTAGGCGAGAGGCGACGATCTCCCGCCGGCGCCCGATCACGGGCGAGGCGACGACGCTTCCGGTCCTGGCCATGCGCCCCGCGGCTGGCACCCGCTGGCTCCGCGTGCGGCTTCCCGGCCGGCTGCTTCCGGGCGCGCCCAACGGGCGCACCGGCTGGATCACCTTCGCGCACACCCGGCTGTGGGCCGTCCGCTGGCACATCGTCGTCGCGCTGGGCCAACGCAAGGCCCGCATCTACCAGGGCGGCCGGCTGCGGCGCACCTTCAGGGTCGTGGTCGGCGCGCCAGCGACGCCGACACCGACCGGGCGGTTCTTCGTCGAGGAGAACATCGCGGAGCCCCCAACGTTCCCCGGCGCGCCCTACGCCCTCGCCCTCAGCGCCCGCTCGGCCGTGTTCACCGAATTCGACGGCGGTCCGGGCCAGGTCGCGCTCCACGGGGTCGGCGGCGGCCTCGGCGGCACCCTGGGCACCGCCGAGTCCCACGGCTGCGTCCGCTTCGCCACCTCAGCCATCACCTGGCTGGCCGCCCGAATCTACCCAGGCACCCCAGTCACAATCACCCGCTGAGCGGCTGCGCCGCGCCGACTCACTCCCGAAGTGAGTAAGCGCTCCGCAAGCCTGCGCCATCGCAGCGGCGCGGGTGCGCGTTCCGAAGGGATTCGCGCGCAGCGCAATAGCCCTTCGGAACGCGCCCCCCGCGACGCCTTACTTGGTCACACTCGAGAGGAACGCCACGAGCGCCTGTATCTGCGACGGACTCAGCGTCTTCTCGAAGTTATTCGGCATGACGCCGGCGCTGTAGCCGGACGGGATGTAGGCGTACGGGTTGACGATCGCCGTGTGGATGCACTGGGTGAGGCTGCTCCCGCGCACCTTCTTGGACGCCGGGTTGGCGCAGTCGCTGGCCAGGCGGGTATTCAGGTTCGGTCCGGCGGTCCCGGTGGTGCCGGCGGCAGCCAGGGTGTGGCAGCCCCCGCAGCCGCCCGGACCCGTGAACACGGTCTTGCCGGAGGCTGGCGTGACCGGGACCTTGGCCTGCACCGCGCTGGCCAGCGCGCCGGTGTCCTGTCCGGGCCTCGACGCGACGGCGGCCACATAGGCAGCCACGTCCTGGGCGTCCTGGCCCTTGTAGAGCTTGCCGGGCATCACCGCGCCGCTGTTCGGATTCGCGTTCGGGTACAGGATCCAGTTATCGACGAGCCCCTCGATCGATGAGCTCTTGATCCCGTCTGCCCGGTCCTGGCGGAACACCACATCGAGGTTCGGCCCCACCGTGCCTGACGTGCTGGCGTGGCTGAGGGTGTGACAGGCGCCGCATTTGGCGACGAACAGCTGCTTTCCGTGCACCAGGTTGGTTACCGGGTGCTTGACGGCGCAGCCGCTCAGGGCCGCCACCAGCACGAGCGCCGCGGCCGCGACCGCCGCCAAGCTCCGCCCCCCACGGTCAACTCCTCTCACCATTGAGGGCGGCACTTTATAAGAGGCCTCGGTAGCATGCGGCTGGATGCGGACGCGGCAGAAGTACCGGATGCGCACGCCCTCCACCGGCCGTGAGGTCATCATCGAAGCCGAGCCCGACCGGGATTATGTCGACCGCGACACCGGCGAGCAGCTCGAGGTGGTGGGCGAGCTCCTGCCGCTGGCCCCGACGGCTTCCGAGCTTCCGTGGGCGGTGGAGAACCTCCGCTTCTGCAACTGGTGCGACCAGCTGAGTCAGAAGGACCTGAACGACTGCCCGCATTGCGCCCGCCGGATGGAACCGCTCGGTTCCTGACTGGAGGACGTTCGTCGCATGCTTTCCCGCTCCAGGATCCTGACGCTGCTCGCCACGGCCTTCGCCGTGGTCGGTCTGGCCGCCTGCGGCGGAACCGGCTCCTCGAGCTCCGATACCTCAGGCACGCCGCCGCTGACCGTTCCCACCTCCGGGCCGGTCAGCGCGTCGACCAGCACAGGCTCCACGGGCCCGACGGGGACGACGTCGAGCACCAGCAGCGGGTCCAGCGTGTCCTCGGGCGCCAGCTCGTCCTCCGGTTCGTCGTCCTCGGGCGGCGCCACGAGCGCTCCGAGCAGCGGGGCCTCCTCGGGCGGAGCAAGCGCGCCCACGGGCGCCGGCACCGGAAGTGGAGGGACGTCCGGCACAGGCTCCGGCACCGGGGGTACGGGTGGCTCCTCCTCAGGTTCAGGCAGCGGAGGCGCCGGCCTCAGCTCAGCCTTCTGCCAGCAGAACCCCGGCGCCTGCTAGCCGCCGCCGGCGAAGCTGGCGCCAGCGGCCCCTGCCGGCCGCCAC
This sequence comes from Solirubrobacteraceae bacterium, assembly GCA_035308915.1. GTDB lineage: Bacteria > Actinomycetota > Thermoleophilia > Solirubrobacterales > Solirubrobacteraceae > Palsa-465. The sequence continues at coordinate 5,526 of DATGFT010000058.1, forward strand.
CGGCAAAGCTAGCCGCCACCAGCAAAGCTAGCCGCCACCAGCAAAGCCAGCCGCCACCGGCAAAGCTAGCCGCCACCGGCAAAGCTAGCCGCCACCGGAAAGCCGGCCGCCACCGGCGAGCCAGCCCCCACCGCAAACGCGCAAAGCCGGCGAGTTTGGATCGAGCGATGCACATTGACCCGCTCTGGAGCCGCAAAGGCGCAAACGTTCATGCTCGCAAGCGAGCGGTGCGCGTTTGCGGATCCCGCGCGCGAGGGATCTCGCGCCCTCGCTCCGCGGCAATCCCGCCCCTCGGGGGGATCCCAGCCTCCCCCACGAGCGCTAACCCGTCACCGGCGGCGTCCCTGACGGATACAGGTCCTCGGTGGCCGAGTACTCGAGCCGCGTCCCCGGGTAGTCGCAGCCGTAGCTCGTGTTCTCACCCAGCGTCAGCTGTGCCTGACTCTTTCCGGGCGGGTTGTCGCAGTTGTTCTGACGGCTCTGCCGGTACGCGAACTGCTTGCCGCTGACGTCGATCGTGAGGATCGGAGCCCACGTGGGCGTCGTCAGCGCGATCACATACCCGGACTTGACCGGAAGCGGCGTGGCCAGCGGGATCCGGACCACGCTCCCGAGGTAGGGCTGCACGTGGTAGATCGGGCTCTGCGCGACAACCTTCCAGCGCCACTGCGTCTTCTTGCCGCCCCCGGGAGCCAACACGGTGATGGCCACGCGGCTAGTGCCGCCGTAGGTCGAATCAAGGAAGTGGATGTAGGTGTTCTGCGTCGACTTGCTGGTCGAGAGCTGAGAGAGCCCGACCGTGAACGCTGTGATCTGGCCGGCCTGCTTGACCTTTGTGGGATAGGCGACGCCGTCGCGCAGTGTCTCCAGGGCCGTCACCCGAGTGAGGATGATCGTGCACTTTGACGAGGACACCCCGGGCGGGCAAACCGGAGCAACGATCGGGGAATGAGTGGCACCCAGTTCGACCGTACCCCCGAGCTGGCCCGGCTGCGAGGTCTGGCTGGCGGCCAGCGCGGTGGCCGAGGAAATGGCCACGCACCCGGCCACGGCCGCTATGCCCAAGCGTGAGGTTGATCGCATACCTACCATTCAACACGACCTGGCGGCAGCAGTTGCGTCGTGCAACGCAACCCGTCATACGCTGACACAGCGCAAACGGACCCGTAAAGGGCGCGCAAACCGGGCAGCAGTTGGGGGGAAGCTCAGATCTTGGTGACGTTTACAGCCTTCGGGCCCTTCGGCCCTTCCTCCGCCTCGTAGGAGACCTTGGCCCCCTCCGCAAGCGAGCGATAGCCGTCTCCGGCGATGCCAGTGAAGTGGACGAACAGGTCCCGGCCGCCGTCATCCGGCGTAATGAATCCGAACCCCTTGTCGTCGCTGAACCACTTGACAGTACCCGTTGCCATCACTTCCCCTTGTTGTCCTGCCTACGAACCGTTCGGATGGTCCCCGCAGGTCCCCTCCAAACGCGAGAACCGTATCAGGGCCACCGGCCCGAAGGGTGTGCGGATCCCGGCCCCAGCGCCGCGTAATTCGCCAGCGCAGCGCCTCAGCCATCGCCAGCGCAGCGCCTCAGCCATCGCTGGCGCAGCGCCTCAGCCGTGGCCTAGCGCAGCGCCTCAGCCGTGGGCTAGCGCAGCGCCTCAGCCGTGGCCTTGATCTCGTCGGGGTCGCCCTCATGCGGGATCCACGGCAAACGCAGAGGGTCTCCCTCGTAACGCGGGATCACGTGAATGTGGAAGTGAAAGACGGTTTGCCACGCCGCCGGCCCGCACGAATTGAGCAGGTTCACGCCAGCCGCGCCCAGCCGCTCCGGCATTCGCGCGGCCACCCGCTGGGCGGTCAAGACCACTGCCTCCAGCTCAGAGGCCTCGATCTCGAGGAGGTCACGCGCGTGCCGCCGGGGCACGGCCAGTGCGTGGCCGCGGGTCGCCGGACTGATGTCCATGAAGGCGAGTGTCCGCTCGTCCTCGTCGATGATCTGGGCCGGAATCTCTCCGGCCACGATTCGGCAGAAGATGCAGTCCTCGTCGTTCACACTCAGGCGCGGGAGCCTATCGATCGTCCGCGCAGAAGCTCTCGAGCGTGGAGCACCGCATCGTCACGGGAAGTGACCTCGCCCGCGAACGTCGCCTCCTCGAGCTCGGCCAGGAGCTGGCCCAGTTCCGGGCCCACGTCGACGCCCAGGGCCGCGGCGAGCTCGTCGCCGCGAATCGGAGCCCGCGGCGGCTCACTGGCCCACTCAAGCGCATCGCCGAGGACCGCGCGCGCCAACTCGAGGTGTCGCTGGATCGCCGCCTCAGAACCGACGCCTCGGGTGGCCAGGCGGTCGGCGACGCTGAGCACGGTGACGTCAACTTGCACGGGCTCTGACTCATGCAGGTAGCGGTAGAGGGCGCGGCGCGTCAGCGGCGCCTCGTGCACCAGGAAGCCCAGGCGGAGGTGGTTCCGGGTCAGCCCGGCCACGTGATCGCGCAATCGGTCGCTCGCCCGCAGCCGCCCCAGGATCTTCCGCGCCATTTCGCTCCCGAGGGCATCGTGGCCGATGAAGGTCACCCTCCCGTGGTCGGTTACGGCCCGGGTCTGAGGCTTGGCGATGTCGTGCAGGAGCGCACCGAATCTCAGCGCCTGCCAGCGGGTGAGCTCGTTGGCCACTCCCGCCGACATGAACTCACTGACCCTCTCGGCGTGTACGCCGAGAAAGGCGCCCGGATCGGCCTCGACTTCGAGCGCCGCACCGAGGACGGCAAGCGTGTGCTCGTAGACATCCAGGTGGTGGTATGGGCTCTGCTCCACGCCGTGCAGGGCACTCAGCTCGGGCAGGATCACGGGCGTGATTCCGAGCTCATCCATCAGCCTCAGCCCCGCCGGCGCACGGTCCGAGCTGACGACGCGTTTCAGCTCGGCAAACACGCGCTCGACCGCGACCCCCGTGAGCTCTGGCGCCGCCCCGGCGGCTGCGGCGACGGTGCTCGCCTCGGCCTCGAAGCCAAGCTCACACGCCAGCCGGACTAGCCGCAACGACCGCACCGGGTCGTCGGCAAACGTATGGCGGGAAACCATCCGAAGCCGGCGCTCGCGCAGATCCACAGCTCCGTCGAAGGGATCGACAAGCTCGTCCTGGCCGAGCGGCTGCGCGATTGCGTTGATCGTCAGGTCACGCCTGGCCAGGTCACTCTCGATCGTCTCCCCGCCCAGCGGGAGCAGATCCACGGTCCATCGACGGTCGCGGGAAACCACCCTCCAGGCGCCGAAGGTTTCCGAGAGCTCGAACGGATGTGCGGCCTGCGCCTTGGCGAGCTGGCGGGCGATGCTCCGGACGTCGCCTTCGAGCACGACGTCGTAGTCCGCGGTCGGGCGGCCGAGCAGGCGATCACGCAGGGCGCCGCCGACCAACCACGCGGTCTCGGCGAGGCCGGCAAGCGTGGCGAGCGGGCCGTCGCGGTCGGTCATCGGCTCGTGATCGCGGTCGGTCATTCCGCTTCCCCGTCACGGTGGTATTGCCTTGGCACACGCTTGGAAATTCCACACACAACCTCGTAGTTGATCGTTCCCATCCGGGCCGCCATCTGTTCGGCGGTCAGCGGCTGTCCTGCCGAGACGCCGAGCAGGGTCACCGCGTCGCCAATCGACGCTTGTGGTTCGCGGCCCATATCGAGGGTGATGTTGTCCATGCTCACCGTGCCTACGAGCGGATAGCTACGACCTCGCACCAGCACATCACAGTTGTTGCTGAGGGCGCGACGAACCCCGTCGCCGTAACCGATCGGCACGGTGGCGATCCAGGTCTCCTCGACCGCGGCGAATGTCCGCCCGTACCCGACCGTGTCGCCAGGGGCCGCTCGCTTGAGCGCGGCTATGTACGAGGTGAGCTCGAGCGCGGGCTCGAGCCCCCACCGGTGTGGATCGTCGTTCATCGGGTCACAGCCATAGATCGCGATCCCGCAGCGGACGACGTCGAAGTGGCTCCTCGGCTCGGTCAAGGTCGCCGCGCTATTGGCGGCATGAACGACAAGTCCCGGCCAGCGAGACCGCAGCTTCGAGACAAACGGCTCGAACCGGGCGAGCTGAGCGGCCACGAACTCGGGATCGCCATCGGCGGTGGCGAAATGCGTCATCGCGCCCGCCAGCTGCAGCGTGGGTCCGGCCTTCGAGACGAGCTCGGCGACCTCGAGGGCCTGTGCCTCGTCTCGCGTCCCCAGCCGGCCCATCCCGGTGTCGAGCTTCACGTGGACACCGATCGGATCCGCACCGCGGACGGCGCTCTCCTCCGCGCGCTGGAGCTCGGCCACAAACTCGGGCGCCCAGGCCACCACATCCGCGCCGCACCTAATGACGTCCGCCAGCTCCTCGGAGCTGATCGCGCCCATGACCAGCACCGGAACCTCGAACCCGGCGGTCCTGAGCTCAGCGGCCTCGGCCGCGGTCGCGACCGCCAGCCACCGCGCGCCTCCGGCCAGCGCCGCGCGTGCCGCGGGGATGGCTCCGTGTCCGTAGCCGTCCGCCTTCACCACTGCGCAGAGCGCCGTCGGCTGGTCGAGCTCCGCGCACAACCGGGCCACGTTGCGTTCGATTGCCGACAGGTTCACCCGGGCCAGCGCGCGTACGGGCATGGTGGGCTTACCCCGGGGTCGCGGCGGCGCGGGCGCGCGGGATCAACTCGATGATGTCGCGCGCGATGACGCCCTCAGCGCCGATCGTCTCCGCCGCCAGACGCCCCGCCCGAGCATGAACCAGCACTCCCGCGCATGCCGCTTCGAACGCGGGCATCGCCTTGGCGAGGTAGGCCCCGATGACTCCCGAGAGAACGTCGCCGGTGCCGGCCGTGGCCAGGGCGCAGGCGCCGCCGCGGCTCACCCCAACCCGCCCCTCGGGGTCGGCCACTAGCGTGTCGTCGCCCTTCAGCACCACCACCGCCCGGGCCTCGGCCGCCGCCCGGCGGACGTTGGCCAGCCGGTGCGCCTCGATGGCGCTGCTGTCCGACCCCAAGAGCCGGGCGAGCTCACCGGCGTGCGGTGTGAGCACGGTGGCCGCCTCGCGCTCGGCCAACCGTCTCAGCTCACCGGCGTGCGCGTTCAACCCGTCGGCATCCAGCACAAGTGGCAGCGAGGCCCGCCTGGCCACCGTTCGCAACAGTTCGAAGGCGCCCGGCTGGCGCCCCGCGCCGGGCCCCAACACGAGCGCCTGCCCGCGCTCCGCGTGCTCGAGCACGGTCGTCGCCCCGGAGGCGTCCAGCGAACCTTCGGAGTCCGGCAGGGGCACGGTCATCACCTCGAGCAGGCGCGTCTCGAACACCAGGTTGAGCGACGCCGGCACGCAGGCCGTGACATATCCGGCGCCCGCGCGGGCCGCGGCCTCCGAGGCCATGCTTGGAGCTCCGGTTAGCCCGAGCGAACCACCGCACACGAGCACGCTCCCGGCCGCGAACTTGGTCGACTCGCGACCGCGGCGCGGGATCCCGTCGGCGACGCGGTCCGAGATCAGGCCAATCGCGGGCTCAGCGGGGCCACCGGCGGGAATGCCGATGTCGACGACGGTCACCTCGCCGGCGTGCTGCTTTCCCGGCGCGATCCACAGGCCAGGCTTGCCGGAGGCAAAGGTCACCGTCGCCGCGGCCCGGACCGCGGGGCCGTTGACCTCGCCCGTCGAGGCGTCGACGCCGCTCGGGACATCACACGCGATCACGACCGCATCGCCGAGGCCGTTGATCGCATTGATCGCATCGGCCGCGGAACCGTGCGCCTCGCCGCTGAAACCGGTGCCCAGGATCGCGTCGACCACGCCCGATGAGCCCTCGAGGAGCGTGGGGTCAAATCGCTCGGGGGCGTCTCCCGGGAGCCGAGCGAGGTTTGTTGCGGCATCACCCTGGAGCTCGCCCGGAGTGCTCAGGAGCAGGACGCGGACCTCCCTTCCGCCCTCGCGCAGCCGCCGCGCGCAGACAAGTCCGTCGCCTCCGTTGTTGCCCTTACCGCATACGACCGCGATCGGGCCGCTGAGAACCGCGTCGGCGACGACGTCGGCGAGACCGCGCCCCGCGCGTTCCATCAGCTCGACCCCCGGAGTCCCCCGCTCCTCGATCGCCCACCGGTCCAGCGCGCGCTGCTCGGCGGCGTCCGGCAGCGGGTCGAGCCAGTCCGGAAGCGAGGTCACGCAGCGATCGCCACCGCCGCGGCGTCTCGGCGGCTGTGGGTCAGCGAGACGTCGACGCTCAGGCCCAGGCTGCGAGCTCGCTCCGCCGCCACCCCGGATAGCCGCACCTCAGGCTTGCCGTCGCCCGCCAGAACCTCGACGTCGCGAAAGCTCCAGGCCTCGAGCCCGAGCGCCTTCGCCACCGCTTCCTTGGCGCAGAACCGCGCCGCCAGATGCTGTCCGGGCCGGGCGCGGCTCGCCGCATACTCACGCTCGGCGTCGGTGAACAGCCGCTCAGCGAGACGCGGTCGGCGCGCCAACGCCTGCTCAAGCCGATCGACCTCGAGCAGGTCGATCCCCACCCGCACCTTCACTCGACCGTCACCGTCTTGGCCAGGTTGCGCGGCTGGTCGACGTTCAGGCCGCGGGCGCGTGCGATGTAGTAAGCCAGGAGCTGCAGCGGGATCACGGCGAGCGCGGGCGCCAGCATCCAGTGCGTCTCGGGGACGCGTATTACGTTCGCCGCGTGGTGCTCGATCTCGCCGTTGTTCTGGCTTGCCACGGCGATCACCCGCGCCCCCCGGCTCTTCACCTCCTCGATGTTCGAGACGACCTTCTCGAGCACCGGCGAATCGGTCGCCACCACGACGACCGGCGTGCTCTCGTCGAGGAGCGCAATCGGTCCGTGCTTCATCTCCCCCGCCGCGTAGGCGTCGGTCGCCGTGTAGGAGATCTCCTTGAGCTTCAGGGCTCCCTCGAGCGCCACCGGCAGTCCGATGTGGCGACCGAGATACAGAAAGAACCCGGCCCCCCGGGTCTCCTCGGCGATCTGCTTCGCCGCTGCGTCGGCATGCTCGAGCACCTCATTGATGAGGTGCGGGAGGTGCTTGACCTGAGCGATCATGTCGGCAAGCGTTGCCGGGGCGAGGGTTTCCCGCAGCTCGGCCAGGCGCAGCGCGATCAGGTACATAGCCACGACCTGGCTGATGAACGTCTTCGTCGCGGCGACGCCGATCTCGAGCCCGGCGCGGGTATAGAAGACGCCGTCCGCGTCACGCGTGGCCTGGGAGCCCATCAGGTTGGTGAGCGCGAGCACCTTGGCTCCACCCTCCCGGGCCGTTCGCATCGCCGCCAGCGTGTCCGCCGTCTCGCCTGACTGGGAGATCCCCACGACCAGGTCCCCGGGCCCCACGATCGGATTGCGGTAGCGGTACTCGGACGCGATCTCCACCTCGACCGGTACCCGCGACCACTCCTCGATCGCGTAGCGGCCGATCAGGCCCGCGTGGTAGGAGGTCCCGCAGGCGACGATCACGACCCGCCGCACGCCGCGCAGGAACTCATCGTCGATGCTCCCCAGGTCTCCCAGGTCGATCGACGACTCCCGGGCAGCCCGCTCGCCGATCGTCTCAGCCACCGCGTCAGCCTGCTCGTGGATCTCCTTGAGCATGAACGTTTCGTAGCCCTGCTTCTCCGCCGTCTCCGCGTCCCAGTCGACCTCGACCGTGTCGCGCTCGCGCTCCGTGCCATCGACGCCGACGAATCGAGTCCCGTCCGGGCGCAGAACCGCCAGCTCGTCGTTCTCGATGTACTGGATGTGCCGGGTTTCACGCATGAAGGCGGGAATCGCCGAGGCGATGAACTGCTCTCCCTCGCCGCGCCCGACGATCAGCGGACATTCCTTCCGAGCTCCGACCAGGAGGCCGGGTTCGTCGGCGCTCATCGCGACGAACGCGTAGTGACCGCGCAGCTCGAGATAGGCCGCGCGCACCGCGGCGACGAGGTCGCCCTCGTAATGATCGGCCACCAGGTGGGCGATCACCTCGGCATCCGTCTCGGAGGTGAAGCGCGCGCCCGCCGCAACCAGCCGCTCCTTGAGCTCGACGTAGTTTTCGACGATTCCGTTGACGACGATGTGAATACGGTCGGCACTGTCGAAGTGCGGGTGCGCGTTCTCCTCGGTCACCCGGCCGTGGGTCGCCCAGCGCGTGTGGCCGATTCCCGTAGCCGGAAGCTCGGCCAGGGCCACGCGGCCCCCGCCGGCCTCGCCCGGACTCGTGTCGGTCCCGGTCGCGGCCATCGCCTGCCGGAGCGCGCTCAGGTTGCCGACGGCCCGGACGGTGTCGATGCGGTCTCCGTTGAGTACCGAGATGCCGGCGCTGTCGTAGCCGCGGTACTCGAGCTGCTCAAGCCCGGCGAGCAGCAGCGGGCGCGCTTGCCTGGGGCCGACGTAGCCGACGATTCCGCACATTCGGGCTGGTCTCTCCTGCGTCTGATTGGCGCGTCGAGCCGCACCGGCGGCCCGCGTCCCCCAGCTCTCGGACCGGAGAACGAAAGCCAGATGTTAGAGGCAGGCCCGGCCGGCGACCGGTCCGCGCCACCCCCAGCTCCGCGCGGCTCAACGCACGCCGTAGATGCGGGCGCATCCGAAGCTCCGCTCAAACGTGACAAGCGGGCCGAGCAGATGCCGCAGATCTGTCGTTCCTCGGCAGTCGGCGAGCAGGAAGCGGGCCCGGCTGCCCGTCACCACGCGCCGGGCCTCACCTGGACTCAGCGTGCCGGTGAAGAGGCCTCTCACCGTGACCAGGCGCTGGCTGCAGCCGGGTTCTGACCAAAGGCAATCGCCGACGTAGGTCTGCCGTCCGGTCTCGCCGGGCACGAGCGCCCCCAGGTAGCTCCGCGTCATCACACCGCCGGGAGTGGGGTCGCTGGCCAGGTAATCGAGCGCCCGACGCTCGTCGCGGGTCACGAAGCTCGCTCGGCCGGGTAGCGGGACCACGAGCCGTCGCGCGGTGAGCAGCTGGTTGACCGTCGCCGGCACGGTTACCAGCGCGACCAGCGCCGTCGCCGCCAGTCGGTGGTGCGGGACGCGGGACCACCCCACGCGCTCGAATGCCTGGACCGCGAGCACAGCGAGGGGAATCGTGATGCCCTGGAAGGCGTGGAGTGGCGTCGCCTGGACCGAGCTGGCGGACACCGCGTAGACGATCAGCGCCGCCAGCAGCCACGCTCGAGCCGAGGCTTCCAGGAACCCCCGCGGCCGGCGGGCGAAGGCGATCAGCGCGGGAACCAGGAGAGGAGCAAGCGCCAGCAGGATCCACAGCAGAGGGAAGCTGTGCTTGCTCGCCACCCGCGCCAGCGCCCACGACTGATCGAGGCGCCCGAGGAGCTCGTAGTAGACGAGCGGCGCGGTCGTCATGGCCACGGTGACGGCCAGCAGCAGGAGGCCCCGACGCCCGCCGCCCCGCCGGTAGGCCAGCACCTCGGCAGCGACGATCGTGACGATCAGAAGCTCACCGTGCCACGGGTGCAGGAGGCTCGCGAGCGCGCCCAGCGCCCCCGGCAGCCATCCCACGGCGCTGGCCGACCTCAGCCGGTCGTAGGCGAGGAGCGTGGCCAGCATGCAGGCCAGTGAGAGCAGCGAGAACACGTAACCCCAGGACAGAAAGCCCAGGAACAGATCGCCGATTGTGCCCAGCGCGCCGTAGACCACCGTGAAGGACCCGAAGAAGATCGCCAGCACCAGCGCGGCCCGCGCCGACATGCGGCTCGGAAAGATCCGAAGTACGTATTGGCGGATCCCCAGAAACACGCCCCCCACCGCCACCGGTTTCCACAGCAGCAGCGAGAGCCACGCCGGAATGCCCAGCGCGGTCAGCCCTCCCGAGAGCGCGATCGCCGGCTGGAAGAAGTCCGAGGGCGTCGGTCGCAGTACGAAGAGATTCGAGACCAGGAAGTGGTGAGAGGCATCCCGGATCCAGGCCAGGTACTGAAGCTGGTCGATGACGAAGACACCGTCGGTCCCGGTCCACACTCGCCCGTGCACCACCACCTGCCAGAGGTTGAGGGCCAGCACCCACAGGGATGTGGCCGCGAATGCCCCCAGGACGGCGACCTCGAAGCGCTCGAGCCGCAGGCCACGCGGGGTTGCGATCTCCGGCGCGGGGAGACCTCGATCTCTCAACGATCGGCTCGGGGCGGGGGCGGAGCGCAGTTTGTGGCCTAGGTCGGGCTGATCGTGGGAGTCACGGAGAGCACACGACCGTGCGCGTCGAGCGCCTGGGCGGCCACAAACCCCGCGGCTGGGATGACGGCCTGCGTTTCGAACCCCTGGCGGCCGACCGTGCTCGCTGGGCTCAGGGCGCCGTCGCTCGGCCCGGCCAGGATCCGCCAGGCGGCGACGGTCGTGGCGCCGTTCCAGCTGACGTAGACGATGGTGCTCGAGCCGCTCGTCGAGGCGGCGATCGCGGGTGGCGTAATCGGCGTTGCCGTCCACGGGAAGCGGTACGCCCGATAGCTCGAGTTGGCATCCACGAACCTGCCCTCGAAGACCACGTGGCCCTGTGGGTTGAATTCGGTGAAGTACGGCTGCTCACCCCAGCCGATGAATTGGTCGCCGTTCGCGAGCTGCTGAAGGTTGCCCTCGAAACTCGTGAGCAGCGCCGGCGGGTGCTGATCGACCTTCACGGCGGTGGCGGTTCGCTGCGCCGTGTCCAGCCGCAGCGTCAGGCCGCGGGACTGCTTGTGCACGGTGGGCGGGCCGGCGCCGTCGTCGAACACGGTGACCATGCGATCGTTGTCGGCGCGGACCCGGACGTCGTGCTGGAAGGCGAAGTTCGCCCCGGCCGCGAGCTTGAACGTCGAGTGCTTGCCACCGAGCGTCCAGATGGTCTGCCCTGACACGAGGTTCACCTTGTATGCGGCCCAGGTGTTGCGCGCCGAGATGATCAGATTTCCGTCGTCGTCCTCGTCGATCGCGTTGATGTGGAAGTAGTCGTAGGGCTGTCCGGGGTCGTTGGGGATCGGCTCGTAGCTGTCGCTGAGCGGAACGTGGTCAAGGCTGTCCCACTGGAACAGCACCAGCCCGGTTTTGACATCGATCTCCTGGACCACCGAATCCAGAACCAGCATGTGACGTGACTGGTGGATCGAGGTGGCATCCCAGAACACCGGGTAGTAGGCGGTGATCAGTGCCGTGCCGTGCGGCGTCAGCTCGAATTCGTGCAGGTCGGCGGAGAGGCCATTGGCCGCCCGAACGACCGCGATCTGCCGGTACCGGGAGTCGACGATCACATCCTCGCCAAAGCCGAGCCCGGCTCCGGAATAGCCCTGCCACCACGTGAGCACGGGCCGCCCCTGGTAATGCTGGACCTGGACGTTCGCGGCCAGATCGCCAGCGGGCACCGGCTTGAACCACATCAGCTCCCCCTGCGGGCTCACGATCATCGCCCCGTTCTGGAGCGGTCCCTGTTGCGGGGTGATGAACACGTCGCCGAGCGCCGACCGCGACGCGTTCTTGACGATCTCGACCGCAGGCGGGTCGAGGTCCGGGCGTGAGTGGAAGACCAGCACGTCACCGGGAAGACGTGGCGCTGGCGGCAGAGGGCGGCTCGGCGGGTTCCCGGCCGCCTCCGCGACGAAGAAGTGCCACGACTTTCTCCCGCGAGCCAGCCCCGGGGCGCTCAGGCGGACCGTGACCGTCTCCCCGGCCGCGAACGGCTTGGCCGGCAGGAAGCTCTCGCCACGATGGTCGGAGTCGGTCAGCAGGCGACCACTGTGGGGTCCGCTCTGAGACCCCGTGACCGTGATCGAGCTGAGGCGACGCGCCGGAATTCCACGGACGACGATCTGCGTCTGTGATGAGGCAAGGCGGCTCCCGGGAAGGGGGAACACAGAGATGACGCTCTGGCCGGCCGAACCGCAGCCGGAAAGCATCAGAGCGAATAGGACAGCGAGCAGGAGTGCTATCCGCCGCCACACGGTCGAGACCGCCATCAAGTCAGATCCATTCCTAACCTCCCCCCGTCAGCTCACTGTTTTACACCTCAGCCGGCTAGCGCCTCCTCGACTGCCCTCGTCAGCCGCATGCACACGGCTTCGGTCTCCTGCTCGCTTGGTGCCTCCACCATCACTCGGATCAGCGGCTCGGTGCCAGACGCTCGCACCAGCACCCGGCCTCGCCCATGGAGACCTGAGTCCTCCTCGGCGATCGCCGCCTGCACGGAGGGATGCTCCATCGCCCCGGAGAGGGCGTTCCGGTCCTGAACCCGGACGTTGACCAGTCGCTGGGGGAGCTTCTGCATCACGCCGCGGTGCTCGAGCCGCCGCTCGCCGAGCGCTTCAAGCGCCAGGAGGGCGCTGGCGATGCCGTCGCCGGAGGGGCCGAACCTCAGATCGATGATGTGCCCGGATTGTTCCCCGCCCAGGGTCCAACCGCGTTTGCGCAACTCGTCGAGTACGTAACGGTCGCCCACGGCTGTCGTGGCCACCGTGATACCGGCTTCGCCCATCGCCTGGTGAAACCCGAAGTTGGTCATCACCGTCACCGCGACCCCGCCGCCGTCGAGCTCCCCCTGCCGGCGAAGGTGCAACGCCGCCAGCGCGATCAGCTCATCGCCGTCCACGACGCTGCCCGTCGGATCGACCGCCAGCACGCGGTCACCGTCGCCATCGAAGGCAAAGCCCAGATCGAACTCCCCGCCTGCCATCTCGGAGATCAGGTTCTCGAGGTGAGTCGATCCACAGCCGTCGTTGATGTTGCGGCCATCGGGCTGGTCGGCCAGCACGTGCACGTCCGCCCCGAGGCGGCGGAAGATCTCAGGCGCCGCCCGGAAGGTGGCGCCGTTGGCGCAGTCGAGCATGATCCGGCGCCCGGTCAGGTCGAGGTTCGAGAAGCGCACGTGAAGTTCACGCAGGTAATCCTCGAGCGCGCCGTGAAGGCGGCGGATCCGGCCGAGCCCGGCCGCGGGGCGAGACGGGCTCTCTAGCTCGACCTCGATCTCATGCTCGGTGTCGTCGTGCAGCTTGAACCCATCGGCGCCGAACAGCTTGATCCCGTTGTCCTGGTAGGGGTTGTGCGAGGCCGAGATGACGACCGCCAGATCGAGGCCATGGCGGCGGACCAGAAGCGGCGCCGCCGGCGTCGGCAAGACGCCCGCCACCAGCGCGTCCCCGCCTCCGGCGGCCACACCGGCCGCGATCGCCGCCTCCAGCATGTCCCCGGATTCCCGGGTGTCACGGACGATCAGAACCTGCGGCCGGTCGGTGGAGAGACGACCGATCTCGCCGGTGGAGAGACGACCGACCCCGCTGCTGGAGAGTCGACCGACCCCGGCCCGCGCGATCCGCATCGCCAGATCGGCGGACAGGAACTCCCCCGCCCGCCCACGGACCCCGTCGGTGCCGAACAGCTGGCGAGCCATCGTGGCGGCCCGAGTTCAGCTCAGCGCTTGGAGAACTGCGGCCGCTTGCGCGCCTTCTTCAGCCCGGCCTTCTTGCGTTCCTTGACCCGTGGGTCTCGGGTCAGGTAGCCCCGTCGCTTGAGCTCGCCGCGCAGGTTCGGGTCGGCGTCGATCAGCGCACGGGATATCCCGTGTCGCAGCGCTCCGGCCTGGGCGGACACTCCGCCGCCATGCATCCGGGCGACGACGTCCATGCGTGTGTCGTAGCCAACCGTCTCGAGTGGTTGGCGGATGATCCGCTGCAGCGTCTCCCGTGGGAAGAACACGTCGAGCGGCTTGCCATTGATCAGGTACGCCCCTGTCCCTGGCTTCAGGATCACCCGAGCGACCGCGGTCTTCCGTTTGCCGGTCGCCGTATAGCGCGCGCCGGCGGCAAGGTCGATGGCGGCATCGGCAATCGGCCTCGCATGCTCATCCTCAGCCTCGGCCCGAGCGCGCTCGGCCGCCGCCTCGGCCTCGGCCTCCGCCGCCGCCTGCGCCTCGGCGTCGAGATACTGGTCGGCGTCAGGCAGCAGGTCCGGCTCGAGATCAGCGCCGGGGATCTCCGGCTTGACCCGCGGCGTGACGTCGATCTCCTGCTCCTCCTCAAGTGCGGGAGAGGGTGCAGCCTCAGGCTCGCCAGCCGCATCGGCCTCGGTTGCCGACTCAGCTTCGGCAGCGGTCTCAGGCACCGCAGCGGTCTCAGGCTCGGCAGCGCTCTCAGGCTCGTCAGCCGCTACAGGCACCGCAGCGGTCTCAGGCTCGGCAGCGCTCTCGGGCTCGTCAGCGCTCTCAGGCTCGTCAGCCGCAGCCACCTCAGCAGCCTCGACGGACGGCTGCTCCGCGATCGGGTCCTCAGTCACGACGTCTCCTCCCGCCGCGTCCGGGGCCGCGTCCGGCGACGAGTCCGCTCGCGGAACCTGCGACTCCCCCTCGCCGGCATCAGCCGCGCCCGCGGACTCGGCGACGGGTGCGGCCTCGGAATCCGCGTCGCCCGCGGACTCGGCGACGGGTGCGGCCTCGGAGTCGGCCGCGCCCGCGGACTCGGGCGCGCCCGCTGAGTTGTCTGACTCCTCGTCGCTGATCGGCTCGTTGTTTTCCGGCGTCTCGGTCAAGACTTGATCTCCATCGGTTGAGGCTGCTGCGCGGCGTGCGGGTGTTCGGGGCCTGCGTAGACCTTGAGCTTCGTGAGCTGCTTGCGAGCCAGCCGGTTGCGCGGGAGCATGCCCTTGACGGCGAGGCGGATGACCTCTTCCGGGCGGCGCTCCAGCATGTCCTCGAGCGAGCGCGACTTCAGGCCCCCGGGATACCCGGAGTGCCGGTAGTACTGCTTGGCCTGCCGCTTGTTCCCGCTCACCGAGATCTTCTCGGCATTGACGACGATCACGAAGTCGCCGGTGTCAACGTGAGGCGTGTAGGTGGGCTTGCGCTTGCCGCGCAGCGCGTCGGCGATCTGCGTCGCCAGACGCCCGAGCGTCTGGCCTGACGCGTCGACGACGAGCCAGTTGCGCTCGCGATCCGCGGGTGTAGCTACGTAGGTCTTCATGGCATGGTCAAGCCGCGCGTGACCGCGCGGCCCGTTGGCAATGATAGGCAATTCCGCGCAGTTACCGCGTACGCTGGGCACGTGAGCCTGCCTGTGCCGGTGCAGCGACTCGGCTATCGAACGGCCTACTCGGTGCTGCGCGTCTATTGGTGGGTCTTCCGGCCCAGATCGAGCGGCGTCAAGTGCGTGCTCACCCATAGCGACGACGTGCTGCTCGTCCGCCACACCTATGGACCCCGGGGCTGGGAGCTTCCCGGCGGCTCGCGAAAACGCGGGGAGCCCGCGGAAACCACCGCCACGCGTGAGATCCACGAGGAGCTGGGGCTGTCGGTGGACGCCTGGCGGTCGCTGGGGAGGATCGAGGTGGTCGTCGACCACCATCGGGACAGCCTCTACTGCTTCCAGGCCGAGGTCGGCTCGCCGGACCTCGGCCTCCCGAGCCTGACCATCGACCGCGGCGAGCTCGCTGCTGCCGAGTGGTTTCCCAAGGCCCAGCTCCCCCGCCCCCTCGGCCGCTACACCAAAGCCATCCTCGCCCGCCTCGACGCCCTGGCGTAATCGCAACGCCCCGGAGCGTGATCGATTTCTGCCCCTATAGGGTCAGAAATCGATCACGCTCACCGCTTACGCCCGGGAGGGATCGAGGGAACGCCCCATCACCGCGCAGCGGGGTGCGTTCCGGAAGCGTTCGCGCGGACCCGAGTCAGCATCAAGAAAGCGCGCACAACGCATCCGGAACGCACCCCGCGAAGCCACGCACCCCGCGAAGCCCTACTCCCACTCGATCGTCCCCGGCGGCTTGCTCGTGATGTCGAGCGCCACTCGTCCTACGGGACGGATCTCGTTGATCATCCGGCTGGCGACCTGCTCGAGCAGGTCGTAAGGGAGGCGTGCCCAGTCGGCGGTCATCGCGTCCTCGCTCGTCACGGCTCGGATCACGATCAGGTTGCCGTAGGTGCGGGCGTCGCCCTGGACACCCACAGTCCGGACGTCCGGCAGCACGCAGAAGGACTGCCAGAGCTCGCGGTAGAGGCCCGCCTTGCGGATCTCGTCCTGGAGGATGGCGTCGGCCTCACGCAGGATTTCGAGCCGCTCTCGGGTCGCCTCACCACCCACGATGCGGATCGCCAGGCCCGGTCCGGGAAACGGTTGGCGCCAGACCAACCGCTCCGGCAACCCGAGCGCCGCGCCCACCGCTCGTACCTCGTCTTTGAAGAGCGCCCTTAGCGGCTCGACCAGCTCGAACTCCAGATCCTCTGGGAGGCCGCCGACGTTGTGGTGGGACTTGATCGTCGCGGCGCCGGTCCCGCCACCGGATTCGATGACGTCGGAATACAGCGTGCCCTGGACGAGGAAACGCACATCCGGGCCTTCCCCCCCGGTGGCGCCGAGCTTGGCTGCTTCCTCCTCGAACACGCGAATGAACTCGCTACCGATCCGCCGGCGCTTCTCCTCGGGATCGGTCACGCCGGCCAGCCGGGCCAGGAAGCGCTCGGAGGCGTCGACCGCGACCAGGGGCACCTGGAAGTGGTCTCTGAATGCCGCGATGACCTGCGCCCCCTCGTCCTTGCGCATCAGCCCGTGATCCACGAACACGCACGTCAGCCGGTCGCCGATCGCCCGGTGCACGAGCAGCGCCGCGACACTCGAGTCGACGCCGCCGGAGAGGCCGCAGATCGCCCGACCCTCCCCCACCTGAGCGCGGATGCGCTCGATCTGCTCGTCGATCACCGACCGCGGGCTCCAGGTCAGCTGGCAGCCGCACACCTCGTCCAGAAAGTTCGTCAAAACCTGTGTCCCGTACGGCGTGTGCAGCACCTCGGGGTGGAACTGGATGCCGTACAGGCCACGCTCGACCGACTCAAATGCGGCCACGGGCGACGCGGTCGATGAAGCCAGCGCAGTAAAGCCCGACGGCGCCTCGAACACCGTGTCCCGGTGCGACATCCAGCACGTCTGCTCGCCCGGGGTCCCGGCCAGCAGCCGGCCTGAGTCGTGCACCGTGAGCTGCGAGCGCCCGAACTCCCCCACCTCGGCCGGCTCGACGCGGCCGCCGAGCTCCCGGGCCAGCAGCTGCATCCCGTAACAGATCCCGAGCACCGGCACACCGAGCTCCAGGAGCTCGCGCTCGAGCGGCGGCGCGCCGGGCTCGTACACCG
Organism: Solirubrobacteraceae bacterium; assembly: GCA_035308915.1. Lineage (GTDB taxonomy): Bacteria > Actinomycetota > Thermoleophilia > Solirubrobacterales > Solirubrobacteraceae > Palsa-465. The sequence goes on from DATGFT010000058.1 coordinate 22,583, forward strand.
ACGCGGGCCCGCCGGACAGGATCACGCCCTTCGGCCGGCGCCGCAGCACCTCGTCCGCGCCCACGTGATGGGGAAGCAGCTCGGAGAAGACGCCGCATTCCCGGACCCGCCGCGCAATCAGCTGTGAGTACTGCCCCCCGAAGTCGAGGACGACGACCTCTTCGGTCACCGCCTCGGGCGCACCTTCCTGGTCCGGCTCGCGTTCGAGTGCCACCGCCGCGGGAGCCGCGGTGGCCGCGGTGACCGGGCTAGTCGGTGACACCGACCGTCGCGGCCGCCCCGCGCGCGCCCATTCCGACCCCCTGGTCGCGCTGAAGTTGCTTGCCCTCGGTCTGCAGCGCCGGCGCGACGGCCAGCTCGGCCCGGTTGAACTCGGCGATGTCCCGGTAGCCGCAGGTGGCCATCGAGGTACGGAGCGCGCCCATCAGGTTGAACGTCCCGTCGTTCTCCCGCGCCGGGCCCTTGATGATCTCCTCGAGGGTCCCGTTCTGAGTGGTCGCCACCCGCGCCCCGCGTGGGAGCGTCGGATGGAAGGTCGCCATCCCCCAGTTGTAACCGCGACCGGGTGACTCGTACGCGCGGGCGAGCGCCGAGCCGAGCATCACGGCGTCGGCGCCGCACGCCACCGCCTTGGCGATGTCGCCGCCGTTGCGCATCCCGCCGTCGGCGATCACCTTGACGTAGTCGCCGGTCTCGAGCATGTGCTGCGAGCGGGCGGCGGCCACGTCCGCGATCGCGGTGGCCTGAGGAACCCCGATGCCCAGCACGCCCCGCGTGGTGCAGATGGCCCCGGGTCCGACCCCGACGAGGACACCCGCCGCCCCGGTGCGCATCAGGTGCAGCCCGGTGTGGTAGGACGCGCAGCCGCCGACGACGACCGGCGTCGGCGCGAGCTCGCGAATGAATTCCTTGAGGTTGAGCGGCGGACGCGTCTCATCCATCGAAACGTGTTCGGCTGAGACGACGGTGCCCTGGATGACCAGGATGTCGAGACCCGCCTCGAGCGCGACGTCGTAGTACTTGCGCACCTTCTGCGGGGTCAGCGAGGCCGCGGCCACGACCCCGTGCTCCTTGATCTCCCTGATCCGCTGGGCGATCAGCTCAGCCTTGACCGGCTCGCGGTAGATGTCCTGCATCTCCCGCGTCGCGATGTCCCGTGAGAAGGTGGCGATTCGCTCCAGCTGGCCCTCGGCGTCCTCATAGCGGCAGAAGATGCCCTCGAGGTTGAGCACCGCCAGACCGCCGAGCTTGCCGATGACCCCGGCGGTCTCCGGCGAGACAACACCGTCGAGCGCCGCCGCCAGGAGCGGGAGCTCAAACCGGTACGGGCCGAGCGTCCATGAGATGTCGACGTCGTCCGGATCCCGGGTCCGGCGCGACGGAACAATCGCGATTTCGTCGAAGCCATAGGCCCGACGCGCCTTCTTGCCGCGCCCGATCTCTACTTCCATCTGGGCATCGTATTTCGCGCCGCGGACGGCACGAGTTCAGCGTTGGCGAGGCAAACGAAGGCGGCAACCATCGTCGTGTCGATGCTAGCAGCGGCTCCGCGGCCCCCCGGCCGCCCGAACCCGCACGGTGGCACCTTCTCAGGTGATCTCAGCGCCGATCTCGAGCCGCTCGGCGTCGACTTCGCCAAGGAGCCGGTCGACGTTGGCCGGATCGAGCGTTCCCGCCCCGAAATGCTGGACCGATTCGGCGCCGCAGGCCACTCCGTAGCGCAGGCACTCCACCGCCGACCCGCCGTTGTAGCGCGCCGCCACGTATCCGGCCAGGAAGGCGTCCCCGGAGCCGATTCGGGATCGTGCCTCCTGCTCGCCGACCCTGACCCGATAGAGGACAGGGCCATCCTCGACGACCTGGGCAAAGCATCCGTCACGCACGGTCATGATGGCCTCGCGCGCCCCCAGCCGACCCATCTCGACGACCGCCTGAGCGCGATCATGGTCGTCGTTGAACTCCTGGCCGACGAGCTCCTCGGCTTCCAGCTCGTTCGGGGAGACGATGTCGGGCTCCGCGCGCACCCCGAGCCGGAGTGGCTCCCCCTCGGTATCGAGGATCGTGGTCACGCCGAGTCGCTTGACCTCACGGATCAGGTCGGCGTAAACGCCAGGCTCCATGCCGCGAGGCAGGCTTCCCGCGAACACGCACATGCTGGCTCCCTTGGCCAGGTAGAGCAGCTTGTCGTGAAACAGCTCGAGCTCCTGAGCGCCCACCGCTGGCCCGCGCTCGTTGATCTCGGTCTGCAGGCCGGTCGTCGGATCCAGGACCGCGGTGTTCGTGCGTGACTCTTCACGGATGCGCACGAAGTCGTTGAGGATCGAGTCGTCGTTGAGCGCCTCGACGATCTGGGTCCCGGTCGCGCCGCCGGCTATCCCGGTCGCGATCACGGGCTGACCCAGGCGCTTGACGGCCCGCGCAACGTTCACGCCCTTACCTCCCGGCATCGTCATCTGGTCGACGGTGCGGTGCCGGCGCCCGGGCGTGAAGTTGGGCACCTGAAGCGTCTTATCCAGTGCCGGATTGAGCGTGACGGTAATGATCATGCGGTCACGGGCGAGCAGCAGACCGGGTGGCCAAAGCCTAGACCTTCGCGTGGGCGGCGAACGGCCCCGCGTCGAGTGCGGGCGGAACCGATGTTAGGCAAGCATCCTAACGCGGCTCCCGGGCGAGCCGCCAACTAATGCCTGAGCCGCAGGCGCTGGCCCGTCTGCAGAGCGTTGGGGTCGATCGAGGGGTTCAGCGCCTCGAGCTCACCGACCGAGACACCGGTCTTGACCGAGATGCTCGACAGGCTGTCACCGGGACGGATTACGTAGAAGCGCTTGTGCGAACGCACGTGGGTCGCGGTGGTGGTGGTGGGGAGCAGGGCGGGTGGACTCGCGGCCGCGCGATGCGTTCCGCCGATGCCCGCCCGCACCACGAGGGCTGTGGCCACGATCACCGTCACGAGCGCAAGCAGCGCCATGTACCGCCCCGGTTTCCAAGCCCTCATCCCCTGGCGATGATACCGGCGGGATCATCGCAAATTGCAGGCTTTCCGCCGCCCCATGACCTCGGCCACCGCCGCCCGGCCAGCTCGGCCACTGCGGCCCGGCCAGCCCGGCCACCGCGGCCCTGGAGCGCTCAGGCCGCAACCTCCCAAATCATCTCCCGGAGACGTGTCGCCATCTGGCGGGCCGCCGTGGCCGGCGCACCGCCGAGCTGCTCGTACGCCGCGACGATGGCGCGCGATGCAGCCACCAATCCTCCCGCCGGGCCGGGCTCAAAGGCAGGCCCGAGTTGTTCAACTGACCCGCCCTGGGCGCCCACCCCGGGAAGCAGGAAGATGGTCCGCGGCATCAGCGCGCGGAGCGCCTTGACGCGCTCCGGCACGGTTGCCCCGACGACCGCCCCGACGTCGCTGAGGCCTGCCTCCCCAACGCCATCCTCCCCCAGCTGCCCGGCCAGGACAGCCAGCCGGTCGCTGACCGTACCGCCGTCTCGGAGCTCGAGGTCCTGGATGTCGGCGGCTCCCGGATTCGACGTGCGCACCAGGACGAACAACCCCCCGCTGGTCTGACGCGCTCGCTCCAGCAGGGGAGCGATCGAGTCGGCGCCGAGCAGCGGATTGACCGTCAGGGCGTCCGCTCCCAGACTGCTCACACGCCCATAGGGCGTCGAGCTTTCGCCGAAGAACGTCTCCGCGTAGGCCCGGGCCGTGACGTCGATGTCGCCGCGCTTGGCGTCGGCGATCACCAGCAGGCCATGCGCGTGCGCCCGCTCGGCGACCTCGGCCAGCACCCGCCAGCCCGCGGCGCCGAGCCGCTCAAAGCAGGCCACCTGAAGCTTCACGGCGACGCACTGCTCCGCGGCGGCGTCCAGCACCTGGCGGCAATGCTCCGCCACCGCCTCCGCCGCGCGCTCGTCGGGTGCGGCGCGGGACCCGGCGGCTAGCGGAGGCCCCGCGGGTCGGGGCCACAGCCGAGCGGGGTCCGGGTCCAGCCCCAGCACCAACTGAGACTTCCGCTCGGTAACCGCTTCCGCCACACGGTCACCGAACGACCGACGGCCAGCCGCCCCGGTCACGGCGTCAAGCCGCGTCACCGCGGCGCCGCTGGCCCGACTCGGTGTTACTTGACCGCCTTCTTGAGGCCGGCTCCGGCCGTGAACTTCGGCACCTTGGAGGCTGCGATCTGAATCCGCTCGCCGGTCGCCGGGTTCCGCCCCTCACGCGCACTGCGCTGCGAGACGCTGAACTTGCCGAATCCGGAGAACGAGATCTCGCTCCCTCGACTGAGCGTGTTCTCAATCGTCTCGAGCATCGCGTCCACCGCGTTGGCGGCGTCCCGCTTGCTCAGGCCGGCGCGATCAGCGACCTGGTCGACAAACTCGGACTTCGTCACTTGTCCCTCCTCGCTGGGTGGTAGGAATTTTCGACGCTAACAGGGGCTTCGGACGGGCCGCACCTCGCCGCCTGCCTCAGCCGCGGGCCAATTCTTGCCGGATTGACTTAACCGCCACATGATCGCCTCAGTCGGAATACCGCAATTTGCGGATTTCGCCGGCCGATTCCAGGCCCCGAACGCGAGAATAGAGCCGTGGATCTGGCTCGTATCGGCTGGCTGGCGACCGTACTCGTCTGTCTGATTACGGTGCTGATCCTCGTTCTTCAGGGGTATCTGGGCTACGCGGGCGTGACCTTTGCGGTCGCCGTCGCGGCCGCGATCAACCTCTTCTGACCTCTTTCGCGGGATAGCAGCGGTCGTTCGCACCTTTGCGGGGTCAGGGCGGGTCAATGCGCATCGCTCGCGCCCCGAGCGTGAACAGGCGCACGTTTGCGGGCGGTCTCGCGGTGGCGATTCGAGCCCCTTCGGGGAAGGTCACCGCCTCCGCGACAGTCTCACCTCCTCCCCGGGACGAACCTTGTCCTGGGGCTCGAGGTGGATCAGCACATCGACGGCATCGAGGCGGGCGGCGATCAGATCCTGGAGCGCGTGCGCGGTCCGGTGGGCATCCTCCAGAGAGGTGCCGGCCTGGAATTGGACGTGCATGTCCACGTAGCGCCGCGCCCCTGCCCTCCGCGTACGCAGTTCGTGGTAACCCACCACGCCGCTGTCTGCGAGCTGCTCGACGGCCTCTCGGATCACCGCCACCTCCTCGGGCGGTAGCGCCTCATCGACCAGTACCCGAGAGGAGCGGGTCAGCAGGCGCACGCCCGTGAAGACGATCGAGGCGGCGACGACCAGCGCCACCGCCGGATCGAGCCATTGCGCGCCGGTCAGTTTCACCAATGCCAGGGCAATGAGCACGCCGGCCGAGGTGAGGGCATCGGTGCGCAGATGCGCCGCGTCTCCGAACAGAGCCGCCGAATTCGTGTCCCGAGCCGTCCGCGAGATCAGCGTCGAGACGATCACGTTGACCACGATCGACACCGCCACCACAGCGATGCCGAAGCCGACGGTGTGAATCTTTCCGTGCCCCACCAGGCGGCGGATCGCCTCGAACGCGATCACGGCCGAGCCGACCAGGATCAGCACGCCCTCGATCGCCGCGGCCAGGTTCTCGAACCTCTCGTGGCCGTAGCGGTGAGTCTCGTCCGCCGGCTCGCCCGCCTTGCGGACGGAAAGGAAGGCGACGATCGACGCGACCAGGTCGATACTCGAGTGAACCGCCTCCGTGAGCAGCGCCACCGAGCCGGTGACGGTTCCTGCGATCACCTTGAGCAGGATCAGTGCCGAGTTCGACGCGACCGAGAGCGACGCCGTACGAAGCTTGACCGCAGGGGCTCCGTCCGGGCCTCCGGGCGTGTGGAGCTCGGGCTCGGGAGTCATCGCTCGAACCACTCGAGGAAGGCGCGAATCGCGTTGCCTCGGTGACTGATCGCGTCCTTCTCGGCGTCGGAGAGCTCGGCCATCGTTCGGCCGTCGGGATGGGCGTCGGGAACGAATACCGGGTCGTACCCGAACCCGCCAGTGCCGCGCCGCTCGTCGGCCAGCCGCCCCGTGCAGTAGCCGAAGAAGACTTGCTCCTCGCCGTCGGCCTCCGCATAGGCGAGGGCGCACACGTAACGCAGCCGGCTTCCCGCCGGCGCCTCGCGGACGAGCTTGGCCAGGTTTTCCTCGTCACTTGCCTCCGCGCCTGCGAACCGCGCCGAACGGACGCCCGGCGCGCCGCCGAGCACCTCGGCCTCGATCCCCGAATCGTCGGCAATGGCGGCGCGCCCGGCTCCCCGCGCCGCCGCGCGCGCCTTGGGCAGAGCGTTGGCGGCAAAGGTCTGCCCCGTTTCCGGCGGCAGCTCGATCCCCGCCCCCAGCGGCTCCACCATCACCGCAGCCGGCGCCAGCAGCCGTGCGATCTCCCTCACCTTGTGCGGATTGCGAGTCCCCAGGACGAGCGAGCGCTCGGCGGGCATGCTCACACCGCCGCGGCGGCCACCGCCTCGTCTTGCAGGATCCGGAGGTGGTCGATGCCGCCCGCGGCCAGCTCGAGCAGCTCATCCAGATGCGCCCGTGAGAGCGGCATCCGCTCCGCGGTTGCCTGAACCTCAACCAGCCCGCCGTCGCTCGCGATGACGACGTTGGCGTCGACCTCGGCCACCGAGTCCTCGGAGTAATCGAGGTCGAGCAGAGGGATACCGCCGACGATCCCGCATGAGACGGCTGCGACCGATCCGCTGAGCGGCGAGCGATCGAGCTCGCCCTCGGCAATGAGCCGCTCGCAGGCCAGGCGCAGGGCGATCATCCCGCCGGTGATCGAGGCACACCGCGTGCCCCCGTCAGCCTGTAAGACGTCACAGTCGACATAGATGGAGCGCTCGCCGAGCGCCGTGAAGTCGACGGCGACGCGCAGCGAACGGCCGATCAGGCGCTGGATCTCAACCGTCCGCCCGTCGGGACGTCCCTTGCTGACGTCGCGCTGCTTACGCTCGCCCGTGGAGGCGGGCAGCATTCCGTACTCCGCCGTCACCCAACCGCGCCCGGATCCGGCGAGCCATCGCGGGACGCTGTTCTGGGCCGAGGCCGTGCAGATCACCCGGGTCTCGCCCATCGAGATCAGCGCCGAGCCGGTTGCCGTGCGGACGAACCCGGGCTCGATCTCGGTCGGGCGAAGCTGCTCCGGACCCCGGCCGTAGCTTCTCTGCGGCTGCGCGCTCACGCCGCCGCCCTGGCTCCGAGCTCGACGTGCACGACCTGGCCGAGCGGCATCTGGAGAAACCGGGTGCCGAGCATGCGGAAGGACTCGACGTCGGCGGTGCACAGGAAGCGGTATGTGCCCTCGCCGCGCTGAGGGTTGAGGAGCCCGCGTGAGGCCAGGGCGCGCTCGACGCTGCGGGCCACTCCGGTTCCCGAGCTCACCAGGGTTACGCCTCGCCCGAGGATGCGCTGGAGCATCGGGGCGACCAGCGGATAGTGGGTGCAGCCAAGGATCACGGTATCGACCTCGGCGTCACGCAGCGGCGCGCAGTACTGCCGCACGGTCCTCACCACCGCCTCGTCGAAGGGGAAGCCGCCCTGGATGATCGGGGCGAGGTCAGGACAGGCAACGCTCTCGAGGTGGACGTGGGGATCGGCCGCCCTCACGGCCCGCTCGTAAGCCGCGCTGGCCACCGTCGCCGGCGTCGCCAGCAGGCCGATTCGCCCAGTGCGGCTCCCCGCGACGGCGAGTTGCGTCGCCGGGGCGACCACTCCGATCACGTCCACGTCGACCCGCTCGGTCGTCAGGTACTGCTCGAGGGAGGCCAGGGCAGCCGAGCTGACCGCGTTGCATGCCACGACGAGCAGCTTCGCGCCGGCATCGAGCAGCTCGTCGGCGATCTCCCGGGCAAAGCGCTCGAGCTCCTCTCGCGATCGGTCCCCGTAGGGAAACCGCGCCGTGTCTCCGAGATACAGGTAGTCCTCGGTGGGCAGCGACACCAGGAGCTCGTGCAGGACGGTCAGGCCGCCGACGCCCGAATCGAACACCGCGACTGGCTGGTTTGGCGAGAGCGCCACCCGCTGGATCCTAGAGCCGGATCCGGAGCCCGGCGGATCTCGCTCCGGCAAACCTCAGATGCCGTCTCTCAGCCGCCCGGCGCGTCGGCCAGCCTCGGCCACCACGCGCTCAGCCGCTCAGCCGCGGTGCGGGCGATCGGGAGCAACGGGGCGCGCTCAGCCGCCGCCGGCGCCTCCACGCTCAGTTCGCGCATCGTCGTGGCCACCGACCGCGCGAGCGCCGCCAACGCGTACCCGCCTTCCAACACGCACCCCAGCGCGGCCCCCACCTCGCCGGAGGCGGCCCGGATCGACCGGGTCATGGCCGCGTAGCCATCCTCCGTCACGTCGCAGGTGGCCAGGGGATCCTCGCGATGGGCGTCGTAACCGGCAGAGATCAGCACCAGCTGGGGCGAAAAGGCGAACAGGAGGGGCACCGCGACATGGTCCACGAGCGATCTGAATACGGCGTCATCGGCGCCCGCGGGAACCGGAAGGTTGACCGTGAACCCCTGGGCATCGCCGGAGCCAACGTCACTGCTCGGCCCCGTGCCCGGGTAGAGCGGCGACTCGTGAATCGAGACGAACAGGACGTCCCGTGATCGGTGGAAGATGTCGTTGGTCCCGTTGCCGTGATGGACGTCCCAGTCGAGGATCATCACGCGTTCGAGGCCGCGCACATCGAGCGCATAGCGGGCCGCCACGGCGACGTTGTTGAACAGGCAGAAGCCCATGGCCTGGTTCGGGGTTGCGTGGTGACCAGGAGGTCGATGGGCGCTGAACGCGTAGTCCGCCTCGCCATCGAGGAGCAGGTCGACCAGGCGCACCGCGCCTCCGGCCGCGTGTAGGGCGGCGTCATAGGAGCCGGCGCTGGTGACGGTGTCCAGATCCAGTGCCCCTCCCCCTTGGGCACTCATCTGCTCGATCGCCTCGACGTAGGGCGCGGGGTGAACCGCCGTGAGCACCGCTCGCTCGACAGCGGGCGAAACCGCGCGTTCGAAGCCCAACCATTCCTGGCGCGTGAGCTCCTGCTCGATGGCCACGATCCTGGCCGGTTGCTCCGGGTGGGGGCCTGTCTCGTGCTCGAGTGAGGACGGGTGGGCCAGGAACACGCGTGCCATTCGCGGGTACCGTACTTGCCGTTGGATCCAGTGGAAACTCAGGTTGCCGTGGTTGGCGGCGGCGCGGCCGGCTTGTACACCGCCATCCGTGCCGCGCGTGAAGGCGCGGCCGTCGTTCTCGTCTCAGCGACGCCCCTGGCCGAGTCATCGACCTACTGGGCTCAGGGCGGGCTGGCGGCGGCGCTGGCGGACGGCGACAGCCCTGAGCGCCACCTGGCGGACACGCTTGCCGCCGGGCGAGGCGCGGTCCGTGAGTCGGCCGCGCGCGTGCTCTGCCAGGAAGCCCCGGCGACGGTGGAGGACCTGGCCGGTCTGGGCGTCGCCTTCGATCTCGATGCTCATGGGGCGCTCGCCCTCGGGCTGGAGGGCGGCCACAGCGCCCGGCGCATCGTCCACGCGGGCGGCGCGGCCACCGGCCAGCGCCTGATCCGCCGGCTCAGTGAGCTCGTGGCTCGCGACGATCGGATCCAGGTCCTCGAGCGAAGCCGGGCCGTCGCGCTGGCCGTCAGCCACGGCCGCTGCGTCGGCGTCTCGCTTCAGGACGGCCGCCGCGTGGTCAGCGCTGCCACCGTCCTCGCCACTGGTGGCGCTGCCGCCATGTGGGCGCGCACCACGAATCCCCCCGCGGCGGTGGGTGGCGGGTTGCTCCTGGCCTTCGCTGCCGGCGCGACGCTCGCCGACCTCGAGTTCGTCCAGTTCCACCCCACCGCCGTAGCGGCGAGCAACGGCGCCGACGGGCTGCTCGTGACCGAGGCGATCCGCGGCGAGGGCGCGCTGCTTCTGGACGGCGAGGGAAACCGGTTCGTCGACGAGCTCGCGCCCCGCGACGAGGTGGCCCGCGCCGTCGCCCAGCAGCTCTCGCTCACGGGTCCGGGCTCGGTGACCCTGGACATGCGAAGGGTTGACCCGCGGCTGTTTCCGAACGTCTTCGATGCCCTCTGCCGCGCCGGGATCGATGCTCGACGTGAGCTCGTGCCCGTCGCGCCGGCAGCTCATTACGTGATGGGCGGGATCGCCACCGACCTCGAGGCCAGAGCCACCCTGCCCGGGCTCTACGCGGTCGGCGAGTGCTCGTGCACCGGCCTGCACGGCGCGAACCGGCTGGCCTCCAACTCGCTGACCGAGTGTTTCGTGTTCGGGGCTCGTGCCGCGCGCTCGGCGGCGCGTGGATCGCAGCCAGCGCCGGGGATGAGGGTGGAGATCGCCGCCGCCGATTCACCGCTGCCCTCTTCCGAGACCCGCCGTGCCCTGTGGGCTCACGCCGGGCTCGAGCGGGACGCCGACGGCCTCAAGCAGTTGATCGACGATCCCCATCCCCTCGCCTGCCTGATCGCGCGCTGCGCGCTCACTCGGCGTGAGAGTCGCGGCGCCCACCGGCGGCGTGACTTTCCCCAAACCGAGTCCGCTCTCGATCGGCGCCACGTGACCATCAGCCGCGGCGGCGAGCCGCGCTACGAGGCGTGGGACTGAGCCGCTAGAGCGGCGATCGGCGCTGGCCGTTGCACCGCCAGGCGGCGCCTAGCCAACACCCCCTCACGCCTCCGCCTTCGCACCGTCTTTCTGCTTAACGTGGAGTTAATACTGAGGACCAGTGCAATTCACAACTTGTCGGCAAACTGCGCCGCCATCATGAGGACGCTGCACCCAGGCAGGGTGCTTCGAAAGGAGTAGGGATGTATCGATTCAGCCGCGCGATCTACCGGGAGCTCGCGCGCGACATCGTGGAGGACCCGCACTGCGGCCCGCACGCGAATCACGAGCGGGTGCTGCGCGCGTGCGAGGCCGCCGTCGAGCGGCTGGCCACCGATCGGCGTTACTTCGCGCACCCGGCGCGCACGCTGTTCGCCGATATCCGGATCTACTTCCCGATGAACGCCCAACTTCGCGTTCTCCGGGTGGTCGAGCGGTATCTCGGTCTGGCCGATGAATTTCTCCGTCGGCTGCCTCAAAACGGCTTCGACGCGTACGGGAATCCGCTGCAATGCCGGGCCAGTACACGAAAGGGGACGCCATGCCAGCGCATGCCGCTCCCCCACAACGGCTATTGCCCCTCGCACCAGCATCTCGCCGAGACGGAGGAGCTCGAGGTCGACCTCGCGGCCGCGTAGCCGCGGCGTAGGCGCGGTCGACCTCGCGGCCGCCGCTTAGCCGCGGCGGCTGACGGCTCCCGCGTGAGCGTGATCAAGAAGGGGCCAATATGCCCCCTTTTTGATCACGTTCAAATCACGCCCCCCCGCCCGAGCCCCGCTCGTGGCATAACACGGCGATGCTCCTCGGCGTGGACGTCGGTGGGACCTTCACGGACGCCGTGTTGGCGCTCGACGGCCGGCTGGTGACAGCCAAGGCGCCGACGACGCCTGAGGACCAGTCGCAGGGCGTCCTCTCCGCCGTGGAGGCTGTGCTCGAACGCGCCGGCGCCACCCCAGACCAGATTCAAGCCTTCTCGCACGGGATGACGGTGGCGACCAACGCGCTGCTCGAGGGCCGCTGCGCCCCGACAGCCCTGATCGCCACGGAAGGCTTCACCGATCTGGTCGAGCTCGCGCGCCAGAACCGGCCCGAGCTCTACCGCCTGTGCGCGGAGCGCCCGAGACCTCTCGTCCCTCAGGAGCTGCGGTTTCCCGCCGCGGAGCGGATGACGCCCGACGGACCGCTGCGCTCACTCGAGGACAAGGATGTGGCCGCCCTCGTCTCCCGGGTCAGGGACGCGGGAGTGGAGGCGGTCGCGGTCATCCTGCTGCACTCCTATCGCCACCCCCAGCACGAGCTGAAGCTCGGCGACGCGCTCGCCGGGGCGCTGCCGGACGTGCACGTGTCGCTCTCGCATGAGGTGGTCGGAACCTTCCGTGAGTACGAGCGCGCCGCGACCACCGAGATCGACGCCGCGCTCTCGCCGTTACTCGCCGGCTACCTGAGACAGCTGGCCAGCCGCGTCGAGCCGAAGGGCCTACCTCGGCCCGCGATCATGCAGTCCAACGGAGGTTTGATCGACCTCGAGGCGGCCGCGGGACACGCGGCCTGGACTGTCCTCTCCGGCCCCGCCGGGGGCGCGGCCGGCGCGGCCTACGTGGCCCGGTCCTCAGGTGAACCCCGCGCTCTCTGCTTCGACATGGGCGGAACCTCCTGCGACGTCTGCGTGGTCGAGGAGGGGTTGGTCCAGGAGCGGGGCAGCGGCGAGATCGCCGGCCGTCCCCTCGGCCTTCCGATGCTCGCCGTGCACACGGTGGGCGCCGGCGGCGGCTCAATCGCCTGGCGCGACCCCGGCGGCGCTCTGCGCGTCGGTCCGCGCTCGGCCGGGGCGGACCCGGGTCCGGCCGCCTACGGGCGGGGCGGAACCGAACCCACGGTCACCGACGCGAACCTGCTTCTTGGCTACCTCGACTCGGACTCGCCGCTTGCCGGAGGGGTCAGGCTGGATCGCGCGGGCGCCGAGCGGGCCGTCACCGCCCTGGCCTCGGAGCTCGCGATGGATCCGCTCGACTGCGCCGAGGGCATCCGCCGCATCGCCGGCGCGGAAATGGTCCGCGCCCTGCGCGTGGTCACGGTGCAGCGCGGCATCGATCCGCGTCGCTTCGCGCTCCTCGCCTTCGGGGGCGCCGGGCCGCTGCACGCCGCCCAGATTGCCGAGGAGCTCGGGATCGAAAAGGTCCTCTGTCCCCGGGCGTCGGGCGTTCTCGCCGCCGTCGGCCTGGTCGTATCGCCGCGGCGGCGTGACGCGCAGCGCAGCCTCCTGTGGAGCGGTGCTGAGATCACGGCGGACGCGATCGAGCAGGCGGCGAGCGAGCTCGGAGAACAGGCCCGACGCGCCCTCGGCGAGCCACAGGCTGACCTCGAGGCCACCTTTGAAATGCGCTACCGAGGGCAATCGTTCGAGCTTCCGGTCACGGGCGATACCCGGACCTCGCCGGAGCAGCTCCGGGACGCTTTCGAGCGCCAGCACGAGGAGCGCTACGGCTATCACGACCCCGAGCAGACGCTAGAGCTCGTCACGCTCCGTGTCACGGCCACCACCGCAGGCGCCGACGTGCAACTCGCGCCTCCGGGCTCGGACGATGAGCCGCGCCGAGCTCGCAGGGCGGGGCGGCTCGGATCAGAGGCGCTCGAGTTCGAGGTCCTGGGCGGAGCGCTGCCTCCCGGCGCTGGCGCCGAGGGGCCGGCGGTGATTGAGCTACCCGAATCAACCGTGCTGGTGCCGCCCGGGTGGTCCGCGCAGATCGACCGCCTGGGGAGCGTCCGACTGGAACGGAGCCGATGATCGACGCCGTCGAGCTCCAGTTCATCACTGGCGCACTTCGCGCCATTTGCGAGGAGATGGGCGCGGTTCTGATCCGCTCGGCCCACTCGGCCAACATCAAGGAGCGCCGGGACGCCTCGACCGCGCTCTTCGATGCCCGGGGTCAGATGCTCATGCAGGCAGAGCACATCCCGGTGCACCTGGGAGCGATGCCCGCGGCCGTCGAGGCGGTTCTCGGAGAGGAGCACGCACCGGACCGGGCGTGGATCCTCAACGACCCGTATCGCGGCGGCACCCATCTCCCGGACATCACGGTGATCCTTCCGATCTTCTCGGCATCGAGCCGCTCCGGCGAGCAGGGAGAGCTGATCGCCTTTGCCGCCAGCCGCGCCCACCACGCCGACGTCGGCGGCCCGACCCCCGGCTCGATGCCCGCGGACAGCCGGACTCTGGCCGACGAGGGCGTCGTCATCGAGCCGCGGGTTCTCGACCAGCGCGCGATCGAGGAGCTGGTCACCCGGATGCGTCAGCCGGAGCAGCGCCGGGCCGACCTCCGCGCCCAGCTCGCCGCCGGCCGCGTCGGCGCCCGCCGCCTGTCAGAGCTCCAGGAGCGGGTCGGTCGCGCCCACCTCGTGGAGGCGTTCACCGAGGTTCTCGACTACGCCGAGCGGCGAACGCGCGCCTGCCTGAGCCAACTCGAGGACGGGGTCTATGAGGCGCACGACGTGCTTGAGGCGCGCGAGGGGGATCTGCCGATCGTCCTGGCCGCACGCGTCGCCGCCGACCAGCTCACGCTTGACTTCACCGGCACCACGGCCCAGCACGGGGGCAACCTCAACTGTCCGTTGGCGGTCACCCACTCTGCTTGTTATTTCGCGGTTCGCGTCCTCACCGACCCTGAGATCCCGGCCAGCGCCGGCGCATACCGACCGATCGAGGTCATCGCCCCCGAGGGCTGCCTTCTCAATGCTCGCTCTCGCGATGGCCCCTCGGAGAAGGCTCCCGCCGTCGTCGGCGGAAACGTCGAGACCTCCTCACGGGTGGCCGACGTCGTCCTGCGCGCCTTCGGCCGCGCGCTCGGCCAGGGCACGATGAACAACGTCACCCTGGGCAACGAGCAGGTCGTCTACTACGAGACGATCGCCGGCGGCCAGGGCGCCTGCCCGGACGCCGACGGGCCGACGGGGGTTCACGTCGCGATGAGCAACACGCTCAACACGCCGGTGGAGGCGCTCGAACTCGAGTTTCCGATGCGGGTGGTGCAATACGCGCGGCGGCGGGGATCCGGCGGCCGCGGCCGGCACTCGGGCGGCGATGGGGTCATCCGGGAGCTCGAGGCGCTCGAGCCGCTCTCCTATTCGCTCATCACCGAGCGTCGGCGCCATGCCCCGCCCGGGGCCGACGGAGGCGCGGACGGTGAACGCGGACGAAACCTGCTCGACGGCGAGGAGCTGCCGGCCAAGGCGATGGGAACCATGCAGCCCGGTCAGCGCCTGCGGATCGAGACGCCCGGAGGCGGTGGATATGGTTCCGCCTGATGCGCGTCGCGTTCCTCGGCCTGGGCATCATGGGCTCCCGGATGGCGGCCAACGTCACCCGTGCCGGCTTCGAGCTGACGGTTTGGAACCGCACCCGCGCCACCGCCGAGACCTTCTGTTCCGAACACCCCGGGGTACGGATGGCCGACACCCCGGCGGACGCCGGGCGGGAAGCCGAGATGGTCGTGACGATGGTCGTCGACGGCGATCAGGTCCGAGAGCTCCTGCTCGGAGCCGACGGTGCCGCCACGACCGCGGCCCCCGGGACATTGTTCGTTGACTGCACGACCATCGGGCCCCTGGCGGCCCGCTCGCTCGGGGCGGCGCTCGTCGAGCGGCAGCTGGAGCTGATCGATGCGCCCGTGACCGGCTCCTCGCCGCGGGCCGAGGATGGGACGCTCACGATCATGGTCGGCGGGAGCGACGAGGCATTCGCGCGCGCTCGGCCGCTGCTCGACGCCATGGGTGAGGTGATCGTCCATGCCGGCCCGCTCGGCCACGGCCAGGTGGTGAAGGTGATCAACAATGCCGTGGCGGCCACCAACGCCGCCGTGCTCGGTGAGGCGTTGCTCGTGGGCGCCCGCGCCGGCGCCGACCTCGACGCTCTGATCGCGGTGATGGCCGCCGGCTCCGGAGCCTCGATGATGCTCACCCTCAAGGCCGACCCGATGCGCCACCACGACTACTCGAGACTGTTCAACGTCGAGCGCTCGGCCAACGGGGAGGAGATCCGCACCATCCGGCCGTTCTTCAAGCTCGAGCACATGCTCAAGGACGTTCGCCTCTGCCTCGAGGAGGGCCAGGCCGTGGGCGCGCCCTTCGCCTTCGCCGCCCTCACGCGAGAGATCCTCACCGCCGCCATGGGGCGCGGCCTCGCCGAGGCCGACTTTTCCGCCCTGATCGAGGTGCTCGAAGGCCAGGCGGGTTTCCAGCTCTAGCCAAAGTCGCCTGAAAACCCCCACATTTGCAGCAACATTTGGGGTTTTCGAGAATCTCAACTACAATCCCCGCTTCCTGTTGCTGGTTGCACTTCGGTGCGCGCACGGGACCAGTCTGCCCCAGTAAACCTTCGTCTTACCCCCAACTGATACATGCCGATTGCCTTTAAAGAATGGGCCGTCACCGTACGGGCTTTGGCCGAGGGTGAGCAGCTGCTCACCCTCCGCAAGGGCGGCATCCGCGAGCCCGAGAAGCACTTCAAGCTCGAGTACGAACGGTTCTTCCTGTACCCAACGTTCGACCACCAGCGCCCCGATTTGGTGCGCCAATCCCACCGCCCTGAGCTTGTCCGGGCCCTCGAGGAGGGCGTCTGGACCGACGATGAGCCGGCTCCCGACGCGCTTTACCGCGGGCTTGACATTCCGCATCCGGATCGGGTGCGGATCCGGGCCTGGGCCGAGGTCGCCGCGCACTTCACGGTCACCGACCGCCGCGCGGTCGACGCCCTGGCCCCGTTCTACGTATGGACGACCGACTACGCCGAGAAGCGCCTGGCCTGGAAGCGTCGCCATCCGCTGCACGTGATCCTGTTGCGGACCTACCGGATCCCCCGCCCGGTGACCGTCAAGGTCCGCGACGAATACGGCGGCTGTCGTTCCTGGCTGGAGATCTCGCGTGAGCTGCCCTTCGAGGGGACGCCGGTCCTCTCCGACGAGGAGTTCGACCGCGCCTCGGAGGAGATCGCGGCGATCGCGTCAGACCGCCAGCCGGTAATGGTCTGACGCACCCTCGCGGGTGACGTGGGTTGAATCCGCCTCGCGCTCGTTTCGCGCGCGCCACGACTCGGCAGCCCGGGATGACGTCGAACGGGTCCTCTACGCGCTCGAGCTGACCCGGGAACGAATGAGCGACTACTTCCCCGCCACCCCGGCGGGGATGAGCATCGTGCTGCACCGCAGCCCGCTTTCCCTCTGCCTGGCCTGTCCGTGGGTGCCTGTGGCCTGGCTGGCCACGGCTCCTGCGGCGCGGCGCTACATGGCCGGCTGGGCCGGGCGCGATGAACTCCATATGCTCGAGCCGAGCGCGCTCGAGGCGCGGGCCTCAGCCGTCCCGGGCTCTCAGGAGATGCTCGAGCTGAGCGCGCCCGCGCTCTATGCGCGGCGCGTGATCGATCTCAGCAACCGCGACCTCGCCCAGCGGCGGACGCCGCGGCGCGCCCGTCAGGAGCTCCGCTGGGCCTGGCTGCTCGAAGGAGCCGCCCGCTGGTTCTCCGGCCAGACCGACTACGCGCGGCCGGCCATCGCGCGGAGGCTCCACGAAGGCTCGCGGCCCAGCTTCCCCCCGGGTGTCAGGGACGCGCTCCTGCTCGGCGGCACGGTGATCGATCTGCTGGCGTTAGAGCGCGGTGAGCGGGCGGCGGCCGCGTTTGCCTCCGGTCTTCACCCGCAGGGGACACGCGGTGCGTTATCTCGCGCTTTCGGAGGGCGGCCGTTTCGGGATATCGAGGCGGGCTGGCGGGCTCACCTGAACCGTCTCGTGAGCGCGGTTTAGAGCGTCTACGCGGTGAGCTGGAGAGCGCCCCATACGATCAGCGCGCCGAGTACCAGCGCGGCTACCAGCGCCGCCGCGAGGCGCACCGGCGCGACGGTCGGCTCCGGTCCGGCTGGGGAGATCAGCTCCGCCTGAAGCAGGACCTCACGGGCCGTCGGCACGCCTGACTCGGGCACGAGAATGTCGCGCGGGCCCGCGGCCAGAAAATCGGGCACGTCGAAGCCCGGGCTCCGGCGGAGCACGCTCGGGACGCCTTCCTCCAGCAGCAGGCTCTGGATGAACTCGGCCTCGGCCTGGTTACGCGCGCCCGCCACCCGGATGAGCCTTCCCTCAGCCAGCTGGGGCTTGATCTTGCGGGCGCGGCGGTGCAGATCGCTCGCCGGGTCACCCTGGGCCTCCGAACCCTCGTAGGTGAGGGGAAGCTTGCAGCTGGGGCAGAAGCGCTCGGCCGCTTCGTATCTCTCGCCGCAGCCCGGGCACAGCAGGCTCGGCCCGGCTCGGCTCACGCCTTACTCCACGACCAGGTCGGTCTCGTCGACCTGGCCGTCGCGGATCGAGAACGCCCGCACCTGAGGCTCGGGGCCAGCCAGCCCGACGATCACGTAGAGCGCCTCGGGGTAGAAGGCGAGGTTGATGTCGGTTTGAGAGGGATAGGGCTCTGTCCGGGTGTGCGAGTGATAGATCGCGCCGAGCTCGAGGTCCGAGTCGTCGATCTCCATCTGTATCCGGTATTGATCGGCGCCGTCGATCTCGTAGCGCAACGGGCTGGCGGCGGCGTTTCTCGCCCGGTAGAGCCGCAGCACCCGGCCATCCCGGGAGCCCAGCATCCCGCAGCACTCGTTCGGCGCCTCCTCCCGGGCATGCCGGATCATCTCGTCGTAGAGGTCTCGCCCGATTCGCATCGCGGCCGAGGTTACGCCCCCTCCACGAACGGATAGGGCACGGCCTTCTTCGGATCCCGGTGGTTGAGCAGACCACTGAGAATCGTCCAATGCTGGGCTTCACAGCCCATGATCTCCGCGCACATCCGAACCAGGGTGGCGTCGGCGACGCTTCCGATCGCCTCGAAGTAGGCGTTCTCGACCAGCGACTCGACGTCCACGAGCAGCTTCAGGCAGTCGTGCTGATTGGTCAGGTGCGTCAGGCTCCAGTGCACGTTCTTGCTGATCAGCATCCGCTGGGCGGCGGCCAGGCTGGGCGGTGAAGGCGCGCTTTGACCCCGGGCCCCCAGCACATGCGCGAGCAGCGCCATATGCCTCAGCTCCTGCCCGAGCATCATCTGTAGCTGCTGCCTGACCGGAGGCTTGAGGACCGGCGAGGCCACGACCTGCCGGTAGGCGATGACGATCAGCTGCTCGGTCTGGAGTGCCTGCGCGAGGCTCGCCGTCCCCTCGGGGGCGGCCGCAGCGATGGCGTTCTCGGCGGGGGCCAGGCTCGCCACCAGCGCCCCGGCGGCCAGCGCGCCGCCCCCTGTGGCGCCCCGCCGCAGCATCTCTCGGCGTGTCGGTGGCGCGCCCACCCGGCTCAGCTTCCGGTCACCAGCGCGGACGGCGCCGGTGACTCGCCCGCCTGCCAGCGGAGCATCGCCAGATGCTGCGCGTCATTGGCGTAGATCGCGGCGATCGTCGAGCGGACCTTGCCCGGCGAGAGTCGGGAGAACGCCCCCAGATAGGCTCGGAGCTGGGCTTGCTCGAGTTCCTTGAACAGGGCCAGCACCTCGGCGGGCTGCGTCGGATGGCCGAGGTCATAGCTGGCGGCGGGGCGGCGCGGCTTGCCTCCGGCCCGGTGGATCAGGTCCGAGAGCTGGACCGTGTGGGCCAGCTCCTGGCCGAGGAAGCGCATCGCGGCCGTCGACTCCGGCGCCGCCAGGAGCGGTATCCCGGCCGCGTAGGCGGCGATCGCATGGTGCTCCACGTCGAGCAGATCGTTCAGCGGCGCCACGTCGGAGGGCGCCACGGTGGCGCTCCCGCGGATCTTCTCCCGCAGCGGCTTACCGCCGCATGCCGCCAGCAGCGCCGCCCCGGTCACGGTGCTGGCGCCGGCCAGGAAGCCCCGGCGCGAGCGCTGAGATCCCACCGCCCACGGGCCGTCCTCGCCGCCCGCTTCATCTGCCATCCCCGGTCCCCGCCCGCTGGGGCCTACCACCACACGGTGGATTCCAGGTTCTCGATCTCCTCGACGGGACGCGTGTAGATGCCGGAGGACAGGTATTTCCAGCCATCGTCGGCGACGAGGAAGACGACATTTCCCTCCTCGAGCTCGCCCGCGATTCTCACCGCGACGCGAGCAATCGCCCCCGACGAGACACCCACGAACAGGCCCTCCTCCTCCAGCAGCTTCCGGGTGAAGGTGATCGCGTCGGCGTTGGTGACGAAGATCTTCCGGTCCAGCACGCTCAGATCAATGATCGGGGGAATGAAGCCATCCTCGAGCGAGCGCAGGCCCTGCACCGGCTCTCCCTGCATCGGCTCGGCGGCGACGATCTTCACCGAGTCGCCCAGCTCCTCCTTGAGCCGGCGGCCATTGCCCATCAGCGTGCCGCCGGTGCCGAGGCCGGCCACGAACGCCGCCACCTCGTCGAGCTCCTCGAGGATCTCCACCGCCGTGCCGTTGTAGTGGGCAAGCGGGTTGGCCTGGTTGCCGTACTGATAGGGCATGTAGTACGAGGCGTCACGCTCGGCCATCTCGAGCGCCAGCTCGACGGCGCCATTGGAGCCCTTCGCGCCCTCGGAATAGACGATCTCGGCGCCATACATCCTCAGCAGCTGGGTCCGCTCCTGGGTCACGTTCTCCGGCATCACGACCTTGAGTGGATAGCCCTTGCGGCGGCAGATCATGGCCAGCGAGATCCCGGTGTTCCCGGAGGTCGGCTCGAGGATCGTCTGCCCGGGTCGGATCAGGCCCTTCTCTTCGGCATCTTCGATCATCGCCCGGGCGACGCGGTCCTTGACCGAGCCCGTCGGGTTGCGGGACTCCAGCTTGGCCCAGATCCGGACGTCAGGCTTGGGGCTCAGGCGCTTGAGCTCGACCAGCGGCGTGTGGCCGATCGACTGGACGATGTCGCCGTAACGGCCCCCGCAGGGCTTGTTCTGGAGGCGCTCCGCCGCCATGCTTTACGAAGTGTAGCTAGGCGACGGAGCGCTGACGAGCGTCAGTACGGGTAGCTGTACGGGGTGGTCGTCGTCGGTGTGCTCATGGTCGTCGACGGCGTGCTCGTGGCTCCCCCCTTGGCCGCCGGACCAACCTTCACGATGTGCCAGATCGACCCGAAGGTCTTCAGCTCATCGCCGGTCGCCCGCGCCTTGTTATGAGACGTGAGGTCAGGCGTGAAGTAGTAGAGCGGCTGGCCATTCAGGGTGAGCTGGCGCGTGCCGTGGTTGCGGAAGGTGCCGAGCTTGCCCTTGATCCCGGACTGCTTGCTGAGCCCCTTGGCCGAGCTCACCGAGACCGGCGGCCAGAAGCCCCAGCAGTTGGTGTTGGGGTTGCTCGTCTTGTGGCAGATCAGATGGCGCGTCGTCTCCCCCTGGAAGGTGTAGACGGCAAACCCGGAGGGACCCACCGCGACCGCCTCGTGCGTATTCACGGCCTTGACCGCGAACTGCATGTTCGGGGCATTGGTCACATGGACGTTCTTCTCGACTCTGAGCGTGAACGACTTGGCCGAGGCCAGGGCCGCGAACGCCACCGCCCCCGCGCTCAGGACGACTGCGACGACGGTCCCCGCTCGCGCGTGGCGCCGGTTCGTGAAACGAGGCATCAGGCTCCCTCCGATCGATTTGCTGATGCGTCTAAGACGCCGGGTCGCCCCCCCGCCTTCCCGCCGGGTCCCCATCCTCGGTTGACAGTCCGCATCGACGGCCTCTACGCTGGGTTAATCCAGGCAGTGGGGGTAAAGATGACTCTCAGCAAGCGGTTGCGAAGGCTGACGCCTCTGGTTGCCCTGACCGCGTTCCTCACCCTGGTGCCTGCGGTGGCCCAGGCAGCGGCGGCCAGCATCTCGCTCGGGCCGAGCAGCGGATCGCCCGGGACGCGGATCATGGTCGACGGCAAGGGATTCCTCGGCCCCGCTCCGATCACCATCAAGTTCGACGGCGCGACGGTGGCGAGCACCAACACCGACCTGGCGGGCAACTTCCAGGGCGCCAGCTTCACCGTGCCCGCAGCCCCGGCCGGTCCCCACCAGGTCGCGGCGAGCGACGGGACCAACTCCGCGACGGCGACGCTCACGGTTCCTGCGCCGTCCGCGGCCTTCAGCCCCGAGTCCGCCGAGGTCCTGCCCGGAACCGTGATCCAGTTCGACGGGACACTGACGACCGATCCGGGCAACTCGGTCACCTCCTACGGCTGGGATTTCGGCGATGGCTCAAGCGCCACCGGCGCGCGCCCCGCGCACGCCTACGCCAAGGCCGGCACCTATACGGTCTCGCTCACGATCTCAGACAGCTCCGGTAACACCTCCAGGGTGAGCCATCGGGTGACCGTCGACCCGCTCCAGACGTTGATCGAGACCGTCGCGCCGGCTCCCACGGTGATCCAGGCCAGTGCCCCGTCGATCACCAACTCCGGCAGGTTCGACCTCGGTCAGCGCATCTTCTGCCCGGGCAGCGGCCCCTCGTGCACCTCCGCGATCAAGGCCACGAGCGGGCTGAACTCGCAGATCCGCCTCGCCTCGGCCAGCTCGGTCCTCAGCAGCTCCACGGTCAACACGCCTGCGGACGGCAGCTCGGAGATCATCCTCAAGCTGGGGCGCCAGGCCATGCGGACCTTCCGCGCCCACAAGCCGTTGCGGCTCACGATCGTGATCAGCTCGCATCGCGGCGCCGAGGCGACGATCACCAAGCTGAACGTCGTCCTGAAGAAGAAGCGCTAGCCGCCGCGCCTCAGGGGCCGCGCCCCTCTCTGCGCCCTCAGTGGCCCCCCGCCATCGCGGGGAGGATGACCAGCGTGTCCCGGTCGTCGACCGCCGTGTCGAGCCCGTCCAGGACCCGCACGTCCTCGTCGTTGAGGTAGACGTTGACGTAGCGATTCAAATCCCCATCAGGCGAGAACAGCTGCGACTCGGTCTCCGGATGCTCGTCCGCGATCGAGCGCAGGATCTCGCCCACCGAGGACCCACCGGCGCTCAGCTCCTTCTCGCCGCCTACCGATGGGCGCAGTACGGGTGGGATTCGGACGGTCGCCATCGATCCCAACCCTAGTGAGCGCCGGCGCAGAACGCTTCGTAGTCCGGGAAGACGCCCAGCTCCTCGTCGGCGATCTCCTCGGGATGCCGGGAGCAGATCGGGCATTGAGGATCCCGCCTGACCTTCACCTCGGTGAGGGTCGCCGCGAGAGCGTCGTACATCGCCAGCCGGCCGATCAGCGGATCGCCGACACCCAGGATCAGCTTGATCACCTCGGTCGCCTGAAGCAGGCCCATCGTGCCTGGCAGGACCCCAAGGACGCCATTGGCACCGCACGAGGGCGCCAGCTCGGCCGGCGGCGGGACCGGGAACAGGCAGCGGTAGCAGGGCCCGTCGTAGGGCTTGAACACCGAGAGCTGACCCTCGAACCCGAGGATCGCCGCGGACACCACGGGAATCCCCAGGCGGACCGAGGCATCGTTGAGGAGATAGCGGGTGGGGAAGTTGTCCAACCCGTCGACCACGATGTCGTAGCCGGGAAGGATCTCCATGATGTTCTCGGGGCCGAGGCGGAGGTTGTACTTCTTGACCGTGACGTCGGGGTTGAGCGCCCGAATCGTCTCCTCGGCCGAGTCGACCTTGGGCACGCCCACGCGCTCAGTCGAGTGGATCACCTGACGCTGGAGGTTCGAGACGTCAACCTCGTCGTTGTCGACGATCCCGAGTGTCCCGACCCCAGCCGCGGCCAGGTACAGAGCCGCCGGCGATCCGAGGCCGCCGGCCCCCAGCAGGAGGACCTTCGCATCGAGCAGCTTCTGCTGCCCCTCCGGGCCCACCTCGGGCAGGAGCAGGTGGCGTGAATACCGATCGCGCTGCTCTGCGGACAGCGTCCGCGGGAGCTCGACCTCGTAGCCTCGGTCCTTCCACAGCGTGAAGCCGCCGGTCATGCTCTCGACGTGCTCGTACCCGAGGTCCTCGACCAGCGTCCGCGTCGCCCACGCCGAGCGATTGCCTGACGCGCAGTACAGGATCACGTGCTGCGAATGGTCCGGGACCGCGCCCTCGATCCGTGACTCGAGATAACTCTTGGGGACGTGCTTGGCGCCCGGGATGTGCCCGGCCGCCCATTCCTCGGGTTCGCGGACGTCGACGATGACGGCACCGTTTGACAGCTGCTGGCGCGCCTCCGACGGATCTACCTCGTCGATTCGGTTCTTGATCTGCCGGAGCACCTCAGCTCCAGAAGGCGGCATCGAGAAAAACTCCTAAAGACGGTCGGGATTCAATACTTCACGGAGTATAGCGCCTGGTTCGCGGCGGCCAGCGCGCAAAGTGTCGCGGTTTTCGAGCTTGGTCCGCAACAAATCCTCCGAGCTTCAGAAGGCGCGCTGCGCACCCGGGCGCGCCACGACGCGGATCCGGCCGAACCCGGCCGTCGCGCCCCAGAAACGCCTGCGGGGCGCCCCTTTGGCGGCGCCCCGCAGTCAAGACCCAATCTTCCTCGTCGTCGCACCCCGGGGCTTCACCTGCGAAGAAATCTCCAAACGGGGCGCACGAGGATTATCGAGCAACCGGCGATTGGCCGATATCGGGCCTAGACCCCATCTTGTCCGGCATCCGACCGGCCGACGTCCCTACTGGATGGGTGTGTCCATCACGATGAAGTCCCGCTCGCTGCTCACCCAGGTCCTGGTCGTCAATATCTTCCTCATCGCGGCCACGGTCCTGCTGGCCGCGGTCGCCGTGAGCCCGAACCTCCATGGCGCCCTCCGGGGCCGCGCCGCGTTCGTGCTCGGCGGGGCTCTGCTGGCCACGATGCTCGGGAACTGGGTCGTTCTGCGCCGCCGCTTCAAGCCGCTGGACGACGTCATCTCGGCCATGGAGAGCATCGACCTCGCGGCGCCTGAGGCGCCCCCTCGCGTCACCTCCCGCCGCGATAGCTCGGAGGTTCGCCGGCTGGGCTTGGCCTTCGAACGGATGCGTGCGCGGCTCGAGGCTCAGCGACGTGAGGCGGGTCGAGCCGCGATCCAGGCCCAGGAGCGGGAGCGTCGCCGGATTGCCCAGGATCTCCACGACGAGGTCAACCAGGCCCTGACCGCGGTCTCGCTCCGGCTTCAGGCCTCGATCGAGCGCGCCTCGCCGCAGCTCAGGCGAGAGCTGACGGAGACCAAGCGCCTGGCCACGCAGGCCATGGAGGAACTGTTGGCTCTGGCCCGCCAGCTCCGGCCTGCCGTGCTCGACGATCACGGGCTGGTTCCGGCGCTCCACAGCCAGGTCCGAGACTTCGCCGAGCAGACGGGAATCGTCGCCACCTTCAACACTCGCGGGACGATGCCGAGGCTGACGCCCGAGCAGCAGCTGGTGATCTATCGGGTCACTCAGGAGGGCCTCTCCAACGTCGCCCAGCACGCGGGCGCTCACCGGGTGGACGTGGAGCTCTCCTTCATCGGGCGCACCGTCCTGCGGATCTCCGATGACGGCTGCGGCTTCAACCAGCTGAACGGCGCCACCCGTAACGGCGGCCTTGGTGTCCTGGGCATGCGCGAGCGAGCGCTCCTGGTCGGGGGTCACCTGGCGCTGTGGTCGGCCCGGGGAGAGGGAACGCGAGTCGAGCTGACGATCAACCGATGACCGGAGATTTGCAACCACTTGAGCGAGGATGGAGAGGAGGCCTTGATGAAGATCCTGGTCGCTGACGACCACGGCATCGTGCGGGCAGGTATCAGGCTCCTGCTGGAGCGACAGAGCGACCTTCAGGTCGTGGCCGAGGCCTCGGACGGGGTCGAGGCGGTCGAGCAGGCGCTGGCGCTGCGGCCTGACCTGTGCATCCTTGATGTCGGAATGCCGCGGCTGACCGGCCTCCAGGCGGCACGCGAGATTCGCGCGCACCTTCCCCACGCGCGCGTGCTGATGCTCTCCATGCACGACGACGAGCACTACCTCTTCGAGGCACTCAAGGCGGGAGCCTCCGGCTATGTCCTCAAGCGTGAGGCCGACCAGGACCTGGTGGGCGCTGTTCGCGCTGTGGGCAACGGGGAGGCCTTCCTCACCAACGCGGCCGAGCGGTCGATCATCCGGGAGTGGATGGACGATGGCGCCCAGGGTCCCGCCATCCCCCTCACGCCGCGTGAGGAGGAGGTGGTCAAGCTGATTGCCGAGGCCTACACCAATACGCAGATCGCCGAGATCCTCCACCTCTCGGAAAAGACGGTCGAGTCCCACCGCGCCAACGTCTTGCGCAAGCTGGGCATGCGCGACCGCGTCGAGCTGGTCCGCTACGCGATCAAGCGCGGCCTCGTGGAAGCCTGATCGGACTCGCCGAGGCGGGCCGACTCGCTCCCGCCGCCTACCATCGCTCGGTGGTGCGAGCCCCGGTGGACCACATAGCGGCACCTCCGTTTCCGACCGGGCTGCCCTGGATCAACTCCGCCCCGCTGCGCATGGATCAGCAACTCGGCCGGCCGGTGCTGATCGAGTTCTGGGACTTCTGCCGCGCCAACTCGATTCGCACGCTGCCCTACCTGAGGGCCTGGCACGAGCGCTACGGCGCGGACGGGCTTCGGATCATCGGCGTCCATGCCTCAGGCTTTGGCCCCTCGGCCGATCCCACCGAGGTCGCCGCCGCCGTGGCCCGGCTGGGGATCGCCTACCCGGTGGTCGTTGACAGCAAGCTTGAGATCTGGGAGCGCTACGGCAACCTCGGCTGGCCCGCCCGCTACCTGTTCGACGCCCGGGGCATGCTCTTCGAGCAGCATTACGGGGAGGGCGCCTACGACGAGACCGAGACCGCCATCCAGGAGCTGCTCGGGGTCGACCGGCCGCGGCTCGAGCCGCTGCGCCCCGAGGACGCCCCCGGAGCGGTGCTCAAGCCCCAGAGCGAGGATGTCGAGGGCCCCTTCAGCGGGCCCTATCGGGCCGGAGGCGTGTGGGCCGTCCTCGCGGGCAAGGGTTGGGTCGAGGTGAACGGGCGCCGCCTCGCCGTCGATCATCCCGGCGCCTATGAGCTGATCAGCCATCCCCACAGCATCAGCGCCGAGCTGCAGCTCGAACTCGGCCCCGGGGTGGAGTGTCACGCCGTCTGCTTCACGCCGGGGCTCGACGTGAGCTCACCTCACGCCGAGTCGAGAAGGTTGACCAGGCGTGGCGGCTCGCCGTCGTCGAGCACGGCGCAGAACCCCGGGCGATAAGGCCCGGAGGGCCGCTCGCCCACCCACCCCGGATCGTGTACCCAGCTGCCGGTGTTGAGCATCGAGATCCCGCTCGACGTCTCCCACTCTGAGGTGACGTCGCCCGGCAGCGGCCCGGCGCGGTGGGTGTGCCCGAAGATGACGTGGCGCGCACTCACGCCCAGCCGCTCCAGCACCGCCTCGAATCCGCGCAGGCCGCCCCGGCGAAGCTCCGGACCGCTGACGTCGGCCTCGAGTGGGCCCAGACGGGCGCGATTGAGCAGCGCCACCACGCCTGAGAAGGCGGCGGAGACGCCGAGGCTGCGCACGGTCCGGCCGCCGGGCTGCTGCAGGGCACGCCAGGCGCGGACCTGAAGCCCGCCCCCGCCACGCCCGCGGATCCCGCCCCACTCGGCGATGTTGTCGATCCAGGCGTACAGGGGCCCCAGCGTGAGCTCGTAGTCCTCGGCCGCCCGCGGCCCGCCCTCGGGCTCACTCACCAGTCGGCTCATCAGCCCCGCCCCCACACGCTCGAGGATCGGAACCGTGTTGTGGCGGTCGCCGTAATGGCCGTGCGTGGCATAGACGTCCTCGCGCAGCCAAACACCCGGGTAGGCCGCCCGCACCGACGCCGGCCCGAGCCAGCCGGCCAGGATGGCCAACGGCTCGCCGTCCCGCCAGTCGACCGCGGCTTCGAGTCCCAGCGGAGGCCGGCCGTCGCTCGCCCGGCGCTCCAGCCAGCTTCGCAGCAGGCGGTGGTCGTGGTTGCCCGGCACGATCACCACCTCGCCCGCCGCGCCAACCGCCTCGCCGAGCGGACGGAGCACTGGTTCGGCCAGCGCGAGCGCGTCGCGCAGCGGACCGTGCCTGAACTCCAGCGCATCCCCGAGCAGCACGACACGGTCGGCCTGGCCGGCGGCGTCGAGGAGCGCCGTGAGCGCCTGCGGTTGGCGCAGGATGTCGACCCCGGTGCGCGCACCGAGATGCAGGTCGGAGACGACCAGCGTGCGGCTCAGCCGCGTTCCCTACGCAGACGCCGTCGCCAGCGCCTGGCGAAGCGACTTGGGGAGCATGAAGCGGACATCCTCCTGCACCACCTCGAGCTCACCGATGTCGGCCGTGCCGCGTGCGCGGAAGAACTCCACCAGCCGCTGGACCAGGGCCTCGGGAGCGCTGGCACCCGACGTGATCCCGATCACCCGCTTGCCCTCGAGCCACTCCTCGCGGACCTCCTCGGGGTAGTCGATCAGGTAGGCCGGGCACCTGTATTCCCGCGCCACCTCAACCAGGCGGTTCGAATTCGACGAGTTGCCCGAGCCGATCACCAGCACGAGGTCGCACTCCTGCGCAAGTTGCTTGACCGCGGCCTGGCGGTTGGTCGTGGCGTAGCAGATGTCATCCGTCCGCGGTCCCACGATCTGGGGAAAGCGCTCCTTGAGCCGCTGGATGATGGCGCGGGTCTCGTCCACCGAGAGGGTGGTCTGAGAGATGTAGGCCATCTTGCCGGGGTCCTCGACCTCGAGGGCGTCGACGTCCTCGACGCTCTCGATCAGCACGATCCGGTCCGGCGCCTCGCCCATCGTCCCCTCGACCTCCTCGTGGCCGGCGTGGCCGACGAGCACGATTGTGTAGCCCTCGGCGGCGAACTTCAGCGCCTCACGATGCACCTTGGTCACCAGCGGGCAGGTGGCGTCGATCGTCTGGAGGCGGCGCTTCTCCGCGTTTGCGATCACGCTGGGCGCGACCCCGTGGGCCGAGAACACGGTCGTCGCCCCCCGAGGGACCTCGTTTTCGGAGTCTACGAAGATCGCCCCGCGCGCCCGAAGCTCGTCCACCACGTGCTTGTTGTGGACGATTTCCTTGCGGACGTAGACCGGAGGACCGTAGAGCTCGAGGGCGTGCTCGACCGTCTGCACGGCGCGGTCCACGCCCGCGCAGTAGCCCCGCGGCGCGGCCAGCAGCAGCTTTTCCGGAAAGCTCGGCATCAGGCCAAGTGTAGGCGGCCTCATCAACGCCCCGTGAAGAGCTGATGTGCGTAGAGTTGGCGGCGTGCAACGCCATCTCGACCGCCTGTCCTCGATCGACGCCTCGTTCCTGCACCAGGAGGGCCCGACCTCGCACATGCACATCGGCGGCCTGCTGACCTTCCACGGGCCCCCGCCGGACTTCGAGGAGTTCCTGGACCACATCCGCGGGCGGCTCCATCTCGTCCCGCGCTACCGCCAGAAGCTCGCCACCCCGCCCTTCGAGGCCGGAAACCCGCTGTGGGTGGACGATCCGACCTTCAACCTGGAATACCACGTCCGCCATGCCGCGCTCCCCACGCCCGGCACCGAGGAGCAGCTCCTCCAGATGGTGGCTCGGATCTTCTCGCAGCCGCTCGACCGCGATAAGCCGCTGTGGGAGAACTGGCTCGTCGAGGGGCTCGCGGGCGACCGCTTCGCGATGATCTCGAAGACCCACCACTCGCTTGTGGACGGGGTGTCCGGAGTCGATCTGGCCACCGTGCTCTTCGACATCGAGCCCCACCCCACGCGCTCTGAACCCTCGAGCGAGCTCGAGCCATGGCAGCCACGGCCCGAGCCCTCACCGCCCGAGCTCATCGTGGCCGGCCTGCGCGGAATGGCGGGCGCGGCGGCCGGCCTCGCCGGACGCTTTCTCACCGGAGCCGTGGCCAGCCCGGAGGCCACCGCGGCGCGTCTCCGTGACGCGGCCGAGGGCCTGGGCGAGATCGTATGGGCCACCCTCAACCCCGCCCCGCCGACGCCGCTGAACGTCGAGATCGGGCCGCACCGCCGCTATCTCTTCGTTCGCCACCAGCTCGAGGACTACAAGCAGGTCAAGAACGTCCTCGGCAGCACCGTGAACGACGTGGTGTTGAGCGTCGTCTCGGGCGCGCTGGCCAACTGGCTGGACTCACGCGGGGTTCGGACCGAGGGGCTCGAGATGCGCGCCCTCGTCCCGGTCTCGGTGAGAACCGAGAGCGACCAGGGGAGCTTGGGCAACCGCCTGACCGTGATGCGCGGACCGCTCCCGGTGTACATCCGCGATCCCCTCGCCCGCCTGCGCTTCGTGAAGAAGGCGATGGACGGCCTCAAGGAGTCAAAGCAGGCGGTCGGCGCGGCGACGCTGGCCGCGGTCAACAACCTTGCCCCCCCGACGATCCTCGCCCAGGCCTCCCGTCTGAACTTCTCGACCCGGCTGTTCAACCTGATCGTGACCAACATCCCGGGCCCGCAGCTGCCGCTCTACGTCCTCGGACACGAACTCGAGGACCTGTTCCCTATCGCCTTCCTGCCCAAGGGCCACGCCCTCGCCGTGGCGATCATGTCCTATAACGGCCGCCTCGAGTACGGCCTCCTGGCCGACTACGACTCGCTGCCTGACGTTGACGTCATCGCCCGGGGTATCGACGACGCGCTGGAGGAGCTCCTCGACGTGGCGCGCGGGCGGGCCGGGGCGAAGACGGGCCGCTCCACCGCGCGCAGCCGGAACGGATCCAACGGCAACGCTCCGCTCACCATTCTTCCGAGCGCCGGGGCGCGGCCCAAGCAAGGCCCGGCGGCGGATATGCGCGCCAAGCGCCAGCGGACCCGACGGCGCTCACCCAAACCTCCACCAGGCTAGGAACCGCGGTGACCGACGACCTGATCAAGCCGGGCGAGATCGCCTACCACCTGAACCTGACTGCGGTCGAGCTGAAGATCGTCCATACGGCGCTGAAATCGCTGCGCGACGGGCTCGGCCACGAGGAGCACGACATCAGGCGCATCGTCGCCGACGTCCTCGACAAGCTTCCCGACGAGCACGACATGCGCGCGATCGACCTGCGGCGTGAGCTCAGGCGCGAGCGGCACGACTGACGCGCGCCGGCAGTCGCCTCAGAACCCGAGCGCGAACTTGGCGTCCTCGCTCATCCGGTCCGGCGTCCAGGGCGGCGAGAACGTCATCGTCGGTTGAACGTCCTCGACCCCCTCGAGCTCGGACACGAACTCCTCTATCTGTTCGGAGACCTGCGGCCCGATGGGACAGCCTGGGCTGGTCAGCGTGTAGGTGACGCGGACAGTCCCGCCCTCGATCTCGATGTCGTAGATCAGCCCGAGCTCGACGAAATCAAGTCCTAGCTCAGGATCGATGACATCTCGCAGGACGTCGGTGACGGCTTCGACAGTCGGCATGGGGTGAAGTGTAGAAAGCATGCCCGTTCTGGTCCGTCTGGCCTAGCCCATTTTGCTCACCGGTGACTGCCGGACGCCGATCTGCCCTTGCCACACGTGACTCGGGCTTGTAGCTTCCCGACATCGTCGAGTTCGATGACAGCTCAGCGGTGTTGCGGTGTCGCGGAGACGAGGACCAGACGACGCAGGGGTACCGGCGCCGTGCCTTCGCCCGCGCCATCAACGCCCGCCGAGACGTGGTCGTGGATCTCAGCGAGCTCGTATTCGGCGACTCCTCGCTGATGCTCGACCTCGCCGCGCTGGCCCGCCGGCTGCGGGCTCACGGCTCGATGCTGCGCCTGCGGAACCCCCGCCCGCCCGTGCGGACCCTGATCGAGCAGATGGGGCTGCATCGGTTGCCCGGGGTACACCTCGAGGGTCCGGCACCGGCGCTCGCCTACTGAGCACCCAGCGCCGGGTAGTTACTCCATCGTGCTGATCGCGCTGCTCGTGGCCGACGGTTGGGCGTGACGGTGTTGCACGCGATCGGTTTCGGCGAGCCTGACGGGATCTGGGGCTTCGGCTGGCTCGCTGAAGGCGAAGCGCCGATCCTCGTCGCGGTCCGGCACGGAGCCGCGGCCGAGGTGCTCGAGGCCCGCTTGGCGCCCGCGGCCGCGGAGGAGACGTGGCGTCTGGATGGCGAAGCGGTCTCGCTTGCCCTCGAGCCGAGCGCGCCACCCGGCCACGGGGGGAGCTCCGGCTCGCTGGAGACGACCGACGTGCTCTGCCGCGTAACCGGCCGCCTCGCCATCGGCGGCGAGGCGGCCGAGGTCGGGTGCCTGGGCTGGCACGGTTCGGTTCAGGGCCTGGACGACCTGTTCGGTATCGCGTCACTGCGGTGGCTGGGCGCCTGGCTTGAGCCCAGCGCCGGGTTCTCACTGATCGCCCTGCGCCCCGGGAAGGCGCGCGGCCACGCATCCGATCTGATCGCGGCCTCGCTCATCGACGACCCGCCGCCCCCGCCGATCGACGATCCGCGCCTCTCCACCACCTACACCGACGCCGGCGTTCCCCTCCGTACCGGATTGGAGCTCTGGCCCGAGGTGCATGACGACGACGATCCCGATGCAGACCGCACGCCTCACTACCCCCGGCGGGCCACCGGGGAGCTCGCCGGCGAGCGCATGGTCTGGGACGCGGGCGGGTTTCGGCTGAGCGGCTCGCCGCTGCTCTGGCGCAGCCATGGCCACTGCGGTCCCGGGGTCTACGTCCTGGGCCAGCGACCATGACTCGGTTCGAGGCGGTGATTCACATCCTCCTGCGTCAGCGGCGATGAGTCGGTTCGAGGCTGTGATCAGCGACTTCGGCGGCGTGCTCACCTCTCCCCTGCTCGACTCGTTCGCCGCCTTCCAGGACTCCTCGGGCGTTCCGCTCGAGGCCCTGGGTCACGCCATGGCCACCATCGCCCAACGCAACGGTGTCAATCCGCTGTTCGAACTCGAGAAGGGGCGGCTCAGCGAGCGCGAGTTCCTTGCCGACCTCGGTCGTCAACTCACCCTCGACCTCGATCGGCCCGTCGAGCTTCACGGCTTCGCCGAGCGCTACCTCGGGCACCTGCGCCCGAATCAGCCGATGATCGACTACATGCGGGAGCTGCGTGGGCGCGGCTACCGGATGGCGATCTGCACCAACAACATCCGCGAGTGGGAGCGCATGTGGCGGGCCAAGCTCCCGGTCGACGAGATTTTCGACGTCGTCGTCGACTCCTCCGTGGTCGGGACCCGCAAGCCGGAGCGGCAGATCTACGAAATCACCCTCGACCAACTCGGCGTGGACGCCCAAGCCGCTCTGATGGTGGATGACGTGGAGCTGAACTGCGACGCCGCGCGAGAGTTCGGGCTGGCTGCGGTGTGGTTTCGGGAAACCGAGCAGGCCATCGCGGAGCTGGAGGCCGCGCTCAGCGGATAGCCGCTGAGCGCCCCCGGCGCCCACCGGCCCCTCGCTCGCGTGCGAGCCTAGTTTTCGACCCCCAGCCGGTCCCAGCAGTAAAGCTCGAGGCACTCGTGCGCCAGCTCCACACAACGCGCATCAGAAAGCCACGGCAGCACGGTGTCGAACGCCTCCTCCTCACCAACTCCGGCTTCGAAGGCATCCTCGCCGCGGAAGCTGGCCGCGATCTTGAGCGCCTCACGCCGGTTCTCTCCCAGCGAGGGAAAGACGTTGACCAGGAATTCCTTGTTGGGGAGCGGATGCCCCACCTCGAGCGAAGCGTGCCAGGCTGCGAGCAGCGACAGGTCGTGTTCGTCGAGGTCAGCTACGGCTTTGGCGTAGTGCGAATCAAGCTCCGATTCGGGAATCTCGTCCACCCACGCACGCACGACACCGTCCAGGATCTGCCGCCGCGCCTCCCTCCCAACCGAGTCGGCGATGACCCTTATGGCGTTCTGCGGCTCGATGAAGCAGAGTGACATTGCGGCTCCGGGCGGGGGCTCGGGGATCGGACGCCGCAGAAGGTAGGCGGTGCTTCGGACGTAACCACCGGGGGCGCAAGAGGACGGCCGGCGGCATCCGCGCGACGACCCCGCCCCCACCTCGGATCAGGGCGGGGTCGATGCCGGCCCGGGAGCCGGGTGAACCGGAAGGATGATCGGCGGCCGGGGCTTCTGGCTGAAGTTGAAGTCCTTGAGCAGGTCCCCGAGGAACGGGCTCGCCTCCCGCACGTTGGTCCGGGGATCAGGCCGCCCGTCGGTCTGGGGATTCAGACGCTGACTGTTCAGGAAGTCATCTTCGATGAACTTGTTGTACAGGTCGTGGCTCAGCGTCTGGTGGTCGATGTAGCCCTGTTTCGCGTACGGGCTGATGACGATCCCGGGGACCCGGAGCCCCAGGCCGTTCTGATCGATCTGAGGCGGAACCACGTGGTCATAGAACCCGCCCCAGTCATCCCAGGTCAGGAAGATCGCGGTACTATTCCAATCCGGGCCGCGCATGATGGCGTTGATCAGTCCAGTGACGTAGGTCTGGCCGGCGCTCACCCGGGCCGGCGGGTGCTCTGAGACGGTGCCGTTGGGATCGATCCACGACACCGCCGGCAGCGTCCCCGCAGACGCCGCCGAATAGAAGTTCGAGAGCGACTGGACGTTGCCAAGCTGCCCGTCCTGGCTGACGTCGGTGAACGACGGCAGCGGGTTCCAGATCCCGGGCGTCTGGGCGCTCTGCTGGACCGGCGTACACGTCTCGGACTGGTCGTTCTCGCAATCCGGCTCGCTGCCCTGGAACACGTAGTAACCCCAGGTGACGCCGTACTTGTGCAGCAGGTAGGTGAGGTCGGTCCAGGCATAGTGGAGCTGGCCGTTGTTCACCTGGCCGAACTGGTCATAGGGCATCGTGCCCGGACCGTTCTGGTCGCTGTTGGGATTCTGCAGCGCGTTGCGGCACGAGAATGGGTTCATCGGATCCGAACAGAAGGCCGACCATTCCGAGACCATGAACAGGTGCTGGGGCAGGCTCCACGACGCGTTGGGCTCGAACATGTGGTCCTGAAGGACGAAGTCCTCGGCGTAGGTCCAGTAGTTGGGGATCTCACGAGCGTCGTGGTAGCCCATCACGTCGACGCATTTGGACTCTGAGGCCTGGATCGTGCTCGACTCGGTGCAGGGGCTGCAGTCCGGATCGCCGGTCTGGCATCCCGACCCCTTCTCGGCCTGGGCGACGAAGCCGTCCATTCGCCCGCCGTCGATATCCGCGGTCGCGTTGCCCTGGCTGTGCGGTCCCCCGTAGTTGACGTCGGCCGGATCGTGGAACGGCGCGTCACATCCGCCGGTCAGGGGATCCGGGATACACACGCCGGGAGGGATCCCGTCGGCCCCCGGGAAGGTGCCGAAATAGCTGTCGAAGGACCGGTTCTCCTGCATGATGATCACGACGTGCTTGATCTTGTGAATCGATGAGACGTTGAGCGACAGGCTCGGCGAGGAAGAGCCGAGGTTTCGCGGGTCGCTGGCCACCAGCGCACGCACCTGCAGCCGGCCCTGACCGAATCGCCGCGAGAAGGAGAAGCTTGAACGGCGACTGAGGATCGGGCGCGCGAGCATCCGCCAGCCCCCGCGCTGCAGGCGCTCGATCAGCACCCGCTCGCCCGCGTGGGAGGGCATCACGTGGCCGCTTAGAACCAGCCGGGAGCCGGGAACCGGCAGGGTCGGTGAGGAGACAAGGCTGATCAGGTCCCGAACCGGCTGAGTCACCCGCCTGCTGTTCACACCGCCCGCGGCCGCGTACCACTCGGCGGTCGTCCTCACCCCGCCGGGCGGCACGGTGACCAGGTAGTGGCCGGTGGCGTCGGTCACCGCCCGGTACGCGACCTGGAACTGCCTTTGCCCGGCGACTCGCCGCCACAGGGTGACGGGTGCGTTGACCCCGCGCGGGCCGCCGACGTGACCGGAGATGACGACGGCCGACCCGGCGATGCCGGGATTGGGCGATATCGCGATCGTGACCGCGCCGATGCCGTTGTGTTTCTGCGGTGGCGCGGCCTGGCTCGCGCCGGCGAGCGCCAGGCAGGCGGCCGCGACTGCGGCCGCGATCAGCCCCCCGGCGAGGTAAAGCAGATGTCGGGTCCGGGGTGTTGGCACCGCCGGCCTCGGCGGCCCAGCAGACACAATTACGCCTAACCCCTCGTGATCGGCGAAGTTGCGGGACTCGCCTAGAGGCCCAGCGCCTCGCGAGCGGCGGCCGTAATGGCGGGGTCGGCCTGCGCCGAGCTGCCGAGGCCCGCGGTCACCCGCTCACCGCGCTCCCAGTTGTAGAAGGCAAGGTCAAGCGCAGCCAGCGGGACCTGGCAAGCCTCGGCCAGCTGAGCGGCGCGGCGCTCGAGTAGGAGCGGGTCTCCGATGCCGAGAGCTCGCTTCGCCGCCACCGTCACATCGTCGGATCCTCCAAGCTCGAGCCCGCCCGCCCGGACGTCGTAGACACCGAGCACGCCGAGCGATACCAGCAGCTCGAAGCGCGCATCGCGGTTCATCCCGGGGAGGGCCAGACGCTCGTAGGCTCGCTCGAAGCGCCGCTCGGCTCTCCAACCCGGATCGCCGCCCAGTGCGGCGGCCTGCGAGCCCGACCGCGCCGCCCACGCCCGGTAGGCCTCGGGCGTGCGGGCGCCGCGAGCCGGATCGTGAGCGCTCCGAGGCCCGGTGTCCACGTCGCCCAGATGCGGTGCCTCGCCTGACGCCCAGCTGGTGCGCGCGGCGGAGACCACCGCGAACGGATCCCCCTCCTCGAGCGGCCCCAGGTAGGCGATCAGAAAGGCCAGCCACGTGCGCTCCTCGAGATCCGTCTCAGGCGCCGCCACCTCGGCGTAGAGCCCGGGCGGATCCTCGCTCAGGACCCGCAAGCGAGTGCCGGCGAAGCCGACCTCCTCGGCCAGGCGCGCCGCCTCATCGCTCGACTTGAGCCCGGGCACCAGGCCTGAGCGAAAGCCGTCGTCGGCCGCGCTCCGCAGGCGCCGGACCTTCAGCCCCGGCCCCGACGGCGCGCGCCGGGAGGGGTCACGCCGCAACGAAGCCGGCCGGCTCCGCTCACGCGGCTCTGAGACCCGTGGCGTTCCCGAGGAGAGGATTGGCCGTAGCTCGATCGCTTGCTCTCGCGTGCAGATTGGGCAGTTCTGAAGCAGGCGGTTGTGGCGGCAGAACTTCGGCACCGCTACAACGTAGCCCAGCGGGGCCGCAGCGACCCAGGTCGGGCGCCTCCGTGCGGACGGGCGGTTCCGGGTTTCGCGGAACCTCCGCACCGTTTCCGCGCGTTTCGCGGAACCTGGGCAAAAAAAGTCCCGGGGGCCCAGATCCATCTGGAACCCCCGGGGAGTCAGGGAAGTGGGGGCGCAGTTCCCTGACCGTACAGGGGCGAGTTTCCCCGTCCCAAGCTTGGATAAACCGGCCTCGCGCGAGGGCAGCCCGAACGCGCAGGAGATCCCCCCTCCACACTAGCACTCCGCGCCAGAGACGGTTCTAAAGCAACCTGGCCGACGCCTCTCCGCGGCCGGCCAGCAAAGGCCGCTCGCGAACCCCGACCGGCCCTACTACCGGCGCGCGCCCGGGCCGGTGAAGAACTCCTCCCCGGGGCGTACGGTGCCTGCGGCCTCCGCCTCGTGACGCAGGGTGCGATCGGCCTCCCCGCTCCACGCTCCCAGAGCGAGCATCTCACGGTCCGCGTCCATTGGGCTGCCCCCGAGGTCCTTGTTCACGATCCTGGCGCACTTTCGCCCCTCGGCGATCGCGGTCACGATCAGCGACTGGCCGATCCGGGCATCGCCGCAGGCGTAGATCCCCTTGGCCGAGGTCCGGTAGGTCTGTTCCGTGCGAATGTTTCCGCGCCGGTCGAGCGAGAGCTCGAGCTGCTCGACCAGTCCCGCGTGCTCAGGGTGCTCGAAGCCGATCGCGATCAGCGCCAGGTCCGCCTCGAGCACGAACTCGCTGCCGGGGACGGGTGTCAGATCGCGTGACGAGGTGCCGGTGACCTGGCGCGCGTACACATGCGAGAGCTCGCCGTCACGACCGCCGAACCCGGTCACCTCGGTGCCCCAGCGCCGCTTGCCGCCCTCGTCGAGCGCGTAGGTCGTGACCGTGCGCTTGGGCGGCAACGGCCACGGGTGGCGAGGATCCCGCCCGTCCGCCGGCAGCGCGGCATAGACATCGAGCATGATCACGCTGCGCGCACCCTCGCGGTGCGAATTGGAGATGCAGTCCATGCCGGTGTCGCCACCGCCGATCACGATCACCTTCTTGCCCGCGGCGCTGATCTGGCGCGCGGGCTCGGTCGCGCGGAACCGCCGGCCCTCCTGCGCCGCCACCCAGCGGTTGCGCTGGTAGAGATAGTCCATCGCGAACTGGATCCCGCGCAGCTCCCTACCGGGCACGTCGAGATCGCGTGAGACCCGGGAGCCGATCGCCACCACCACGGCGTCGTGGCGTGCCGTCAGCTCGGCCGCCGAGATGTCGCGACCCACGTCGGTGTCATAGACGAACTCGATCCCCTCCTGTTCGAGGATCGCCACACGGCGGTCGATGATCCACTTCTCCAGCTTGGCGTCGGGAACGCCGAAGCGCATCAACCCACCCGGCCCCTCGTCACGCTCGTAGACGGTGACCTTGTGCCCACCGCGGTTGAGCTCCGCCGCCGCGGCCAGGCCCGCCGGCCCCGAGCCGACAACGGCAACCGTCTTGCCGGTGCGCCGGTCCGGAGGCTCGGGCACCACCCAGCCCTCCGAAAACGCTCGCTCGGCGATCGCCATCTCGATCTGCTCGATCGTGACCGGGTCGTCGTTGATGGCCAGCACGCAGGCTGACTCGCACGGGGCCGGACAGATCCGTCCGGTGAACTCCGGGAAGTTGTTCGTGAGGTGCAGCTGGTCGGACGCTTCGTGCCACTTGTCGCGGTAGACGAGGTCGTTCCATTCCGGGATCAGGTTGCCGAGCGGGCATCCTTCGTGACAGAACGGGATCCCGCAGTCCATGCACCGCGCGCCCTGTCGGCTGAGCTCCTCATCCGGCTGGAGGCCGAAGTACTGGTGGTAGTCGTGAACGCGCTGCCGGGGATCGCGCTTGTCGAACCCGACGCGGTGAATCTTCAAGAACGCTCCGAGCTCGCCCATGGCCGCTCAGATCTCCACCGGCGCCGCCGCGGCGCTCGCCTGCTCGTCAAGGACCCGCCTGTAGTCGCGCGGCATGACCTTGACGAACCGCTCCACAGCCCGGTCCCATGACGCCAGCAGGTTGCGCCCCACCATCGAGCCGGTTCGCGCGACGTGCTCAGAGATCAGTGCCTTGACCTCCTCCTGATCGTCCTCGTCAAGCGGCTCGAGGTCGACCAGCTCGAGGTTGCACCGGTCCGCGAAGCGGCGTGCCTTGTCGTAGACGTAGGCGATGCCACCGCTCATGCCGGCGGCGAAGTTGCGCCCCGTTGGGCCGAGGACGACGACCCGGCCGCCGGTCATGTACTCGCAGCCGTGGTCTCCGACGCCCTCGACAACGGCATGGGCGCCCGAGTTGCGCACCGCGAAGCGCTCCCCCGCCAAGCCCCTGAAGAAGGCCCGGCCGGCAATCGCCCCGTAGAGCACGGTGTTGCCGACGATCATGTTCTCCTCGGCCAGGAACCGGGCCCGCTCGGGCGGCCGGACCGCGATGATCCCGCCCGAGAGACCCTTGCCCGCGTAGTCGTTGGTCTCGCCGCGCAGCGACAGCGTCACTCCGGCGGCCAGCCAAGCTCCGAAGCTCTGCCCGGCCGATCCGGAGAACGAGATCTCCATCGTCCCCTCAGGCAGGCCCTTGGCTCCGTGACGCCGCGCGATTTCGCCCGACAGGATCCCCCCGACTGTGCGGTTGACGTTGCGTACGGGGATCGGGCCGAGCTTCACGCGCTCACCCCGCTCGAGGGCGGGCTCGCACCTGCGCACGAGCTCCCAGTCGAGCGCGTCGTCGAGCACCGGAACCTGTGGGCGCGTCCGGCAGCGCGGGGTGCCCGGCGGGAGCTCGGGTTCGCTCAAGACCATCGAGAGGTCCACGTGTCGCGCCTTCCAGTGCTCGATCGCGGCGTCGCGGTCGAGCATGTCCGTACGTCCGATCAGGTCCTGGAAGCGGCGGACGCCGAGCCAGGCCATCAGCTCGCGCACCTCCTCGGCCACGAGCATGAGGAAATTCACCACCTGCTCGGGCGTGCCCCGGAAGCGCCGCCGCAGCTCGGGGTCCTGGGTGGCGATCCCGACCGGGCAGGTGTTGAGGTGGCAGACCCGCATCATGATGCAGCCCATGGCGACCAGCGGCGCGGTCGAGAAGCCAAATGTGTCCGCCCCGAGCAGCGCGGCGACGACGACGTCCCGGCCGGTCCGCATCCCCCCGTCGACCTCGAGCGTGATCCTCGTGCGCAGGTCGTTGAGGAGCAGCGTCTGCTGGGTTTCCGCCAGCCCGATCTCCCACGGGATCCCGGCGCCGTGGATCGAGGATTGCGGGGAGGCGCCGGTGCCGCCGTCGTGCCCTGCGATCGTGACGTGGTCGGCGTTCGCCTTCGCCACCCCGGCCGCCACCGTGCCGACACCCACCTCGGAGACCAGCTTGACCGAGACCGACCCGCTGGGATTGGCGCAGCGGAGGTCGTAGATCAGCTGCTTGAGGTCCTCGATCGAGTAGATGTCGTGGTGCGGCGGCGGCGAGATGAGACCGACGCCGGGAGTCGAGTTGCGGATCCGCGCGATGTACGCGTCGACCTTGTGCCCCGGGAGCTGCCCGCCTTCGCCGGGCTTGGCCCCCTGCGCCATCTTGATCTGGAGCTGGTCGGCGTTGACCAGGTAGTGGACGCTCACGCCGAAGCGGCCGGAGGCGACCTGCTTGATCGCTGAGCGGCGCAGATCCCCGTTGGCGTCCGCGGCGTAGCGGCTCGGATCCTCCCCTCCTTCACCGGTGTTCGACCGCGCGCCGATCCGGTTCATCGCGATGGCCAACGTCTCGTGGGCCTCGCGACTCAGCGAGCCAAGGCTCATGGCTCCGGTGGTGAAACGCTTGACGATCTCGGTCGCCGGCTCGACTTCCTCGAGCGACACAGCCTCGGCCGCGGGGCGAAGCGTCATCAACCCGCGCAGCAGACCCTTGCGCACCGCCTCCTCGTTGACCATCTCCGCGTACTCCCGATAGGTGTCACGCGGATCCCGGATCGAGTCCTCGCCCTCGCTGAAGAGCTCGCGCCGGTTCGCCGCAGCGCCATGGGTTCCCACGGCATGTTGCAGCTTCGCCACGGTGTCGGGATTCCAGATGTGCAGCTCGCCGTCACGCCGCCACTGCATGACGCCGCCCACGGGCAGCAACTCGCGGTGCGTCCGCGGGTAGGCGCGGAAGTGGCGCTCCATCGCCTCGGTCGAGATCTCGTCCAGACCCACGCCGCCGATCCGCGATGCCGTCCCCGTGAAGTGGTGCTCGATGACCTCGCGGTTCAGCCCCACCGCCTCGAAGATCTGCGCCCCGCAGTAGGACTGGATGGTCGAGATTCCCATCTTCGAGATCGTTTTCATCAGGCCCTTGCCGATCGCCTTGACGATCCGCTTCTCGGCCTCCTCCCGCGTAAGGTCCTCGGGGAGCAGCGAGCGATCGGCGAGCTCGTCGATCGACTCGAACATGACGTATGGGTTGATCGCTGCCGCTCCGTAGCCGATCAGCGTGGCCATGTGGTGGATGTTCCGCGGCTCTCCAGACTCGATCACCAGCCCGGTGCGCAGCCGCGTGCCTCGGCGCACCAGGTGGTGGTGAACCGCCGCGACGGCCAGGAGCGATGGCATCGCCACCCGCTCGGGGCCGAGGTTGCGGTCCGACAGGATCAGGATGTTGGCGCCGTGCTCGACGTGGTTGGCCGCCTCAGCGCACAGGTCATAGAGGCGGATCTCCATCCCGTCCGGCCCCTGCTCGATCGGCCACGTGATGTCGAGCGTCGCGGCGTCGAACACGTCGTGCGAGACCTGGCGCAGCTTCTCGAGCTCGTGGTTGCGGAGGATTGGCTGGTCCATGACCAGGATGTGCGCCTGCTCAGGAACCTCGGCGAGCATGTTCACCTCGGCGCCGACGCCCGCCTGGAGGCTCATCACCACCTGCTCGCGAATGGGGTCGATCGGCGGGTTCGTCACCTGGGCGAACAGCTGCTTGAAGTACGAGAAGAGCGGGGGCTGGCGGTCCGAGAGCACCGGCAGCGCGGCGTCGTGTCCCATGCTCCCGAGCGGCTCCTCCCCGTTCGTCGCCATCGGAGCGATGACCAGTCGCAGGTCCTCCTGGGAGTAGCCGAAGGCGAGCTGCTTGGAGCGCAGCGGCTCGATCCGCGGCGCGCGCGGCTCGCGCTCGGGCAGGTCGTCGATGTGCACGACCGAGCTCTCGTACCACTGCGTGTAGGGCTTGCGCCGGGCGATCGAGCGCTTGAGCTCGTCGTCCTCCACGATCCGGCCTTCGCCGAGGTCGACCAGGAACAGCTTGCCCGGGGCGAGCCGGCCCTTGCGCTGGATGTGCTCGGGGGCCACCGTCATCACCCCGGCCTCGGAGGCCAGGACGACGTAGCCCTCGGTGTCCTGGATCCAGCGGCCGGGCCGGAGGCCGTTGCGGTCTAGCACGGCACCCGCCACGCGCCCGTCCGTGAAGACGACGGCGGCCGGGCCGTCCCACGGCTCCATCAGGCAGGAGTGAAAGTCGTAGAAGCCCTTGACGTCCGGATCGAGATCGGTTCGCGTGCGGTATGCCTCGGGCACCATCATCATCACCGCATGGGGGATCGATCGGCCGCCGAGCACGAGCAGCTCGAGCACGTTGTCGAAGATCGCCGAGTCTGAGCCGCCCTCGCGAACGACCGGGATCACCTTCTCGAGGTCGTCGCCGAACAGCTCGGAGGCCAGCTGGGACTCCCGCGCGCGCATCCAGTTGATGTTGCCCCGCAGCGTGTTCACCTCGCCGTTGTGGGCGATCATCCGGTAGGGGTGGGCCAGCTCCCAGCTGGGGAAGGTGTTGGTCGAGAACCGCGAGTGGACGAGGGCCAATCGTGAGGCCACTCGCGGGTCGCGAAGATCGGGGAAGTAGCGCGGGAGCTGGGGTGCGGTGAGCATCCCCTTGTAGACCATCGTGCGACTGGAAAAGCTCGGCAGGGCCAGTCC
>DATGFT010000059.1:0-12047 GCA_035308915.1 Solirubrobacteraceae bacterium
TGCGGAGCAATGAGATCGCCGGTTTAGGCTCCCATCGCTAGGCTGCGGCGGATGAGCGACGACTGGCGGCTCCGGGTCGAGCTGGAGGACGAGCGCCGCGCGAGCGAACTCGCGCATCGGCTGTCGAAGTCCGACCTCGCCCATGACCTGCAGACAACCTTTCGCGACCGCGTCGTCGTCTCTCGCGACGGGGCCGAGGTGTTCTGCTATGCCGACACGCGGGAGCAGGCCGAGGCGGCCGGACGGGCCATCTCGGCGCTGGCAGCGCAGGAGGGATGGCAGATCGCGGTCGAACTGCGGCACTGGCATCCGGTGGCCGAGGAATGGGAGGACCCGGACGAGCCGCTCCCCGCCAACGAGGCCGAGCGCGCCGCCGAACATGCCGAGGTCATGCAGGCCGAGCGCGCCGAGGCGGCCGAGCAGGGCTTCGCGGACTTCGAGGTGCGGGTTCGCTGTGGGTCCCGACGCGAGGCCGAGGAGCTGGCCCGGCGCCTGGACGCGGAGGGCATCCCCTCCATCCACAGGTGGGAGTTCGTCGTCGTCGCGGCGACCGACGAGGACGCCGCCAATGCGCTGGGCGAGCGTATCCGCGCCGAGGCGCCCCCCGGAAGCACGGTCAGCGTGGAGGCCAGCGTGTCCGAAGCGGTGGCCGAGGCGCCCCTGGCGACGCCGTTCAGCCCGTTCGCGGTGTTCGGCGGCCTCGGCGGCTAGCCGCAGCGCTGCCCGATCGTGCCGGCGTCGACGATCCTCGTCCTGACCGACGACGTCACCGGCATCAGGGCCGCCAATCCCGGTCCGTTCACACTCGAGGGGACGAACTCGTGGCTTGTCGGGCGCGATCCGGTCTGGCTGATCGACCCGGGGCCGGCGCTGAAGGAGCACGTCGAGACGCTGAATCGTGAGATCGAGTCGCGCGGAGGACTGGGCGGTGTCGCGCTGACCCACGATCACCCGGATCACGCCGACGCGGTTCCGGCGATCCGCAGCCGCTATCCCGAGGCGCCGGTGGCGGCGTTCCGGGGAGAGGTGGACGCGCGCGTCGGCGAGGGAGACGAGGTTGGCCCGCTCGAGGTGATTCTGACCCCTGGCCATTCTCCTGACCACCTGGCCTTCGCCCGCGACGGGGTCCTGTTCAGCGGGGACGCCGTGCTCGGCCGGGGCAGCTCGCTGATCGTCCCCTACCCCGGCGCCCTGAGCCAGTATCTGGCGAGTCTCGAGCGGCTCCGGGGCCGCGCCTTTCACACGCTGGCCCCCGGCCATGGGCCGCCGGTCTCAGACGTGCGGACGAAGCTCGATGCCTACATCGCGCATCGCCTGGAGCGCGAGGAGCGGTTGATCGCCGCGCTGGAGCGCGGCCGGCGAAGCGTCGCCGAGCTGCTCGCGGATGCCTGGAGCGACGCACCGCCCGAGCTCCGGCCGGCCGCCGCGGCAACGCTGGCCGCCCATCTCGACAAGCTCGAGCGTGAGGGCCGCCTCCCGTCCGGGGTGGAGCGGCCGGAGGTCAGCTTCGCGGAAGGCTAGGCCCGAGCGCGCGCTCGGCCCGCGGGCGCGGCGGGGACAAGGCGCCGCCGGGCCAGTTCCATGGCCGCGGTGAGCGGCGTCGCACCCATGGAGTCGGCGTCGTCGAAGATCCGGCGCAGCGTGTCGGCGATGCCGCGTACGCGCCGGCGGGCCGCCGCGGCTTCGTAGTCACCGAACTCCTCGGCGATGTTGATCACGCCACCCGCATTGGCGACGAAGTCCGGCGCCCAGAGAATCTCGCGGGCCGTGAGCAGATCGGCGATCCGGTCCTCCGCGAGCTGATTGTTGGCGGCGCCGGCGACGATCCGGCAGCGCAGCCGCGGCACCGTTTCGTCGTTCAGCACCCCGCCGAGCGCGCAGGGGGAAACGATCTCGACCTCGGCCTCGAGCGCGCGCTCGGGAGACATCCACTTGGCGCCGAGCTCGTCCGCCAGACGCCGCTTGCCCTCGTCGACGTCAGCCACGACGAGCCGGGCGCCACCCCGCGCACAGCGCCTGGCCACCCGGGAGCCGACGTGCCCCAGGCCGACCACGGAGATGACGCGGTCACGGAGCGAGTCGTCGCCGAACACCCGCTCGCAGCAGGCGCGGATGGCGTACTCGACCCCGAGCGCGGTGAACG
This sequence comes from Solirubrobacteraceae bacterium, assembly GCA_035308915.1. Lineage (GTDB taxonomy): Bacteria > Actinomycetota > Thermoleophilia > Solirubrobacterales > Solirubrobacteraceae > Palsa-465. Next base: position 2,144 of record DATGFT010000059.1, read on the forward strand.
GACTCGGGTCGCCCGATCCGCCGCGACTGCGCGCGAGGCCGGCCACGTACTTGGTCCGCTCGGCGATGACGCTCATGTCCCGGCTCGAGGTACCGACGTCCTCCGCGGTGATGTAGTGGCCCCGCAGCGCAGCGACGGTATCGGCGAAGTCGAGCAACGCATGGTGTCGACGTTCGGAGGACAGGCGGGTGTGGGGTGCGAGCATGATCACGCCCTTGCCGCCGCCGAGCGGGAGGCCGGCGACGGCCATCTTGTAGGTCATGGCCCGCGACAGCCGCAGCACATCGCGCAGCGCCTCGCGCGAGTCCTCGTAGCTCCACATCCGGCATCCGCCGAGAGCCGGGCCGCGGATCGTGGAATGGACGGCCACGAAGGTGAACAGCCCGGAGCGCCGCCCGCGCCGGACGAGCACCTCTTCGTGGTCTAGCTTCTCGAGGTAGGTGTCGATGTTGCTGGCGGGACGCGACGTGGACCGATCTTCCCGCCGCGTGAGCCGCTTTCAGCTTCCGACCGACGCGGAGCCGCCGCTCGACCCCGTGCTCGTCGTGCCCGAGACGCTGCCCGAACCCGAGCTTGACCCGGTGCTCGTACCGGCGGTGCCGTCAGACGCGGGTGTGGTCGCCGAGCCGCTGCCCGTGGTCGTGGCTCCGCTCGTGGCCGGGGTCACGGCCGGGGTGCACGAGGTCGCGGTGGGAGTGCTCGTCGCGGAGGCGGTCGAGCCCGTGCTCGACGTGGACGTGGACGTGGACGTGGACGTGGACGCGGGCGCGGAAGTGTCGGTGGCGGTATGGCTGGCGGTCGACGGCGCGGCTGAGCTCGCGGTCGTCGTGGCCGTGGAGGTCGAGCCCGCGGGAACCGAGCATGCCGCGCTTGTCGATGAGCTGGTTCCGGTGGCCGTTCCAGTTCCGGTCAGGGAGGTCGAGCCCGACTTCGAGGAGTTGATGAGTGCGGAGGCGCCGCTCGAGGGGCTGAGCCCGGCGCCGCCCGCCGTCGGCTTGTGGTGAACCTTCGGCCGGACCGGGACGACCGGCGCCGCTTGATCGCTGGCGAGCGCGGGTGCCGTGGCGACCGTCGCCTCGACGGCGCCCACGACGACCTGGATACCCGTGGGGCGATCCGGTGCCGGGCGCGCCGCCGCCCGGTGGCGGTGGTGGGCGACGGTCCCAGCGCCCGCCGGATGGTGAGACGGGCTGATGATCGTGTGCTGGAGCTCGACCGCTCCGCCCGCCGTGGCGACCGCGGCCACGAGCAGGGTGGCCAGGTGGTTCACGCCGAGCGCAGCGCCGCTGGCGGACGCGGCGCCGCCGCCCCCCAGAAGGGCGAGGCCGCCACCTCCGGCGGCGCCACCCCCAGCGCCGCCGGAGAACCCCAGCTTGGCCAGGATCCCGAGCGGCCCGACGATCGGGCTGACCGCGGCCAGCTGACGGCTCATCCCGCGCAGCTCACGCCGGAAGCTCTTGCAGCCAACGCAGTCACGCATGTGCTTGCGCGCGGTTGCGTTGGGGCGGATTCCGCGGTCGTGCGCCTCGACGAGCTGCTCCCGGATCAGCAGGCAGGAGGTGTCACGCGCCTCAGCGGCCTGGGCCAGCGCCACCCGGGCGCGAACCAGCAGTGACTTGACCGCGCCGATCGAGATGCCGAGCGACACCGAGAGGTCGGCGTAGGACATCCCGACGAGCTCTCGCATCAACAGCGCCGAGCGCTGCTGCTCAGGCAGCCGGCGAATGTCCTCGACCAGCCGGCGCAGTGATTCACGCAGGTCGACCTCGGCCAGCGGGTCATGCACGGTCGTGCGGACGAGCTGGAGCAGCTCAGGCGGGGGCGGCGCCGGCCGGCGGAGCTCGTCGATGCAACGGTTGTGGGCGACTCGGAAGAGCCAGGCTCGAAGCGCCAGCTCCTGGTCGGAGGCCCGCAGACCCGCATACGCGCGAACGAACACGTCCTGGAGGGCGTCCTCGGCATCCTGGCGACCCGGCAGCATCTGCCGCGCATAGGCGAACAGGCGCTTGTGGTAGCGCTCGTGGATGGCCCGGAAGGCCTCGTCGTGGCCGGCGCGGAAGAGAGCTACGAGCTGATCGTCGGAGCGGAACCGCAGCAGCGGCATGCCCATGACGATCCTCGTCTGGGGCAGGGTGGCCGGAGGCTGTAGTGCCGAGGTAGCCGGAGCCTGCAGTGCTGACGCTTCCACTAGACGCCCTCGCCCACGCTAACGAGCCCTCCGCGCCAAAGTTGCTCTGCGACCCACGCTAACGGGCCCGGGGCGCACGTGGCTCGGTGTAGGAGGGTTTTCGTATCGACTGCCATACCGCCCCTCGGGCTCAGGTTGGTCGCGGTTGCCCCCGGGCAACGCTATCACCGGCCGGGGGCGTCCGCCAGTGGGCGAGGACCCGGTTTTGCTGCCAGCGCGGAGGATTTCGCCCCCGGCGCCTCGAGTCGAGGTGCTCGATGAGGAGCCGGGACCGGTACTCTGGCCAGTAACGGAGATGGACCCAGCGTCTGGAATCGGCATCCCAGTGGCGTTCGGTGCCGGGCTCGTCTCGTTCCTGTCTCCGTGCGTGCTTCCGCTCGTGCCGGGATACATCTCGGCCGTGGCCGGGGTGTCGCCGGGCGAGATTCGGCCCCGGCGGGTGATCGGGCCAAGCCTGGCCTTCGTGGCCAGCTTCTCGATGATCTTCATCGTGCTTGGCCTGCTCGGGCAGCAAGCACTGCGTGGCGTCCTCACCGGCCCGACGGCGCTCAAGGTGTGCGGAGCCGTGATCGTGGTGATGGGTGTTCTGTTCGTGCTGGCCCCGTTCATTCCTCGCCTATCACGGGAATGGCGGATCGAGCGCCTGAGTCGCCGGGCCGGGCGAGGCGGTCCCGTGGTCACCGGAGCGGCGTTCGCGCTGGCCTGGACGCCGTGCACCGGGCCCACCTTGGGCGCGATCATCACCGCGGCGGGCGCGTCGCACTCGGCCGCGCACGGCGCCTTCCTATTGGCGGTCTACTGCGCCGGGCTCGGGCTCCCGTTCCTGGTCACCGGGCTGGCCTTCGGCACCGCGACCTCGGCCCTGGCCGTGGTCAAGCGCCACTATCCGCTCGTCATCGGGACCGGCGGGGCGGTGCTCGTGGCCATGGGGATCTTGATCTGGACCGGCGAGTTCACGCAGCTGAACGTGACGGTGAGCCACTGGCTGCAGTCGCTCCACCTGCCAAACCTCAACTCGGACACCTAGGGGGCTGGGGGGCGGGGCCGGCTTCATGCCGGGCCTTCGCGAACCGTCGCACAAACCGGACCCTATGAGTCCGGATTGTGCGACGCTTCTGGTGAAGGGGGCTGCTTCGGGCTCCGAGGGGGGCGGCTGCCGCGATCTCCGAGGGGGGTTTGGGGATCTCCGACTAAGACGGTTGGACTTAGGGAACCCTAAATTGGTAGCCTGATCAGAGGATTAGGGTCCCCTAACTCGATACGGACAGCCTTGTCATTTGCGGAAACCGTCGGTCTCGGCGCGCTCGCCGGGTTCACCATCTTCATCGGCCTGCCGGCTGGGCGGCTGCGGTTGCTGGGTACACGGGCGCGGGTCGCGCTCGCGATGTTCTCGGTGGGGATCCTCGCCTTCATCTTCGTGGACGTGCTCTCGAGTGGGCTGGGGATCATCCACACGGCGCTCGACCACGTGAAGAATCACACCGGCTCTGTGGGCTATCTGATCCTGCTCGTGGTGTTGCTCGCGGGCGGCTTCTTGATCGGGAGCTCGGGGCTGGCGGGCCTCGAGCGGCGGCTGCGGCCGCGCAATCCGCCCATGGCCGGCGGGGCCAACGCCGCGGCAGCGACGGCATCCGAGACCGAGACGCTCGCCAATGAGCTCGACCTCGCGCGGCGTCGAGCGCTGCGAATGTGCCTCACGATCGCCGGCGCGATCGGCGTCCACAACTTCGGCGAGGGGCTCGCGATCGGGGTCTCGGCCCGGGCCGGGGCGGTCAGCCTGGCCACGGTGCTGATCATCGGTTTCGCGCTGCACAACGCGACCGAGGGGTTCGGGATCGTGGGCCCGCTGGGTGGCGTCAAGCCTTCGTGGGGCTGGCTCGGGCTGGCCGGGCTGGTGGGAGGCGGGCCGACCTTCCTCGGAACCCTCGTGGGCTATTCGGTGACCAGCCACCCGCTCGAGCTGACCTTCTACGCCGCGGCCGGTGGCGCGATCATCTACGTGATCGGCGAGATCTGGAACGGGATGCGCCGGTACGGGCACCGCGAGCTTGGCCTGCTGATGCTCAGCGCGGGCTTCCTGCTCGGCGTGGTCACCGACCTGGTGATCACCTACGGCGGCGGCTGACGCTCGCTTGACACCTAGCAACGCTAGGTATAACCTCGCCCACACGATGCGGGCCGAGGCACTGAAAGGGCACCTCGATGCGCTCATCCTCGGGGTTCTGGAGGATGGGCCACTGCACGGCTACGCGATCATCGAGCAGCTGAAGCAGCGCAGCGGGGGCTCGCTGGATCTGCCCGAGGGGACCGTCTATCCCGCTCTGCATCGCCTCGAGGCGGCGGGCCAACTGGCGAGCACCTGGTCGGACGGTGCGCGGAGGCGGAGGGTATATCGCCTGACCGCCAAGGGCGAGCGTGAGCTGGGCCAGCGACGCCGCGAGTGGAGCACGTTTGTCAAGGCAATCGACGCGGTGCTGGCCACATGACCTATCTCGAGACGCTTGCCGGAGAGCTCAGCGCGGTAGGGATTCGCGGCCGTCGGCGGGCCCGAATCCTCGCGGAGTTCGCGGATCACCTGGAGTGCGACCCGTCGGCCGAGCTCGGGGACCCGTCCGCGCTCGCGCAGCAGTTCGCCGATGAGCTCGGAACCGCCCTGGCCAGGCGGGCCGCGTTCATGGCCTTCGCCGGTCTGGCGCTGGCCGGAATCTTCGTCGGCGTGGGCTTCCTCACCGCGCAGCGCCAGGTGTTCGCCTCGGTGGTCAGGGCCGGCTCGCCGCTCGGGGAGCTCGGGGCGTGGCTGGCCGTGCTCGGAGGACAGGTCGCGTTCGTGGCCGGCGGGCTGGCCGGGCTGCGCGCGCTGCGCAGTCGCCAGGCGGGTGTCGTGGCTCGGGCCGCGGCCGTCGTGTTGGTGCGCCGGGCGGCGGTTGGGATCGGCGCCGGGGCCGTGACGATGATCGGCTTCGCGCTGACCGCCGTGGCGCTGATCGGGCACGTGGCGAGCTGGTGGACGACGCTCACGCTCGCGTTGTCCGGCGCCGGAATGACCGCCCTGCTCCTGACCACACCGGCGCTCATCGCCGCCGCACGCCTCCGCCCGGTGGCGGCGGGTTCGGCGGGCGATCTGTCGGAGGACCTGGGGCCGCTGATGCCGCGGCAGCTCAGGGGTCGGCCGTGGGCCTTCGCCCTCACGACGGCCACGGCGGTGGCACTCGTCGTGGCGCTGGCTGGTGTGGTCCAAGCCGACCCGTTCGACGGGGCCGCGCGCGGGCTGGTTGACGGGCTTGCCTGTCTGTCCGGATTCGGTGTCCTGGGCCGCTACTTGGGCCTGCGGACCTGAACGCGCCCGCGGCCCGAAGCACGAACCCCGGCTTCAGCCTCTCCGCGCCAGCTCCCGCTTGGCGGTCTGGCGATAACGGATGGTCCGACTCACGAACGTCTGCATGAACCCGACCCGGGAGCGGGGTACCTCGAAGCCGGAGACGAGCTTGCGCGGAACCAGCGCCCAGCCCTCGTCGACCCACACGAGATCGCCGCGGACCTGAAAGTTCTGCTGCCAGCTGAACTGCTCGGCGTGAACATGCGCGGTCAGGCAGGCCAAGCCGGGCTGGAGCGGCACCCCGGCCAGCTCCCCTTCGATCCGGATGACCCCGCGCCCGCGATCGGACCTCACCGGAGCGCGCACCGAGAACGGAAAGCCGTCCGGCGAGACGATCGAGACGACGGCGGTCCGATAGGTCTCGCCGAGCTCGTCGAGCCGCGGGTGCCAAACCGCCGCGGCGCCGCCGGGATCGGCATGGAAGCGCTCGGGCTCCTCCGAATGGCCCGAGCGCACCTCCTCCATGTGGGCGCCGTATACGGTGGGGTCGCCGGAGGCGTCGCCACCTGACCAGACATAGACGCGCTCCGGGCGGATATGGATGTAGATCCGCGCGAAGTACCAGCTGAGCAGCCGACGCACGGTCGCCGGTGGCATCAGGTTCGCCGTGGCGGGAAGTTTCTCGGCCGATTCACGCGCGTAGCGCTCGCGGTTGGCGGCGAGGTCACGGTCGTCGACCTCGGCCGAGCCCTGGACGAGCACCATCGGCGGATCGGAGAGGCCGCTCCCGGTGGAGTCGGAAAAGAGCAGCGAGACAAGCGGGTTGGCCTCGGCGTCGCGGGCCTTCTTCGGGTATCCGATGCCGGTCGTGACGTCGATGGATGGATCTCCCGGCGAGTAATACGGCGTGACGGGCCAAGTGATGGGCTGACCGCGCCGGTCGACGGTCGTCAGCTCGGTCGTGATGAAGCGGTCGAACACGGCCTGGACGTCGGCGGGCAGCGACGCGGTCATGACCCGGCCTCGTATCCCGGCTCGCCCGGGAGCACGACCCGGGCCTGCTCGCCGGACAGCAGCACGTGCGGCTGGACGGGGCGGATCTCCAGCCCCGAGGCGTAGCCCAGCAGCTCCTCGGCCGACCCGAACATCGAGAGTTGCTCCAGGTGCTTGATCGTCGGGAAGACGAGGAGTATGTCCCCGCGGGCGCCGGCGCGCAACGCCTCCGCGGGAGCAAACCACCCGGCGTCGACGACCTCGCTTCCGTCCACGCGAGCCTCCGCCCCCGATGGCGCCGCGGCCAGGTAGAACCAGGTGTCAAAGCGGATCTTCACCTGCGCGGGAGTGATCCAGCGTGAGAACGGGACGAGCGCGTCGGGGGATGCGAGCGTGATCCCCGCCTCCTCCTCGAGCTCCCTGAGCGCCGCGGCGCGCAGTGCCACCTCGCCCTCGCCCTCGGTACGGTCGACCGCGCCGCCCGGAAACACCCAGGCGCCGCCCATGAACCGGGCTGCCGGGTTGCGCTTGACGAGCAGGAGCTCGAGCCGCTCGGCAGCACCGCGGAGGACGATCACGCTCGCGGCGGGGCGCGGGGTCGTCACCGGCCCCAGATTGAGCTCCTCTCCCGGGCCTGGCCGATCGGTCCCCACGCGCTGAACCTACCGCAAGGCAGGCGTCGGTAACGTTCGCGCCGTGAAGTGGATGTGTGAGTCGTGCGGGTTCATCTACGACCCGGCAGACGGGGACCCGGACGGCGGCATCCCGCCTGGCACCGCCTTCGAGGACATCCCCGAAACGTGGTTCTGTCCGGTGTGCGGCGCTCGGAAGCAGGACTTCAGTCCCTACGAGGACTGACCCGGACGCCGGAGTGCCGCGCCGACTCGTTGCGTCCGTTCTGCTCGCTGCCGCGCTCGTGATCGCCGGGTGCGGCGGCGGCAACCAGCCACCTCCGGCCAGCCCCCCATCCTCGGCGAACACGGCCACCGGCCCCGCGGCGCCCGCGCCGCCGGCGACCACCCCGGCCGCAGGTCCGGGGATCCACAAGATTCAGCACGTGGTCGTGATCATGCAGGAGAACCGATCGTTCGACTCCTACTTCGGGACCTATCCGGGCGCCGATGGGATCCCGATGGAGAACGGGGTCCCCACGGTCTGCGTGCCTGATCCCCAGCTCGGGCGTTGCGTGCGGCCGTTTCACGACCGCCAGGATCGGAACTTCGGCGGCCCGCACGGGCAGCCGAATGCCTACGCGGACATCAACGGCGGGCGCATGAACGGCTTCGTCGCGCAGGAGACCGCCGCGCGCACGGGCTGCGAACGGCTGTTCAACCCCGGCTGCGGACGCGGGCAGAGCTCAGGTCTGCCCGACGTCATGGGCTACCACGACGGCGCTGACATCCCGAACTACTGGACCTACGCCCGGGACTTCGTGCTCGACGACCACATGTTTCAGTCCGACGCGTCGTGGAGCTTGCCCGCGCACCTCTACATGGTGTCCGAATGGTCGGCGAAGTGCGCGGTGCGGGGCATCCCGATGAGCTGCGTCAACAACGACAGGATCCCGGCGCTGCCACCGGACTTCCAGCGTAAGAACCTCGCCATCGACCGACCGGTGGCGCCCGACTACGCCTGGACCGACCTGACCTACCTGCTTCACCGAGCCGGCGTGAGCTGGCGCTACTACGTGTTCCGGGGCACCGAGCCCGACTGCGAGGTTGACACGGCGATGTCCTGTGCGCCGGTGCAGCAGGGCCCCCGCACGCCGGGGATCTGGAATCCCCTGCCCTATTTCGACACCGTGCAGGACGACGGGCAGCTGGGGAACATCCAGTCGCTGACGCAGTTCTTCGCCGCGGCCAAGTCGGGGACGCTTCCCGCCGTGTCGTGGATCGATCCCAGCGGAAAGGTCTCCGAGCACCCGCCGGCGCTGGTCAGCGCAGGTCAGTCGTACGTGACCGGGCTGATCAACGCGATCATGCGAAGCCCCGACTGGAGCAGCACGGCGATCTTCCTGGCCTGGGATGACTGGGGCGGGTTCTACGACCACGTCCTCCCGCCTCAGGTCGACCTCAACGGTTACGGCCTGCGGGTTCCCGGGCTGGTCATCAGCCCCTACGCCCGGCGCGGCTTCATCGACCACCGCACGCTCAGCTTCGACGCCTACGTGAAGTTCATCGAGGACGACTTCCTCGGCGGACAGCGGCTGGACCCGCGGACCGACGGACGTCCCGATCCGCGCCCCGACGTGCGGGAGAACATGCCGCAGCTGGCGGACATCGCCGCCGACTTCAACTTCTCAGCGCCGCCGCGACCGCCGGTGATCCTCCCGGTGAACCCGCGCACCGACCTGATTGCGCCGACCGCGCCCGTGGCCGGAATCCAGCCCGCCGGACTGCGGCCGGCGGTGATGCGGACCACGGCTCAGTATCTGGGGCTTACCCTGCGCCAGCTCGAGACGCGACTGGCCTCAGGGGAAAGCCTCGCCCAGGTCGCATTGAGCCGCGGAGTCACGTTGCGCCAACTTCGCCGCGCGGTTCAGGCGCAGGTGCACGCGCAGGTGGCACAGCTCCTGCACTGACACGCTTACGATGGATGGGCCGCCGCAGCCCGCGCCCGGATCCCATGACGGCAAAGAGCAGGGCCACCGCACCGACGAGGAAGCCGACGAGTCCCCAAACCTCGCCTGGGGGGGTGAAGGCAAAGCGGACGTGGTGCCTGCCCGCGGGGATCCGAACTGCCTGAAAGATGCCGTCGAAGGAGCGCACAGGCGTGCGGTGTCCGTCGACCGTGGCTGTCCACCCGGGCAGGTCCGTCTCCCGCCGGACGAGCGTGTCCGACCGAGGGCAGTTGACGCGTGCGTCCGTCCGGCTGGCGCTCGATATCGCGCAACCGCTGGTCAGGTACGGAGCCGCGCCCGCGAGATGGTAGATCCAGGTTGTCGCCGTGCGATCGACGAGCGTGAAGGTCGAGCGCGACTGCGGCAGCGCCTGACCGGCGGGCGTGAGCACGTACGACACCCCAGCCCGCCGGTACCCGGTCAGGTTTCGCAGGAGCTCCTGCTCGGGAGAGGGCAGATAGGGCGAGCGTCCCCCGCCCGAGTTCCCCACGAAGATGGTCGGGTCGACCCAGGGGTCGAGATGTGTGTGGACATAGCGGCCAAACGCTGAGGGGATGGGGATGTCATTGGCGTTCAGCGACGGCAGGCGGTAGTAGGACCCGTAGTTCGGGGCCAGCGGGCCGAGCGTGAAGAATCGCCCGGTTCCCAGGTGGCGCTTCAGGTAGGAGGCCGGGCCGGAGTCGATCGCCGTCGAGCGCGGGGCCGACAGCTCCGGGACGACGAACAGCACGAGTGCGTCGACGGCGACGATCGTCAGCACGATCAGCGACCGCGCGCGAACCGGTCG
>DATGFT010000060.1:0-34365 GCA_035308915.1 Solirubrobacteraceae bacterium
AATACACCAGAAGTAGGCACGGTTCAAGCATCCGCGTTAGCTTGTGCGGGACGTAGCGTCAAACCACGGCGCCGGGCGGCGTCTAATCGCCGAAACGAAGTCGTTAGTCTCGGCAACGTGGCTGCAAACCGGCGTCCGATGACTACGCAGAGGCAGCAGGTCGGCCAGCCGCTAATTCTGCACGTTCTTCCGGAGACAGCTGATGCCGGGGCCGAGAAGCAGGCGCGATACCTCATCGCCGAGCTTCGCGAAAGTGAGCGCTGGAGTGTGGAGCTAGCGTACTTCAGAGCTGGTCGGGCCCACCAGGCCTTCGCGAGCATTGGCGTCCCGATGCATGAGGTGCCAGCGCGTCGCCGCCTCGCGGTCGACGTGGGCGCTCGCGCGTCGCGGTTGAGGCGGCTGTACCGGCGTCGGAAGCCAGCGATAGTCCACGCTTGGATGGACGAGGCGAATCTCGTCGCGGCAGTCGCCGCGGGAGTGCGTCGACCGCCTGCACTGATCATCTCGCAGCGCTGCGGCGGCTTACGCTACGAGGAATCGGCCGGGTGGCCCTGGGCGCTCAAGGCGATCCGCCGGAGAGCTGACCATGCAATAGCTAACAGCGCGGACGGGCTTCGGTATCTGCGGACCCTTGGGTACGACGCCGCAGTTCTTTCACTGATATCCAACGGGATCCCACCAGCGGAGCGGGATGACTGGCCACTCCAGCGTAAACGCGCGCGCGCCGAGTTGGGTCTCGACGATGGAGACATCGTAGTCGGTTTCGTGGGGCGTCCGGACAGGCTCAAAGACCTCCCAAATCTCTTCGCGGCGATGAATGTCGTGCGGGCCGCGCTTCCCGGGGCCCGATTAGCGTTGATTGGCCCCACCTCGAGTGACATCGTGACGCTCGGACTCTCGGCGCCCGCGTGCGCGATCGTCGTGGGCTGGAATCCCGATCCCCAGCGGCTGATGCCGGCGTTCGACGTGATGGCCTTGTCGTCGCTCACCGAAGGACACAGCAACTCGGTCGATGAGGCCCTCATCAGCGGGCTGCCGGTCGCAACTACCGATGTCGGGGATCATCCAGAGCTAGTCGCGGAAGCTGGTGGGAAAGTCGTGCCCGTGCGGCGGCCGGACCTACTTGGGCAGGCGATTCTCGATCTTATTCGCGACCCGCCGTCGCGATCCGCGGTACAAGAGACGGCCTCGACTCGCCTGTCGATGCAGTCGGTGCTGCGGGCGACTGAGCAGATATACCGCTCGCTTCTTGCGCCTGATCGCCGGAGCGACGCCGATCGACACTCGCGGCACTCGACCGCCGTAAGCCAGGTCGTGGATTAGAGATGCGCGTGTTGTGGGTGACCAACATGTGGCCGGACGCGATACGTCCGTGGTACGGGTCGTTCGTGTTCAGTCAGGCTCGAAGTCTTATCGAGCTGGGAGTTGATCTTGACGTTCTCTACATTCCGGGCTACAGCCGTCGAAGCGAGTACATTCGCGCGATCGGCCGGCTGCACCGGCTGCTCGCGCGCCAGCGTTTCGACGTGATCCATGCCCACTACGGACACGCGGCGGTCGTCGCGCGCACCCAGTGGTTCGCGCCTCTTGTCATTTCCTACTGCGGTAGTGACCTGTTAGGCAGGCCCTCCAACGACGCAGCTGCCACTGCGTCACGTTCCAGCGTTGCGCTCGCATACCTCTTTGCCCAGCTCGCGCGAGCCGCTGCCGCCACGATCACGAAGTCTGCCGCCATGGCCGAACGGCTTCCACGCACCGTACGTCGCCGCAACCACGTGATTCCCAATGGAGTCGACCTCCAGCGCTTCGTGCCGGGGGACCGACATGCCGCCAGAGCGCAGGTCGGGTGGGACAACGGCGAGCTTCATGCCCTCTTCATCGGGCACCCCGACAATCCCGCGAAAAACTTCCCCCTTGCGCAAGCGGTCGTCGACGAAATCCGGAGGCGTGGACATCGGGTCGCCCTTCATGCCGCTGTTGGAGTCCGGCCAGATCTTGTACCGACCTTGATGAACGCCGCTGACGTTCTCCTCTTCACCTCGCTCAGCGAGGGGTCACCCAACGTAATCAAAGAAGCGATGGCGACTGAGCTTCCGATCGTGAGCGTCCCTGTCGGGGATGTTCCCGACCGCCTTCGTGGCGTCGATGGCGCCTTCGTAGTTGGCAGTGAGCCGAGTGCGATGGCGGACGCGTTCCTCCGCGCGGCCGCGATCGGCCGCGCTCCTCAGGCCCGCACGGCGGTCCAGGCGCTCAGTCTCGAACGGGTTGCCAGACGGGTTCTGAGCGTCTACGAAACCGTCGTCAGTAGTCCTGCCCCAGCGGGTCGTAAGCCTACGGACGCGTTGGTATCTTCTTCCCGCCGACACATGTGATGGATATAGCGACCTCTTCTCGTTTCACACCGACCGGCCCTTCCGACTCGGCGCATGCCCGCTTCGAGTTCGGCGAGAACTGGCGGCGCTTTCTGGCCGTGGTCGACGAGGATCGCATACGCGAAGCTGAGCGATCGCTACGTGACATGCTCGAACTCGATTCGCTATCGGGCTTGAGTTTTCTCGACATTGGCTCTGGGAGCGGCCTGTTCTCACTCGCAGCCGCGCGTCTCGGCGCCGCCCGCGTGCATTCACTCGATGTCGATTCAAATAGCGTCGCTTGCACGACAGAGCTCCGAGCGCGATACGCGCCCGAAGCTTGCGACTGGGTGGCGGAGCGAGCGAGCGTGCTCGACCGTGAACACATGGAATCGCTGGGCTCGTTCGACGTCGTCTACTCCTGGGGAGTGCTTCACCACACCGGTGACATGTGGACGGCGCTGGACAACGCTGCTGTGCCTGTCGAGGTCGGCGGGCGTCTGTTCATCGCGATTTATAACGACCAGGGACGCCGCAGCCGACGGTGGATGCGCCTGAAGCGCAAGTACAACGAGCTCCCGCTTCCGCTCCGGACCCCATATGTCATACTCGTGATGACTCCCGGTGAACTTTCACTAGCGCTTCGGGCCGTGGTATCGGGTAGGCCTCAGGCCTACTTCCGGCTTTGGGCCGATTACAGACGCACTCGCGGGATGAGCCGCTGGTATGACATTGTGGATTGGGTCGGCGGCTATCCATTCGACGTCGCTAGTCCCGACGATATCTTCGCCTTTTACAGACGACGCGGATTCATCCTCACGAGACTTGTGACTAATAGGGGAATGAACCAGTTTGTTTTCCAGCGAGCTCCTAACTCCTAACATTCGCGGATCGCGGAGTCGATAACGCTGATCGGGTGCAAGGAAGCGCTGGATTAGCGCGCACCAACGGTTGGCGACAGCTTCAGCGGCATGGTGGTCTGCGACATAACGGACTGCCTGCCTCCGCAGGGTCTGATCTTCGTGGCGGTCACGCCATAGCTCCCTGGCTAGGCCAGCGAGCGTCTCCAGCGAACCCGCCGCGCAGATCCCAAGCCGGTGCTTGCGCAGAACCCCATCCGGGTCGACGTTTAGCGAGAGAGCGAGCGCGCCATGGGCCCACCCCTCCAGGAAGGTGTTAGGGAAGCCCTCGAAGTCCGATGTATTGACCACCGCAATAGCCCTGGTGTACAGCTTCGCCAGGTGAAGCTGCGCGAGGGGTGGACGGACATCCAAGTTGGCAGGGGGATTTTTCATACCATCCGTCGACAGTGCGGAGGTCTGCAGGCCGACCATCACGAACCGCGCTTCTGGCACCGCCCGCGCGAGTTCGACAAATACCCCCGGATTCTTGTAACGCGCCGGACGTCCGACCCAGAGGAAGATGTCGCGCTCACCACGCGATATCGGTCCCGGAGGTTCGCAAATGCTGGGGATCTGGACGAGGCCGCGTCGGCGTTGAGCGGTCGCCAGTTGGTCATAGGTCTGGACGACGACCGCGTGCGCAAGCGGCAGGCCGATCCGGAACCCGATGCCTTCCAAGGGATCCAGCGGGCCAGCGTGCGTGAGATCGAAGGCGGACGAGGCGGAATAGATGAACGCCCGCCCGTGCAGTCTTGCGAACCCCCCAACCAAAAGGGTGGCTAACCCAGCCGAGCGCTGAATGTAAACGCGCGCGTCCGCCTTCGCAAGCGCTTCGGTCACACGGCCGATCATCGAGCCCGGCAATCGACGAGGCGCCCGCGGATGCTCGGTTATGAGCTCGACACCGTCGAAGGAAGCGGGCAGGCCTGGGATCGGCGACAAGACGTGGCATACCCGGAGCCCGGCTTGCGCTAGGCCGCGCGCCACGAGCGCCATCTGCCGCTCGGCGCCGCCGACCGCCGGGGAGTCCTCGACGTAAAGGGCACTTCCCTGTGGCGCATAGATCGCCACGTCGCGCGTTGGGGCACGAGAACGGCTCATCTCATCCACCGAAGCGCCGGCACTCGACGGCAATACAGCAGCAGGGCCCCTAGGATCGCAGCGCCGGTAGCCACAATCGCGCTTCCGGACGCCAGCGCATGCCAGCGAGAGGTGCCGGCCGGCAACACTCGGGTGAGCGCGGCCCCCGCTCCCACGATCAGACCGCATGACACAGTCGCAATGGCCGCCGCGGTCCGGAAATGCGCCAGCCCGATCTCACCCCACCGCCGCTGTGCCTTCCAGACATATACGCCACACAGGAACGTCAAGGTAATCGTCGTGCTCGCCGCAATTCCGGTGACACCGAGCGGTCCACGCAGGGCGAGGTCGAGCGCCGCATTCAGCGTGCAATTCGCAATGCCAACCTTCAACGGGAAGACGGTGTCCTTGCGGACTAGAAAAAGCGTACTCAGCGGCAGGACCATGATCTGCGGCACCAGCCCGAGCAGAAGTGCCCCGAGCACGCTCGCTGTCCGATCGACGGACGACCGGCTGTAGGCGTGGCTGCTGTAGGCAAACTCAACGAGGTCATGGCGAGCGAGGAAGCCGATGGCGACAAGAGGGATCGCGACGACCACGAGGGTGCTGAGACCGCGGCTGAAGCTGCCCGTCACTGCGCTCCAGCCGTCTCTGATGTAGCGCTCGGACCACGTGGCCGCCAGCGGCGCGATCAACGATGCGGAGACGAGTGCCATGGGCGCGTTGAAGAGGCGTACGCCCAGCTCGAACACCGTTACGCTCCCGGGTCCCACGGCGGCTGCCGTCGCTCGGTCGATCAGAGGATTTAGTTGGAGCAGGATCGAGCTCAGCACCAACGGGCCGCTGAGGCGGAAGATCCGTCGGACCACCTGACTGTGACCGAATGCGACTGGACGTAATGACACGCCCGCGCGCGAAAGCGCCCGCCACAGGATTAGCACCGCGAATGCATTGCCCACGAGGTTGCCGATCACTAGGGCCTGCACTCCCAGCTGGTGATGAAACAGGACGACAAGAAGAGTCTTAAGGACAGGCTCGATTCCCAACACAGCGGTGGCGATCACAAAGCTTCCTCGCACCGCCAACACAGCCCCCATTGCGCCCAGCAGCGCGCCGGTGACCGCATAGGGCGAGAGCTCAACCAAGAACTGTCGCGTGAGCTCTTGAAACCGCGTCGACCCTCCGGCCGCTGCGGGAAGCAGAACCATCATGCTCACCGTGAGAATGACGCTGAGCAGCGTTGCCCCTGCTGCGGTCGCGGTGACCAACTCGCTCGCCGCCTGGGAAAGGCTTCGCCGCTCCTCGTTGGCGATGGCGGTTAGGTTTGGGATCCCACCCATCTTCACGGCGACAAGTAACACGGCGTAGACGATCACTGGAATCGAGAGCGCCAAGTAGTACGCATCGGTGCTTGTGCGTGCACCAAGCTGCGTTGCCATCGCGATCGATGACCCGAAACTCAATACTTGGATCACCACGCTCGCCGGGGCAACACTCGCAACGGTTCGCGTCAGCCCCAGGGGTCTACGCGGAGGCCGCGCGACGGCCAGAGTCTCGGGTGTAGCGTCTATTTCCCGATCCGTGCTGTGGAGGGCTTCAGCCCGCACGGGAGTTTGTGTTCGCGGATGCTCCGATCCAACCCTCGGCCGAGCAATCTCGCTCGGGTTGATGCGGCGGACTCTGCCACGGCAGGCTGCACACGCTCACCAGTAGGCCTGTCATCAGCGCGGCCACGGATAGGGCCGCCACGTTGTGCGCCATATCGTGTCCGGCCGCAGCTAGAAGAAAGCAGACAGTCGCAGCTGTCAGCCCAGCTGTGATCGCCCGCCGAGAGGAGCCAGGGTCTATTCGCAAGCACGTCCGTACACCGAGGTAGACGCTCCCAAGTAGCCACGCCAACTCGAGCGCCAGCCCCACGATGCCCTGCTCGAGCAACGCTCGTAGATATTCATCGTTCGGCCCACCAGACTGACGAAGGTACGGCTCTTGGGCGACTGTCTCTGGTAGCGCTCCTCTGCCAAAGAACACGTCGAACCCGTGGCCAAAGGCGATACTCGACGTGGTTTCTCCAATCACCTGGAATGCGCTGGATGCGAGAGCCGAACGTGCCTGGATAGTGTTTGACCGGATGATTCCGCGCGACACGAGCTTTGACGTCGAGAGACTCGCCAGTGTCGAGGAGGACGTGGTAACGGCGTATGCTGCAATGCAGAGCGCAAACGCGACGAGCGCCACTCTTCCCCAGCGGCGATACGGCAGCAACACGGCAAAAACCACACCGCCGCCAATCAGACCAAGGAGCCCTGCACGGTCGAAGGTGACGAGCATGCCTGCGAGAATCACAAGTAGGAGTGCACCTACTGCTCTACGGTGCCCGCGTACCAGCGGCGCCGAAACCAAGAACACCATGGCGAGGGCCGTGGCCGCCGTAGGAGCCCCGCCGAACACTCCTCCTGCCCGGAAGATGCTCGAAATCGATCCCTTCCACTCGTAGGTCAAAGGATCAATGAAGATCGCGTGACCACTCGCTGCCTCGTAGAGAACGGTACACGCCCCGACAGCGCCCGCGAGAAGGATCACCCATTGCACACGGGCGAGAAGTCGCTCCGTAAGGCTTAGTCGAGCCCACGCGTACAAACCGAACGGAAGGATGCCTTGGATGAACCACCTAGACGGCACGCCAAGGCTCCGATGTAGAGCCCAACTTGCTATGAAAGCCGACACGAGCAGGAACATGACGCAGTCGAGCGCTCGCAGACGACTGCGGGCGATACCCCGCACGAGCCCGAGGGCACCGAGCGTGGGGACCACGAGCCAAATGTGTGCATACCAGTAAGGCAGCACAAGCAGCGCTGCGACCGCACCAAGCAACCCGTTGCCAGGTCGACGGATGACCCACCAGACCGCGAGAGGCAGTGCGACGGCGAGAAGCGCGTACGTCATCCCGCGGGTGTCCAAAATGTACGCCAGGATTAGGCACGTGAGGACGCCTGCGGCTAAGAGAAATGACCTCCGGAGGTCAATGCGGGGGCGGCGGTCGCCGGCAAGGTGCTGCGTGCGCCGGAGCGGCCGGTGAGCGTAAACCTGCTCGCCCTCTGCATAGAGGCTCACAACCCCCCCAGCCGTGTCCGGCGCATTCTCCCCACCCCGGTTACTACTTAACTGACTGCGGCCGGTCGAGCGTAACTAACGACGAGTCACTCTCCTGGCCGTAGTACCCGTATCCGTAACCGTAGCCCTGCTTGCCCTTGGCCTTGACGCCATTGGCGACTACGCCGAGGAGGGTCGCGCTCATGCTGCTCATGCGCTCCCGCAGGAAGGCGGCCGCATCGCGGGAGTTCTTCCCGAGCGCACTTACGATCACAACGCCATCAACCTTGGCCACCAGCGGAATCGCATCTGAGACCACGGAGAGTGGGGGTGTATCGATAACCACGAGGTCGTAATGCTCCGCCGCCCATGAGAGAAGATCGGACATCGCGTTGCTCTCGATTAGCTCCGCCGGATTGGGCGGAGACATCCCGGCGACCAAGACGTCAAGAGCGACTTCGCTAACGCTGCCGTTGACGCGGGTAGCGATGGGAATGGAGTGGATGGCATCAAGAGGCTGAACGTGGTGACTCAACACCTCTGACAGGCCTGGAACTTGACTGATTCCGTAGTAGGCCGCGATCGCGGGCCGTCGCATGTCGGCGTCAATAAGAAGTGTCTTCGTACCCGTCTCTTGCGCGGCTTCGGCAAGATTGTGGGCGACAGTCGTCTTGCCGTCCCCGGGTGCGGCCGACGCGACGAGGACTGAGTTGATCTTGCGATCGACGTTGAAATAGCGGAGGTACGCCCGGAGCATGCGGAAGACCTCATGCTCGCCATGATGCGCCGGCGATGCCTGACGTTCCTGATAGGTCTTCGCGAGCGACTTGCTCAATGGAACGATCGAGAGAAGGGGTAGTCGGTATGTCTCCTCAAGGTCGTCGACAGTTTTCATCCGTCTATCAAAGCGCTCAAGGAGGAACGCGAGAACGAGCCCAAGCAGCAGCCCGACCAGTAGGCCGAGCGCTGTGTTGCGCGAAAGCTGCGGTGATGATGGTGATGTCGGCACGGACGCTGGTTTGACGACCTGAGCGCCGCCATTCTGTAGCCGTGCGAGGATCCGCAATGACTCGGCACGATCGACGAGCGACTGGCCATTGGTTCCGGCTTGTTGCTGCAGGGACATTGCGCCAAGCTGACGCTCGACGAGTGTCAGAGCCTGCCTCACCTGCGCCCTCTGCTGCGCGGTCTGGATCGCGATGAAGTTGTGGACATATCGGTTTGCGATCCGGGCAGCGAGGCTCGGGCTGGTGCTCGTCGCCGACACGAGAGCAACACTGGTCTGGCCCTCCTGCGAGACGCTGATTGCGCTGTGAACGGCGGCAGCCGAAAGGCCGACCTGCCGCGCAGTTGCCGACGCCACACCTGCCTGCGAGCTAAGCAGCTGAAGGTTGGTGGCCATGATCGTGGGATCCTCTGTCGGCGAGGTCGGTAAGACCTGCAGGCCGGAAGCCTGCTGCTGAAGTTGCGGATTGGGGAACAGCACCGAGGTCGTCGCGGTGTACTGCTTCGTCTCGTGCTTAGAAAAGGCAAACGCAGCAGCCGCAGCCAGCACGGTGAACAACAAAATCACCCACCAGCGCCGACGTAGGACCGTCAGCACACGCTCCAGATCGAGGTGTTCAGATGCAGCAGCGTTCACAGCGTTCTCCTACGTTGAGTCTCGAAGCGGCTCCGCTGCAGCCGTCTAAGACACGGCGGCTGCAGGAATGGTAGAGCGTCCCGAGGGATCAATTGGCGCCTCGTCCGCCGGCTACGATAGGCAGCGTTCGCAGCATCAGCCGCACGTCCTCCCACAGCGACCAGTTCATCACATAGAGGTAGTCGAGCTTGACCATCTCTTCGAACGGGATTCGGGTTCGGCCCAGCACCTGCCAATAGCCGGTGAGCCCCGGCGTCAGGTCCAGTCGGCCGCGGGCCCAACCCTCGACTCGCTCGTCCTCGGATTCAATCAGCGGTCTCGGACCTACCATGCTCATCTCTCCTCGGAGCACGTTCCAGAGTTGGGGAAGCTCGTCGAGGCTTAGCCGCCGAAGGTAGCGCCCGATCCGCGTGATGCGAGGATCGTGCTCGAGCTTCAGCCAATGGGGGTCGGTGCTCTGGGCCAAAAGCGCCGTACGGCGCTGCTCGGCGTCCGGGCTCATCGTCCGGAACTTATGAAGGCGGAAGCGCCGGCCATTTCGTCCCACACGAGTCTGCGAGAAGAACACAGGCCCACGGGAATCGATCCGGACCGCAAGCGCGAGCAGGGCAATCAATGGCGCCGACAAGAGAAGGAGCACACCCGCCAGCAGGATGTCCATCCCGCGCTTCAGCGCCCTGGAGGACCTGGGCAGCCACGGCGGGTTCACGCCGAGCACGGCCACGCCCTCGACGTCGTCCACTTCAAGGCCGGGACCCACCATGTCTGCGAGCCGCGGGAGGATCGATACCTTCAGCGAGCCGGCCCGGCAACGCAGCAGGACCTCCTCAAGCTTCTCCTCTTCCAGGTCCCGCGCCGAAAGCATCACGCGCGTAATGCCGAACCGCTGGACCACGGCCTCCAGGTCGTCAAGGCGGCCCAAGATGGGCGCGACGGGTGGCTGGTTGCGCGCTGCGGAATGCGCGTCAAGCGACCCGACAATGTCCAGTCTGTACTCGGGGTGGTTGGCGATCTTCGAGACGAGGGTTCGCGCTACGTCGCCGGTGCCGAGGATCAGCGCGCGGTCGCGGCTCACGATGTGGCGTGCCACGGCAGAGCGCACCACAAACCTGACTGATGCCGCGATTACTAGGAGCCCTACGCCAAACGACAGAACCTCGACGAAGTCGAGGTCCGCCATGGGGGTGTACTTGGCGTACAACCAGAGCAGAAGACCGCCGACAAGCGTGGCGTGGAAGAGCCACGGCAGATCATCAACCGTGCTGTGGGTCACCCGTTTCACGTCACGGTCGTAAAGGCCGTACAGCTTGAAAATCAAGAGGAACAACGGAATGGCGGCGACGCCCCACAACAGTTGGCCGCCGCGGTCCGACATCTCGCCGGCGATGGCGGCCACACCGAGCGCTGAAACGATCGAGAGCGCGTCTCCCGCCGCCAGGAGCCTCCGCAAGATCGGGTCAGGCGTCTTGAATCGCCGTTTCACCTCGCCGCGCGGTGCGGCTTCGACGGCCTGGAGACTGAAGACTTCTTCGATCATGCCGCGGCCGAGACGACGTGGGATTTACCCAACAGCACCGGTTCTGCGCCGTTCTGGAGGGAAACGCTGGCCGCTTCGGCCATCCGCACCACGTCGCGAGCGAGGTCGAGCTCGCTTCGGACCTCTTCGCCGCGGACACCGCTCACGAAGTCACCTAGCTGCCTGCCGAGGGGTTCCTCGGTCGAGAGATGCGGCGAGAGGATGTCTCCGCTTCGGTAGGACAGGTGATATTCGCCGAACGTCTCTGGGTCTTTGTACTCGACGCCCCGGTCGTAGATCTTGATCGCCTCGGCGGCTCCGTCCTCGTAGACGACCATCCGTTTCGAGCCGACGACTACGGTGCGGCGCAGCTTGCTCGGGGCAAGCCAGGACAGCTCGACATTGGCGATCAGCCCGCCCGCGAACTCCATAGTTACAAAGGCGACGTCGGCGATGCCGCGGACGATCGAGTCGCGGCCGGTGGCGCGGATCGTCCTGGGGGCCTCGCCGAGCCAGTAGAGGAGGATCGAGAAGTCGTGGGGCCCGAGATCCCAGATGACGCTGACGTCACGCTGGTGCAGGCCGAGATTGACGCGGCTTGAGGAGACGAAGTAGAGGTCGCCCAGCTCGCCCGACTCGATCAGCTCACGGACGGTGCGGACCGGGGGGCTGTAGAGGAACGTATGCCCGCACATCAACGTGAGGTTCTGGGCGGACGCGAGCTCGATCAGATCTGAGGCTTGGGCCGCGGACGGCGCGAGCGGCTTCTCGACGAAGGTGTGCTTGCCGGCCTCCAGGGAGCGCCGGCCGAGGTCGTAGTGGGTGAAGACCGGGGTCGCGAGGAGCACCCCGTCGACCTCCGGATCGTCGAGCACCTCGTTTAGGTGCGTGGTTGCCCGGACGGCGGGATACCGGCGAGCGAAGCGCTCGAGGCGTGACACGTCGGTGTCGCAGATCCAGCGGACCTCGGCGTCGGTGCGCTCGACGAGCACGCGCAGCAGGTTCGGGCCCCAGTAGCCCAGGCCGACGACAGCGACGCGCACCCCGTCCTTCAAAGCGCCCACGTGTGACCGTCGCTCGATAGAAAAATGCTGGCTATTCCCCCTGGCACGTCTTGTCGAGACTAGGAACGGGCCGCCTCGCGGGGTGAGGCGTTTCGCGAGTCCCCGGCCATGGGGATGGACCTTCGTCCTCCGTAACTCCCGCTACGCGCGAAGGTAGCACAGGAGTCAGTTGAGTTGGCGGGCCGTCAGCCATTCGTCCACCCCCGCCACCACAGCGCCGATTTCTATCACACGAAGCTCCGGAAAGATGGGCAATGAGAGCTCGGTTTGCGCCCAAATCCGGGCATTATGGGCGCCCGCAGCTGGGATGCCTTCGAGGGCCGGCTGGTCGGGCAAAGCGACCGGATAGTGGACCCCCGTGGCTATTCCGCGCTCGGCGAGGAATGCCGCCAGCTCATCCCGCCCTTCCACGCGGATCGGAAACAGGTGGAAGATGCAGGGAGATTCAGGCCACTCCTCAAGCAGCTCGACGCCGCTAAGTGCCTCGCGATAATGCGCAGCGATGGACCGTCGCGCCTCGTTCCATTCCACCAGGTGGTTGAGCTTGACGGCCAGGAATGCCGCCTGGAGACCGTCGAGGCGCTCGTTGTAGCCCTTCCTCTTGTGCGCGGGATGGCCCAGTCGCCCCAGATCCCGAAGCCGGCGAGCGGCCTCAGCCAGGGTGTCGTCATTCGTACATATGGCGCCACCGTCACCGAGCGCGCCGAGGTTCTTGCTCGGATAGAAGCTGAAGGCCCCGGCCGTCCCGAGCCCACCCGCGGGCCTCCCTTGGAAGGTTGCCCCGTGGGCCTGGGCGGCATCCTCGAAGAGCGCGAGGCTGTACCGCTCGGCCATGGAGCGCAGGTGGTCCATCGCGCAGACCTGTCCATACAGGTGGACGGGCAGGATCGCCGCGGTGCGCGGGCCGATCGTCGCCGCGACGGCGGCCGGATCCAATAGACCAGTGCCGATTTCCACGTCAGCGCAGATCGGTACGGCGCCGACCTGCTTGACCGCCAGCGCGGTGGCGATGAACGTGTGGGCTGGGACGATCACCTCATCGCCCGGGCCGATGCCGGCTGCCTCGAGCATGATCACGAGGGCGGCGGTCCCCGACGCCACTCCCACGCAATGGCGGACGCCGCACAACTCGGCAAAGCGGGCCTCGAAGCGCTCCACCTCCTCCCCAAGGATGAAGGCGCTCGCCCCAAGCACTCGGTCGAAGGCGGCCCGGAGCTCCGACGCTATCGGCGCGTGGTGACGCTGGAGATCCATGAACGGAACTGACGTCTGGGTACCTCCCGCTGCCATCGAGCCTCACCCCATCGGGTAGGGCGGCGACTATAGATCGTCTCGCAGTCAGGAACCGGGCCGCTCGCGCGTATAAGGCTTTCGATGAGCGAACTGAACGAGGGACATCTTCCACAGGACCTCGAGGCCGTCGCAGGGCGGCTGCGAGCTCAGCGGATCCAGCCGGATCCGCTCCAGCTGGATCAGGTCAAGCAGCGGGTCATGGCTCGCTCGGCTCCAGACCGCGGGAGGTTGGCATTCATGAGGTCACGCATCGCATCGCTCCTGACCGTGGCTGCGCTCCTTGGCGGGACGGGCGGCGCAATCGCCGTCGCCAACCAGGGCGGCACGCCCAACCACGGCGCGGCCAGCGGCGAGTACAAGCCGGGTAAGGGCTGCGGCGACAAGAACCACGAGCACCAGGGTCCTCCGGGCAACCCGGGCAACAACAAGTGCCCGTCGAAGTAATCGGGCGGATAGCCGGATAGAGGCTTAGGTCGAGGCGGCGGTTTCCTAGTCAGGAAACCGCCGCCTCGTTCGTATAACCATCAAAGCGGGGCACTTCGAGCCGATCCCGGGGCAGGGGGGACGGCCTGAAGCGCCGGCCGGCCGCTTCAGGGCAAACCAAACATCAGAGAGTGGTAGTCAGCCGCTCCCGACCGGGGAGGTCGTCATCAGGTCCCGTATCGCATCAATTCTCACCGTCGTGGCGTTGCTGGGCGGCTCAGGGGGCGCCATCGCGATAGCCGGCAGTGGCTCGAGTGGCGGTCCTGCCGGTGGTGGTGCTGCTGATGGCCAGTACTGCAACGGGAAGTTCCAGAACAAGGGCAAGTGCAAGGGCCACCACAAGAACAAGAAGCACAAGAACTGCAAGAAGGGCAAGAAGGGCAAGCACGGGAACAAGGGCAAGAAGGGCTGCTCAAAGAACCACTCGAAGAAGCACGGGAAGTCCAAGAAGCACGGGAAGTCAAAGAGGCACTAGCCGCTTCGGCTACCGGCGCGTCCGGCTTCGAAGGGGCGGCAGGATGCCGCCCCTTCGCCTCTATGTGCCTTCTCGATAGTCAGGAACCCGCTCTTTCGTTCGTATAAGCCACTAATTGGCAGGTAGGGCGGCAGTCCGGGGCCGCTCAAACGAACTAGGGAGGGTTTCATTTGAGGTCCCGTATCGCATCGATTCTCACGGTGGCGGCTCTGTTGGGCGGCTCGGGGGGCGCGATCGCGCTCGCTGGAAGCGGCTCGAGTGGCGGCCCTGCGGGTGCTGGCGCGGCTGACGGCCAGTACTGCAACGGCAAGTTCGAGAACAAGGGCAAGTGCAAGGGCCACCACAAGAACAAGAAGCACGGCAAGAAGGGCAAGAACGGCAAGAAGGGCGCCCACGCCCACAGGAACGGCAGTGGCAACAAGGGCAGCGGCGGCAAGAACAACAGCTCCGTCCGCGGCGTGAACGGCCAGCGCAACGGTCGGGCCGCTCCTTCGTTCACCGGTTGACAGGCGGCGTGGGGGCGGCGGGCGCCGCCCCCACCGGTCAGATCTCCTGAAAGTCAGAGACCGGCACTCCGGAGTGCCCTGAAAGCCGCGGACCGACGGCGCTCGAAGCGTCGCGCGATCCGGACCATATGTGCATGAAATCCGCGACGCTTGTCGTCGCTGGGCGGTTGGGTACGGCCCTCACGAGGCCGCGCGTGGTTACGAGCATGGGTCACGGAATCGGCTGGGCGGGTCGATAAAGTGGACAAAGTCTACAACGTCGAGTACTCTCGTTTCGGCCCGAAGCGAAGGAGCAACGTATGACCACCGCGACGATGCTGAGCGTCCGTGAGACGGCTCGGCGCTTGGGGGTTCACGAGAACACAGTGCGCAACTGGCAGAAGCGCGGGCTGATCCGCGCGGTGCGGCTACCTGGCTCTGGGTATCGGAGGTTCAGCGCCGACGACGTTGAACGCATGCGGCAGGAGATGCTCACGCAACTCGCCCCCGCCGACACGGGTCCGGTTGTCGAGCCGCGTCGGCCGGTTAGAGGTCGGATCGTTCACGGCGACGACGTCTGAGCTCCCGCCGGTGCCGACGCTAGCTTGGCGCGGGTGGCGGACACCAGGCCTGACGACAACCTCTACTACGAGACGCGGCTGGCGCTATTCAGCCAGGGAGACATCTTCCGTGATGTACCGCTCGCCTATCCGACTCCCGCGGACGAGTTTGTTCTAGCGGATGACGAAGACACGGCCGGCAGCCGCCGCTTCCTGTCGGGCCCGTTCGATGTGGGGTTCGCGATGCTCGTCACCCCTACGTGTTCTAGGCGTGCTCAGGGCGGCCACGGATACGCCCACCCGGTTCGGACGCTCCTGCCGCTTCGTCCATTCGACGAGCTCGTCGAGGTCGAGCTGCTTGACTCCTCGAAGGCAGGTTTGTTGCGTAAGCGCGATGCGCTCATCAACTACATGTATCTGCCTTCGAACGACGAGCTGGAGCTCCCCGAGAGCATCGCGTTGCTGTACATGCCAGTGACGCTTCACCATGACTTCCTGGCCGGCCAGAGAGTCACCCAGCTCACTGTCGATGCAGCGCGTCAGCTTCACAGCAAGCTGGTCTGGTTCGCATCCGGTCTCAAGCTGGATCGCGAGACGTTCGATCCACCGATGGACTGAGGTGTCAGATTCGAAAGCCGCCCATCGTCTCGAGGCCCGATCTGCGCCAATTCTTACGCGGGTCCTACCGCGGGCTGAGCTTCGCCCGCCAAAGTTCCGGGCGTCGAAGCTTCATAGAACCTCAGCGGGTCGAGGCCTCGAGCCCGGCACCGCTGGCTTCCCGAAGCTCCCGACGCCCATTGCAGCGGCCGGTCACCCCCTCCCGGGCCGCCCCGGCGTCGGCCTCCCGGCCACCCCGCCTCGCCCGCCCGACCCGCGGCGGGGCGGGTGGCCGGCATCACGGGGCTTAGACTCGATTCAAGCGACAAGGGGAGAGAGGTGTTCGAGCGGTTCAGCGAAGAGGCGCGTCGGGTGGTCGTCCTGGCCCAAGAGGAGGCGCGGGCGCTCAACCACAGCTACATCGGCACCGAGCACATCCTGCTGGGCGTGCTGCGGGAGGAGGAGCAGGCCGGCGATCCGCAGCCACTGCACTCGCTGGGGCTGAGCGTCGAGGACGTTCGACGTGAGGTCAGGCGGATCGTGGGCTCAGGCGACGAGCCGGCCGCCGAGATGGTCCCGTTCACCCCGCGCGCGAAGAAGGTGCTCGAGCTGGCGCTTCGCGAGGCACTGGCACTGGGCACCAACTGGATCGGGCCTGAGCACATAGTTCTCGGGATCACGCGGGAGGGCGAGGGGGTGGCGAGCCGGATCCTGCTCGACTTCGACGCCGACCCCGAGAAGGTCCGCGACCGGGTCATCCAGTTTCTGCCTGAGCAGGCTCCCCGGAGCGTTGTCACCCATCCGGGCCCGGGCACGCTTCGGCGCTCGGTCGAAAGTGAGTGGTTGGGCGGGCTCGACGGCGTCCTCGATCAGCTGGGGCGGGAGATCCGCAGCCAGCTTGGCCGTGGCCCGGACGTCGGCGACCTCCTGCTTGCCATCGCCTGCGCTCGTCCCAGCGTCGCCGCCCAGGCGCTCGCCGCACTCAAGGTCGACCTCGACGCTCTCTGGGGAACGCTCGAGCGGATTCGTCACCAGGAGGCGCAGCAGGGGGATGAGCTGACGCGCCGGATCAGCCAGGTCCGGGCTCAGAAGCGCGAGGCCCTCGAGCGCGAGGAATACGCCGAGGCGGGAAAGCTCCGTGACCAGGAGCGCGAGCTGGTCGGGCAGCTCGGCTCGGCACGCGGCGTTGATATCGCGGTGCTGGATGAGATCCGCCGCCGCCTCGGGCTAACGAGACAGGACCGGCCGACCGCGGAGTCGCAATAGGATCACCCCGCGTGACGCCGGCAGCCGGCGAGAAGATCCGTGACGCGGAACGAAGCCGGGAGGCGATCCTGGCCGCGGCGGAGCAGTTGTTCGCCGACCACGGCTACGAGGGCGCGAGCCTCAACGAGATCGCCGTCGCGGCCGGTCTCTCACGCGGGACCCCGAGCTACTTCTTCGGCTCCAAGGAGCGGCTCTATCGCGAGGTCATCGAGCGGACCTTCGCGGCCCGGGAGGAGGCGACCCGGTCGGCGTTTGGTCCGGTCATGGCGTGGTGTGAGAGCGACGGCGGACTGGGCGAGCTTCGGGCGGCGCTGACCGCCGCCGCGCGGGACTACATGGATTTCCTGGCCCGGCGGTCGTCGTTCGTGAAGCTCGTCATGCGGGAGGAGTTGGCCGGTGGAGCGTCGATTCGCGCCCGCCAGCGGGCGTCTACGGCCATGGAGGATGCCTTCGAGGCCCTGCGCGCGGCCGGGGCGGGGCGTGGGATCAGGGGCTTCGTGATCGAGGACGCGGTCCTCCTGTTCATCGCGCTCACCTTCGCGCCACTCTCCTACCTCAACACGTGGATGCGGGCGGCCAAGCGTGACCTCCGCATGCCGGCCGACCGCGAGCACCAGGTCGAGCTGGCGGTGACCCAGCTGATGGACCTGCTCACGGGCTGAGCCCGCGCGACCTATTCGGCGGCGAGCGCCGCGGCCGCCTCCTCCAACCGGTCATCGCCGAAGAAGACGCTTGACCCGACGGCGACCGACGGGACGCCGCGCACGCCCAGGCTCCAAGCCTGCTCGGTCGCCTTGCGGAGGGCTTGCTTGATCTCGGGGCTCTGCGTGGCCTCGACCAGCTCGTCGGGATCGAGCTCGGCGTCTGCCGCCGCGGCTCTCAGCACCTCGAGGTCGGCGATGTCGTCACCCCGCGTGAACTCGCGTCGAAACACGGCGCGCGTGAACTCGGCTCGGCGTCCCTGGGCGCCGGCCCACAGCGCGCCGCGGTCGGCGGCCAGCGAGTTGCACGGCCAGTCGGTCGGCCAGGCCAGGGCTGGGAGGCCGTACAGGCGTGCCCGCCGCTCGATCTCCGCCATGCCGGCTGCGCGGTGCTCGGTCGCGGCCCAGGATCCCGAGCCGCGGAGCTTGAAGATCGCACCCAGGAGGATGGGCTGAAGCTCAGGCGGCGAGTCAAACACCCGATCGGCGCGCTCGACGGCCAGGTAGGCGTACGGCGAGGCCAGGTCAAAGAACAGGGTCGGGGCCATCACCTGATGGAATCACGCGGGTCAGTTGCGGATGCCTCTCTACGCGCCGCATCGGATATAACTAGCTAGACGCTCAACAAGTTACCACGTGACCCAGGCAATGCCCCCGCGATGATCCTCGACGAACTGAACGCCCCGGTCGTTCTGGCGCCGCTGGCCGGCGGCCCCTCGACGCCGGAGCTGGCCGCCGCCGTCGCCTCCGCGGGAGGCCTCGGCTTCGTGGCCGCCGGCTACCTGACCGCCTCAGCCCTCGCGGAGCGCATCCAACGCACCCGCTCCCTCACCAACGGACCCATCGCGGTCAACCTCTTCGTTCCCGGTCGGGGGGCGACGGACCCGGCTGAGTACTCGGGTTTCGTCGAGAACCTCACGGCATGGGCGAGCACGCGAGGCCTCCCGCTCGGCGAGCCCCGCTACAGCGACGACGAGTGGGAGGCCAAGCTCGAGGTGCTCGCGGGGGAGCGTGTGCCCGTCGTCTCGTTCACCTTCGGGTGCCCGGACCCGGAGGTCATCGCCTCGCTGCGCGCCGGCGGCTCGGAGGTCTGGGTCACCGTCACGAACCCAGCGGAGGCGCGCGAGGCGGAGGCGGCCGGAGCTGACGTTCTCGTCCTCCAGGGCGGGGAGGCGGGCGGGCACCGCGCATCGTTTGTGGATCGGCCCGACCTCCCGCTTTACGGGCTGATCCCGCTGCTCGAGCTCGTGCGGCGGGAGACCGAGCTGCCGCTCGTGGCCTCGGGCGGCATCGCGAGCGGTCGAGCCTTGGCGGCGGCCCTGTGTGCGGGGGCGCGAGCCGCCCAGATCGGCACCGCGTTCCTGCTCTGCCCCGAGGCGGGCACGAGCGAGGTCCACCGACAGGCGATCCGGAGCTCGGGCGAGACCGCGCTGACTCGGGGGTTCACCGGGCGCCTCGCGCGCGGGATCAAGAACGAGTTCATGTCCGAGCACAGCGCCGGGGCGCCGGTGGCGTATCCCGAGCTCCACTACGTGACCGCGCCCCTGCGCGCCCACGGCCGCGAGCAGGGCGATCCGGACCTGGTCAACCTGTGGGCGGGCGAGGCCCACGCGCTGGCCGAGGAGCTGCCGGCGGCCGAGGTGGTGAGGCGGCTTCTCAGATCTCCAGCAGCTGACCCTCGGGGCCGACGTTGAGCACTCGGGTCGTCCCGATCATGGCCTCGGCGCCCCAGCACTGGTGGATGTGCCCGCAGATGACCAGCGCCGGGCGCTTTCGTTCGATCGCTTCGCGCACCGACGTGCTGCCAAGGTGGCGGCCGTGAACCTCGTCCACGTAGCCCTTCGGCGGGGAGTGGACCACCAGAACAGCGCCCTCAGGGCAGTCCTCGAGCTTCTCGGCGGCCTCCTCCTCGCTCAGGTCAAAGCTCCATGGGAATGGAGTCGGGGGGATCCCGCCACCCAGGCCGAAGAACTGGGCTCCGGAGATCTCCTTCGCCTGGCCGTGGAGAACGTCGGCGCTCGGCCACACCGCGCAGGCGCGCCAGAGCTGGGTATCTGACTCGGCGTTACCGGGCACGAGCACGGTCGGCCTGGCGATCGCGCTCAGCGTCTCGATCGTGCCCTCGAGCCCCAGTCGCATCGTCGCGTAGTCGCCAGCGCCGACCACGATGTCTGCCTCGCCGGCCAGCTCGACCAGCCTCGCGGCGTGGTCGTTATCTCGATGCAGGTCGCTGAAGGCGAGCAGCTTCATCGGGATCCGGGCGGCCTGAGAAACAGAGCAGTCGCGAGATCGGGATCGGCGGCGAGCAGCGAGTCAAGCGCGGTGATGAGACGACCGACGGTGCCAGGATCACCGCGCGGGAACTGGCGGTCGCTCGTGAAGATCAGGTGCGCCGTCGGCTGCCCCTGGGCGAGCGCGTCGGCCTCAATACGCGAGAAGTCCTGAACGTTCTCCGTCACGAGCACTCTGGCCGGGGCGGTGGATGCCGCCCACACCTCCTCATCCGGCTCACCCTCGAGGGTCCGATACTCCGGATCGTGCACGGAAGCGACGTCGTGGCCACGCGCGCGAAGCTGCATCGCGATCACCGGTGCGTACATCTCGTCGAGCAGCAGCTTCACCCGAGCAGGCGCCGCTCAGTTTCAAGCGCCTGCTCGAGCTGCTCGGCCTCCTGATCGTTGGCGGCGATAAAACGGTCGACCTCGTCGGGGTATTCGCCGTAGTAGCTCACCGCGATTCGAATCTTCTCGACCGGCACGCCGATCCGCTCACCGAGCGCCCGGACGAGCTTCTCGCCACGCTCCGGCGCGCTCCGCGCCGCGGCGATCACCTCCCACACGTCGGGGCCGCCAATCACGACCGCGCGGCGACCGGCCGGGCCATCCCGAAACACGATCCCCGGATGGCGATCCAGCCGCATGCCTTCGCCGATGTAGCGCTGAGCGAGCCGCACGATCGGCTCGCCGCTCTGGGCGCTTCGCTCGCGCAACGCGCGTAGCGTCTCGGACTCAATCCGGATCGCTTCACTACTCATGTAGCGAAGTGTAGACGGTCACGTGAGGGGCGCCCGGATGACCCGCATCCATACGGGTCATCCGGGCAGTCAGGAAGCGGGGGCGGCTCCCTGACGGCTTTGAAAATGTCTCCTGCCGGAAACCTTCTCTCTCTGTGCGCCTACGGGGTTAGCTGTCGGGCTCGCGCTGAGAGCTCGCGCTACGCCGCTTGACCTGGCGGCGATTCGCCCCTGGAGCCGGACGTGGCTCCCTCGGGTCCCCCGCTCTCCGATCGCGGGGCGAGCGGAGATTCGGCTGGCTTATGTCGGCGCGTCAAACTACCACGCGGGCCGCCCGAATCCTCCGCGGGCAAGTGCGGGATCCTTTCTGTCTTGCTTGAGCGAGTCACCCCGCTCGACCTGAGTAATCTCCGCATAGAGCAGCACGGGCTGCCGATGAACGTCGGCGCGCTCGCCATCATCGAGCCGGGGGCGCTGCTCGATTCATCGGGGGAGCTTGAGCTTGACGCGATCAGGTGGAGGATCGAGGACCGCCTCCACCTGGCGCCGCGGCTTCGGCAAAGGCTCTACTGGCCGGGTTTCGGATTCGGCGCGCCGGTGTGGGTCGATGACGCGAGCTTCGACATCAGCCGGCACATACGGACGTGCCCGGTTCCTGCCCCTGGCGGCGAGGATGCGCGACTAGCGAAGTGCGTGGAGCTGAACGACCGGCCATTTGACCGAGCGCATCCGCTGTGGGAGATCTGGTTCCTCACCGAACGGCCCGACGGGGGCGTCTCGATGCTGGTTCGCTTTCACCACGTTCTCGCGGATGGACTCGCGGCGCTGATGCTGCTCGGGGTCCTGTTCGACTCAGCGCCTGAGACCTCGATGCCAGAGGCGCCGAAGTGGACGCCGCGACCGATTCCCACTCGATCGGAGCTTCTGCGCGACGGCATGCGCAGACGCACCGCGGCCGTCGGCGGTGGCTTCGGGCTGATCGAGCACCCCGGGCCTACGCTCGCCCGCGGCAGGACCTTCCTGCGCCAGGTGGCACGGTTCGCGCGTGAGGGCCGGGCTCCGCTCACTTCCTTCAATCGACCGGTCGGCAAACGGCATCGGCTCGTGCTCGTGCGTGGGGATCTCGAGCGTGCCAGGGAGGTCGCGCATGCCCACCAGGCGACCGTGAACGACGTCGTGCTGTGCGCCTTGGCGGGCGGGGCGCGGGCGCTGCTCGCCGGCCGCGGGGAGCTCCATCCCGACCTCGTGTTGAAGGTATCCGTTGCCGCATCGGTCCGCGCACCGACGGGCTCCTCGCAGGTGGGAAATCTCGTCGGGGTCTTGCTCGTGCCGCTGCCCGTGGGCGAGGAGGACCCCATCCGGCGGCTCGAGCAGATCGCCCGCGCCACCGCAGAACGTAAGCATCTGCCCCCGTACCAGCCGGCGGCACGCTTCCTGCAGCGCTGGCTGATTCGCATCATGGACCGTCAGCGGCGAATCAACCTGTTGATGAGCAACCTGCCCGGCCCCCTACAGCCCATGTACTTCGCCGGCGCGAAGATCCTCGAGGTATTCCAGATCGGCGTTGTCCAGGGCAACGTCCCGGTACAGGTCGGGGCGCTGTCCTACGCCGGTCAGCTGAACTTCGACATCGCTGGCGACGCGGACGTCGTTCCAGAACTGGACGCGTTTGCGAGAGGAATGACGGATGACCTGGAGCGACTCAATGCGGGACGTCAGTAGACCATCCAGGACGCTCGTTCCTCTACCGCCGCCGCGGGCCGCCCGTAGTAGCGCGCCTCAAGAGCGAGAGGGCGAAGCGTCGCGCTTTTCGTGCCCTATGTGCACGAATTGTGCGACGCTTCCAACTCCGAGCCGCTGGTGATCGAGCGCGGTGCCCCAGCGCAGACGTAGTGACCCCGTGCGCTCACCCGAAGTTCACGTTCAAGGTGTACTTGGGCGGGATCGGAGTCGAGTCGTAGGCAAGGCTGGTTGGGCCGCCGATCACGCGGGCGCGATAGAGGCCGTTGTGATGGGCCTTGAAGTGCAGGGAGAAGACACCGTCGGAGGCGGTTTTGACGGTGGCGATGGTGCGCCACCGCGACCCGAGTGCACGCTGGACTGCCACGCGTACCCGGCTACTGACGGGCGCCCGGCCCCAGACCAAGCCGTGGCCGTGGCGGACTCTCGCGATGACCGGGAAGGCGAACGCCCTCAGCATCAGCTTCGGCTCCCCGGTGCTCGTGTAGAGGCCGCGCCCGGTGTCACCCGCGCTCGGCGGGGTGTCGGTGAGGCCCTGCCAGAGGACGAGGCTGACCCCGCTTCGCCACATCTCGTACATCGCATAGGCGACGTAGCGTGCGGCGGTCGGGTCAGGATCCCCGAGCTGGGAGTTCGGGGGATCGGTGAACCACGCGAACTCGGTCACCCAGATCGGGCGGTTGACCCCGTCGCGGCGGTCCACGGCCCGCACCAGGTTCCGGACCTTGCCCATGTCGGCGACGAACACGTCGCCGGAGATCGCGGCGTGCTTGGTTGGGGTCGCCCCGA
Organism: Solirubrobacteraceae bacterium; assembly: GCA_035308915.1. Lineage (GTDB taxonomy): Bacteria > Actinomycetota > Thermoleophilia > Solirubrobacterales > Solirubrobacteraceae > Palsa-465. The sequence goes on from DATGFT010000060.1 coordinate 23,048, forward strand.
GCGTGTAGGAGTGAAAGCCAAAGACATCGAAGTTGACCCGTTGGTGACACGACGGGTCTGCGCGGAACTGAGCGCCCACGCGTTGCAGGCAGAGGACGGCGGCGGCGAAATCGAGAGGGGTGAAGCTCTCCGGGTTGGGCTTGACCGGCGCGAGGCCCCCGAACACAACCTGGTTGTCTTTGCGGACCGCCTTGAGGACGCCGTAGGCGCGGTTGAGAAGGGTCCGGTAGGCGCTCACCGGATCCGGGGCGCTGAACCAATACGGGAGGTTCGGCTCATCCCAGACCTCCCACGACTCGATCTGCGGAAGGCCGTCGAAGCTGCCGCTGTAGCGGACCGCCAGCGCATGCAGGAAGGCCGTGTACTCGGTGAGGTCCGGGTTCCATGAGCCGGGGGAGACCCCGGGCCCCGGAGTCCCCGGCCCCTCGGCCCACGTCGGCGCGTCCCAGATCACCGCGAGGAGCTGCTTGTGGTGGTTCGCGGCCGTCCGCACGGCGTAGTCGAGGCTGCTCCAGTTGTAGTTGGGGTCATTCGGGTCAGACGGGTTGAACCCGGGTGTCTGCCGGGTCGGGGCGATTCGCGCCCAGTAGACGGCGACCCTGATCACCGATGCGTCGGTGGTTTGGAGGGCGTCGTCGGCGCGCTGGATCTGCGCGGTGCTCGCGGTCGGGGATTCGAAGCCGGTGTCCTCGAGGCCCAGTTGAAAGGCCTGGGCTTGGGCCGGAATTAGTACGAAGGTGACTGACGCGACGATCAGCGTCGCGAGGAGACGGGCGCGTGCTGTGGAGATTCGCCTTGCCATGGCGGTCCTTAGTGTCGGGCGCGGGGCGGACACTCGGGTCTGAGTGGGCTTGGCGGTGCCTCCCGGTTCCGACCGGTTCGGCCGTTACGGTTTTGGCGTTTTTGGTCGATAGGTCTCACTCGCGGCGGGCCGAGACACCGGGGTCCGGTCACCTCCTCGGGTGCGCATTGCGAAGCATGAGAGCCAACTCCAACGCCCTGCGGCTAGCCGCGTCAGTCTTCGCGGCGGGTCTCACGCTGGCTGTTGCCTCACCCGCGGCTGGGCAGCCTCCGACCGTTGCCCCGCCGGGTAACCCGGCGGTCAGCCAGTACCTGGAGCTCGTGCCGACCGTCTCAGGCGCCAAGCCGAGTGACAACGTGCATGGGTCTCACGCGGGTTCCCTGGCGACGGGCGGCTTTGGTGGCGGCCCGGGCGGGGGCGGCGTGCTTTCCCATTCGACCGTCAACCGCCTCGACGCGCACGGGCCGCTCGGTGCCCTGACCGCGAGCATCGCGCTGGCCACGGCCCCGGCGCGGCATGGCCATGTGGGCGGTTCGGTCCGCTCGAGCCCGGCGGGGGCGGTCACCTCGCCGTCGTCCGCGGTGCTGAGCGCGGTCGCTGGCTCTTCTGGCGACGGCGGGCTGGGGGTGCTCCTGCCGGCGCTGCTCGCGGCCATCGTTATCGGTGGTGGCGCGCTCGCATTGGTTCGGCGCAAGGCAAAGCCGCCCGCGCCGTGACCACCGTCGCGGAAACCGCGATCAGAGACGCCACCGGCCTGAGGGCCCGACCGCTGCCGCGGATCGACGCCGGCACGCTCGGGATTCGCGTCCTCGCGGGCGGACTCGTTCTGTACCTGGGGCTCAACGGCGGCGGCTACGGCGTCGTCGTGCACAGCCAGGTGGGGATCGTCGTGTGGTGGATCGTGCTGATCGGCGCGGCCTGGGGCCTGCTCCCGGCAGCGCGGCTCAGCCGGGTCGGATGGGGGACGTTCGCCCTGTTCGGGGCCTTCGTGGCCTGGACGGCTCTCGGCCTCAGCTGGTCGATCAGCTCCGAGCGCAGCCTGGCCGACCTGTCGCTGGTCGCCGGCTACCTGGGCGTGCTGGTGCTGGGGCTCGCGCTGCATGCCGATCGGGCGCGCGCCCTGCGGCAGACGACGCCCGCCCTGGCCGCCGCGATCGTCGTGGTCGGGATCCTGGCGCTCGTCTCGCGCCTGCACCCAGGGCTGTTCGCGGCCGCTTCCCAGACAGGTTCGTTCCTGCCCGGCACCGCGCGCCGGCTGGCCTGGCCGCTCGACTACTGGAACGCGCTGGCGGCGCTGCTGGCGTTTGGGTTGCCGCTGCTGCTGGTGCTGGCCACATCGGCCCGGACCCTCTATGCCCAGGCCGCCGCGGCCGCCGGGATCCCGGTCGTCGTCCTGGCGGGCTACCTGACCTTCTCCCGCGGTGGCGCGATCGCGGGCGCGGTCGCCGTGGTCGTGTTCCTGGCGCTGGCGCCCGAGCGGCTACCTAAGGTGGTGACGACACTCGCGGCTGGTGCGGGGAGCGCGTTGCTCATCTCGGCCGCCTCGCATCGCGCTGCGCTCGAGCAGGGGCTCCTCAGCGCCGCCGCTCGCCACCAGGGCGCGAGCTTAGTGCTCCCAATCCTGCTCGTCTGCGCCGGCGTGGCGCTGGCGCAGGTCGGGATCGGGCTGGCGGCGCGGCGGATGAGGCCGGGCCTCCTGAGTATCTCGCCCCGTCGCGCGGGACTTCTGCTCGGGGGGGCGCTGTGTGCGCTCGTGGTGCTCGCGCTGCTCGCGGGGGCGCCGACGAAGCTCTCTCACGCCTGGCGCGACTTCAAAGCGCTGCCGCCGACCTCGCTCAAGCACGCCTCGATCGACCGCTTCAGCAACCTCTCAAGCAACGGGCGCTATCAGCTTTGGAAGGGCGCCGTCGACGCGACGCGCGGCCACACCCTGGCTGGATCAGGTCCTGGGACCTTCCAGCTGCTCTGGCTACCGCGCGCGCCGCGCAGCGTCAGCTACGTGCAGAACGCGCACTCCCTGTATTTCGAGACGCTGGCCGAGCTCGGCGTGGTTGGGTTGGCGCTGCTCGTGGCGTTCCTTGTGGCCGTGGTCGTGGCGGCGATCAGGGCTGTGGTGCAGTCACGTTATGCGGCGCGGACGCGCGCGGCCGGAGCCGCGGCCGCGCTCGTCACCTTCGCCGTGTCCGCGGCCTCGGACTGGATCTGGCAGGTACCCGTCCTGCCCGTCGCCTTCCTCTTGATTGCCGGGGCGGTTCTGGCGCCGGCGACGCCCGGAGGGCGGGGCGGCGTCCGCTTCCGGGTCGGGATTCGCGCGGGGGCGGCGGCGCTGGCGCTGGCGTGCCTGATCGCGATCGCGATTCCGCTGGCCACCGCCAACGCGGTCAGCGCGAGCCAGGCCGCGGCCTCGAGCGGCGACTCGGCGGTGGCTTTGCGCGATGCGCGCGCGGCGGCCCAGATCGAGCCCGCCGCGGCGTCGCCTCAGGTTCAGCTGGCTCTGGTTCAGGAGTTCCGCGGCGATATCCCGGCGGCGCTGGCCGCCGCGCGCCGCGCCGCCCGCGACGAACCGGACAACTGGAGCACGTGGCTGATCCTGTCGCGGCTCGAGGCCGAGGCGGGGAGGCCGCGGGCGGCGATCAAGGCGCTCCGACGGGCCAGGGCACTGAACCCGACCTCGCCGCTGTTTGCGGAGCTGCCGCGAACTAGTGCGGGCGGAACCTCCGGATCAGCCGCACGAAGGCGCGGTCGGTGTTCGAAGTGCTCGTCACGCTGACCTTGGTCCGCAGTTTCCGGTGCGAGCGCATCGCTGTGCGGCCGCGTCGGTTCAGGTGAACCGAGACGACGCCCGCGGAGTCGGCCGAGAGGACATAGCGCTGGTGGCCGATCCGGTGGTGCCTATAACGGATGGTCACGGTCCCCTGGCACGGCAGGTTCCCGCCGACGCAGCGGAGACGGATCCGGGCCACGAAGCCGCGCCTGACCGACGCGCGGTGGCTGGCGATCTCGACCAGTGAGGCGGATTTCAGGGTCTTGAGCCGGATGTCGGCTCCGGTCGTCGTCCCGGCCCCGCTGGTGGCAACGATTCTGAAGTGATAGAAGGTGTCCGGGGCGAGGCCGGAGATCGCCGCCATGGCCAGGAAGGAGTGGGTTCCGGAGCCGGCGTCAGCCGTCGGGGTGACGTGGCCGTAAGCGGTGGTCGTGCCGTACTCGAAGTGGTAGGTCGTTGGGCAGCCATGCGGATCGACCTTGCCGCGGAGCTCGGCGCTCGTCGTGAGCACCGCGGTGGCGTGGTCGGTGACGACCGCGGGCGGCCGCGCGCCGCCTCCGGGGGTGCAGGCCAGCTTCGTGCGGAAGGCGATATCGCTGCCGTCGGTGGTGCCGCCGGGGCTGCTCGCGACGATCCGGAAGTGGTAGACGGTGTGGGGGGCGAGCCCGCCGATGGTCGCGCTCGCCGCCACGGAGGTCGTTCCCGACCCCGCCGAGGTTTGCGGGGTCACGCTGCCGTAGGCGGTGGTCGTGCCGTACTCGAAGTGGTACGTGGTAGGGCATCCATGCGGATCGACCTTCCCGTGCAACGTCGCGCCGGTCACGGTGACGTTCGTTTCGAAGTCCGTGACCACCGACGGCGCGGGCGCGCTGCCCGGCGCGCAAGACACGGCCGCAGCCGCGCCACCGCTGCCGGCCAGGGTCCAGGTTGCCAGTGCCGCGAGAGCGACCAATGCCTTCTTCACAGTTAGTTCCTTCCGCCTCGGATGCAGTCTGTTGGTGCGTTAACCCCGGCGAGGGACAGATGATTCGGGTCGGCCCAGCACGTCGCGGCGTCGGCCGCCGACTACCCGAGGGCCTGCACCCGGAAGTTCCTGAACTCAAATTCGCTGTTGTCGCCGCGGATGCCCACCGCGCCGGGGGCGGTCAGCGCGTCCCCGTGGCTTCCCGTGTCTGTCCTCGAGAGCAACTGGCGACCGTCGATGTAGAGGGAGATCGTCACGGTGCTCTGAGCGGTGGTGATGATCGCGAGCACGTGCTGCCAAACGCCCAGCACGGGCGCGTACCTGACCTGTTTCCCGATCGTGAAGTACGTGCCCCCGTTGGCCGGCCCACCCGGTCGCTTCTTCTTGACCAGAACGACACCGTCACGGCGGTTGACCGCCAGCGCATACAGCGCGTGCTGGCTCCGGTAGTGAAGGAAGATGTGGATCCCGTCCCAGCTCCGCGCCGGCGTCCGCCGGGTGGTGACGAATCTTTCCGTCTTCAGGTCGAACGAGACGGCGACGTTGCCGAAGTCGCGGCGTCTGGTCACGAGCCGGAACGTCGCTGATCCTGTCCCGTTCGAGGAGTGCGCGTTAGGGGTCGCGGAGTCGGGGACACCACTCCAGCCCACGCCGTGGCGCGCGAACAGGGAACCGCTGGTCACGATCCAGTCGCGCGAGCGAGCCGCGTGGGGGTAGGTCGGATTGAAGTAGGCGAAGTCATTCGTGACCAGGCCCACGCTCTGGGGGAACCGGGGGGCGAACAGGGTTGGCCCGAGCGGGGGAGGCTTCGTGCTCTGGCCGGCCGATGAGCCGAGGACGACGGCTCGGGCGGCTGCGCGCACCACGGCCAGCCTTGGTGAGAGGTGGCGCCGGGTCGTCAGGTCCAGGTCGAGGCGGTCTCGATCACGCGCGCTCGCGAACACCCCCGCGTGCTCGATCACGTAGCCGCCCATGAAGATCGCCACGCAGACGATGAGCAGTGCTCGGGCGGGTCTCATGCGTCCCTCAGCCCCGCGACCACGCGCCGCGACGGATCGTCAACAACGAATACGGGAGAAGCATCGAGAACAGCAGCACGGTCATCAGGCTCATCAAGGGCCGGTAGAGCCAGCGTGAGCAGCCGGGGTTCTCGCTCCGATAGGCAAACGCCCAGATGCAGCCCTTGAACGTGATGCCCAACAGGTAGAGGACGGTGAGCGCGTACGCGCCATGCACCGGGAGCCAGACCAGGTGACGGAAGGCCATCAGCGGCGCGGCCAGGATGAACACGGCGCGGCCGTAGAAGAGCAGCGCGGGAACCGGACCCCGGCGCCACTGGAAGCTCCCGACGAAGAACAGGTTGCGAATAAAGCTCTTCTTCCAGCGGATTTGCTGCTTGAGCAACCGGCGCAGCGTCCACGGCACCACCGTGCGCACGCGCGCGGACTTGACGTATCCGGTCCGCCACCGACGGCACGGATAGTCGACGCAACGCACAAACGGCGAATCGGCGTAGCGACGCTTGAGACCCTCGCCGACGTACGCGGCGCCCAGCACGTAGGCAGTGAGCTGCCGGTCGGTGGCAAACGGGAAGTCCTTACCCAGGAACCGGTCGTTCGCCCAGGCGGGGAGAAAGTTGAGCACCGCCTCTCGGCGGAAGCCGGCCAGCGGCCCGGAGATGCAGGTAACCGCGCCGAACACCGTCTCCGCCGCCTTCCACACCGAGAACTGGCCTTCGTACCACGTGTCCTGGGTCTTGGTCAGCAGGTTGCGGGACGCGTTCAGGGCGCGCGCGTGTCCGGAGACCGCGCCCAGATCGGGATGCGCGCAGAACGCCCTCACGATCCGCCCGATCGCGTCAGGCTCGACGACGCAGTCTGAATCGCTGAACACGAAGACCTCGCCGGTCGCGTCCTGGACGCCCCTCGTCAGCGCGCGCTTCTTGCCCACCGACTCCGGGAGGGTGATGACGCGGAGGCCGGGATGGCGTCCTTGTAGCTCGCTGAGGAGTTGCGGGGTAGCGTCGGTGGAGCCGTCGTTGACCACGATCACCTCGAAGCGCGGGTAGTCGGAGGCGAACAGCGAGTCAACGCACTGGGTGATGACGTCTTCCTCGTTCTTGACCGCGACCAGGCACGACACGAACGGCGTCGTCAGCACGGGGACGGGGTCGAGGCTCGGGTCGCGGTAATGCGCGAAGGCCAGGTAGATGACCATCGCGCTCATCCCCAGGACAAGCGCGCCATAGATGCAGAACAGCGGATCGTGGACGAAGCGGTCGACCCGGAGGGCGAGCAACACGCTCAATGGCGCCATGAGGAGGAAGCCGACGGCCCGCCGACGCAGGTTAGGCGAAGGGGCCCGAAGGATGGTGGTCGAGGAATGCGAACTCATAGCGCTGGCGGCGGTGCTTTGCGCGCGTCACCGTCGCACGGAGCGCGCGGCATTCCCGACCCCAAATACGGCTTCCCCATCGATAGCTCCCCGCTTTCACAGCGACGCCCGCCAGTCCTAACGGCGCCCGTAATGAGCATATCGGCTGTCCACGGCGGTCGGTCCATCGCGCGGGCGGCGCGCTGACCGGTCAGGGCACGTACACGACCTCAAGCTTGATGCCGTCGGGGTCACGAAAGAAGCCGGCGTAGTAACCGGGGCGGTAGTCGTACTCCCGGGGCTCGTTCTCGATCTCGACGCCCTGGGCTCGCGCCCAGGCGAGGCGTTCGTCGACGACCTCACGGGAGGGCGCGGCGAAGGCGACGTGGTGGATCCCGACGCGATAGCGGTCGTAACCGCCGGGCGTCTGCGCGGAGCGGAGGCTCAGCGAGACCACGTCGGGACCGCCGAGGTAGACGACGCGCTCGCCCCGTTCGCCGACGATCTCGCTGGCTCGGACGTAGCCGAGCGGCTCGAGCAGGCCGCGGTAGAAGGCGAGACTGCGTTCGAGGTCGGATACGACGAGGTCGAAGTGATCGACGCCCGCGGGCATCCTCGCCTCAGCTCACACGGTGGTCGTCGCGCCTCAGCGCGTCGGTGAAGCGCCTTGGCACCTGGGCGTCCACGCCCTCCTCCCAAAGCGTGACCACGATCAGCTCGTTGCCCTCCGGGCGGCAGACGTAGACGACGTCCGGTCGCTTGAGGTCCCTGACCAGCAGCGCACCGCGCTCTCCGGCCTCGACGCGGCCGGCAGCACGGGCTTCTGCGACCCGCGACGCGATCTCGGTCTTCTCATCCAGCGTGCCCCGCACCCGCTGGCGAAATCGCTCGGCGGCGTGATCGGTGACCGCGATGAGCATGGCTCCGGCCACGATACTTGCGGCGTGCGGGAGATAACTATCGGATAGCGCGAGTTATCTCCCACACCTCGCGGGCGATAGGTCGTGCGCCTCAGTCGGGCTCGAAGAAGGCCATCCGCCCATGGCCCTGCGCCTTGGCGCGGTAGACCGCAACGTCGGCGTGGGCGAGGAGGTCGTCGGGGTTCGAGCGCCCGAGCGCGATGCCGATGCTCGCGGTCAGCGTGTCGTGGAAGTCGCCCGCCTGCACCGGAACCTCGATCGCGGCCTGGATCCGCCGCCCGAGCGAGCGCGCGGTCGCCTCGTCAACCTCCTCGCAGATGGCCACGAATTCGTCGCCGCCGATCCGCGCCACCGTATCGGCGGGGCGGAGCGCCCCGCTCAGGCGCTCCCCGAGCTGCTTCAAAACGGCGTCGCCGGTGGCGTGACCGTAGAGGTCGTTGACCCGCTTGAAGTCGTCGAGATCGACGAAGAAGACACCGGTCTCCGACCCCTCCCGCTCCGCGCGCGCGAGTGCATGCTCAAGGCGGTCCCGGAGCAGAACGCGATTGGCCAGCCCGGTCAAGGGATCGTGTACCGCCTCGTGGCGCATCCGGGCCTCGTCACGCGCGCGCGAGAGCGCGGTGGCGAGGATGTTCGCGACGGCGTGGACGACGGCCAGCTCCTCGTCGGTCAGCTCACGCTGGCAGGACATCACGAGCTTCTCGCCGGTGGCGATCGGCAGCTGCATCCCGTCGGCCTCGTGGCTTCCCACGGAGGCGAGCACCTTGCCGTCGGGTAGGCGGAGCTCGCCACCACTGATCGGCAGGCTCGTCTGGAGCAACTCGAGCGCCTCGGCGGCGAGGCCCCTCGGATCGGCGCCCGCGAGCGCGCGCTCGCCCAACCTGGCCACGGCCCGCGAGCGGGCCTCGCTGGCCTGGCGCTCGGTGACGTCCCGGCCGACAGCCAGAAGCAGCGGTCCCTCCGAGGTGCTCACGATCCCCCAGCTCATCTCGCCGACGAACTCGGAGCCGTCACGGCGCTGTCCGCGCGCCTCGCTGGAGAACCGGAGCGGATGTTCGGTCTCAAAGTAAAGCTCCATGTTGCGGATGTAGCGCTCACGGACGCGCTCGGGCCAGAGCATCTCGACCGGCTGGCCCTCCAGCTCCTCCCGCGAATATCCGAACAGCTCCTGGGCGACCGCGTTGACGAAGACGATGGTCCGGTCCCGTCGCGCCGCCACGACGGCATCAGGGAGCGACTCGAGGATCGCCAACGGACCTACGAGCAGCTTCTCGGCCGCCCCGTCAGCCCGACGCTCGGACTTTTCGTGGTCTGCCATGACCTTCATCTCGCCCCTCGGTCCAGGGTAGCGCAGCTGATGTAGGCCCTTCAGAGGATATAAGCGGTTAGGCGAGCTGGCGTCGGGTAGCCGAACTCGGACCCCCGCGACCGACAGGAGCATCGTGCCTCAGCCCGCTCAGCAGCAATCACCGCCCGGTGTCACCGCCGCGATGGAGCCGATCGCCAACATGTGCGCGAGCTTGGCCCAGATGCTCGCCCCCAAGGGGATTCGCGCCAACAGCGTCGCGCCCGGCCCGATCTGGACCCCGCTGATCCCGTCCACCATGCCCGAGGAGAAGGTCGAGGGCTTCGGCGAGCAGGCGCCGCTCGAGCGTCCCGGCCAGCCGGCCGAGCTGGCACCGGTCTACGTGATGCTGGCCTCCGATGAGGCGAGCTACGTCTCAGGCGCCCGCATCGCCGTGACGGGCGGTAACCCGATTCTGTAGATCGGCAGGTTGCGGTTTTTACCCGGACCCATGCGCCGGGCGTAGCATCACCGACCGCGGAGTGACTCGACCGTAGGAGGGTGAGATGCGGAAGTTTGTGTTGAGGCGACCCAGCCCGGCGCTAGGTGTGGCCTTCGTCGCGCTGCTCGTGGCGCTGGGCGGCACGAGCCTGGCTGCTTTCAATCTGCCCCGCAACAGCGTCGGGACCAGGCAGCTTCGGAACGGCGCGGTGACGAGCAAGAAGATCAAGAACGGCGCCGTGACTACGGCGAAGCTCAAAGACGGAGCCGTCACCGCGTCGAAGATCAACACCAGCGGGCTCAGTGTCCCGCGCGCGGACAACGCCGCCAACGCTGCGCATGCCGCGAACGCCGACGAGCTTGGTGGGCTCGCGCCGGGCGCGTACCAGGGCAAGTCGCAGTGGGCGCTCGTCCGAGACGACGGTGCGGTCCTCAGACAGTCCGGCGGCATCACGGTCACCCATTCAGCCGGCACGGGGTTGTACTTCCTGAACTTCGGCTCCAGTGTCGACTCACGCGGGGTTTCGGTAACCAACTGGAATTCACCCGCAGGGGCCCCCAGCGCGGCGGTGTGCGGAGGCCCCGCACCTCTGGTGACCTGCCCGGCAGGCGTTAATGACACCAACCATCTGTTCGTGGGGACGACCAGCACCGCCGGTGCATTCGCCGACCATTCCTTCTTCGTGATCGTCGAGGCGCCTTAGCTAGCTAGCTGACGATGGTGAATGTGAGCTTTGCCAGCGCACGTTGGCCAGCGGCGTTGGTGGCGGTGATGCTCAGCGTGTAGTTGCCGGGCTTCAGCCTCTTGTGCTTGGAGATGCGGCCCTGGAAGGTGACCCGATTCAGGCCGCTGTGACCGGTGAACGAGAGCGCGCCTCGGACGAGGCTGCGGGTGCAGGCGTGTTTGTGGCGGTTCTTGCTCGTCTGAGCGACGCAGCGCCCTTTGACGCGGCGGCCTGTGACGCGCTGACTGAACGTGAAGCTGACGCTCGCCGGCTCGTTGAGCGTGAAGGAGAAGGTCGTGCCGACCGGCGGCCGTCGCTTCCTCGTGATGACGGCCAGCTTGTTGCCCTCACGCCAGCGGCGGTGGGATTGCGCGACTGCGGTGAGGGTTGGGGGCGGTGCTGGATGGTGGACGGCTGCGGTGACTGCGAACGGCGCGCTCGTCTGAGAGCTGCTGCCGGCCGGGTTGGTCCCTGTGACCTGGCAGTTGTAGTTGCCGGGCGCGGATGTCGTGTAAGAGCTTGTCGCCGCGCCTGCGATGGCGGTGCCGTTCAGGCTCCACTGGTAGCCGAAGCTGCCGGGCGCCCGGTAGAGGAACGCGCCGACGAGGTCAGGCTGCCACAGCCCTTGCGAGCACGTCAGCGTGGAGCCGGCGGTCGAACCGCCGGATATCTGCGGAGCCCCGGCCCCGACGGGTGAGCGCAACAGGGCCAGGAAGTACGGCTGGATCTCGCCTGTAAACAGCGTTTGGGGAGTCCCGCTGCCGTCGATGTTCCCGACCCGGATCGAGCCGGTGCCATATTCGACCCAGTAGATCTTCCCGGCCGTGGGGTCGACGGCCACGCCAATCGGGTTGTTCTGGTTGATAAACAGGGTCTGAGGCGTCCCGCTGCCGTCGAGGTTTCCGACCTTGATCGTGCCCGCAGCGCCACCGGTACTCCAGTAGATCTTGCCCGCCGCGGCATCGATCGCAACTCCCTCGGGGC
>DATGFT010000061.1:0-1635 GCA_035308915.1 Solirubrobacteraceae bacterium
ACCATCAGCAGGGGTGATGAACCCATACCCCTTCGCATCGTTGAACCACTTCACGGTTCCGGTTGCCATACAAACACCTCCTCCACCACGAAAGAACGGGCAGAGGAAGCGCAAACCGCGCAACCGGTACTCGCTCAAGAACCGCCACCCACCGTAGCACGGCCGCGCCAGAGACACGCCGACGAAAGAGGTGGGCTTGAATAGCCGCTGCACGAGCGGTTTTCTGTCGCCGATCAGGGCGTAGCCTGAGGCGTTGGCCACTCGGCCGAGGTGACCACGCCGGGCAGAGCCTTCTCGAACAGCCGCGCAAGCTGCCGCTGCTCGCGCTCGTTGAGCCGATCGAGATAGAGCTCACGCACGGTCGCGTGATGGATGCGCTGAGCACGACGCAAGACGCCGAGTCCCTCGCGGGTCAGCCCCGCCAGAGCCGCTCGGCCGTCCTCCGGATCGGGCTCACGGCTGACCAACCCACGCTCCTCGAGCCGCATCACCGCCCGGGTGATACCGCTCGGCGTCAGCATCCGTCTGACACCGAGCTCGCTCATGCGAAGGCGCATCCCAGGTCGGCCCACAAGCGTGATCAGCAGGCCGTAGTCGTCGAGGGAGATCTCCCCGGCCTGCCGGAGTCGTCGATCGATCTCGCGCATCACCGACTCGCGGAGACGGATCAAACCGCGCCATGCATCGAACTCAGTGTCGGTGAATGGATTGGGCTCGGACACGTTACTTGACTCGCTCAAGGAATTCTCGTAGATTTATTTGCGTCTCGCAACTATACCCGGGAGGACGCGGTGCCGACCATGCTCCGACCCAAGTTCCTCGCGCCCGACGAGGGGCGCCGACTCCAGTCCGGACCGGGCCGCGATCTCGTCTTCAAGCTCACCGGCGACGACACCGGCGGCGCCTTCGACTACTTCGTGGTCGAGGTCGCCGCCCACGGCGGCCCGCCCCTGCACGTTCATCACCGCCAAGAGGAGACCCTCCACGTGCTCTCCGGCAGATTCAAGGTTCGCGTCGCCGACGAGGAGCACATTCTCGATGCCGGCGGCTTCGCGTTCATGCCCTCGGGCCTCTCACACGCGTTCGTCAATCTCGCCGACGAACCGGCGGAGGTCGTCATCGTGTACACGCCGGGTGGCGGACATCGGTTCTACGAGGAGCTCGGGCCGCTGACACGCACCGGCTCCCCCGACCCCACCGAGATCGCCGCCTGCTTCGAGCGACACGACATGAGTCTGCTCGGGCCGCCGCTCAGGACGGCCTGACTCGCGGGAACGAGGTCAGTGTGACGCGGTAGCGGCGATTGTCATGCGGCTTCAGGCATTGGGTCGCCGGGCGGAGCCTTTGACTCGGTCGAGGCGAACGACTTGTCCGGGATGCGATCGCCGGCGAGGAGAAAGCCCACGCCGATCACCCCCGCAACGAGGGCCCCGCCCCACCAGACGGCGTCCGGTGAGTACGCGAGCACCGCGCCACCGATGGCCGGGCCGAGCGCGAAGCCCCCGGTCACCATGAGGCTGAAGACCGAGATGTAGCGGCCGAGGAGATGCGGGGGAGCGAGGTCGGCGACGAGTGGGCCGAGGACAACGGAGTGGACGCACTCGCCGATCGCGATCACCGTCGAGACGCCGCACA
>DATGFT010000062.1:0-13917 GCA_035308915.1 Solirubrobacteraceae bacterium
TGACTCCTTCCGCGCCCGAGTACTTGCAACCTTCGATCCGGCATATTGCCCTCATGCCCAGCACGATCCATTTGGGCCGCCACGGGCCCCAGACCTCGCGAATCGGCCTCGGTGCCATGGGTCTGTCCGGGACATACGGTCCCGCGGAGGACGAGGAGGGCATAGCGACCGTCCGCGCCGCCCTCGATGCGGGCATCGACCTCGTTGACACCGGCGACTTCTACGGCATGGGGCACAACGAGCTCCTGACTGCGCGGGCGCTGGAGGGGCGAGCACGGGACGACGTGCTGATCAGCGTCAAGTTCGGCGCTCAGCGTGGACCGGACGGGAGCTGGCTTGGCTTCGACGCGCGGCCCGCCGCGGTCAAGACTGCGGTTGCCTATTCGCTGCGGCGACTGCGGACCGACCACATCGACATCTATCGCCCGGCCCGCCTGGACCCGCAGGTCCCGATCGAGGAGACGGTAGGCGCAATCGCCGAGCTCGTCCAGGCCGGATACGTGCGCTACATCGGCCTTTCCGAGGTGGGTGCGGACACCCTTCGACGCGCGGCCGCGGTTCACCCCATCTGTGACCTGCAGATCGAGTACTCGCTCGTCTCACGGGTGATCGAGGATGAGATCCTGCCCGTCTGCCGCGAGCTGGGGATCGGAGTCACCGCATATGGAATCCTCTCCCGCGGGCTCTTGAGTGGCCATTACTCGGCCGGCGCCTCGACCAGCCCCGGCGACATCCGCAGCCGCATGCCGCGCTTCCAGGGCGAGAATCTGGAGCGTAACCTCGCGCTGGTTGAACGGCTGAGGGAAATCGCATCCTCAGCCGGCGCCACCACCTCGCAGCTGGCGGTGACGTGGGTTCTCTCGCGTGGCGAGGACATCGTGCCGCTGGTGGGACCGCGCAACCGGGCACAACTCGAGGACGCGCTGGGAGCGCTCGAGGTCCAGCTGGGCCAGGATCAGCTCATGGAACTCGAGGCGGCCGTCCCGTCGGAGGCGGTCGCCGGGACGCGATACGCCGAGGCTCAGATGGCCCACCTCGACAGCGAGCGCGGACGGCCGTAAGCAGACGCCGTCGCGGCGGCGAATGCGGATTCAGAAGGTGGGCTGGTACTCGCCGAAGACGTCGCGCATCGCCACGCAGACCTCGCCCATGGTGCAGCGATCCCTCAACGCCTCGCGAAGCACCGGCAGCAGGTTCTCGCTGCTCTGGGCCGCGACTCGGATTTCCTCGAGGCGCCGATCCACCAGCGACTGATCGCGATCGGCCTTGAATCGCCGCAGGCGCTCGACCTGCTCACGCTCGGACTCCGGGTCCACACGGAGGATGTCCGGAACCTCGACGTCCTCCTCGACGAACTTGTTGACCCCGACCACGACGTCCTGCCCCAGCCGGTAGCGCTCGTGATAGCCGAAGGCGGACTCCTCGATCTCGTTCTTGATGAAGCCGATCGCGTTGACCGATCCGCCGAGCTCGTCGATCTTGGCGATCAGCTCGCGCGCGCTCGCCTCGATCTCGTCGGTCAACGCCTCCACGAAATACGAGCCGGCAAACGGGTCGACGGTGTCCACGGCGCCCGATTCATAGCCGATGATCTGCTGGGTGCGCAGCGCGATCTTGGCCGCACGTTCAGTCGGCAGAGCCAGGGCCTCGTCGTATCCGTTGGTATGAAGCGACTGGGTCCCTCCGCACACGGCGGCGAAGCCCTGAAGGGCGACGCGAACGATGTTGTTCTCCGGCTGCTGCGCCGTGAGCGTGACGCCCCCGGTCTGGGTGTGGAAACGGAGCCGCCACGAGCGTTCATCCTTGGCGCCGAAGCGCGAGCGCATGATCTCCGCCCACATGCGCCGAGCGGCGCGGAACTTGGCCACCTCCTGAAACACGTTGTTGTGCCCATTGAAGAAGAACGCCAGCCGGGGGGCGAACTGATCGACGGGCAGCCCGGCATCGAGAGCCGCCTGGACATAGGCGATCCCGTTGGCCAGGGTGAAGGCAACCTCCTGGACCGCCGAGCAGCCCTTCTCACGAAAGTGGTAGCCACTGATCGAGATGGTGTTCCACTTGGGGATCCGGTCCTTGCAGTAGGCGAAGAGGTCGGTGGTCAGCCGCAGCGCCCCCTCGGGCGGGTAGATGAAGTTCCCGCGGGCGATGTACTCCTTGAGCACGTCATTCTGGGTGGTTCCTCGGAGTTGCTGCGGGGCCACGCCCTGCTCCTCACCGACCAGCTCGTAGAGCAGCAGCAGAACGCTGGCCGGGGCATTGATGGTCATCGATGTCGAGACCTGGTCGAGCGGGATTCCGTCGAAGGCCACCCTCATGTCGTCGATCGTGTCGATCGCGACGCCGGTTCGGCCAACCTCTCCCAAGGAGCGCGGATCGTCCGAGTCCAGGCCGAGCTGGGTCGGGAGGTCGAAGGCCATGCTCAGTCCAGTCGATCCATGCTGGAGGAGGTAGTGGTAGCGCTGGTTGGACTCCTTGGCCGAGGCATAGCCGGCGTATTGGCGCATGGTCCAGAGCTTCTTGCGGTACATCTCCTCGTGGATTCCGCGGGTGTAGGGATACTCGCCGGGCTCGCCAAGTCGTTCCGGCAGGCCCGCCGGTACGTCGTCCTCCGTGTAGAGAGGCTTGACCTCGATGCCGGAGTCGGTGAATCGCCGGGGATCGTCGGGACCGACGATGGGGGCGATGGTGCGGTGCTCGCCGGTGGTCGCCATCCCTCTGCAGATTACCCGTGATGCCCACCTCCGCTCTGCTTCTGGTGCTCGCGGCGGCCGCCGTCCATGCCGCCTGGAACATCCTGCTTTCCGCCGCTCCGGATGTTCACAGCGCGAGCGCGGTCGCGGTGCTCACCGGCGTGCTCGCCTTCTCGCCACTCGCTGCGGTCACCTGGCGCCTGCAGGCTGGTGCGATCCCATACCTGGCCGGCTCAGGTGCCCTCGAGACGCTCTACCTCGCTCTGCTCGCCACGGGCTACACGGTGACCGCGATGAGCTTCGTCTACCCGATCGCCCGCGGGTCCGCGCCGGTCCTCGTCCTCATCATCAGCGTCGCCGCGCTCGGCGTCTCGGTCTCGGCGCTGGCTGCGGCCGGAGTTCTCGTCGTGGCCGTCGGCATCGTGCTCGTACGCGGTGTGGGTCACGCCACGCGCCTCATCGATCTCGCACTTGCGCTCTCGATCGGCGCCTGCATCGCGGGCTACACGCTGGTCGATAAGCACGGGATCAGGCACGGCAATCCGATCTCCTACCTCGAGGTCGTGTTCGCCCTGGTGGCGGCGGCCTACCTCATCGCCGTGTGGCGCCTGCGCGGGCCAACCGCGCTCCGGGAAGCGATCAACCGACGCTCCGTTCTGGCGGGCGTCGGCTTTTTCGGAGCCTACGCGCTCACGCTCGCCGCGCTGAGGCTGGCGCCAGCGGCCTCGGTGGCGGCCGTCCGCGAATCCAGCGTCGTCATGGCGACCGCGTTCCTCGCGGGCACTCGTCGCGAGCAGGTGGGCGCGGTGCGGGTCCTCGGAGCCGTCGCGGTGGCGGGCG
This sequence comes from Solirubrobacteraceae bacterium, assembly GCA_035308915.1. Classification (GTDB taxonomy): domain Bacteria; phylum Actinomycetota; class Thermoleophilia; order Solirubrobacterales; family Solirubrobacteraceae; genus Palsa-465. The sequence goes on from DATGFT010000062.1 coordinate 3,531, forward strand.
GGATCGCCCTGGTGTCGCTCGGTTGAGGCTGGCGCACGACGAGCGATCTTCTATGTGAAGCCTGCCGGCTCGGGCATGAAGGAACTGACGCAGGCCGCAGCGGGCTGGGATTAACATCGCGCCCTCGTCCAAGGGAGGGAGGGATCGATGGCCAACGTCGCTGGCACTCCGACCGTTGCGCCCCAGCAACCAGTTGTCCGGCGGGTCGACGAAGAAGGACTCCACCGCGGAGTCGGTTTCCTGGGTCTTCTCTGGAGCTCCGAGGCGTCGATCATCGGGTCCGGCTGGCTGTTCGGTGCGCTGCTCGCCGCATCCATCGCGGGGCCCTCGTCGGTGATCGGCTGGGCCGTCGCCGGCCTGATCGTGATCCTGCTGGCCCTCATTCACGCCGAGCTGGGCGGGATCTTCCCCGTGAGTGGCGGAACGAGCCGCTTCCCGTACTACTCGTTCGGCAGCTTCGCTGGCGCCACCTTCGGGTGGGCCTCCTACCTGCAGGCGGCCAGCGTGGCGCCGATCGAGGTGCTGGCGACGATTCAGTACCTCTCGAGTTATTCCTGGGCCAAGGCGTGGTTCGTCTCCCACACCACCGGCCCGGGGACGATCCACGGGGCCGGCTACGCAGTGGCCATCGGCCTGATGTTCTTCTTCGTGGTCATCAACCTGGTGGGCATCCGCTGGCTGGCGCGCTCGAACAACGTCATCACCACGTGGAAGGTGGCAATCCCTGTCCTCACGATCATCGTCCTGCTGGTCAGCCAGTTCCATGGCTCGAACTTCAGCTCCGGAGGCGGGTTCTTCGTCAAGGGCGCAGCACTCAAGAGCATCCTGATCGCGATTCCGACGGGTGGGATCGTGTTCGCGCTGCTCGGCTTCGAGCAGGCGGTCCAGCTGGGGGGCGAGGCGCGCAACCCAGAACGTGACCTACCGCGCGCCGTCATCCTGTCCATCCTGATCGGGGTTGGCATCTACACCCTGCTCGAGGTGGCGTTTGTGGGCGCAATGAGCCCGCATCTGCTGAGCTCGGCCGGTGGCTGGACCGGCCTCGGACCCACGAGCACGAAACCGGCTGTGCTCGCCCTGAACAAGGCTCCGTTCTTCCAGGTGACGAAGATCGCGGGCTTGCTCTGGCTGGCATACATCCTCCGCGCCGACGCGGTGATCTCGCCCGCTGGCACCGGCCTCATCTACACCACCTCCTCGTCTCGGATCAGCTTCGGTCTGAGCCGGAACGGCTTCGTACCAGAAGCCTTCGAGGCGACGCATTCCCGGACCCGCGTGCCGACCTTCGGAGTCATCTTCTCGGCCCTCATCGGCCTTCTCTTCCTGCTCCCGTTCCCGAGCTGGGGCGCTCTGGTCAGCATCGTCACGAGCTCGTCGGTGCTGATGTACGCGGCGGCGCCACTCGCCCTGGGCGCACTGCGTCTCCAGAAGCCAGAGCTTCCGCGCGCATACCGACTTCCCATGGCCGGCGTCCTGGCGCCGCTCGGTTTCGTCTGTGCCACCTGGATCATCTATTGGGCGGGGTGGCAGACGATCACCACGCTGATGGTGGCGATGCTCATCGGCTATGCCCTGATCGCGGCGTCCTACGCGTTCAAGCTAAATCCGCGGCGGCCGAAGATGGATTGGGGGTCGGCGGTCTGGATCTTCCCGTACTTCATCGGCATGCTGCTGATCTCGTACTTCGGCACCTTCGGAGCGGGCGGGATCATCGGCGGCGTCGGGGTGTTCAAGAACGTGCTCAGTCACGGCGGCAACGACGACCTCGGTCTGGCCGGCGGCCTGATCGCGTCGGCCGGATGGAGCCTCATCATCTACTACTTGGCGATGGCCCGGCGGCTACCCCCGGCGAAGGTGGACGAATACGTCGCGGACGTCTATCCGCCGCCGACTGTCGAGCACTGACCCTAAGTTTCGACGTCCAGCGCCCGCTCGAGCGCGCTGACGAGCGGCTCCACGTGCTCCTCGCCGAAGACCAGCGGCGGCCGGATCTTCAACACCTCGCCGCCCGGGCCGGTGCGCCCGACGAGGACGCCGTCTCGGCGTAGCGCGTTGACGACCGCGCGCGCCACGCGCTCGTCGGTGAGCTCGACGCCAACCAGGAGCCCGAGGCCGCGGACCTCGCGAATCGCGGGACTCCCGAGCGCCGCGATTCGCGCTCGCAGCAGCTCGCCAACTGACCCGGCCCGCGCGATCAACCGCTCATCCTCGATCACATCGAGGACACTCAGCGCCGCCACCGCGGCCACCGGATTGCCGCCGAACGTGCTGAACAGGCCGCTCGCGTAGGGAAGCTGCTGCACCAGCTCACGCCGCGTGACGAGGGCGGCCACGGGATAGCCGTCGCCCATCGGCTTGCCGAGCGTGACGAAGTCAGGCTCGAGCCCGAGCGCGGCGAACGCCCACAGGTGTTGGCCGCTGCGCCCGTGGCCAACCTGGACCTCGTCGGCGACGAACAGACCGCCCGCGTCACGCGTCACCCGCGCCAGGGACCGTGCGGCGTCGATGCCGGCCGGGAAGATCCCGTCGCTGGTCAGCCCGGCATCGAGAAACGTGGCCGCGAGCGAGCGACCGGCGAGCGCCGCGGTGAGATCGTCCCGGTCCCAGCCCGGCGGGATTCGCGCGACGTGGGCGGGCACATGGCCGGGCGGCCACTCCTCGGGGGAGAGGTCGGCAACCGCTGTGGTGACACCGTGGTAGGCGTGGCAGGTGACCAGCGCACCGTCGCGGCCGGTGACGCCGCAGGCGATCCGCCAGGCCAGGTCGTTGGCCTCGCTGCCTGAGTTGAGCACCATCACGGTGTCCAGGCCGAGCCCCTCGGGCATGCTCGCCACCAGCCGCTCGCCCAGCTCGACCAGCGGCTCGTAGAGATAGCGCGCGTGCGTGTTCAAGCGTCGGGTCTGGCGGGCCACCGCTTCGGTGACCCGGGGGTGGCAGTGACCTACGACCGGAACGTTGTTGTAGGCGTCGAGGAGGGCGCGGCCGTCCGGCTCGAACAGCCACACCCCCTGGCCACGAACAAGATGAACCGGATCCTCGTAGGTGAGGGGAGTGAGCAGGGCCCCGAGCACACGCTCACGCCGCGCCGCCAGCGCAGCCGTCCCCGCCGGCGGCGAGGATCCGCCCAGCTCGTGGTTGAACCGCTCGGCCCCGAGCCGGTCACGGAGCTCGAGCAGGGCCCAGGACCCGTCGTCCCAGGCCTGGATGTAGGTCGCATTCTCCGGGTAGCGAGCCACCCGCCAGGCACTGATGGTCACGATCGTGGCCAGGCGCGCCGCGACCAGCTCGCCCAGCAGGTCGCGCTCCTCGGGCGACAACGGGGCCCGCGAGGTGTAGCCGTCGATGGCGATCCGCGCGACCCGGAAGACGTCATCGAGAGGCCGGTCTCGCATGACCGAAGCGATCGCAACCGCCAGATCGCCGGCGACCGCGGTATGGCCGATGTCGCCGAAGTCGACGATCCCACTGACGCGGTCGCGCTCGTCGAGCAGCACGTTGTCGAGATTGAAGTCGCCGTGGACGATCTGCGCGGGCAGCTGCGCCCAGATGGGGGCCACGCGTTCCTCGAAGCGATCGAGAACCGCCTCGACGATCCTCCTTCGCTCGGGATCGGCGATCTCGCCGGTGAGCGGACGGAGCTTCAGCGTGTGCGCCAGGTCCCACAGGAGGTCGCGGCCTGCGGCGGGCGAGAAGAAACCACGCAGCGCGACGGTGAGGCGGGCCTGGGTGGCGGTGAAATCCCGTACCGCGTCGTCGCCGAGCTCCGGCCCACCGTGATGTCCGCGCAGACGCTCAAACAGGCGCACGAAGTGGCTGCCCTCAGGCCCGCTGAAGGTGGCCGAGGCCCGGAGCCGGGCCACGGGCAGGCTCGGGTCGACGTGTGTGACGTGCTCGATCGCCGAGGCCTCCAGCTCCAGGGTGGCCATGTCCTCTCCGGTGTTCGAGATCTTGACCACACCCTCGTCGCCAGCACCCGAGATGAGGAAGGTCTGGTCACGCTCGCTTCCGAGGTCGGTCGCCTCACCCCCCAAGCCGAAGAGCTGGTCCGCGATCGCCGCCACCTCCGGCGCGGTGAACCGCGGCGGAGTCGACGAGAGCACCGAGCTCGTCCGATCGCCGGTGACTACAGGACCCTCCCGAGAAACGCCCTCGTCCGCTCGTGCTGGGGGTTGTCCAGAACATCGGCGGGTTTGCCCGACTCGACGACCACGCCCGCGTCCATGAAGACAGCGGTGTCGGCTACTTCTCGTGCGAACCCCATCTCGTGCGTGACGACGATCATCGTCATCCCATCACGGGCGAGCTGGCGCATGGAATCGAGCACATCTCCCACGAGCTCCGGGTCAAGCGCGGAGGTCGGCTCGTCAAAGAGCATGAGCTTTGGCTGCATAGCCAGGGCGCGGGCGATGGCGACGCGCTGCTGCTGGCCACCGGAGAGCGCAACCGGATAGACGTCGATCTTGTCGGCGAGCCCGACCTGACTGAGCAGCTTCGTCGCCCGCTTGCGGGCCTCATCCCGGGGGAGATTCAGGACTCGCACGGGGGCCAGCGTGACGTTCTCCAGAGCTGTCATGTGTGGGAATAGGTTGAAGTGCTGGAAGACCATGCCGATCTCTGCCCGCTTGCGGATGACCTCTCGCTCCGAGAGCTCGTAGAGCTTTCCGCGCGACTCGCGGTAACCGACCAGCTCCCCGTCGACGTAAAGTCGCCCGGCGTTGATGTTCTCCAGGTGGTTGATGCAGCGCAGGAAGGTCGACTTACCTGAGCCGGAGGGGCCGAGCATGCACATGACCTCGCCGCGCTGAACCTCGAGGTCGATGCCCTTCAGGACTTCGAGCTGCCCAAAGCGCTTATGGACCCCCTCGGCCCTGACCATGGGTCCCGTCATATGCCTCGCTCGTGACCCCCGCCGAACGCGAGCCATCGTGAACGGAGCGTCGCCCGCTCGGCACGGGTGAATCCTCGGCCGAATCGACGTTCGATGAAGTACTGGCCTACGTACAGCACGCTGGTCATCACCAGGTACCAGATCACCGCCACCATCAGGAGCGGAATCTGCCTGAAGTTCGCCGCGTAGATGAGCTGGACGGAGTAGAGCAATTCGCTGTAAGCAACGACGCTCACCAGAGAGGTGTTCTTCAGCATCGAGATCGCCTCGTTGCCGGTCGGCGGGATGATCACCCGCATTGCCTGGGGCAGGACGATCAACCGCATGATCGGAAGGCGGCGCATACCAAGCGACTGGGCCGCCTCGGTCTGGCCCTCGGGAACCGAGATGATCCCAGCGCGGACGATCTCTGCCATGTACGCGGCCTCGTTCAGCCCCAGGGCTAGGACAACGGCGACCGAAGTCGGTATGAGGGAGTTGGCGTTGCCATGGAAAGAAGGGCCGCCGAACGGGATCCCGAGCACGATCTTTGGATACAGCGCCGAGATGAAGTTCCAGAACAGGATCTGGACGAGGAGCGGCGTACCCCGGAAGAACCAGATGTAGAACCAGGCCGCTCCGGAGACCAGCGAGTTCGGAGAGAGCCTCATCACGGCGAGGACAATCCCGAGCACGATGCCTATCAACATCGAGAGCGCTGTAAGGCGAATCGTGACGACGACGCCGTTCAGGATGCGCGAGTCGAAGAGGTACTGACCAACCAGATGCCACTCGAAGTTCGGGTTGTCGACCATCGAGCGGATGGTCAGCAGCACGAGCGCAAGCACGAGCACCGCGGCAATCCATCTTCCGGGCCGACGAACAGGGACAGCCCGGATCTCGTCGGGTTGCCCAGTGCGCTCCTCAGACAGCTCTGATGTGCTCACCCCGTGGCGTAGTCTGACGCCCGAGTCGCCACTTGCCTAGAAGACGGCGCCGTTTATCTTCGGGTTCGAGATCGCCTGGGCCGTGAGGCCCCACTTCTTGAGGATCGTGTCGTACGTCCCGTTCTTCATCAGAACCTTGAGGGCCGCAAGCACCGCGATGTCAAGCTTTGAGCTCTTGGCGAAAGGAAAGCCGTAGGGGCCGTTGGCGTACGGCGCTCCAACCAACTTGAACACGCCATGTGAAAGCTTCACCTGATACGCCGCTACAGGCGTATCGGCGAATCCGAGCTGTGCCTTGCCACTCGACACGGCAAGGTTGGCCCCGTTCTGATCCGGAAAGACAAGCTCGGTGACGCCCGGCTTGCCCTCGGCTTTGCATTTCTTACCCTGGGTTGCCGCATCCGCCGCCTCGGTGGTCCCTTTCTCGACCGAGACGGTTTTGCCGCAGATGTCGGAGATGCTGCTGACGTCCGTCCCGCCCTGAGCCTTCGTGTAAAAGGACTCGCCGGCTTGGAAGTAGGTGACGAAGTTGACGACCTTCTCACGCTCCTTGTTGTCGGTCATCGAGGAGGCGCCCATGTCGTACTTGCCCGAAGCCAGACCGGGGATGATGGTGTCGAAAGTCGCGTTGACGACATTTGCTTTGAGCCCCATAACCGCGGCCAGCGCCTTTACGAGATCGGCGTCCATCCCGACCACGGTATGGCCGTCTGAGCCAATGAACTCATCCGGCGCGTAGGTCGCATCGGCAGCGATGGTGATGCTTCCCTTGGACTTGATGGACGCCGGAACGAGCTTCTCGACGGCTGGGTCCGCCGCGGGGCTCGGTGCCGACGATGAGGTGGAGCCGGACGACGAGCTGGAGCTCGAGCTTGACGAGTTATTGCTGCTTCCGCACGCTGCGATTGCCGCTGCGCAGAGAAGCGGAAGGGACAGCGTCAACCAGGTCCGGGGACTGCGCATCGTGCCTCCTCGATTCCGAGAACGGGAAATCCGCCCGGCAGCATAGGTGACCTGCGCGCAGCTCGGAGGCACGCCTAACCCCCGGCCAACACGGACGCGGAACGCATTAGCCTTGACGTGGATGGAGGTTCATGTTCGCCTGTTCGCCGCGCTGCGCGAGCGCGCCGGCGCCGAGGAGATCGAGCTCTCGCTGCCTGAGGACGCATGCGTGCGAGACGCGCTGGATCGCCTGTCGGATCTGACGGCCGGAGTCTCGGTGGTCATGGCCGTCAACCAGGAGTACGCAAGAGCCGACACGCAGCTCCGCTCGGGCGACGAGCTGGCGCTGATCCCGCCGGTTTCCGGCGGCTCGGTGGAGACCGTCCACGTGCGCGTCGTCGATCGACCGCTGGCGCTGGAGCCGCTGATCGAGCGTGTGCGGGATCCACGAGCCGGCGCGATCGTCAATTTCCTGGGGGTGACGCGGGAGGTGACGCAGCTCGAGTATGAGGCGTACGCCGAGATGGCCGAGAAGCAGATGCGAGAGATCGTGGAGCGGGCGACGGATCGCCATGGTCTGTGCGCCGCCGCGGTCGAGCACCGCATCGGCACCGTGCCCCTCTCCGAGCCCTCCGTGGCTGTGGTGGCCTCCGCCCCGCACCGCGACGCCGCCTTCGCGGGCGCCAGGGAGATCATCGACGAGATAAAGGCGCGGGTCCCGATCTGGAAAAAGGAGGAGGGCGAGTGGGTGCCCGGGAGCAGTCCGCCGCCGAGTTCCTGAGAGACCTGCCGGCGGTCCACGAGCTCGCCGCGAGCCTGGACGCGCCGCATCCCCTCGCCGTGGCGGCAGCCCGAAGGGCGATCGATGAACACCGCGCGTTGCTGCTGGAGGGTCGCCTTGCCGAGGTCGGGGACATCACGAGCCGGGCACGCGAGCTTCTGGTCGAACTGGAGCGGCCCTCGCTGCGCCGGGTGATCAACGCGACGGGAGTGATTGTCCATACCAACCTGGGCCGGGCGCCCCTGTCAGAAGCGGCTCGGGATGCTGTCCGAGGCGCTGCTGAGGGGTACGCCAACCTGGAACTGGACCTCGAAAGCGGGCAGCGCGGCTCCCGCCACGCACACGTCGAGGGGCTGCTTCAGGAGTTGACCGGCGCCGAGGCGGCGATCGTGGTGAATAACGGCGCTGGGGCGGTCCTGCTGGCCACCGCGGCGCTGGCCGGGCCCGGGCGGGCTGCCGTCGTCTCACGCGGTCAGCTGGTGGAGATCGGAGGCGGCTTTCGCATCCCAGAGGTGGTCGCTCAGTCCGGCGCCCGCCTGATCGAGGTGGGGACGACGAACCGGACGCGGCGCCTCGACTACGAACGGGCGCTGGACGCGGCGGGGCCACAGACAGCTGTGATCCTGCGGGTGCATCCATCGAACTTCCGCTCGCTGGGATTCGTCGAGGAGGTCGCCATCGAGGCCCTCTGCGAGCTCGGCGTGCCGGTGATCGACGATGTCGGCTCGGGAGTTCTGGGCGATGGGGCCGCGCTCACGGCGCTCGGCGACGAGCCGAGCATCAGGCGTTCGGTCGCCGCCGGCGCGGCGCTCACGTGCTGTTCGGGCGACAAACTTCTCGGCGGTCCTCAGGCGGGTCTGATCGTGGGCACCTCCCGGGCGGTCGCGGCGGCGCGGCAACACCCGCTGGCGCGAGCGCTGCGGATCGACAAGCTCTCACTGGCAGCGCTCGAGGCAACTCTGCTGCTCTACCGAAATCCTGAGCGCGCGCGGCGCGAAATCCCTGTCCTGGCCATGCTCGACGCGGGTGAGGACGAGCTCGAGCGCCGAGCGCGGCGCCTCCGAGACGCGATCGGCACCGAAGGCGCCCGGCTGGGCCGCGCCGTGGCCAAGGTGGGCGGCGGCGCGCTGCCGCTGATCGAGCTCGAGGGGCCGGTGATCGAGCTGCTCAGCGAGCGCAGTCCGGTCGAGATCGCGGGTCGGCTGCGCGCCTTCAGTCCGCCCGTCATCGGACGGATCCACGACGGCCGGGTGCTGCTCGATCCGCGCACGCTCTGCGAGGGTGAGCTGGAGTCCGCAGCCGCCGCCGCACGCGCCGCCGTGTGATGTCTGCGGCCCCGCTGACGCTCGGAACCGCGGGCCACATCGACCACGGAAAGACAGCGCTGGTACGGGCACTCACCGGCGTGAACACAGATCGTCTGCCCCAGGAGCGTGACCGCGGGATCTCGATCGAGCTCGGCTATGCGCAGCTCACGCTCCCCTCGGGCCGCACCATGTCGGTGGTCGACGCGCCGGGCCACGAGCGATTCGTCCGCACCATGGTCGCCGGGGCAACCGGGATCGATCTCTATCTAATGACGGTCGCGGCGGACGACGGAGTGATGCCCCAGACGCAGGAGCACGCGCTCGTGCTGAGGGCGTTGGGAATTGAGCACGGCGTCATCGCGGTCACCAAGAGCGACCTCGCCGACCCCGAGCTCGCGATGATCGAGGCCTCAGAGCTCCTCCCGCATGCCAGCGAGGTGATTCCGGTCTCGGCTCGAACGGGCGCGGGGATGGACGAGCTCCGCCTAGCGCTCGACCGTCTCGCCGCGGCCGTGCCCAGCCGAGCCGACGGCGCGGGCCTGGCGCGGCTCCACATCGACCGGGTATTCACGATCCGCGGCGCCGGGACCGTCGTGACGGGGACCCTATGGGCGGGCTCGATCAGCCGCGGGGATGAGTTGGCGCTGCTGCCCAGCGGACGGCGCGTCAGGGTCCGCGGCGTGCAGGTCCACGACGAGGCCCTCGAGCGCGCCGGGGCGGGACAGCGAGTTGCCGTGAACCTTGTGGGCACGGCGGTGGCGGAGGTCCAACGGGGCGAGGTGCTGGCGGCGATCGACTCGGCGATTAGGCCGACCTACCTGATCGATGCGCGCCTGGAAACCGGCGACGCCGACCTGGAGGCGGGCGACCGCGTTCAGGTCCACCACGGAACCCGGGAGACTCCGGCCCGCGCCGCTTGGCTGGGCGGGGACTTTTGGCAGCTCCGGCTGGAGCGACCGCTCGTGCCGATCGCCGGAGACCGTCTGGTCATCCGTCAGATCGCCCCCCCGGACACGCTGGGCGGCGGCATCGTCCTGGACCCTCACCCCCGCAAGCACGGCCCAAGCCGCCAACTCATGGTGCGGCTGGAAAAGCTGAGCCGAGGCGAGAAGCCCGACGAGACGCCGACTGGACCGAAGGGGAGCGCGCGGGGACAGCCGGACGGACCGGACTCGCGTCAGCACCGTCCGCCCGTCCGGCTGTCCCCGGGCGCCGAAGCTCTTGAACGACAACTCCGCGCCGCAGGCTCCGAACCGCCACTGGACGCGGAGCTCGACCCCGATGACCTGGCCGCCCTGCGGGAGGCCGGACGCGCCGTCCGCGTCTCCAAGAATCTTCACTACCACCCGGCCGTACTAGCCGACATTCGCGCTCGGATCGTCGCGCTGGCATCCCAGAACGGCGGCGCGATCACACTCGCGCAGCTCCGCGACGAGCTCGGAACCTCCCGGAAGTTCGCCCAGGCGCTGCTCGAGCACTTCGACTCCGAGCGATTGACCATCCGTCGCGGCGAGGCGCACATCCTGCGTTCCCGCGGCGCCCC
>DATGFT010000063.1:0-18856 GCA_035308915.1 Solirubrobacteraceae bacterium
TCTCCGCGGAAGCGCTGCAGGTGCGGCAGCTCGTGGATGAGAACGGCCGCCATCAACCACGTCGGGATGAGCACGAACACCGTGCCGTGCAAGCCGAACGCGATCACGAGCGGGGTCACGATCACCGGCCCCAGCGCGAAGCCGAGGTTGCCGCCGACGCTGAACAGGCTCATGCCGCTGGCCCGCCGGTGGCCGGAGACGTAGTTGGCAAACCGCGAACCCTCGGGGTGAAACGAGGCCACGCCGAGGCCGCTGAGCACAATCGCGGCAAATGTCAACCAGTAGGTCGGCGCCAGCCCGGCCAGCGCGATCCCGAGACCCCCGAGCCCGGGGCCGAGCGGCATCAGCCAGGGCAGCGAGCGCTGGTCGGACAGGTGGCCGAATAGCGGCTGGATGACGCTGCTCGAAATCGTGGCCGCGAGCACGAGCCCTTCCGCCGCCGCGATCGTGATGTGCTGAGCCTGGATCACGGGCACGAGCAGAGCCGGCACCGCACCCTGTGAGATGTCGGTGAAGAGATGTCCGGCTGACAGGGTCGCCATGGCGCGCCGGTCGACCCCGTCAAGGCGCCGGTTGAGCGCCGCCGCGATCATCCGCCGAGCTCGCCAAGCCGCTTGTGCAGCGTTCGGCGCTTGTTCATGAGCTCGCGCTCGAGGTCCTCCAGCTCACGTCGGCGCCCGCGCACCAGCTCGAGTTGGGTCGCGATGTGCCCGAGCGCCTCGTGAATCAGGCCGCGCCGCCGCGCCGGGTCCTCGGACTGGTGGTATTCACGCCGGATCTCCGCTCGCGCCTCCTCGGCGGCCAGCAACTGCGAGAGCTGCTCCAGCGACAGCCCCAGAAGGTCGCGGAGCCGGACGATCTCCCTCACCCGCTCGACATCCGCCTGGGTGTAACAGCGATGCTTTCCCGCCTCGCGTCCCCCCGCCGCCGGCAGCAGGCCGATCTCCTCGTAGTAGCGAATCGTGCGCGGGGTCGTTCCCGTGAGCTCGGCCACCTCGCCGATGCGAAGCGGCTTCTCCGTCGTCATGCTCATGCTGCCGCCTTGACCTCGGCGATTTCGGGGCCGTCGACCGCCTGGCTCACATGCTTGGGTCGCGCCGCGGCCACGAAGGCGCCGAGTACCGAGACCGCGGCCAGGCACCATAGAGCGGTGTGCATGTTCGAGATGAACGGCACCAACTGGGCGTTCGAGATGTGGTTGGCCAGCCCGGAGAAGACCTTGAAGAGAACGGTCTTGGGCACCGAGGATGTGACCACCGCGAGCACGAAGGCGATCGAGATCACCGCGCCGGTGTTCTGGACCAGAACGCGGGCCCCGGCGGCGATCCCACGCCGATGCGCCGCAACCGTGCCCATCATCGCGGCCGTATTCGGCGAGTTGAACATTCCGCTGCCGAGCCCGACGATGAACATGTAGGCGCCGCTCGCCACATAGGTCGTATCGCGCCCGAGCGTGGTCATCAGGGCCAGGCCGAGCGCGGTCACGAGCATCCCCAGGACCGCCATCCCGCGTGAGCCCCGCCGGTCCGCCCACAGCCCGGCCAGCGGCGAGGAGATGAGCATCCCCACCGCCAGCGGCGCCAGCTTGATCCCGGCCAGGATCGGTGAGTTGCCCTGCACGCCCTGGAAGTAGAAGACGAAAACGAACATCAGCGCGAACCGGGCCAGGCCATTGATGAACGCCGCCGCCGACGCGGCCGAGAACAGACGGTTCTTGAAGATCGTCAGGTCGAGCATCGGCGCGGCGTGATGGCGCTCGATGACCACGAAGGCGGGCATCAGGACCACGGCCGCGATCAGCCCACCGACGACCACCGGGTGGTTCCAGCCTGAGATACCGCCCTTCGAGATGCCGAGCACGAGCCCGGTCAGCCCGACGAGGAAGGTCACGGTTCCCGCGAAGTCGAATCTCGTGTCCTCGTCACGGCCGGTGAGCTCGCGCAGGATCAGACCCGCCCACAGGCTTCCGAGCAGAGCCAGGGGAACGTTGAACCAGAACACCCAGGGCCACTTGATGGCGACCAGAGCGCCACCCAGCACCGGGCCGATCACCAGCCCGACGGCGGCCACCATCGTGTTGGTCCCCATGGCCAGGCCAAGCTGCTCACGGGGGAAGGCGTCGGTAACGATCGCCGCCGCGTTGGCGAACAGGAACGCCCCCCCGAGCCCCTGGACGATCCGCCACAGGATGAGCTGGGTCCCGTTCGCGGCAAAGCCGGCGCCCAGCGAGGCCGCCGCGAACAGCACGAAGCCGCCGATATAGGCCTGCTTTCGCCCGAACTGGTCAGACAGCCGGCCCGCGCTCAGGACGAGCACGGTCGACGCGATCATGTAGACCAGGATCACCCACACGAGCTCCAGCAGGCTCGTATGCAGGCTCCGCTCGAGGTCGGGCAGCGCGATGATCAGCGTTCCCGAGTTGATCGTGGCCAGGAGCATCCCCAGGCTCGTGCACGACAGCGCCCACCACTTGTAGCGCTCATCGGCGATCGCGCGCCGGCGAGGCCGGACTGCGGACAGGGCACGCGACCGTGTCAGTTGGGGCACCAAACCTCCGTCAGCTAGAACCTTACGTAAACGTCAGGTTAGCAGGCGGCGGAACCGGTCGCCTTCAACCCGAGCCGACCACGTGCGCGCCCCCACCACCGCCCCCCAATACTGCCCAAGAACCACGCCTGCTACGTCTCGAACGCCGCCACAGTGGCCAGGATGATGTAGGCGGCGATCAGCGCGGCCCCTTCGAAGCCGGTCGCCTCACCGTCCCCGGTGACCTGCCAGATGATCACCGCGGTGCCGAACAGGGCGCCCGCGTACACCGGCGAGAGCGAGAACGTGAGCGTCGTCGCCGTGAGCAGCGAGACGAGCACCATCAGCGGGTAGAGAAAGGCGGCGATCTGCGCCACCGAGTTCTTGACCACCGAGATCGCGAGCTCCGAGCGCCCGCGCGCCGCCAGGACGATCCCGACCGCGTGCTCGACCGCGTTGCCGGCGATCGCGATGATCACGAGCCCGGCAAACGCGCGGGTGATGTGGAGCATGTGGATCGTCGGGGTCAGGGCGTGAACAAACCAGTCGGAGACGAACGCCGATCCCACGCCCCCCGCGATCAGCAGGCCGATCGCGGGCGCGGTCCCGATCCGGGTCGGCTCATGCGGATCGCCGGCGCCGGCGCCGCGCAGATACTGGGTCAGCCACCAGCCGTAGACGAGAAGGATGACCACCGCCCCCACGATCGAGATCGTCTTGGCGTGATGGCTGGCCGCGTCGCCCGCCGTGTGGGTGAGCGCGATCAGAACGATGATGAAGGTCGAGATCAGCAGCAGGGTGGCGGTGTCGTTGGGGAGACTCGGGCTGAAGCGCATCACCCCGTCGCGCGCCTTCCTAGCCCCGGCGATGATCACGAGCCCGAGCACGAGCAGCGCGTTGACGACGATCGAGCCGATGATCGCCGTCTCGGCCACGATCAGCTGGCCGGCGTTCAGCGCAAATAGCACGACGAAGAACTCAGGCAGGTTCCCCAGCGTCGCCTGCATCACGCCGGTGGCTGCGGCGCCGAGCCGCCGCCCCGCGTGCTCGGTCGCGAACGAGACGAGCCAGGCCATGCCGGCCAGCGCCACCGTGGCCAGGACGAACGCGACGATGGTCGGAAAGCCGGAGACATAGCGCCCGATCCCCGCCAGCGCGGTAGCCAGCGCCAAAGCGCCGAGCAGGGCGCCCTCGGTCCGGGTCAGTCCCTTCAGCGGGGGCGTCCCGCGGTCTGGGAGGGTCGTCCGCTTGTGCCCCGGCGTGCGGGTCCAGCCGCCTCGCCCACCGACTCACCGGCCGCCCCCCGCGCCACGCCACCATCAGCCCTCCCGGCCGGCCCCCGCGCCACGCCACCATCCGCCCCCCCGCCCGGCTCGGGCACCTCCGCATCCACCTCCACCCGCTCGAATTCGCCGGTCTCGAGCTCCCGCGCCACCTGCACATCGATCTCGTGCTCGCTCGTGCCCGGGTCCGCCTCTCGCAGCTCACGCGCCCGGAAGCTCTTGAACTTGAGGATCTCCAGCACGTACACGAGGTAGACGCTGGCCGCGATCGCCACGACCCCGAGCCCGATCATGAAGGCCAGCCATCCGGCGCGGTAGTGGTGCTGGCCGCCGACGTGCACCGAATAGGGCACAAACCGCAGCGCCACCGCGACCCCGGCCAGCAGCAGTGTCCAGCCGTAGAGGTACGCCACCGTCTTGCGCTGGCTGAAGCCGATCCGCGCCATGCGGTGATGGAAGTGGTTGGCGTCGGCCAGCCACACCTTGCGGCGGTACTTCAGCCGCTTGGCGATGACAAACCCCGTGTCGAGGAATGGCACCGCGAGGATCACCAGCGGCACGACCAGGGCGACCACCACGTTGGTCTTCAGCGACCCGACCACGGCGGCCACACCGAGCAGGTAGCCGAGGAGGTTGGCGCCGGAGTCGCCCATGAAGACCCGGGCCGGGTGGAAGTTGTGGACCAGGAAACCGAGAGAGGCGCCCGCCGTCAGCGCGGCCAGGATCGCCGCTCCGGGAACGTGGAGGTCGAAGGCGATCACCGAGAAGGCCACGCCGTCGATGGCGCACAGGCCCGCGGCCAGGCCGTCGACCCCGTCGGAGAAGTTGACCACGTTCATCAACCCGACCAGCCATAGGACGGTGAGGAACCCGCCCTCATGCGGGAACTGGAGCGCGCCCACGAAGGGCAGCGTTACGTCGGTGACCACGGCGCCGCCCTCCACCGCGATCACCGCGGCCCCGACCTGGCCGACCAGCTTGAGGACCGGCGGGAGATTCCGCCAGTCGTCGATAGCGCCCACGGCAGTGATCAGGCACGCTCCGGCGAGGATCGCCCACGTGTGCACGGTCCCGCCCGGGCCCGCGTGGGTGTGGGCCGTGTGCGGGAGCTTGATCGTCCCGGGCAGCCAGAGGCCGCCGGCCACCAGGACGCCCGCGAGGATCGCCAGGCCGCCGAGCATCGGGGTCATCCGCTCGGCCAGTCCCCGCTCGCTCGGCATCGCGATCGCGCCGACCCGGCGCGCGAAGCGCGCCGCCAGCGGCGTCAGGCCGGCCGCCAAGATCATCGCCACGACGAAGGCGAGAGCGGCGTGGAGATAGTTCATGTGCCTGCCAAGGATCGCATCCGCCGGGGACTGCGTCGCACGTGAGCCCTCAGCACCGCCGCGGCGGCACGCCGCTGGCAGCTAGACCGTGGCCGCCGTGCGGAGGCTCGCGTAGAGCGGGTAGCGGTCGGCGATCACGCCCGCCCGTTCGGCCAGCTCGCTCCGCTGGGCTTCGAAATCGGTCGCCGTCAGCGCCTCGCCGATGATCCGACCCACCTCGACGAAGTCATCGACCTGTAGCCCTCGCGTCGACAGCGCCGGCGTCCCGATCCGCAGCCCGCTCGACACCGCCGGAGGCCGCGGGTCGAACGGCACCGCGTTGCGGTTGACGGTTATGCCCACCGCCGCCAGCCGATCCTCGGCCTGCTTTCCGTCGAGCTCCGACTGGGTGAGATCGCACAGCACGAGGTGCACGTCGGTACCGCCGGTGAGGACATTGACCCCCCCGCCCGCCTGCAGCAGCTCACCGCCCACCGCCTTGGCGCCGGCCACGGTCCGCTCCTGACGCTCCCGGAAGGCGTCTGAGGAGGCGATCAGCAGCGCCACCGCCTTGCCGGCGATGATGTGCTCGAGCGGCCCCCCCTGCTGTCCCGGGAAAACCGCCGAGTCGATTTTCTTGGCCAGCTCGCTGCCGCACAGGATCATCCCGCCGCGGCCACCGCCGATCGTCTTGTGGATCGTCGTGGTGACCACGTCAGCATGAGGCACCGGGTTGGGATGAAGGCCGGCGGCCACCAGCCCGGCGAAGTGCGCCATGTCGACGACGAGATAGGCCCCCGCCTCGTCGGCGATCGCCCGGAAGCGCTCGAAATCAAGGAACCGCGGGTAGGCTGACCATCCGGCCAGAATCACCTTGGGCCGGTGCTCTCGGGCCAGCTGCTCGACCTCGTCCATGTCGATCAGGCTCGACTCCCGGTCCACGTGGTAGGGCACGATCCTGTACAGACGCCCGGAGAAGTTGATCCTCATTCCGTGCGTGAGGTGGCCGCCATGGGCGAGCTCGAGGCCCATCAGGACATCGCCCGGCTCCATCAGGGCTTGATAGGCGGCCGCGTTGGCCTGAGCGCCGGAGTGCGGCTGGACGTTGGCGTGCTCGGAGCCGAAGAGCTCGCACGCGCGGTCGATGGCCAGCTGCTCCGCCACGTCGATGTGCTCGCAACCTCCGTAGTAGCGCCGGCCGGGATATCCCTCGGCGTACTTGTTGGTCAGCACCGAGCCCTGACATTCGAGCACCGCCTGGGGCACAAAGTTCTCGGACGCGATCATCTCCAGGGTGCGCTGCTGGCGTTCCAGCTCGTGTCCCAGCACCTCGGCGATCTGCGGATCCACCTCGGCCAGCGGGCGGTTGAAGAAGTCCGGCGGCAGCTCGACGTTCACGTCGCCGCGACGATACCAGCGGGAGGGGCATCGGCCACGAAAATCGCCAGATCGCCCTCCTCCCACGCGACTCGCGCCTGGAGGCCCGCGGCCATCATCCATTCGAGCTGCTCGGGGACGCTGCTCGGCTTGTCGAACCCGGGCGTGAACGGCGTCTGCGCGTCGCCGGGATCCTCCGGCGTCACGAGATCCCCCAGCACGAATCGACCTCCCGGGACCAACCGCTCACGCACCCGCCGGAACAGGTCCGCCTTCTGAGACCCGTCGAGGTGATGGACACACAGGGCGCTGGCCACGAGATCGAACGGCCCGCTCGGCAGCTCGTCCTCGATCTGCCCCACGCGGAGCTCAACCCGTTCGCCAGGCAACCGCGAGCGAGCCGCGCCCAGCATCTCCGCGCTCGCGTCGACCCCGACCAGCTTCGCCTCGGGGTGGCGCTCGAGCAGCCGAGCCGCGGTTACCCCGGTCCCCGTCCCCAGCTCGAGGATCCGCCGCGCCCCCGCCCCGCTCGCTTCGACGAGCCGGCGCTGGAGCTCGTGGTAGCCCGGCATCTCGTCCACGATCACGCGTTCATATGACTCGGGCCGGAAGTGAAACTGCCCCCCGAGTGCTCGCTCCAGCTCCTCCATCCCCACCGCCCCCTCCCGCACGACCTGCCACGGACCGTCCTCGTCGTACTCCCGCAGATCGACCACCGTCGACGGCGTCCCCGGGAGCTCCCCCCCGTCGATCACCAGGTCCGCGCCGGCGCGGATCTCTTCCGGTACGTCGGCCAGACGTCGCGCGTCCGGGCCGCCCGTGCGATTCGCGCTTGACTGGAGGACCGGACGGCCGACGGCGGCCAGCCGTTCGAGGCGCGGCACTCGCAGCCCCAGGAGGTCGGAGCCACCGGCCAGTGGGAACCGGTGAGCCGGATTCGGCACGAGCAACGTCACGGCTCCCGGCAGGAGGTACGGCATTGCGGCTCGCGTCCGCGGGCCGAGCTCGGGCAGGGCGTCCAGCGCGACCTCGAGCTCGAAGAACATGACCGCCGCCGGCTTATCCGGTCGCCGGCCCTTGAGCGCGTACAGGCGGTTTACCGCCCCTGCGTTCTCCGGATCGCAGGCCAGGCCGTAGACCGTGTCCGCGGGGAAGACCACGACCCCGCCCGCCGCCACGCAGCGCGAAAACTTCTCAGCGTCGCGCGAGGACAACGCGCTCATGGCCTCCGAGGTCCCGGAGCACCTCGAGCCGACGCCATCCGCCGGTGTGAAGGAGTTCTCCGACCGCGGGGGCCTGGTCAAACGCCACCTCGAGCGCCACCACCGGAGTCTCGCCCAGCTGTGGGATCAGCCGCCGAATCACCTCCAGCCCGTCCACGCCGGCGAACAGCGCCGCCGCCGGCTCGTACTGGGTGATCTCCGGCTCGAGCTCGGCCCCAACCTCGACGTAGGGCAGGTTGGCCAGCACGGCGTCGAATCGCTCCTCCGCGCGACCGAGCGTCGCCAGGTCCCCCAGCAGGTCGGCCTGCTCCCAGCGCACGTCAAGCCCCAGCCGGGCCGCGTTCGAGCGCGCCACCTCGAGCGCCTCCGCGCTCACATCCGTCCCCCACACTTCGAGGTCCGGGCGCTCGTCCTTCAGCGCCAACGCCACCGCTCCGCTGCCCGTCCCCACATCGACCACGCGCGCGCCACGCGGCAGCGAATGCGCCACCTCGACGAGCAGCTCGGTCTCGGGCCGGGGGATGAGCACGCGTCGGTCGACGACCAGCGTGAGCCGACGGAAATCCTTGCGGCCCAGGATGTAGGCAATCGGCTCACGGGCCTCACGCCGCCCGATCAGCTCCATGAACCGCCGCACCGTCGCCCCCTCGATGACCGCGTCCTCGATGAACAGGCGCTCGCGGCTCACGCCCGCCGCCTCGGCCAGCAGTAATTGCGAGTCGAGCCGCGGGTTCTCGACTCCCGCCCTGCGCAACGCCGTCTCGCCGGCCGCAACGACCTCGCGCCACGACGCCGCCAGCGTCTCAGGCAACCGCGCTCTCGCTCAACCGCCGTCGCTTCTCGTCGTCCGCCAGCGCGTCAGTGAACTCTTCCAGGTCCCCGAGGAGGATCCCATCCAGGTTGTGCGACAAGAGGTTGATCCGGTGGTCCTTGACCCGCTTCTCTGGGAAGTTGTAGGTCCGGATCTTCTCGGCCCGCTCGCCCGTCCCCACCTGCGCCTGGCGTGACGCCGCCAGCTCGGCCTGCTGCTCGGCCAGCGCCCGCTCATATAGACGCGCCCTCAGCACCTTCATCGCGCGCTCGCGGTTCTGCAGCTGGGACTTCTCGTCCTGCATCGAGACGACGATTCCTGACGGCTTGTGCGTGATCCGAACCGCGGAGTCGGTCGTGTTGACCGACTGGCCGCCCGGTCCCGAGCTCCGATAGACGTCGACCTGGAGGTCGGCCGGGTCGATCTGGACGTCCACTTCGTCGGCCTCGGGCAGGACCGCGACCGTGGCAGTCGAGGTGTGGATCCGCCCCTGTGACTCGGTCTCCGGCACGCGCTGGACGCGGTGCGTACCGCCTTCGTACTTGAACACCGAGTAGGCGCCGTCGCCCTTCACCTCGAAGGTGTAGGACCCGTCGCCGATCGCCAGCGGCTCGACCTGGAGCCCGCGACGCTCGGCGTAGCGGGTGAACATCCGGTACAGGTCGCCGGCCCACAGGGCAGCCTCGTCACCCCCCGCCCCTGCCCGAATCTCGACGATCACGTTCTTGTCGTCATTCGGGTCGCGCTCGACCATGGCCAGACGGATCTGATCCTCGAGCTCCTCGATCCGCTGACGTGAGCTTTCGAGCAGGCTGCGCAGCTCCGGATCATCCCCGTCCTCGGCGAGAAGCTCCCGCGCTCCCTCGGCGTCGTCGGCGGCGCGCCGGTACTCGGCCGCCAGCTTGGCCGCCGGCTCGAGCTCGCGGTAGGCCTTGCTCGCCGTACGGAAGCGATCGCGGTCACCGATCACCGCCGGGTCAGAAAGCTCCTGCTGTAGCTCAGCGAAGCGCGTCTCGATCTGGGAAACGAGCTCGTCGATCATTGGGCACGAGTGTAGGTGCCGGTCCGGAGCCGCCGGCCTGGCCCGGAGGGGCTGAGCAGCTAGGCGCCCGCGGGCGCGCGGCCGCGCCGGCCCTTGGCCACCCGGCGCTGGAAGCGCTCGACCCGGCCACCGGTGTCAACCAGCTTCTGCTTGCCCGTGTAGAAGGGATGGCAGGCAGAGCAGATCTCGACGTGGATCTCAGGCTTCGTCGAGCGAGTCATGAACTCGTTGCCGCACGTGCAGCGGACGTGTGCGTCTACGTACTCGGGATGCGTCTCGGTCTTCATCACTACTGAGTGTAGCCCGCGCTACTCAGCGCAGACCGGGCTTGAGAGCACCGTCCTCGAGAGCACCGTGCTCGAGCTCGCCGTCCAGCGGAAGCTCACATGAAACCTGTAGAACGACTGCGCCGGCAGGTTGACCACCAGCTTGTCAAGCCGCCACACGTCGCTTGACCGCTGCCCCAGCGTGGGCGGCGTGGGCGTGAGCCAGCGGCCCAGGTCCTTCCCGCTGACCGGAGCGTACGCTCCTCCGCCAACCGCTCGGCGGAGCAGCACGAACTTCATCGCCATGGCCTGTGTCCCGGTGACCGGCCGCATCACGCCCGTGACCTCGATCGCCCGGTCGAGGTGATTCGACGAGCGCTGGCAGACGAAGCCGCGGAGCGTGGCCCGGGGCAGCGAGCTGCTGGCCACCGCCGACGGAACCGCGACGGCCCCGCAGGTGAGCAGACACGCGACGAGGAGGCGACGCATGACTCTCTAACAACTTCGCCGGCCCGGAAGTCGCGCCGGCTCGGCGACGCGCGAGCTACGTGATTGTGTACAGCGGCCCGTCGCCGCCCTCGGGCGGGGTCAGACGGCCGCCCTTCGCCGTGATCGCGCCGCACTGCACGCAGTTCGTGTAGTTGACGATCACGTCGACCATCCCGTTCTCCGAGGCCTCCTCCGGAATCTCGTAGACGCCGGCCGGGCACATCCACACCCAGGTCTCGGCGATCTCCCGCGGGACTTCGCGACGGACCCGGATGTGATTGGGGGCATCGTCGCGTGTCGCGTTCCCGGACACGTAGACCGACGAGAGCTTGTCGAAGGTGTACTTGCCGTCGGGCTTGGGATAGCTCTTGCGCCGATCGCCGATCGTCATCGGCGACTCCGAGTCGCGGTGGTTGGGCCAGCGGCCGCCCGGGAACCGTCCGCCGCTGATCTCCATCGCGTTGGCGATCGCCCCGCCGACGAAGAAGCCCCGCCCGAACGGCTGCTTCATGTTCCGTGAGCGATAGAGCTCCTGGCCGATCACGGAGTCCTCGACCCGCTTGTCGTAGGCCGAAAAGTCGGTGCCCCCGCCCTTCAGCTGCTCGAAGATCGTCTCCGCGGCGTAGATGCCGGCGTGGATCGCGTAGTGGATCCCCTTGAGGATGGGGACGTTGACCATCCCCGCGCTGTCCCCGCAGATGACCATTCCGGGAGCCGAGGGCTTGGGCATCGCCCAGTAGCCACCTTCGGGAATCGCCTTGGCGCCCCACGACACCCGCTTACCGCCGTCGAGGATGGCGCGCACGAGCTTCGAGGTCTTGAACTCCTGGAGCACGTCGTGGACGGAGAAGGTGGCGTCGGTGTAGTCGAGGCCGGCGACGAAGCCCAGCGAGACGCGGTTCTCCCCCATCGGGTAGATCCACGAGCCGCCGAACTCGTGCCACTTGGCTCCGTAGCGCAGCGGCCACCCGAGCGTATGGATGACCCGGTCGAGGGGCCTCGCGACCTCCCACACCTCCTTGACCCCGAGCGCCCACACCTGAGGCTCGCGGTCCTCGGCCAGCGCGAACTCCTTGATCGCCGCTCCGGTGAGATGCCCCCACGTTCCCTCGGCCAGGACGGTCGCCTTGGCGGTCACGTCCGAGCCGGGCTCGAAGTTGCCCAGCTCCTCGCCGTCCTTGCCCCGTCCCTTGTCGCCCGAGCGCACGCCGCGCACGACCCCGTCCTCGACCAGAAGCTGCTGGGCGCTGGTCTCGGTGAGGATGTAGGCGCCGGCTTCCTCGGCCTGGGTGGCCAGCCAGCGCGACAGCTCGGCCACGCTCACCATGTAGTTGCCGTGATTTCGAAACGGCGGCGGCGTCGGCTTGAGCGGGATCGCCCGGCTCGGGCTGAGCATCCAATACACCGTGTCCTTGGCCACCGTCCCGTACGTGGGCCACTCCGAGGGCTCCTTGTCCGGGAAGAGCTCCTTCAGTCCCGAGGGCCGCATCATCGCGCCGGACAGGTTGTGGGCACCGCACGCCTTGCCCTTCTCGATCACCGCGACAGGTACCTCGCCGAGGCGCTCCATGAGCTCGGGCTCGTCGGCCAGCAGTTGGAGCAGTCGGTTGGCGCACGCCAGCCCGGCGGGTCCGCCGCCGACGATGACGACGCCAACGTCGATCCGCTCCTCCTCGGGGTCGAGCTCGCGCTTGACGAACTCCTCGACCGAATCGACCGGCGGCGGAAATTCGCTCGGCGCTACACCCTCAGCCATCAGCCGCCCTTCTTGGCCTTGATCGCCTCGGTCAGCTTGGGCAGGATCTTGTTCAAGTCGCCGACGATCCCGAGATCGGAGAACTCGAAAATCGGCGCGTTGGCGTCCTTGTTGATGGCGACGATGTTCTCTGAGGACTGCATCCCGACCTTGTGCTGGATGGCCCCGGAGATCCCCGCGGCGAGGTACAGCTTCGGCGACACGGTCTTGCCGGTCTGGCCGATCTGGGCCGCGTACGGGTACCAGCCGGCGTCGACCACGGCTCGCGTGGCCGCAACCGCGGCGTTACCCCCGAAGGCTGATGCCAGGGCCTCCGCCAGCTCGAAGCCCTCGGGTTTACCCAGTCCGCGGCCTCCGGCGACCAGGATGTCGGCGCCCTCGATGTCCACATCGGCCCCGCGCTGCTCGCCGCGCTGCACCATCTTGGCCTGATCAGACCAGGCCGAGTAGTCGACCTCGACGTCCACGACCTCAGCCGAGCCGCCGTCCACGGTCCGCGCCTCGAACGCATTGATCCGCCCGATGATGATTCCCAGATCGCCCTGATAACGGGAGACCGAGATCTTCGAGTCCTGGAGGATCGGCCGCTCGGCCACGAGCTTGCCGTCCTCGGCGCGGACGTTGATCACCTCCATGGTCACGCCGGCGCGCATCCGCGCCGCCAGCCCGGCCCCGATCTCGAACCCGAGCAGGCCGCCCCCGAACAGCGCGTATCCGTGCCCGTGCTCGCCGATGACCTTGGCCATCGCATCGACCACGGGCTGGGCGAGACCCTCGGACCCCCTGGCCCGGAAGACCTTGGTCGCGCCGTAGGCGCCGACGGACTGGCAGAGCTCGTCGGTCAGGTCATCGCCGCCGAGCACCAGGGCATGGCACTCGCCGCCGATCTCCTTGGCCCGCGCGGCGCCTTCGGAAACCGCGCCCAGCGAGTTCTTGTTGAGCTCGCCCTCGTAATGCAGAACGTAGGTGAGGACATCGGCCATTTAGATCAGCTTCCTTTCCTCGAGCCAGGCGACGATCTTCTGCACCGTCTCGTCGGTGTCCTCGTCCTCGATGATCTGTCCGGGCGGCTTGGCCTCCGGGTCGTGGAAGTCGCCGCACTTCACGCGCGAGCCCTCCTCGCCCACCTGGGAGGCCTCGATTCCGACGTCGCCCGCGCTCACCGTCTCCAGCGGCTTCTTGCGCGCGCCCATGATCGCCTTCAGCGACGGGTAGCGCGGCTCGTTGATCGCGTCGCCGACCGAGATCACCGCGGGCAGCGAGACCTCGACCGTGTCGTAGCCGTACTCGGCCTGACGCTCGCAGCGCAGCCCCCCGTTCTGCACGTCCATCTTGATCACCTGGGTCAGCGAGGGCATCTTCAGGTGGTCCGCCACGACGGCGCCGATCGTGTAGCACTCGCCGTCGTCGGACTGCTGGCCGAGCAGCACGAGATCGGGCGACTCCTTCTCGAGCGCCTTGGCCAGCGCGTAGCCGGTGGCCGCGACGTCCGATCCGGCGAGCGCCTCGTCGGTGAGGTGCATCGACCGGTCGGCGCCCAGCGAGACCGCCTTGTGGAGCGCACGCACCGCCGACTCTGGCCCCATGGTCACGGCGACGATCTCCTCGACCTCGGCCGCACCGCCTTCCCGAATCTGCATGGCGGCCTCGATGGCGTGCGTGTCATAGGGGTTCAGGTTCTTCTCTCCACTCCGGTCAAGCCGGCCGGTCGAGGGATCGATTCGCTTCTCGACCGCGGCGTCCGGGACCTCTTTCACGAGGACGCAAATCTTCAACTGGTTCCTCCTAATCCCATGAGAACAGGGGCACTATATCCCGTTGACTGACTAGTCAATCAGGCCCTCCAACGCGAACTTTGGCGATTCTTCGTCGCATAGCTCAACTCCAGCGCCAAAGTTCGTCGCGCTCCGGCGGTTCGCAGCTGCCTCGTCTCACGCCGCGTTTTTCCGCGCGACCGCGTCCCGGATGAACTCGACCGCCTCCTGGGTCGAGGCGCCGGGGGTGAACACCTCGGCCACCCCCAGTCGCTTGAGCTCCTCCACGTCATCGGCCGGGATCGTCCCTCCGGCCGTTACCACGACATCTCCGGCTTCCTCCGCCTCGAGCAGCTCGAGAATCCGCGGGACGAGCGTCATGTGCGCGCCGGACAGGATCGAGAGCCCGACCGCGTCGGCGTCCTCCTGGATCACCGTGGCCACGATCTGCTCGGGCGTCTGGTGCAGGCCCGTGTAGATGACCTCCATGCCCGCGTCCCGGAGCGCCCGGGCGATGATCTTGGCGCCGCGGTCGTGGCCGTCCAGGCCCGGCTTGGCGACGACAACGCGGATCTTTCTCTCGGTGGAGGAGGCCATTGGCAGCTTGCCGCCGCGGTACGGACGGCAGCGGCGGGCGCGGGATTCTAGTTAGAACGCGGGGGACTCGGTGTAGGTCCCGAACACCTTCTGGAGCGTCTGCACGATCTCGCCCTCGGTGGCCTGTACCCGCGCCGCCTCGAGCAGATGCGGCATCAGGTTGTGGCCCGGATCGCGCGCCGCCGCTTCAAGCCCCTCCAGGACCGCGGTCACGCTCTCAGCGCTGCGACGCGCACGCACGGCCCGCACCCGCTCCACCTGATCGGGCTCGAACCGCGGATCGATGCGGAGAATCGGGGTCTCGTCTCCGCCTCCCTCGGTGTAGGCGTTGACGCCGACCAGCCTGCGGACCCCGGCCTCGAGCTCCTGCTGGTAGACGAACGCCGCGTCGGCGATCTCCCGCTGCGGATAGCCCATCTTGATCGCCTCCACCATCCCGCCCAGCTCATCGATCTTGGCGAAGTAGCCGTAGGCCTTCTCCTCCATCCGGTCAGTCAGCGCCTCGACGAAGTAGGAGCCGCCGAGCGGGTCGATCGTGTTGGCCACGCCGGTCTCCTCGGCGATGATCTGCTGGGTGCGCAGCGCGACCCGCACCGCCTCCTCGGTCGGCAGCGCCAACGCCTCGTCGAAGCTGTTGGTGTGCAGCGACTGGGTGCCCCCGAGCACGCCGGCCAGGGCTTCGATCGCCGTCCGCACGATGTTGTTCAGCGGCTGCTGCGCGGTCAGCGAGACCCCCGCGGTCTGGGTGTGGAAGCGCATCAGCAGCGACCGCTCGCTCCGCGCGCCGAAGCGATCGCGCAGCTCCCGTGCCCAGATCCGCCGCGCCGCCCGGTACTTGGCGATCTCCTCGAAGAAATCGATGTGGGCGTTGAAGAAGAAGGACAACCGGGGCGCGAAGTCGTCCACATCGAGGCCGCGCGCCACCGCCTGCTCGACATACGTCAGACCATCTTTGAGCGTGAACGCCAGCTCCTGATCGGCCGTCGAGCCCGCCTCCCGGATGTGGTAGCCCGAGATCGAGATCGGGTGCCAGCGCGGCATCTTGTGCGCGCACCACTCGATCATGTCGGTGACCAGCCGCATCGCCGGATCGACGGGGAAGCACCACTCCTTCTGCGCGATGTACTCCTTGAGGATGTCGGTCTGGATCGTGCCCGCCAGCTTCTCGGGCCCGATCCCCTTCCGCTCCGCCGCCACCACGTAGAACGCGAGCATGATCGCCGCCGGGGCGTTGATCGTCATCGACACGCTGACCTGGTCAAGGGGGATTCCGTCAAACAGCGTCTCCATGTCCTCGAGCGTGTCGACCGCCACTCCCTCCCGGCCGACCTCACCCAGCGAGCGCGGATGGTCGGAGTCGTGCCCCATCAGCGAGGGCATGTCGAACGCCGTCGAGAGCCCGGTCTGACCGTGCTCGAGCAGATACCGGAACCGCGCGTTGGTCTCCTTCGCGGTCCCGAACCCCGCGAACTGGCGCATCGTCCACAGCCGCCCCCGGTACATCGACGGATAGACGCCGCGCGTGTAGGGGAACTCGCCGGGAAAGCCGATCGCCGCCTCGGGCTCAGGCGGAAGATCAGACTCCGTGTAGAGCGGCCTGATCGGCTCGCCACTGATGGTCGAGAACGGCGCGTCGCGCTCGGGCGTCGCGGCGAACCGCTCGCGTTCCCAACGCTCCTCGTCCGAGACCTTCGGGCGCGTGGCCATGGCTCGTGAGTCTAGATCCAGCGGCGGTCCCGGCCGCCCTCAGCGGAGCTTTGTCACCACCCGGCTTCGCCCCCCGCGTCGGAGCGTCGGAACGCCCCCGCGGCGGCGGCGGGCTGCCAGCGATGCGCTCCCCAGGCCGCCGGCCGCGGCGGCACCCAGCACGCCCAACGTCGTCTTCAACCGGCGCCCCAGCCGGTCAAAGCGCAGCACCTGCCACCCCTCGGCGCGCGCCTCGGCCAGGAGCTCCTTATCCGGGTTCACCGCCACCGGGTGCCCGACCGCGCGGAGCATCGGCAGGTCGGAGGCCGAGTCTGAATATGCGTAGGACTGGCCGAGGTCGATCCCCTCGCGGTCGGCGAGGCGTTTGATCGCGCGGGCCTTGTCGGCCCCGTAGATGAAGAGGCCGGTCGGGCGGCCGGTGTACACCCCGTCCTTGACCTCCGAGAACTGCGACCCGATCCCGCCGTCGAACGTGAGCACGTGGGCCAGCATCTCGGCCAGCTCCTGGGACGCCGCGGTGAAGATGTAGACGCGCCGGCCGGCGTCCTGATGCTCGAAGGCCAGCGCCAGCATCTTCGGATAGATGCGCGGGAGTATCCGGGCCAGGACATCGGGCGCCAGACGCTCCATGTCGCGGACCGCGGTGCCGGTCAGCGAGACGGAGATGCGGTCGCGCAGGGCGTGGGTCCGCTCGTCGGTCGAGCCCTGCAGGCGGAAGCGGATGTTGGCCCAGCCGTCGGAGATCAGCTGGCGGCGGGAGAGCAGGCCGGCCTTGAACGCGGCGCGCCCGAATTGAAACGCCGAGGACCCCTCCATGAGGGTCCGGTCGAGATCGAAGAATGCCGCCGTTACGGGCGCTTGACGCTCCGCCGTCACCGGCGCTTGACGCTCCGCCGCTACCGGCGCTTCACCTGCCGCCCTGACCGGCGCTGAGCGGGTGGGTTCCTCAGCCGCCATTCACCTCGACGATCACGGCGTCGCCCTGGCCCCCGCCGGAGCAGATGGCCGCGCACCCCAGGCCCCCGCCGCGTCGCCGCAGCTCGAGCACGAGGCTGCCCAGGATCCGGGCCCCCGAGGCTCCGATCGGATGACCGAGCGCGACCGCCCCGCCGTTCACGTTGACCTTGTCCTCGTCGATCCCGAGCATCCGGATCGAGTTGAGGGTCACCGACGCGAACGCCTCGTTGATCTCCCACAGGTCGATCTCGTCCGCCTTCAGCCCCACCTGCTCGAGCGCCTGCTGGGCCGCCTTGGCCGGTGTGCGCGCCAGGTAGGGAAAGTCGTCGGCCACCTGTGCCTGGGCGATGATCGTGGCCAGCGCGCTTCGGTTGTTGCGCTTCGCCCAATCGTCGCTGGCGACCAGGAGCGCGCCGCCGCCGTCGTTGACGCCGGGCGAGTTGCCCGCGGTGTGCGAGCCGTCCTTGAGGAAGATCGGAGGCAGCTTGGACAGCTGCTCGAGGTTCGTCTCCCGCCGCGGAGCCTCGTCGATCTCCACCGTGGTGTCGCCCTTCCTGCCGTGGATCGTCACCGGGACGATCTCCTCCGGGAGCCGTCCCTCATCGGTCGCCTTGACCGCGAGTTGATGCGAGCGCAGCGCCCAGCGGTCCATATCCGGCCGCGTCAGCTCGAGCTCGGCGGCCACCTCGCTGGCCTCCTGAGCCATGTGCTTGCCGCTGAACGGGTTGGTCAGCCCGTCGTGGATCATCGCGTCGATCGCCTTGCCGTCGCCCATCCGGAAGCCGAAGCGGGCTTCCTTGAGCATGTATGGCGCATTGGACATCGACTCCATCCCGCCGCCGATGCCGATTTCCATGTCGCCGGCGCGGATCGCCGTGTCGAGCAGGCCCACCGCGCGGATGCCCGACGCGCAGACCTTGTTGATCGTCTCCGACGGCACCTCCTTGGGGATGTCGGCCTTGATCTGGGCCTGCCGGGAGGGAATCTGCCCCTGACCGGCCTGGATCACCTGACCCATGACGACCCGCTGGATCTGGTCGCCCGCCACCTCGGCCCGTTCCAGGGCCCCCCGGATCGCGGTCGCACCGAGCTCCGTGGCGTCGACGCTGGCCAGGCCGCCGCCGAGCTTGCCAATCGGGGTGCGAGCAGCTGAAAGGATCACGGTCTTGGGCATCGATGGGGTCTCCAGTGGGTTGCGGACGCCTTGAGCAATCGTAGTCATCGCCGGACCGGCGACGCGCGGCTGCGGGCACGGCGTTGGTAGCGTCGCGCGCCATGCTCGTCGAGGCGACCGTGGAGGACCCGCTCGCGACCGACGCCGACACCGTCGTCGTCGGTCACTTCGAGGATGAGCCTACGCCGAACCTGGACGGAGCGCTCGGGGCGCTCGTGGCCTCGGGCGAGGCGAGCCCCGAGTTCGGCCGCCTCGCCGTCACGCACTCCGAGGGCCGGCGCCTGATCCTGGTCGGGCTGGGCAAGCGACCCGCCTTCGGACCCGAGCCCGCCCGCCGCGCCGCCGCCACCGCCCAGGGACGGGCCGCCGGCCTCTCCGCGAAGGTGCTCTGCTGGTCGGTGCCCAAAGACGACCCCGAGGTCGCCCGCGCGCTGGTCGAGGGGACGCTGCTTCGCGCGTATCGCTTCGACCGCTACAAGCCGGCCGATAACGGGACGGCGATCGAACGCTTGATCCTCGCCTCGCGCGCCGATCACGCGCAGCTGGCCCATGACACGGCGGCCATCGTCGCGGCACAGAACCGGGCCCGG
>DATGFT010000064.1:0-13426 GCA_035308915.1 Solirubrobacteraceae bacterium
CCGGTGCTCGATTTTAAGGTCACCGCCTTCGACGGTTCCTACCACGACGTTGACTCCTCGGAAATGGCGTTCAAAGTTGCGGGTTCGATGGGCTGGAAGGAAGCGAACCGCACCGCCGGCCCGATCCTCCTCGAGCCGATCATGAGCGTCGAGGTGGTCACGCCCGAGGAGTTCATGGGCGACGTCATCGGCGATCTGAACCGCCGGCGCGGACAGGTCTCCGGGATGGAGCAGCGCGGGAACGCCCAGGTGATCACGGCCTATGTGCCGCTGGCCGAGATGTTCGGTTACGCCACCGACGTGCGGTCCACGACCCAGGGTCGGGCCACCTACACGATGCAGTTTGAGCGATACGACGAGGTCCCTGCGAACGTGGCCGAGAAGGTGGTCGGCGAGCTACAGCCGGCCTAGCGGCCATGGCATCGGCAGCGGACGGAAACTCGATAGATTCTCTAGGTTCGTCACTGACGAGCAACACCCACTGAAGAAGAAGGAGCAACACCAAAGTGGCCAAGGCCAAGTTCGAGCGCGATAAGCCCCACGTCAATGTCGGGACCATCGGTCACATCGACCATGGCAAGACAACGCTGACGGCTGCCATCACCAAGGTGCTCAACGAGAAGTACGGCGGCACGGAGGTGCGGTCGTTCGAATCGATCGACAACGCTCCCGAAGAGAAGGCGCGCGGGATCACGATCGCCACTTCGCACGTCGAGTACCAGACCCCGAATCGTCACTACGCCCATGTCGACTGCCCGGGTCACGCGGACTACGTGAAGAACATGATCACCGGCGCCGCCCAGATGGACGGCGCGATCCTGGTCGTCTCGGCGGCCGACGGGCCGATGCCCCAGACGCGTGAGCACATCCTGCTCGCCCGCCAGGTCGGCGTGCCCTACATCGTGGTGTTCCTCAACAAGGTCGACATGGTCGACGACGAGGAGCTCCTCGAGCTGGTCGAGGTCGAGGTCCGAGACCTGCTCAACGAGTACGAGTTCCCGGGCGACGACATCCCCGTGGTCACCGGCTCCGCGCTCAAGGCGCTCGAGGGCGACGAGGCCTACGAGGCCAAGATCGTCGAGCTCGCGGAGACGCTCGACCAGTACATCCCCGAGCCCGAGCGTGAGCTCGACAAGCCGTTCCTGATGCCGGTCGAGGACGTGTTCTCGATCACCGGCCGCGGGACGGTGGCCACCGGCCGCGTCGAGCAGGGGATCATCAAGACGGGCGAGACGGTCGAGATCGTCGGCATCAAGGACACGACGAACACGGTCGTGACCGGGGTCGAGATGTTCCGCAAGATCCTCGACCAGGGCCAGGCCGGCGACAACGTCGGCTGCCTGCTCCGCGGGACCAAGCGCGACGAGATCGAGCGCGGCCAGGTGCTGGCCAAGCCCGGCTCGATCACGCCCCACACCAAGTTCAAGTCCGAGGTCTACGTGCTCAAGAAGGAAGAGGGTGGCCGTCACACCCCGTTCTTCTCGGGCTACCGGCCTCAGTTCTACTTCCGCACCACCGACGTCACCGGCGTCGCCCATCTGCCGGAAGGCACCGAGATGGTCATGCCCGGTGACAACGTCCAGATGGAGATCGAGCTGATCCAGCCGATCGCCATGGACCAGGGACTCCGGTTCGCGATCCGGGAGGGCGGGCGCACCGTCGGCTCCGGGATCGTCACCGAGGTCATTCAGTAATTGATGGGCGGCGCTGGCCTTACGGCCGCGCCGCCTTTTTGCCCGAGATACGACCCATTTGGGCGGGCCCCGGAGCCCGGGGCTCGCCCGTTTGACTGAGAGAACACGAAGACGCCTTTATGGCAACGATTGCCCAGAACAAGATCCGAATCCGCCTGAAGTCCTACGACCACACGGCGATCGAGACCGCGGCCAAGGAGATCGTGGAGACGGCCACGCGCACCGGCGCGACCGTGTCCGGACCCGTGCCGCTGCCCACCGAGAAGAACGTCTACTGCGTGATCCGCTCACCGTTCAAGGACAAGGACAGCCGTGAGCACTTCGAGATCCGCACCCACAAGCGACTGATCGACATCCACCAGCCGACCCCGAAGACGGTCGACTCGCTCCAGCGGCTCGACCACCTCCCGGCCGGCGTGGATATCGAGATCCGCCTCGCGTCCTAGGAGCTCGTGGTGGCGGCGATCCTGGCCAGAAAGCTCGGCATGACGCAGCGGTTCAGCGACGAGGATGGCCACGTCGAGCGGGTCACGGTCCTGGAGGCCGGGCCGTGTCCGGTGACCGCGATCCGCACCGTCGAGCGAGACGGGTACGAGGCCGTGCAGCTGGCCTTCGGCGCCTGCAAGGAGAAGTCGCTGACGCGGGCCGAGCTGGGGCACCTGAAGAAGGCCGACGCCTCTGCCATGCGGACGGTGCGTGAGTTCCGCGACGAGGTCGGCGAGCTCCTCGTGGGCAACACGGTCACCGTCGACGCCTTCCAGCCCGGGGACAAGATCAAGGTCTCGGGGATCTCCAAGGGAAAGGGCTTTCAGGGCACGATCAAGCGCCACAACTTCAAGCGCGGCCCGGCCTCCCACGGTTCGCACAACATCCGCGCCCCGGGCTCGATCGGGGCCTCGGCCACGCCGTCACGTGTATTCAAGGGGCTGCGCGGTCCCGGCCGAATGGGCGGCGGCCGCGTCACCCAGCGCGGCATCACGGTGGTCGAAGTGATTCCCGACCGCAACCTGATGCTCGTCCGCGGCGCGGTGCCCGGCCCCAAAGGTGGCACCGTGGAGGTGCGCTCCGATGCCTAGCGCACGTGCGGCCTCGCCGAAGGCGCCCAAGCTGGGCGGCGGGACGGTGAACCTCGATGCCGGGGCATTCACGGCCCGTTTCAACATGCCGCTCGTGCACGAGAGTGTCCGCGCCGAGCTCGCGGCGCGTCGCCGCGGCACCGCCTCGACCAAGACGCGGGGCGAGGTCAGCGGCGGCGGCGAGAAGCCGTGGCGCCAGAAGGGCACCGGGCGCGCCCGGGCGGGCTCCAACCGCTCGCCGATCTGGACCGGCGGCGGCATCGTGTTCGGCCCCAGTCCGCGCCGCTACACGATCAAGATCAACCGCAAGGAGCGCCGCGCGGCGCTCCGGTCGGCGCTGTCCCTGCACGCCGGGCGTGAGACGCTGGCCGTATTCGATGCGGGAGTGTTCGATGGTCCCTCGACGGCCCAGGCGGTCGGCCTCCTGAACGACTGGGATCCCGCCGAGCCGGTGCTCGTCGTACTGGGAGGCGACGAGACCGCGGCGGGCAAGTCGTTCCGGAACATCGCGCGCGTGGAGGCGATCCCGGCCGAGGACGTCGGCGTAGCCGACATCGTCGGAGCGGCGTCGCTGCTCGTCTCCGAGGCGGCGCTGCCGGCGCTCGTCGAGCGGGCGCAGGTGCCTTCGCGCAGCAAGGTCGAGGAGGCGGCCTGATGGAGACGACGCAGGTGATCATCCGGCCGGTCATCTCGGAGAAGACCTTCGCGCTCGCCGAGGCCGGCAAGTACACCTTCCGCGTACACGACAACGCGCACAAGACGGAGATCCGCCAGGCGATCGAGTCGCTGTTCGAGGTCAACGTGCAGGAGATCCGCACCGCCTGGGTCAAGCCGAAGCCCAAGAAGCGGGGCTACACCTCAGGGCAGCGGCGGCGGTGGAAGAAGGCGATGGTGCAGGTCGCGCCCGGCCAGACGATCCCGATCTTCCGCGGCCTGGAGGGCGGCGAGTGATGGTGTGGGCGATTTCTTTGTCTATTTCTAGGTTTTCTCCCACGCGGCGGGCCAGCTGATGCCGATTCGTAAGCCAAAGCCCACCTCGCCCGGACGGCGGTTCGTGATGTATCCGGACTACGCCGAGATCACCCGCACCGAGCCGGAGAAAGCCCTGACCGAAGGGCTCAAGAAGTCCGGCGGGCGAAACGCCTATGGGCGCAAGACCTCACGCCACCGCGGCGGCGGGGCCAAGCGGCTGTATCGCAAGATCGACTTCAAACGGCGCAAGGACGGGATCCCGGCCAAGGTGGCGGAGATCGAGTACGACCCCAACCGGTCGGCCTACATCGCGCTCCTGCACTACGCCGATGGCGAGAAGCGCTACATCCTCGCGCCCCAGCGGCTGCGCGTCGGGATGACGGTCCAGTCGGGCCCGGGCGCCGACGTGCGGGTGGGCAACAGCCTCCCTCTGGGAAACATGCCGTCCGGCACCGTCGTCCACAACGTCGAGCTCGTGCCCGGGCGCGGGGGCCAGATGGCTCGCGCCGCCGGGGCCGGCGTCCAGCTGCTGGCCAAGGAGGGCGAGTACGTCACGCTGCGGCTGCCCTCAGGTGAGATGCGGATGGTTCGCGCGGAGTGCCGGGCCACAGTGGGCACGATCGGCAACTCCGATCACCAGAACGTCAAGATCGGCAAGGCCGGGCGCAAGCGGCACATGGGGGTCCGGCCGCAGACGCGCGGCACGGCGATGAACCCGGTCGACCACCCGCACGGCGGCGGCGAGGGCTCGACCACGCCCGGGCGCCACCCCGTGACCCCGTGGGGCGTGCCCACGCTCGGCTACCGGACGCGCAAGAAGAACAAGAAGTCCGACCAATACATCGTTCGCGGACGCAGGAGAGGTAAGAAGCGGTGAGTCGCTCCAGCAAGAAGGGGCCGTTCGTCGAGGAGCGGCTGATGGCACGGATCGAGGCGATGAACGCCTCGGGAGACAAGCGGATGGTCCGGACGTGGTCGCGGGCCTCGACGATCTTCCCCGAGATGGTCGGGCACACGATCGCGGTCCACGACGGTCGCAAGCACGTGCCGGTGTTCATCAGCGAGTCGATGGTGGGGCACAAGCTCGGCGAGTTCGCGCCGACGCGGCTCTTCCGTGGGCATGCGGGGACAGGTAAGCGGCGGTAACTCGTATGGCTGAGTCACCTGAGGAAAAGCCGAAGCGTCCGCGTCGTCGGCGGAAGGCGGACTCGGAGGCCGAGTCCGCGGCTGAGGTATCGCGGGCTTCCGAGACCGACGGGGAAGCTAGGGCTTCGGACCCGAATGCCTCAGCCGCGGACGCGGACTCCGAATCCTCGGTGGACGAGGTGAGTCCTTCCCCGGCTGACGTTGAGGCCGCTGATGAGGCGGCTGACGTTGTGCTTGAGGCGTCGGATGAAGTTGATGCGGACACGGATGCTGAGGTGGCCGAGGCCACCGACGCTGACGAGGAGCCACCGGCCAAGGCATCTCGTCGTCCCCGTCGTCGCCGACAGGCCGAAGAGGCCGAATCCACGCCTGCCCAGCCAGCCCCAACCCGTCGCCGGCGGGCGGCGAGGGATCCGAATCTGCCGCCGCCGGTCGTGCGGGCTCAGGCCAAGTACGTGCGCTCCTCGGCGCGCAAGGCGCGGCTGGTTTGCGACCACATCCGGGGCAAGACCGTGGATGAGGCGCGAGCTATCCTGGCCCAGACGCCGCGAGCGGTCGCGCGTGACTGGAGCAAGCTGCTCGAATCCGCAATCGCCAACGCGGAGAACAACCACGACCTGATCGGCGAGGACCTCTACGTGAAGGCGGTCCACGCCGATGAGGGGCCAACCATCAAGCGGTTCCGTCCCCGCGCCCTTGGTCGCGCGACGCGGATCCGCAAGCGCACGAGCCACCTAACGATCTTGCTAACGCCGAAGGAATAAATGGGTCAGAAAGTTCACCCCGAGTCGATTCGCGTCGGCTATATCCACGACTGGAAGTCCAACTGGTTCAACGAGCGGAACTTCGATGACTATCTGTACGAGGACATCCAGATCCGCAAGCACATTCTCAACCGGCTCTCGCACGCCGGCCTTTCGGCGATCACGATCAAGAAGAACGCCACCGAGGTCGAGGTCAACATCAACACGGCACGGCCGGGCATCGTGATCGGCAAGTCCGGGTCCGAGGTCGACCAGCTGCGCCGGGACCTGCACCGGATCACGGGCAAGCAGGTCAAGGTCAACATCCTCGAGATCAAGCGGCCCGAGCTCGACGCGAACCTGGTCGCCCAGTCGATCGCCGAGCAGCTCCAGAACCGCGTCGCCTTTCGGCGGGCGATGAAGCGGGCGCTCACCAGCGCCATGCGCTCGGGCGCCAAGGGCGTCAAGGTGCAGGTCTCAGGCCGGCTCGGCGGCGCCGAGATGGCGCGCACCGAGGGTTACTCGGACGGGCGTGTCCCGCTGCACACGCTGCGCGCGGACATCGACTACGGGTTTCACGAGGCGCGGACGACGTTCGGGCGGATCGGCGTCAAGTGCTGGATCAACAAGGGCGAGATCATGCCTGAGGGCTACACCGGCGCCGATCTGACGATTATGGACGAGCCCTCGCCCCAGGCCCCCGAGCGCGGCGGTCGCGACGGACGCGACGGCCGGGACGGGCGTGGTGGCCGCGGCGGCCGTGGTGGTCCCGGCGGCCGAGGCGGGCCGGGTGGCCCCGGCGGCCGTGGCGGGCCGGGTGGCCGCGGCGGTGGCCCGGGTGGCCGCGGCGGTGGCGGACGCGGTGGTGGCGGCGGTGGCCGCGGCGGCGGCGGACGTGGACCCCGCGGCGGCGGAGGCGCCGGCGGCGGTGGCGGCACCGGCGGCGGTGGTGGCACCGGCGGCGGTGGAGGCACCGGCGGCGGTGGAGGGAGCGCGTAATGCTCGCCCCCAAGCGCGTCAAGTTTCGAAAGCAGCACCGCGGGCGGCGCGCCGGCATGTCACGCGGGCAGGTCAAGGTGCAGTTCGGCGAGTACGGCCTCAAGGCGCTGGACGCCGGCTGGCTGACCAACCGCCAGATCGAGGCCGCGCGAATCGCCATGACCCGCAAGATCAAGCGTGGCGGCAAGGTATGGATCAACGTCTATCCCGACAAACCGTTCACCAAGAAGCCGGCCGAGACGCGGATGGGCTCCGGCAAGGGCTCACCCGAAGGATGGGTGGCCGTGGTCAAGCCCGGCCGCGTGATGTTCGAGCTGGCCGGGGTCCCCGAGCCGCTGGCCCGCGAGGCGATGCGCCTGGCCGGCCACAAGCTCCCGGTCCGCACCAAGTTCGTCCTGCGGGATGAGGTGTAGCGGTGAAGGCGAGCGAGATACGGGACATGCTGGAACCCGACCTGCGCGAGCACATCGAGACCGCGCGGCGTGAGCTCTTCGGGCTGCGCTTCCAGCACGCCACGGGCGAGCTCGATGACACGGCATCGCTGAAGAAGGCGAAGCGAGAGATTGCACGCGCGCTGACCGTCGCAAGAGAACGAGGCATTCACATTCATGGCTGAGGAAACCCCACCAGAAACCGAGACCACCCCGGACGCACCGCCGGAGGGAGAGGCCGCAGCCGAGGTGCCAACTGACGCGAGTGCGTCCGGAGCGGATCTCGGTTCCGGTGACGAGCCTGGTGACGAGGCCGCGGCTTCGGACGAGGCGGACGCGTCCTCCGCAGCTGTGACGGACGCGGCGGCCCCGCCCTCGACGCGTGCTCCCGAAATCCTGCCCCCCAAGGAGCGACGCCGCCGTGCGCGCGCGGCGAAGGCTGCCGCTGTGCCAGCGCGGGCGGCCACCTCGCCTGAGGAGCGGCAGGCAGAGAGGGAGGCGGAGCGCAAGCGCAAGGCCACGATTCGTAGCCAGCGTCGTCAGCGGGACCGCGCCAAGGCGAAGGAGCGGCGGGGCGCCCCCGCCGAGCCTCTGGCGCCGCGGCGCGAGCAGCATCCTGGGCAGCAGAAGACTCGCCAGGGAATTGTCGTCTCCGACCGGGCCAGTAAGACGATCATCGTTCGGATCGACGTGGCCCGGCGGCACCGGAGCTACGGCAAGGTCGTGCGGACCTCGACCACGCTGCATGCCCATGACGAGCGTGAGGACGCGCATATCGGCGACACCGTCGTCGTGCGCGAGTCGCGGCCGCTGTCACGCACCAAGCGCTGGCGGCTGGTCGAAGTCGTGGAGCGGGCCAAGTGATCCAGAACGAGACGCGGCTACGGGTGGCCGACAACACCGGCGCCCGGGAGATTCTCGTGATCCGCGTCAAGGGCGGGCACCGGCGTCGCTACGCCCACGTCGGCGACGTGATCACCGCGACCGTGAAGACGGCCAACCCGCAGGGCTCGGTCAAGAAGGGCGAGGTGGTGACCGCCGTCGTCGTGCGGACGAAGAAGTCCTACGGTCGTGAGGACGGTACCTACATCGGGTTTGACGAGAACGCGGCGGTACTGATCGACGCTCAGAACAACCCGCGCGGGACGCGCATCTTCGGGCCAGTGGCGCGTGAGCTGCGCGAGCGCAACTTCATGAAGATCGTCTCGCTCGCCCCGGAGGTGCTGTAGATGGCGGCGCGGATCAAGAGCGGTGACGAGGTGATGGTGGTGGGTGGCAAGGACCGCGGCAAGAAGGGCAAGGTCCTGCGCGTCGAGCCGGGCAAGAACCGCCTCTACGTCGAGGGCCTGAACATGGTCAAGCGCCATCAGCGCCCCCAGCAGGTCGCCGGCGCCCAGCGCGCCGAGACCGTGGGTGGCGTGATCGAGAAGGAGGGGCCGATCCACCTCTCCAACGTGATGCTGGTCGATCCCAAGGACGGCAAGCCGACCCGGCTGGGAATCGAGATCGCCGACGGCAAGCGCTACCGGGTGGCGCGGCGCAGCGGGACTAGGCTGGACTGATGGCCAAGGCACGACTCAAGCAGCGCTACCAGGAGCAGATCCTGCCCTCGCTGATGGAGCGCTTCGGCTACTCGACGCCGATGCAGGCGCCCCGGATCCAGAAGATCACCGTGAACATGGGTGTCGGCGACGCCAAGCAGGACTCGCGGGTGCTCGAGGCGGCGACCGATCAGCTGGCGACGATCACTGGCCAGCGTCCCAACGTCCGCCGGGCGCGCAAGTCGATCGCCCAGTTCAAGGTGCGGGAGGGGATGCCGGTCGGAGTCGCCGTGACCCTGCGTGGCGAGCGCTCCTACGAGTTCCTGGACCGGCTGATGTCGATCGCGATTCCGCGCATCCGGGACTTCCGTGGGCTGAACCCGCGCGCTTTCGACGGGCGCGGGAACTATTCGCTCGGCGTGCGCGAGCAGATCATCTTCCCCGAGGTCGACTACGACGAGATCGACCAGGTGCGTGGGCTTGACATCACAATCACGACGAGCGCCCAGAGCGATGAGGAGGCGTTTGCCCTGCTCGATGCCCTGGGAATGCCATTTGCGAGAGACGGCCGCGCGCAAGCGGCCGCGACCTAGAGGAGTTATGGCCAAGGTTTCACAAGTCGTCCGCCAGCGGCGGACCCCCAAGTTCAAGACCCGCGAGTACACGCGCTGCCGGCGCTGCGGACGCGCGCGGGCGGTGTATCGCAAATTCGGCCTGTGCCGGATCTGCCTGCGCGAGCTCGCCCACAACGGCTACATCCCCGGCATGACGAAGTCGAGCTGGTGATCAGATGGCGATGACCGACCCGATCTCGGATTTCCTGACCCGGCTGCGCAACGCCGCCAAGGCCCAGCACCACGACGTGACGATGCCGGCCTCGAACCTCAAGCGGGAGATCGCGCGGATCCTCAAGGAGCAGGGCTACATCGATGACTGGGCCGTGCACGCCGCGCGCGAGGGACGGCCAGGCGAGGAGATCACGGTCACGCTCAAGTACACCGAGGAGCGAAAGCCGGTGATCACCGGCCTCCAGCGCGTGTCCCGGCCGGGGCGGCGCAACTACGTCGACCACGACCACATCCCCCGCATCCAGGGCGGGATGGGCACCACGATCGTCTCCACCTCGAAGGGCGTCATGACCGGCCACGATGCCCGGCTTCAGGGCATCGGCGGCGAGGTTGTGGCCAGGGTCTGGTAACCAAGGGGATATGTCACGCATCGGACGACAGCCCATCGCCGTCCCCGCCGGGGTCACGGTCGCGATCGAGCCCGAACGGGTCACGGTCAACGGACCGCGCGGCGAGCTCTCAGAGCGGATCCCCCGCGACATCGCGGTCGAGCAGACCGACGGCGAGCTCCGGGTCAGCCGGCCCACCGACCGCGGCGAGCATCGGGCCCTGCACGGACTCACCCGCTCGCTGATCGCCAACATGGTCACCGGGGTCACTGACGGCTTCGAGAAGCGGCTCGAGATCCAGGGCGTCGGCTACCGGGCCCAGCTCCGGGGGCGTGACCTCGAGCTCGCGCTCGGCTACTCGCACCCGGTCTCGATCAAGGCGCCCGACGGGATCGAGTTCGAGGTTCCCCAGCCGACCCGAATCGTCGTCAAGGGCGCCTCCAAGCAGCAGGTGGGCGAGATCGCCGCGATCATTCGCAAGCAGCGCAAGCCCGAGCCCTATAAGGGCAAGGGGATCCGCTACGAGGGCGAGTACGTGGCCCGGAAGGTGGGCAAGCGGGCATGACCGTGCTAACCGCACCCGCTCGGCGCCTGAAGCGCCGCCGGCGCGTTCGCGCCAAGGTGCGCGGGAGCGCCGAGCGCCCACGGATCTCGGTGTTTCGCTCCAACCGTGGCGTGTTCGCGCAGCTGATCGACGACGAGGGCGGCCGCACGCTCGCGTCGGCCGGGTGGACCGAGGCCGACATCCGCGCCCTGAAGCCGCTCGAGCAGGCCAAGCGCGTGGGCGAGCTGCTCGCCCAGCGGGCGGCCGAGGCGGGCGTTCAGGAGGCGGTCTTCGACCGCGGCGGCTATCAGTACCACGGGCGCGTGCGCGCGCTGGCCGAGGGCGCCCGCGAGGGCGGGCTGCGGTTCTAGACCGGCTACTCTGGATCGGCAGATGGCACGCGATCGCTCAGTTACAGGCGCAGGTCTCGAGCTCCAGGAGCGAGTGGTCGAGATCAACCGGGTGGCCAAGGTGGTCAAGGGTGGCCGGCGGTTCTCGTTCACCGCGCTCGTCGTCGTCGGCGATGAGCGTGAGGTGGTGGGGATCGGCTACGGCAAGGCCAACGAGGTTCCCGTGGCGATCCAGAAGGCGGTCGAGCGGGCCAAGAAGAATCTCTACCGGGTGCCGAAGCACGGCTCGACGATCACGCATGAGACGCTGGGGATCTTCGGGGCAGGGCGCGTGCTGCTGAAGCCGGCCGCGCCAGGTACCGGGGTCATCGCCGGCGGCGGCGTCCGCGCCGTGCTGGAGCTGGCCGGGATCCACGACATCCTCTCCAAGAGTCTCGGCTCGCAGAATCCGATCAACCTTGTGAAGGCCACCATGGCCGGGCTCGAGTCCCTGCGGACGCCTGACGAGGTGGCCAAGCTGCGGGGGCTCAGTGTGAATCGAGTCTTGGGGCTGGCGGCGGAGCCTGACGCGAACGGCGGGGGCGGGATCGCCGGCGCGGACACCGCTCCAGGGACGAACGGCGCCGGAGATTCCGAGACCACGCGAATGTCCGCGGACGGCGATGCCGCCCCGGCGGGCGCTGATGGAGAGTCCGCGTGAGCCTCAAGGTGACCCAGCGGCGGTCGGCCAATGGGAGTGATAAGCGACAGAAGGACACGTTGCGGTCGCTGGGGCTGCGGCGGATCGGGCACACGGTTGAGGTTTCTGACTCGCCTCAGGCGCGGGGGATGATCGCCAAGGTGGCGCATCTGGTTGAGGTCTCAGAAGATGGCTGATGAGCGGATCGGGCTCCATAACCTGAAGCCAGCGCCGGGTTCCCGCCGGCCGCGCAAGCGGATCGGCCGGGGTGAGGGCTCGGGCACGGGCAAGACGTCAGGGCGCGGCGAAAAGGGCTGGGGCTCCCGGTCGGGCGCCAAGCGCCGGCACCGGTTCGAGGGCGGGCAGAACCCGATCCACATGCGGATGCGCAAGCTCCGCGGCCCGACGATGAAGAAGTCGATGCCCTTCGAGCCCTTCCGGACCCGCACCCAGGCAGTCAATCTGTCGGACCTCGAGGCTCGGTTCGAGTCCGGGGCCAACGTTACGCTCGAGGCTCTACATGCCAAGGGCCTCGGCACACGCAAGGGCATCCCGGTGAAGATCCTGGCCAAGGGCGAGCTGACCAAGCCGCTCACCGTCGCCGCCCACGCCTTCAGCGCTTCGGCGCGAGAGAAGATCGAAGCCGCCGGCGGGACGGTCGAGGTGATCGTCGAAGCGGAAGGGCGGGAACTGCCGCAATGATCTCGACGATCCTTGGCGCGTTCAGGGTCGGCGAGATTCGCAATAAGGTGCTGTTCACCGCAGCGATGCTCGCGCTGTACCGGCTCGGCGCGCACATCCCCGCGCCGGGGATCAACGCCGCGGCGGTAAACGCCATCCAGAAGAACTTCGGCGGCCAGAGCATCCTCGGCCTGCTCAACCTGTTCTCAGGCGGCGGGCTGGGGCGGATCGCGCTCTTCGCCCTGGGGATCATGCCCTACATCACCGCCTCGATCATCCTGCAGCTGTTGACGGTGGTTGTCCCCTCGCTGGAGAAGCTCCAGAAGGAGGGCGAGGTGGGGCAGGCGCGGATCACCCAGTACACGCGCTACCTCACGGTCGGCCTCGCCTTCGCTCAGTCGATCGGCTACGTCTTCCTGTTCAAGAGCTTCGAAAGCGGTTCCGGTGTCACGCTGATCAACAACTTCAACCTGGCCAAGGTGCTGTTGATCGTGATCTCGCTGACCGCGGGCACCGTGCTGCTGATGTGGATCGGCGAGCTCATCACCCAGCGCGGGATCGGCAACGGAATCTCGCTGCTCATCTTCGCCTCGATCGTCTCCCGGATCCCCTCGGGGCTGCAGTCGTGGTGGAACAACCCGAGCCAGGTGTTCAAGGTGACGATGCCGTTCATCGCGATCGCGGTGGTGGCGGCCGTCGTGTTCGTCCAGGAGGGCCAGCGCCGGATCCCGATCCAGTACGCCAAGCGCGTGATCGGGCGACGAATGACCCAGGGCGGACAGACCTACCTGCCGCTGCGCGTGAACATGGCCGGCGTCATTCCGGTCATCTTCGCCGCCTCGATCATGGCCATCCCGCCGACACTCGGGCAGCTGATCGGGCAGAACAAGCGCGGATTCGCCACCGACCTTGCCCAGTGGTTCAGCCCGGGCGGCTGGCACTACGTGGTCGGCGAGGCGATCTTCATCATCCTCTTCACGTACTTCTACACCGCGGTCACCTTCAACCCGGTCGATCAGGCCGAGAACCTGCGCAAGTACGGCGGGTTCATCCCGGGGGTGAGGCCAGGCAGACCCACGGCCGAATTCCTGGACCGGATCCTGGCGAGGTTGACCTTTCCAGGAGCTCTGTTCCTGGCCGCGATCGCGGCCCTGCCGGCCCTCCTCATCACCCAAACGGGCGCCACTTTCAACTTCGGCGGCACCTCGATCCTGATCGTCATCGGCGTCGCGCTGGACACGATGAAGCAACTCGAGGCGCAGCTGATGATGCGCAACTACGAAGGCTTCCTGAAATAGCCTACGCAGCTACGGATCCGACTCACACGCTGAGCGCCTCGGCCAGCTCCTGACGGGTCTGGATGTCCAGCTTGCGGTAGGTGTTGCGCAGGTGG
>DATGFT010000065.1:0-20971 GCA_035308915.1 Solirubrobacteraceae bacterium
CTCTCCTCTATCCTCATCCGCGAGGCGCCCGCCGCGCCCGACACCGTCTGATGGCCTCGAGGACCAAGCAAAAGGAAGAAGCCCGCGCCCGCCGCCTCGCCGAGGAGCGTGCCGCTGCCGAACGCGCGCAGCGCACCCAGCGGATGCGCATGCTCGGCGGCGTCCTGGCTGTGGCCATCGTGATCATCGCGGTCGCCGTGGCCATCAGCGCCTCCGGTGGCGGCAGTGGCAAGCCGGCGCCCAAGCCCGGAAGCTCGGCCTCGAAGGCCACGGTCACCGCGGTCTCGAACCTCCTGGCGGGAATCCCGCAGTCCGGCTCGACCCTCGGCTCACCGAACGCCAAGGTCACGATCACCGAGTACGCGGATCTGGAATGCCCGGTCTGCGATGCCTTTGCCCTGCCCTCGACCGCCAACACCTCGGACGGCACCTCGGGCACCGGCTGGTTCGATCAGCTGGTCAAGCAGTACGTGCGCACCGGCAAGGTCAAGATCGTCTATCGCGCCTTGGAGAGCGCCACCGCGAACGGTCCCAACGCGTCGATGTGGCCGCAGCAGCAGGCCGCCGTCTACGCCGCCGGACTCCAGCAGAAGGCCTGGCAGTACGTGGAGACGTTCTATTACCAGCAGCAATCCGAGACCACGGCGTACGTGACGCCTTCGTTCCTGCGCTCGATCGCCCAGCAGGTGCCGGGACTCAACGTCTCCCGCTGG
The DNA here is from genome assembly GCA_035308915.1 of Solirubrobacteraceae bacterium. Taxonomy (GTDB): domain Bacteria; phylum Actinomycetota; class Thermoleophilia; order Solirubrobacterales; family Solirubrobacteraceae; genus Palsa-465. The sequence goes on from DATGFT010000065.1 coordinate 714, forward strand.
GCGTCTGATCTCAACAACCCGAGCCTCCAGAGCCAGGTGGCGAGCGACGGGCAGACGGCGCAGGCCCGTGGGTTCAGCTACACGCCGACCTTCGTCATCCAGGGACCGAAGGGACAGGCCACGCCGATTCAGAGCCTCCCGTCCAGCTACAGCCAGCTCACGTCCGAGATCAACGCGGTGAGCTGAGGGCCGGGGCGTGAGCCGCACCCTCCGGCGCTTGATGATCGTCCTGGCGGTGATCGGGATCGGCTTGGCGAGCTACCTGACCGTCATCCATTACGCCGGAATCAACCCGGCCTGCACCGCCGGCCAGTCGTGCGTCAAGGTTCAGACCTCGGTTTGGTCGAAGGTCGCCGGCGTGCCGGTGGCACTGTTGGGGCTGATCGGATACATCGCGATTCTCGGCAGCCTGCTGGCGCCAGATCGAGAGGAGAGCCGGCTCGCCACGCTCGGGCTCACCGTGATCGGCGTTGGCTTCAGCGCCTATCTGACCTACCGGGAGCTGTTTTCGATTCACGCCATCTGTGAGTGGTGCGTCTCCAGTGCGGTGGTCCTGACCCTGCTGCTGATCGGAGCCATCGTTCGCTACCTAACCGCGCCGGCGTCGCTCGTCGCTGGCTCGCCCCCGGCCGGGGTATACGCCGACGATGACGAGCCCTATCGACGCGAGCGTTCGGCCCGCAAGAACGGGGATGGCTCGGCCTCGGAGCACGACAGCGAGGACGTCGCCGCCCGCTGAGCCCGGCATGCCGTCCGCGGCGCCGCGCATGATCCAACCGTGAGCTGGCGAAGCACTCGCGCCGCCGCGCGGCTTGACACCCCTGCCCGCCAGGTCGCCGTGATCGACCTCGGGTCGAACTCGTGGCGCCTCGTCGTCTTCACCTTCGTCCCCGGCAGCTGGTGGAAGCGCACCGACGAGCTCTACGAGGCAGTTCGTATCGGAGCCGGCATGGGCACGACGGGCCGCCTGACCGAAAGCGCCATCAACCGCGGCCTCGAGACGCTCGTTGTCTTCGAGCACTTCTGCGCCTCGGCCGGCCTTACGCCCGACCGCGTGCATGTCGTGGCCACCAGCGCGATCCGCGATGCCGAGAATCGCGACGAGTTCCTTGGCCTGGCCAGGAAGGCCTCCCCGCTGCGCGTCGAGGTCCTTTCCGCCGACGAGGAAGCCCGGCTCGGCTACGTCGTGGCGGTCAACACCTCGACGCTGTGTGACGGCGCCGTGCTCGAGATCGGCGGGGGCAGCATGCAGTTGATCCAGGTTTCCGACCGCCGGGCGCGGGAGCTGTGCTCGGTCCCCCTCGGCGCGGTGCGCCTGACCGAGGAGTTGCTGCCCGACGATCGGCCGGCCCGCAAGAAGGACCTCGAACGCGTCCGGGCTCGGGTCGGCGAGACGCTCGACGGCGTGCCCTGGCTCGCTGACTCCGGCCGGCGACTGGTTGGCATCGGCGGTGCGGTACGGAACCTCGCCGCGGCCGCCTCGAGCGCCGCCGGCCAGAACGACATCGGGGCTCAGGGGTTTGTGCTCACGGCGGAAGCGCTGGCCGCGCTGATCGAGGAGCTGGCGGCGCTCGAGCCCGACAAGCGCGGCGGGGTTTCCGGGATCAAGCCGGGGCGCGGCGACATCATCCTCGCCGCCGCCCTGACCATCGAGGGCGTTCTCCAGGCCGGTGGCTTCACCGGCATCGAGGCCACCGAGGCCGGGCTGCGTGAGGGCGTGTTCTTCGACCGCGAGCTGTTTGCCGGCTCCGAGCCTCTGTTCGAAGACGTCCGGGGGGCCGCCGTCCGCAACCTCGCCATCCAGTACGAGTCAGACCTCGAGCACGTCGACCACGTGGCCGAGCTGTCGCTTCAGATGTTCGACTCGCTGGCCGAGGGCGGCCTGCTCGAGCCGACGGAGGGGGAGCGGGAGCTGCTGTGGGCGGCCGCGATGCTGCATGACGTCGGGATGACGATCTCCTACGACGACCACCACAAGCATTCGCGCTACCTGATCGTGTCGGCGGAGCTTCCCGGCTTCGATCCCCGTGAGCGCGCGCTGATCGCTCAGATCAGCCGCTATCACCGCAAGGGCGCTCCCAAGCTGGGTGAGATGGCGAGCCTCGCCCGCCCCGGCGACGAGGAGCTCGTCGCGCGCTGTTCGGTGATTCTCCGCCTCGCCGAGCACCTGGAGCGCGGGCGTGATCAGTCGGTTCGTGAGGTCCGGCTGCATGGCAACGGCAAGGGCGTCGACCTGCACCTCGAGGCGGCGGGGGACCTGACGCTGCCGCGTTGGAGCGTCGAGCGCTACGGCGACAGCGAGGCCTTCGAGCGCGTGTTCGGCCGCCGTCTGTTGATCGGCTGAACACCGGTCGTCGACCAGTTGGCGCTACTTAGCGCGGGCTGGCCGCGCGGGCTAGAGTTACCCGCGATGCTCTGGTTGCTGCGACACGCGGAAGCAGCCGACGGAGAGCCCGACGACGAGCGTCCGCTGACCGAACGAGGATTGGCCCAGGCTGACGCCGCCGGCCGCGCCCTGGCCTACATGGGCGTGGAGATAGACGCTTGCCTGTCGAGCCCCAAGCGGCGCGCGCTGCAGACGGCGGAACGCGCCTGTGAGCCGCTCGGCGTCGAGGTGAGCGTGGAGCCCGCCCTAGCGGGCGAGCCGTTTGACGTTCGCGAGCTGGTCGCGGGACTGGGCGAGGTCCTCCTCGTCGGGCACGACCCCTCGTTCTCGCTCCTGCTTCACGACCTCACCGGTGCGCAGGCGCGGATGAAAAAGGGGGGCCTGGCCGGGATCGCCAAGGGCGAGCTCGTCGTGCTGCTGCGGCCGAGCGAGCTGGCGGCGATCGCCGCGGCAAGCGCCGCGGTGGCCAGCCGGTGAGCGCGCGCGCCCCACTCGGACCGAGCCGGGAGGATGACGCCGCCGCGGCGGTTCAGGCCCGGGCAGCCGTCGCCCAGGTGCGCAGCGTCGCCGACGGTCGCGTCGAGGCCGTCGATGAGCTGGCCAACCCCTCCCTCTACACCAACCGCGAGCTGTCGTGGCTCGACTTCAACGACCGCGTCCTGCAGCTGGCTGAGGATGAGTCGCTGCCCCTGCTCGAGCGGGTCAAGTTCCTGGCCATCTTTGTGACCAACCTCGACGAGTTCTTCATGATCCGCGTCGCCGGCGTCCACGATCAGGTGGATGCGCGAATCGACGCCCGCGGCCCCGATGGCCTCTCGCCTCAGGATGCCCTGAAGGGGATATCCCAGAAGGTGCGTGAGTTGGATCACCGGCACTCGCGCCAGTTTCACGGCGTGATCTGCCCCGAGCTGGCGCGCAACGGCATTCGCGTCGTCAGCTGCGAGGACTCGGGGGCCCCCGAGGAGGTGATCGCCCGGCACTTCCGGGAGCAGATTTTCCCCGTGCTCACCCCCCTGGCCATCGGCCCCGGCCGTCCCTTCCCGTACATCTCGAACCTCTCGCTCAGCCTCATCGTCCGGCTGCGCGATCCCGAGCTCGACCACGACTCATACGCTCGCGTCAAGGTGCCCAAGGAGGTGCTGCCGCGGTTCGTCGAAATCTCCAGGCACACGTTCATCCCCCTCGAGGAAGTGATCGCCGATCACCTCGACGCACTGTTTCCGGGCATGGAGATCGTCTCCCACGACCTCTTCCGGGTCACGCGAGACGCCGACTTCGAAGTCAACGATGAGGCCGACGACCTGCTGGCCGCGGTCGAGGACGAGCTGCGGCGACGGCGCTTCGGCGAGGTCGTCCGGCTCGAGGTCGGAGCCAGCATGGACCCCGCGCTTCGCTCCCGCCTGATCGAATGGCTTGGGGTCGACGAGATCCAGGTCTACGACGTCGAGGGCCTCCTCGACATGTCCGACCTCTGGCAGATCGTCGACGTCGACGGCAAGGCCGATCTCCGCCTGCCTTCCTGGACGCCGCTCGTCCACCCGGCCTTCGCCCCCCCGGCCGGGGACACCGACGCCAAGACCGACGTCTTCACCCCGATCCAGAACGGGGACGTGCTCGTCCATTACCCCTACCACTCGTTCCACGCGAGCGTCGAGCGGTTCGTCGAGCAGGCGGCCGAGGATCCCGACGTATTGGCGATCAAGGTCACCGTGTACCGCACCTCCGACGACTCCGAGCTTGTCCCGTCGCTGATCCGGGCCGCCGAGAAGGGCAAGCAGGCGGTATGCCTGGTCGAGCTCAAGGCCCGCTTCGACGAGCGGCTGAACATCCAGTGGTCACGCGCGCTCGAGCAGGCGGGCGCGCACGTGGTCCATGGCATCCCCGGCCTGAAGACCCACGCCAAGGCGATCCTCGTCGTCCGGCGTGAGCGCGGCGGCGTCCGCAACTACGTGATGATCGGGACCGGCAACTTCCACGCCAAGAACGCCCGCCTCTACGAGGACTTCGGCCTCTTCACGACCGATCGCGAGCTGGGCCAGGAGGTGGCCAACCTCTTCAACACCCTCACCGGTTGGGGCCACCCGGTAAGTGAGCGCAAGGTTCTGATCGCTCCGGGCACGCTGCGGACCGGGATCATCGAGGAGATCGACGGCACGATCGCGGCCCATGAGGCGGGCCTCGAGGCGCGGATCGTCATGAAGATGAACGCGCTCGTCGATCGTCGCTGCATCCAGGCCCTGTATCGGGCGTCCCGAGCCGGCGTGCCGATCGACCTCGTGGTTCGCGGCATCTGCTGCCTGCTCCCAGGGCTCGAGGGGATCAGCGAGACCATCCGGGTCGTATCGGTCGTCGGGCGCTTCCTCGAGCACTCGCGGATCTACGCCTTCTTCCGCGGCGATGAGCGGACCTACTACATCGGGTCCGCCGACCTGATGCCCCGCAACCTGGACACTCGCGTCGAGCTCGTGGCGCCGGTCGACGATCCCACGCTTCAGGCTGAGCTCGACGACACGCTCGCCCGCTGCCTGGCCGATGACTGCAACGCCTGGGTGCTCGGCCCCGACGGCAGCTGGTCCCGCCGCTCGGGCGGGACCAGATCGGTCCATCGTGAGCTGATGGAGCGCGCCCTGGCCGAGTGGGCCTCGGCGACCAGCTGAGCCTCGACGCGGTCTAACTAACCGCTCTGCTGGGTGTTCGGGCGCGTCCCGAGTGTCAGCTTGATCGTCTGGGTGCCGCCGCCGCGCTTGACGGTCAGCGTGATCGTCTGACCCGGCGCGTAGGTGTCGACGGTCTCGATGAACTGCTGAGTCGAGTTCATCGTCTTGCCGTTGATCGCGGTGACAAGGTCGCCCGACCGCAGCCCGGCGCTCGCGGCGGGTGAGCCGGGCTGGACCTGGGTGATCTCCGCCCCGCCGGTCGATGACCCGTTGAGCAGCACGCCGACGTAGGCGTGCTTCACCGTCTTGCCGCTGATGATCTCATTGGCGATTCGCTGCACCATGTTGGAGGCGATCGCGAACCCGACGCCGGAGCTCGAGCCCTGGCCGGTCGGGGTCGTGTTGTTGGTCTCGATCTGGTCCGCCAGTCCCAGGACGCGGCCGTTGCCGTCAAGCAGCGGGCCGCCGGAGTTACCGGGGTTGATCGCGGCGTCGGTCTGGATCGCGCCGGTGATCGTGAAGTTGTTCGGGGCCGTGATGCTTCGGCCCACGGCGCTGACGATTCCGGACGTGACCGTCTCCGGGAGACTGAACGGGCTGCCGATCGCGATCACCGGATCCCCGACCTGGGCGGTCGAGGAGTCCGCGAACGGAATCGGGTGCAGCTGCGACGCTGGGGCGTTGACGTGGATCACCGCCACGTCCGTCGACGGGTCGGTCCCCACGACCTTGGCGCCCACCTTGTAGCCGTTCTCGAACGTGACCGTGATCGAGTTGGCGTTGGCCACCACGTGCTCGTCGGTGAGGATGTTGCCGTTCTTGTCATAGACCACCCCGGCCCCCTCGCCCTCGGTCCGCTCCGAGCCACCGAAGAAGCCGCCTGAGTTGGTCGTCGCCGTGACCGTGATGTCGACCACGCCCGGTCCGGCCTGTCGATAGATCTGGTTGATCGAGCTCCCCTGCGTCGAGCTCAATGAAGTCGGCAGCGTCGCCCCTCGCGAGGGCTGTACGACGGTGGTCGTGACGGTCTTCGTGGTGGTCGTGCCGAGGGCGACGGCGACGGCGACGGCCGCCCCGGCCAGGGCGGCGACGATTAGCGACAGCAGACGGGGGCGCATTTCGTGTTCAGAACTCCTCAGCGTTGGCTCGGTCTCTGGGCTACCCAGTTCAGCAGCCCTCGATGAGAAACCGTGAAGAGAACCGTGAGGCGCCGGTAAGAACGGCTACGCGCCAGGGGGTGGAGCCCCGAACGGCCCGGGTCCCTGGCCGGGGACAGGCCCCGCTCCGGGAGCAGCTCCGATCGGTCCCGGCCCTGGGGCGCCAACGTGCGGCGGGGTCTGCTCCACAACGTTCCCGATCTGCGAGCTCAGCGCGTTCAGTCGCCGCTTCGCCTCCCCCTTGGTGATCCAGCCCGCTGCGACGAGGCGATCCAACCGCACCCGCTCCGCCGTCACCATCGCCCGCTCGAGCCCGGCCACCGACTTCCCCTCGGCCCGCGCCACGTCCGCGAGCGACTTGCCGCCTTGCATATCCCTCAGCAGCTGACCCGGCATCACGCCGAGGTAGTGCGCGGCCGCGGCGAGCGGCGGTGGCGCAAACCCGCGGAGGCCGAACCGGTGCCTCTCGAACCCGCGGGGCCACAACCCACCGGGCCCGAACGGGAGCCCGCCCTGCTCGATTCGCTGCTTGATCCGGTTCGCCTGGGCCTGGGTGATCCGCCCCGCCTTGACGTCGGCCTGCAGCCGGTCGAGGAACGCGCCCTGGATCGCAGAGCGCAGCTGGGCCGGGCTCACGTGCAGCCGCCTCGCGACGTCGTTCAGGAGGGTCTGCTGCGGGTCGCGCGAGGATTGGCTGGCCGCGTAGGCGCCACCAGCGCCCCCGGCGAGCAGAAGCGCCGCAGCCCCGACGGTGAACTTGTGACTGAACAGTCGTCGCATCCGGCGCAGGGGAATCTGGCAGGGCTTGTTGAGAGAAGGGTAAGAATGTGCGCCCCGCCTCAGAGGCCGGCCCGCGCCCCGCCTCAGAGGCCACCCCGCGCCCCGCCTCAGAGGCCAACCCGGCCTGCCTCACGTCCACCGGCTCCGGAGGATCCGCACGAGCCGCTCGGCCTCACGCTCGGGCGCGGCCTTGAGCCGACCCGACGTGATCCGGACCGTCGGGATTCCCGCCGCCAGCGCGGTGGCGTCGTTGTCCCGGTCACCTTCGTAGCTTTCCGAGTCCGAGTGAAACGCCCGCCCGTCGAGCTCGACGATCACACGCTCCCGCGGGAACCAGATGTCGACCTCGCGGCCCGCGACCCACACGTTTGTCTCAAGCGGCGGCAGCCCGAACCGCTTGGCAAAGCGAAGAAAACGGTCCTCGAGCTCGGACCGGGTCGGAGCCCCGGCGGGAACGTCGACGAGTGCCCCCAGGCGCAGCGCACCCGGTTTGCGGGGGAGCCGCTCGATCAGCCCGACGAGCTCGTGGAGGTGGAGATAACCGGGGCGCCGCAGGTCGGCCACGGCCCGTCGCAAGGCCGTGTCGGTGAGCCGCGGCGCGATGTCGAACACGGTCCGCGCGGCGGTCGTGACCCGAAGGCCAATATGAGTCGTGACGTCCCCGCGTTCGAGCTTCGCTCTGTGGACGCGAACGCCCTCTCGCCGATGGCATCCGACGGCCGTCACCTCGAAAGGCGTGGCCCACCGCTTCCAGATCCCCCACACAACGGCCGCCGTGCCGTGGCTCAGAACGGCGGCCGGCCCGCATGCCAACAGAGCCCCGAACGCCCGGTCCTGCGGCAGCTTGGGGAGGTGGCCAACGGCATAGACGCCGGCGTAGGCCCGGATCAGGCGGCCGGTGCCGAGACGATGGCGAATAGCCCTGTCCGTCAGCCCCAACGACAGCAGCTGGGGACGGGTGACGTATCCCCGTTGGCGTTCGGCCAGCCTGACAAGTTCGCGTTCTATGGCGGCACCCATCGTGAGCGTGATCGATTTCTGCCCCTATAGGGTCAGTTTTCGATCACTCTCACGTAAGAGTCATCAGCGAGGCGCTTTCCACCCCCCCAATTCGACAAAGAAGTCCAGCGCGGCCGGGTTGGCCAGCGACTCCCGGGACGCTGCCTCCTCCGCCGGCACCCCGCACAGGATCCGCTTGACCGGGACCTCGAGCACCTTGCCCGAGAGCGTCCGCGGCACCTCGGCGATCGCCCGCACCTCGTCGGGCACGTGGCGCGGGGAGACGTCCTCCCGGATCCGGCGGCGGATGGAATCCACCAGCGCCTCGTCGAGCTCGAGCGACCCGCCGTCGCGCAGGACGACGAACAACATCAGGCGCCCGTCGGTGCCCGGTCGCGGCACATCGACCGCGAGCGCGTCCACCACCTCATCCAAGGCCAGCACGGCGCGATAGATCTCCGCCGTTCCCATCCGCACCCCGCCCCGGTTGATCGTGGAGTCGGAGCGCCCGTAGATCACCGCCGTCCCGCGGCTCGTGATCTTGATCCAGTCGCCGTGGCGCCACACCCCGGGATACATCTCGAAGTAGCTCTCGCGGTAGCGCGATCCATCCGTGTCGCCCCAGAAGAACAGCGGCATCGAGGGCATCGGCCGGGTGATCACGAGCTCGCCCACCTGGTCCACCAGCGGCTCCCCGGATGCGGACCAGGCCTCGACCGCGCACCCCAGGCAGCGCGCCTGGAGCTCGCCGAGGTAAACCGGCAGCACCGGCACCCCGCCGACGAACGCGGTGCACATATCGGTGCCCCCCGAGGTCGAGAACAGCCAGGTCTCGCTCCCCAACTCGTCGTAGATCCACTCAAACCCCTCGGGCGAAAGCGGCGACCCCGTCGAGCCCACCGCCTGCAACGACGCCAGCGAGCGGCCCTCGCCCCGCGGGGAAACCGACGCCTTCATACACGACGCGATGAACGCCGCGCTCGTCCCCAACGTCGTCATCTTGGTCTCCTCGGCCAGATCCCAGACCCGGTTCATGTCCGGGTAGCCCGGGTTCCCGTCGTAGAGGACGATCGACGCCTCGGTCAACAGGACCCCGACCAGGAAGTTCCACATCATCCAGCCGGTGGTCGAGAACCAGAACAGCCGGTCTCCCACGTGCGCGTCGAGGTGCAGGTAGCCCTTCTTCAGCTGCTCGACGAGAATCCCCCCGTGGCCGTGGACGATCGGCTTCGGCAGCCCCGTCGTCCCCGACGAATAGAGGATCCACAGCGGGTGGTCGAACCCCACCGGCTCAAACGAGAGCGGCGCGCCGGAGCCAAGAAACCCGTCCTCCCACCCTTCCCCAGCCAGATAGCCGAGGCTCACCACCCGCTCCAGCGAAGGGATCGACGCCGCGATCTCCTCCACCGCGCCGCGCCGGTCGTAGTCCCGGCCCCCGTACCGGTAGCCATCGACGGCCAGCAGCACCTTGGGCTCGATCTGCGAGAACCGGTCGACCACCGAACGCACCCCGAACTCCGGCGCCGCCGAGGACCACACCGCGCCGATCGAGGCGCAGGCCAAGAAAGACGCCACCGTCTCAGCGATGTTCGGCATGTAGGCCGCCACCCGGTCACCCGGAGCCACGCCCAATGAACGCAACCCGGCGGCCACGGCAGCCGTCTCGGCCCGCAATCGCTCCCACGTCCACTCCTCCGCAGCCAAACGGACCTCCGAGGCGTGACGAAGCGCGACCTCAAGATCAGCCTTCCCGCGAAAGATGTGCTCGGCGTAGTTGACGGTTGCCCCGGGAAACCACTCCGCCCCTGGCATCTCCGACGACCCCAGCACCGCCGTCGGCTCGGAGTGAAACCGCACATCCAGAAACTCGACGATCGAACCCCAGAACGCCTCCAGCTCGGTGGCCGACCAGCGCCACAGCTCCTGGTAGTCGCCGAACGCCAGCCCCCGGGTCTCCTCGAGCCAGGTCGCATAGCGCGTAACCCACGCCCGCTGTACCCGCTCGGGGGACGGCGTCCAAAGGACCTCAGGCTCGACCGCGGTCATCGGCGCCAGTATCGCGTAGTAGGTTTGAACGAATGGCGACCGCCGACAAACTCGCCGACACCGTCCTGCCGGACCAGGACGGCAACCCGGTTCGCCTCGGTGACCTCTGGCAGAGCCGCCCGGCCGCGCTCGTCTGGCTGCGCCACTACGGCTGAATTTATTGCCAGGCGCACGCGGTCCAGTTGGACCGCGCCCGGGATGAGTTCGAGCGCGCAGGAGCGAACCTCGTCCTCATCGGTCAGCTCACCCCGCGCCACGCCGCCCACTTCCGCCGCCGCCAGCACATCGAGCTGCCCGTGCTCACCGACCAGGAGCGCCGGACCTATAGGGCGGCCGGCGCCAAGGTCGGCAACCTGGCTGACCTCGTCGGCCCGAAGGTCGTGGCCAAGGGCGCCCTGACCACACTGCGCACCCGCAAGCTCCAGGGGCGGACGATCGGGCATCCGGCCCAGCTCGGCGGGGCGATGGTCATCGCCCCGCCCGGCGAGATCGTCTGGTCGCGCATGGCCAAGGACGCGAGCGACAACGCCTCGCCAAAGGAGATCCTCACGGCGCTCCGTGCAGCTGCCTGACCACGCCCTGGGGGTCATCCACCGAGACGACGAGGCGAGCGAACTTCGAAGGCCGCCCGAGCTCGACCCGCACGGCGGGGCGGTTGCGGAGCACGGCCACGAAATCCGGCCGGTCGCCCATCCGGCGCCGGACCCCGTACGCGATCACGCGCGGAAACCCGGTCCCGGGCGCGCGAATCCCCCGGATCGCCCCCCAGGGGTCGGACTCGACGGCCACGTTCTGGATCGCCCCGACTGGAACCCGGACATCGCCGTGGAACGCCGCCGCCCGCTCCCAGGCCGACATCGCCACGACCAGCTCATCGCCCTCCACCATCAGCCTCGGCATCGGTGCGGGATCATCTCATTCATGGCCGGGACAGAGGTCATCGCCCCCTTCGCGGGCACCGTCATCGCCATCGCGCGCCAGCTCGACGAGCCGGTTCACCCCGGCCAGGCGCTGCTCGTCCTCGAGGCGATGAAGATGGAGCACGAGATCGTCGCCGACCAGGCGGGGGTCGTGCGCCGCCTCGCGGTGGACGTGGGCGAGACGGTTCAGGAGGGCCAGCTCCTGGCCGTGCTCGAGCCTGACGGCGCCGCCGCCACACGCCCGCAGGACGCCGAAGGCCCATCCGAAAGCGCTCCCCGCGATGACCTCCAGGCCGTCCTCGACCGCCACCGCCTCACCGTGGACGAGGCCCGGCCCGAGGCCGTGGCCAAGCGCCGCGAGCAGGGCCGCCGCACCGCCCGGGAGAACCTGGCCGACCTGCTTGACCCGGACAGCTTCGTCGAGTACGGACCCCTGATCTTCGCTGCCCAGGAGGGCCGCCGGGACAGGGAGGAGCTGATCCGGCGCACGCCCGCGGACGGCCTTGTCGCGGGGCTCGGCGAGATCGACGGCCATCCCACCGTCGCCATGTCCTACGACTACACGGTCCTCGCCGGCACCCAGGGCATGCGCAATCACCTCAAGAAGGACCGCCTGTTCGAGGTCGCGGAGAAGCGCCGCCTCCCCGTCGTCCTCTTCGCCGAGGGTGGCGGGGGTCGGCCGGGTGACGTCGACTGGCCCCATGTGGCCGGGCTCGACTGCCGTGCCTTCAACCTGTTCGCGAAGCTCAGCGGCCTGGTCCCGCTCGTCGGCATCGCCTCCGGGTACTGCTTCGCCGGCAACGCGGCGCTGCTTGGCTGCTGCGATGTCGTGATCGCGACCGAGGACTCGAGCATCGGCATGGGCGGCCCCGCGATGATCGAGGGCGGCGGCCTCGGCACCTTTGAGCCGCAGGAGGTTGGCCCGATCGACATCCAGTCCGCCAACGGCGTCGTCGACCTTCGGGTTCCGGACGACGCCGCGGCGGTCCACGCCGCCCGGCGCTACCTGTCCTACTTCCATGGCACTACAGGACCCGCCCCGCCCACAGACCAAGACCGCCTCCGCGACCTCATCCCAGTCAACCGCAAGCGGATCTATGACGTCCGCCTCGTCATCGAGGCCCTCCTCGACGACGTCCTCGAGCTGCGGCGCGGCTTCGGCCTGGGGATCGTCACCGCGCTCGCCCGCGTCGAGGGCCATCCGCTCGGCGTGATCGCCAACGACCCGAGCCACCTCGGCGGCGCGATCGACGCCCACGGCGCCGACAAGGCGGCGCGCTTCATGCAGCTCTGCGACGCCTTCGACCTGCCGATCCTGTTTCTTTGCGACACGCCCGGCTTCATGGTGGGTCCGCAGGCCGAGCGGACCGCCACCGTCCGCCACTTCGCGCGGATGTTCGTGACCGGCGCCAACCTGAAGGTCCCGATCGGCACGATCGTGCTCCGCAAGGGCTACGGGCTGGGGGCGCAGGCGATGGCCGGCGGCGGCTTCAAGGCCGGGCTCTTCTGCGTGGGCTGGCCGACCTCCGAATTCGGGGGCATGGGCCTCGAGGGCGCGGTCCGCCTGGGGATGCGCCGCGAGCTCGAGGCGATCGCGGATCCCGCCGAGCGCGAGCGCGTGTTCGAGGCGACCGTGGCCGCGGCCTACGACCGCGGACGCGGCGTCAACATGGCCGCCTACGGCGAGATCGACGACGTGATCGATCCCGCGGACAGCCGGCGCTGGATCCGCACGCTGTTCGCCGTACCCCAGCCGCGCTCAGGCAAACGGCGCCCGAACATCGACGCCTGGTGAGTTGCCCGCGGCCGCTGCGCTCGTGAGCCGCGGCCCGGAGCGAGCAGCCGGACACCTCAGTCGCAGTCCTCGCAGGCTCCCCGCAGGGTGATGTCGTGGTGCTCGACCCGGGCGCCCAGACGCTCGGAGACGCGCCCGATGGCGCGCTCCAGCGCCGGGTCATCGAAGGCGACCAGACGCCCACAGCGGTCGCACAGGAGATGATCGTGGTGCTCGCCGCTGGCCAGCACCCGCTCGAAGCGGGCGAGGCCTCGGCCCACGGTCACTCGCTCGACCAGACCGTGCTCGACCAGCAGCTCGAGCATTTCTACTTCGACTTCATCGCCGGCCTCGACGGCTACTGGGCCTCGACGTTCTGCCAGCACTGGTACCACCGCATCCCCCTGTTCGTCGCGATCGACGGCCTGACGACGCTGGCCCTGGTCACGATCGTCGGCTGAACGGTCCGCCGAGGACCGGGCATAAGACTGCCCCCACGCGGGAAACCTACCGCCGACAAGAGACCGGATTCCTGTGTCTTGCCATACCATCCGCGGTGAGCTTGACACCAATCGATGTGACACCAAACAGCGTTATCGTGTAGCCCTCGATGCCGCCCGAACCCCGCCTTTCCTAGCCCAGCGATGGCCTCACAACCCAAGATCGCCGAACGCGGCGTTGCCGTCGGCCTCCGCGCCCTGAACTGGTTGGCCGCCTCGGACCTGCTCGACCGCTTGGGCTTGCGTGAGCCGACCGAGCGCTTCCTCTCTGGCGCCTCGCGAACCACCGCCCGAACCGCCGCCCGGGCGGGAAGGACGTTCGCCGCGGCGCAGAAGCTCTCCCGCCCCGCGCGCCAGCCCAAGGCTCCGCGCACCGACCTCTTCGACCTCGAGCCGACCGACGAGCAGCAGATGCTGCGCGACTCGGTGCGTGAGTTCGGGCTCGACCGCCTGCGCCCCGCGGCCGAATCAGCGGACGCCGCCTGCGCGGCCGCGCCCGAGCTTCTGGCCCAGGCCAACGAGCTCGGCCTCTCGATGGTGGGCGTCCCGGAGGAGCTCGGTGGCGCGGTCGAACAGCGTTCTGCCGTGACATCGGTGCTGATGAGCGAGGCTCTGGCCCAGGGCGACATGGGGATCGCTGTCGCCTGCCTCGCGCCGGCCGGCGTCTCCACCGCGATCAGCCTGTGGGGCGACGCCGACCAACAATCGACCTACCTGCCCGAGTTCGTCTCCGACAACGTGCCCGCCGCCGCCCTGGCGATGCTCGAACCGCGCGCCCTGTTTGACCCCTTCACGCTGAACACGCGCGCCCGGCCCGCGGGCGGCGGCTACCGCCTCGAAGGTGTGAAGTCGCTGGTGCCTCGCGGCTCCGACGGCGAGCTCTTCATCGTCGCCGCCGAGCTCGAGGGAACCGGACCGGCGCTGTTCATCGTCGAATCGAGGACGCCGGGGATCAGCGTCGAGCCCGAGCCCGCGATGGGAGTCCGCGCCGCCGCCACCGGCCGGCTCATCTTCGAGGATGTGACCCTCCCGACCGGGGCGCTGCTCGGCGCCGGCGACCCTGTCGTGTACTCGGAGTGCGTGGCCCTGGCCCGGCTCGCCTGGTGTGCGGTGGCGGTCGGAACCGGCCAGGCCGTCCTCGACTACGTGACCAAGTACGTCAACGAGCGCCGGGCCTTCGGCGAGCTGATCTCGCAGCGTCAGGCGGTCGCCTTCACGGTCGCCAACATCGCGATCGAGCTTGACGGGATGCGGCTCGCTACCTACCGCGCAGCCAGCCGCGTCGACCAGAACCTCAGCTTCTCCCGTGAGGTCGCGCTGGCCCGGCGCCTGTGCTCCGAGCGCGGGATGGCGATCGGCTCCGACGGGGTCCAGATGCTGGGCGGACACGGCTACGTCAAGGAGCATCCGGTCGAGCGCTGGTACCGCGACCTGCGGGCCGCCGGGCTGATGGAGGGAGGGCTGCTCGTTTGATCAACCTCGAGAGCCCGAGAAAGTTCGAGCAGCTGGTCGATCAGGCCCACATGGTCGCGGTCGAGATCTTCCGCAAGAACTCCCGCAAGTACGACCTGGCCGAGCACGAGTACCCCAAGGAGCTTGACATGCTCGCCGCCGTGATGGAGGGCGCGACCCCGAGCGGGGCGGGCGCCGGCGGCGTCGGTGGCGGCTCGGGCGGCAACGGCGCCCAGCCGAAGGAGACCGGCAACCGCAACGGCAGCAATATGGCGACCCTGCTGGGTCTGATCGAGCTCTGCTGGGGCGACGTCGGCCTGCTGTTGACCATGCCCCGCCAGGGGCTGGGCCAGGCGGCCATCGCCGCCGTCGCCGACGAGGAGCAGATGAAGCGCTTCGGGGGCCGCTGGGCGGCGATGGCGATCACCGAGCCCGAGGCTGGCTCCGACTCCGCTGCCATCCGCACCACGGCCAAGTACGACGAGGAGACCGACGAGTACGTGCTCAACGGCGAGAAGATCTTCGTCACCTCAGGCGACCGGGCCGAGTTGATCGTCGTCTGGGCGACCCTCGACCCGAGTCAGGGCCGAGCGGCGATCAAATCCTTCGTCGTCGAGCGTGACAACCCGGGGCTGCGGCTCGACCGCCTCGAGCACAAGCTCGGAATCCGCGCCTCGGATACGGCCAACTTCGTGCTCGACAACGTCCGCGTGCCCAAGGAGAACCTGCTCGGGTCCCCGGAGATCGCGCCCAAGGGCGGCTTCGCCGGCGTCATGCAGACGTTCGATAACACGCGGCCCCTGGTGGCCGGGATGGCCATCGGCGTGGCGCGCGCCTGTCTCGAGCGCACCCGGGAGCTGCTGGGCGAGGCCGGGATCGAGATCGACTACGACCGTGCGCTCCACTCCCAGCCCGCCGCGGCCGCCGAGTTCATCTCCATGGAGTCCGACTGGGAGGCGGCGCGACTGTTGACGATGCGCGCGGCCTGGATGGCCGACAACCGCAAGCCCAACTCGCTTCAGGCCTCGATGGCCAAGGCCAAGGCGGGTCGCGTGGGAACCGACGTGGCCCTGCGCTGCGTCGCCCTGGCCGGCTCGATCGGCTACGGCGAGGGCGAGCTGCTCGAGAAGTGGGCCCGCGACGTCAAGATCCTCGACATCTTCGAGGGCACCCAGCAGATCCAGCTCCTGATCATCGCCCGCCTCCTGCTCGGCAAGACATCAGCCGAGCTGAGGTAGGGGTGTAGCCGGGCGGCCGACGCCGCTCCCATCTCCCGCCGGCCGACGCCGCTCCCATCGCAATCGCGGGGCTGCGCAGCCGGGGTGGGGAGCCCCGGCCGCGCGCCGCTGCTTCATGTAGCGGTTGCCCCGAGCAGGCCTGGGATGAGATTCGCCACGTCTGGCGATCCCAGACCAATCCTCGCGCCGTTGGCGCGCAAAGCCCAATCGTCGTCGGCCTGCTGGTGGCCTCCCCGGTTTCGAGATTCCCCTCCGTGGAAGTGCGGCGATCCCTCGCGGGCTCGAATATACGGGCCCGGGCGGCGCCTTCAACCCGGTGGCAACCCCATTTTCCAGCAGATTGCGGCTTTGGCGAACGCGGCTCGCGCTCTGGATCGCGGCTTCAGCCGGTGAAGCTCGCGCGTCGCCGGCGCCTTCGCCGATGGTGGACGGCGTGCCGATGCCCACGCGTGGCGGTTCGGCTGGGGCTCGCCGCCGGTGGCGGCGGCTGCGACGTCGGGACCGCGTCGCGGAGCGCGATGATGCCACCCAGCGTCCCCAGGTACTCGGTGCCGCTGGGGCTGATTGCGATCCCGGAGTAGTTGTTGTTGTAACCGAGGCCGTTGCCGGCGAGCACCTTGTAGACGACGTCGCCGGTCCGGTAGTCGAGCGTCGTCCAGTACCAGTCGCCGTTGGCGTCGGTGGTGTAGGTGTAGACGAGCCCGCCCGCCAGCGCCAGCTTCGAGACCACCGTGGGCGCGGACTCGGTTGTGTTCAGCCAGACCTGATGGCACCCGTTGCCGTCCGCGTTCAGATCGACGCGCACGAAGCCCGGCGCCGTCACCTTCCCCTGGACCGAGGTGGGGTCGGTGTAGCCGTAGTTGTTCTCGGCGATCATCGAGCTGCCGGCCGAGATCACCGAGTTCTCGTCGGCGCCGGAACCCTTGGCGAAGATTGGGACCTGGCAGACCTCCCGGGGAAGCGTGACGCTGGTTTGCCGCCCGTGCCGCATCACCGTCGTGGTCGGGTGGGCGGCGGTGCGGTAGACGACGAGATCCATCGGATCTGCGTTGTCGGTGATGTTGACGTAGCCGCCCGGCATCACGGTGGGGGTTGTCCCCGTGCCGTCATCGACCTGCCCCGGCTTGTGCTCGTAGCTGTTGGGATATGAGACCTGCCAGACGATCTGCGGCACGCCGTCGGATCCGGCGCCGAACCGGTAGAGCTTTCGGTTCGTCGCGATGTAGACGCCGCCGTTCTGGTCGGTGGCGAACGAGTTCTCGATCTCGTTCTCGCTGCCGTTACCCAGGTGCACGGCGTGGATCTGGCCGCTGGTCAGGTTGAGCGTGCCGACCACGCCATCGGTTTTGGTCACGAACCAAACCAGCCCGTGCGAGTCGGGCAGGGCCGAGGTGACGTCCTCGTTCGAGTTCAGGACCGAGGTCAGGCTGTAGTCACGTATCAGCGTGAACCCGGGTGCGCCCGGCGTCTCCCCGATCACGAAGATGTGGTGCGTGGTGGTTGCCGCGACCACGCGATCCTGGTTATCGAGGTAGAAGTAACCCCCGCCGGTGAAGTCCTGGAAGATGTTGCTCGGGAGATGCTGGCGAGGCGGGAGGGCGAACGTGGCCAGCGTCTCGAGCGTGTTCGGATCGAACATGTAGAGCGTCGGGCCCGAGGCGCCCACGCAGATCGCCACCACCCGGCCCTGGCGGTCGAAGGTGATCGTTCCGCAGTCGCGGCCGGGGCCCGGTGGTAGACCGACCGCCAGCCAGTTCGAAACCTCCACCGGCTGGCGCCCGAGCGGACCGCCCCACCAGTTGACGTCGGTCTGCCAGCCATCGTCGTGGATCTCGGAGGTCCCATTGGGGGCCATGAACGGGTTCTGGGGAGTCGCCGGGATTCCCAGCACCGCCTTCGGCGTCGCCGGCTGACCGATGTAGCTCGGCGCGGGCGGCTGGTTGAGCGTCGGGATCGGAAGTGGGGGTAGCTGAGCGTGGGCGCTCGAGGCCAGGCCCAGCGGCGTGAGCACGGCCATCACGCCGATGGCCCGACGGATCAGACTCCTGCAGCCTCCGTCCTGAGAACGTCCCATGCTCGCTCGATGTCCTCCTCCCGCGTGCTCATCTGGCCGACGGCCAGCCGGAGCACGTACCGGCCGGCCAGGATCGTGCCGGAGATGAAGATCTCACCAGACGCGTTCACGCGGCGCGCCAGTTCTTGGTTGCGCTCATCCTCGCCGCGGAGGCGAAAGCAGACGACCGAGAAGTGGCGCGGCGCGCACAGCTCCCATCGCGGATCCTCGGCCACCCTGGCCTCGAACCCTGCGGCCAGCGCGACCCCGCGCCGGATGTGCTCACGCAGCCCACTCGCGCCAACGCAGCGCAGCACCGCCCACAGCTTGAGCGCCCGGAACCGCCGTCCGAGCGCCGGTCCGTACTCGCTGAGGCTGAGCGCGTCCTCGGAATCGGGCGTGCGCAGATACTCAGGAACGACGCTGAACGCCGCCCGCAGGTCATCCGGGCGCTGCGACCAGAGCAGCGAGCAGTCGACCGGGGTGAGCATCCACTTGTGGGCGTTCACGACCAGCGAGTCGGCCCGCTCGACGCCGTCAAAGGCCCAGCGAAACTCGGGACAGATCATCGCGCTGCCGGCATAGGCACCGTCCACGTGCAACCACGTCCCCGCCCGCTCACACGCGTCGGCGATCTCCCGCACCGGATCCACGGCCGTGGCCGCCGTCGTGCCGACCGTGGCCACCATCACGGCAGCGTCGGACAGGTCCCCAATCGCGTCGGGCCGCATCCGAAACTCCGCGTCGGCCGGCACCTTGCGCAGCCGCATGCCCAGCATCCGCGCGGCCTTGTCCACGGATGAGTGAGCCTGCTCAGAGCACACAACCTCCTCGCGCCCGGTGGCCACGCGCGCGGCGGTGATCGCGGCCAGCGTCGAGGTCGAAGCCGTGTCCTCGATATGTCCGTGCCACCCCGCGGGCAGGCCGAGGAGCTGGGCCGTCCAGTCGAGCACCAGGCCCTCGAGCTCGGTGGCGGCGGGCGCCGCCCGCCACAGGATGGCCGCCGAGTTCAGCGTCGCCGTGAGCAGCTCGGCCAGGATCGCCGGCTCCGAGGAACTGGTGGCGAAGTATGCGAAGAAGCGCGGGTGCTGCCAGTGCGTCACCCCCGGCAACAGGATCTCGTCGAGATCGCGCAGGACCGCCGCGAATGGCTCCGGCCTTTCGGGCGCCGTGGCGGGGAGGCGGCTCCGGACCTCGCCGGGCTTTACCTGGGCCAGCACGGGCATCTCGTCCACCCGCTCGAGGTAGCGCGCCGCCCATTCGAGCGCGGCCTGACCGTCGCGGCGGAGATCGGTCAAGCCGTGTTCGACATCCGGCGCGCGGCCGACGCGGAATACGCCTCGGGCCTGAAGCGCAGGACGGGGTCGTCGGAGAGCTCGATCCCGTCGGTCACGTTCGCGGGGTCGAAGACGAGCGCGTTCTCGTTGGTCTCCTCGTCCACCTCGACGATCTCGAGCCGGCCCGCGAGCACGCGCTCGCGCTGCGGCGGCCAGCGCTTGGAGGGGTCGTCGACCGGATCGCCCGGGGCCGCGATCTGGACCTCGAGGCTGAACTCGGCGCTCCCGCGCGCGAGTCGCGCCCGGAGCTCCTCCTGCAGGAAGTCCCGGCCGCGGGACCTCGCCTCGCGTACACCGAGGCGGCGATCGCCGTCGCCTGGGACCCATTCGTAGCGGACGTAGCGCGAGCTGCCGTCGGCGGCGATCCAGCGAAACGCGTGGATGCCGTAGAAGCGCAGGCTGACGTAGCTCTCGGGCACGCGCAGGGCCGGGGCGTTGACCCGCAACGCGCGCACCATGTGCGGATGCGTGATCAGGTAGGCGGGAAACCGCCAGAGCATCGACGGCGCCCGCCTCTGGGCGCGCAGGAACTCGACGAATCCGTCCGGGTCACGGAAGGCGAACCAGGGCAGGCTCTGGGTCACGATGTCGGTCTTGCTGCCCTCGGCCAGGGCGAACTTGACCGCCAGCCCGCGGACATCCGGGGCGTTGTCGGGCGAGCGAGGGTGACCTGACCCGTTCGAGAGCCGGACCTCGGCCGCCACCGGCTCGCCCTGCATGTGGGCGGCCCGGGTGAGCCGAGCCGCATCCGCGGTGGCGGTGAACGTCCCGCGGCAGAGCACGCCCTTGGCGTGCAGAGCCCGGCGGCCAGGGTGGCGCCCGAACACGTCGTTGGCGGCATCGACGGCACCCTGAGGTGTGATCGTCACTGCTCCACCACCTCGAAGCGGATGCCCTCACGCTGCAGGCGCTCACGTAGCGTGTCGCCCATGGCCACGGCCGGCGTCACCTGTCCGGCC
>DATGFT010000066.1:0-1902 GCA_035308915.1 Solirubrobacteraceae bacterium
GGGTGAATTCAAGGGGTCATCGCAACACCTCGAGGTAGAGGAGTTGCGATGGGATCTGCCCGACGACGTCAAGCTCAGCGGGCACTGCGCCCTCCTATGCGGTCGCCGGGCCGACCTCCGGTGTGGCGACGCGAACACCAACAGCGGTTCTGGGACGCTATTGCTCGAGGGTTGTCGACCGAGGAGGCTTCGGCCGAGGCGGGCCTGTCATCCCCCGTTGGAGCACGGTGGTTCCGTGAAAGTGGCGGCATGCGAACCGTCAGCGCCGCTCCGCTCTCAAAGCGCTACTTGTGCTGCAAGGAGAGAGAAGAGATCGCGATCTTGATCGCCAAGGGCTGTGGTGTGCGCGAGATCGCCCGCCGGCTGAGGCGCTCCCCCTCAACGGTGTCACGCGAGATCCGACGGAACGCTGCCACCCGCGGTGGGCGTTTCGAGTACCGCGCCACGACCGCGCAATGGCACGCCGACCGCCGGGCCAAGCGCCCCAAGCCGGCAAAGCTCGCTGCGAACGAGAGGCTCCGCACCTATGTGCAGGACCGGCTCGCCGGGCTGGTCACCGCACCCGACGGTACTCCCGTGCCGGGCCCTGCCGTTCGTTGGATCGGCCGGCGCCACGGGCGCCGCAAGGACCGGCGGTGGGCCAAGTCGTGGAGCCCAGAGCAGATCGCCAACCGCCTCCTGGCGGACTTCCCCGATGATGAGTCGATGCGCATCTCGCACGAGGCCATCTACCAGGCGCTCTACGTCCAGGGCCGGGGTGCCCTCCGCCGTGAGCTGACGGCCTGCCTGCGCACCGGGCGAGCCCTCCGGGTGCCGCGCGAGCGGCGCCGCTCGGCTCGCAAGAACTTCGTCACCCCGGAGATCATGATCAGCGAACGGCCCGCCGAGGTCGGAGACCGCGCCGTCCCCGGGCACTGGGAGGGTGACCTCATCCTCGGCCTCGACAGTTCCGCGATCGGGACGCTGGTGGAACGCGCCACTCGGTTCACCATCCTGTTGCACCTCCCACGCATGGAGGGCCACGGCGATGAGCTCCGGGTCAAGAACGGCCCTGCGCTCGCCGGGCACGGTGCCGAGGCGGTGCGTGACGCGATCATCGACGCCGTCACGGCGCTACCCGAGCACCTCCGCCGGTCGCTCACATGGGACCAGGGCGCGGAGATGGCCAAGCACGCGGAGCTGCGGATCGCCACCGGGCTGGAGGTCTACTTCTGCGACCCGCAAAGCCCTTGGCAGCGTGGGACGAACGAGAACACCAACGGTCTGCTCCGGCAGTACTTCCCGAAAGGCACGGACCTCAGCAGCCACAGCCCGAATGCTCTCGCTGCGGTCGCCGATGCGCTGAACGGTCGCCCGCGCAAGACCCTCGGCTGGAGAACTCCTGCAGAGGCGCTCGACGAGCTCCTACGCTCCGGTTAGCACGGTGCTGTTGCGACGACCCCTTGAACCCGGGCAGTACACGAGCTGGGCGTTCGGCCGGCGGCTGCGCGCCGCAGGGCTGCTCGGCTCGATGGGCTCTGTCGGCGACGCGTTCGACAACGCGGTGGCCGAGAGCTTCTTCGGGACGTTGCAACTCGAGCTGCTCGACGAACACCACTGGGCCACGCGCCGCGAGCTGGCGCAGGCGATCTTCGAGTGGATCGAGGCCTGGTACAACCCCCGGCGCCGGCACACGTCGATCGGCAACCTCAGCCCCGTCGACTACGAAGCCCGTGCAACCACCGCCGCGGCTGCGGCATGATCACCTAACCCACCGTGTCCGGCGAACCGGGGGATGCTCAGAAGATGGTAGGGGCGCTCGCTGAGGCCCCGTCCCCTCCCACGGGGGGGCCAAT
Organism: Solirubrobacteraceae bacterium; assembly: GCA_035308915.1. Classification (GTDB taxonomy): domain Bacteria; phylum Actinomycetota; class Thermoleophilia; order Solirubrobacterales; family Solirubrobacteraceae; genus Palsa-465. The sequence continues at coordinate 1,836 of DATGFT010000066.1, forward strand.
CTTCATAACCGTTCCACCCACAACCGCCCCTGTGCGGAAGCGTGGCCGTGGCGGGCGGGCGGGCGGG
>DATGFT010000067.1:0-16235 GCA_035308915.1 Solirubrobacteraceae bacterium
TGACCGGGGCAGTCGACGTGGGCGTAGTGACGGTTCGGGGTCTGGTACTCGACGTGTGAGGTCGCGATCGTGATCCCGCGCGCCTTCTCCTCGGGAGCGTTGTCGATCTGCTCGAAGGACCGCACTTCCGTGCCGCCGTACTTCTCGTTGAGCACCTTGGTAATCGCAGCCGTCAGCGTCGTCTTGCCATGGTCGATGTGACCGATGGTGCCGACGTTGACGTGGGGCTTATCGCGCTCGAACTTGGCCTTGGCCACTTTGGTGTTGCTCCTTCTTCAGTCGGTGTTGTCCGTTTTTTGACGAACCCAGAGAATCTATCGAGTTTCCGTCCACTTCCGATGCTAGGGGCTTGCTACGCCGGCTGTAGTTCGCCGACCAGGCGCTCGGCGATGTTGCCCGGCACCTCGTCATAGCGTTCGAACTGCATCGTGTAGGTCGCGCGACCCTGGGTCGTGGACCGCACGTCGGTCGCGTAGCCGAACATCTCGGCCAGGGGCACATAGGCGGTGATGACCTGCGCGTTGCCGCGCTGCTCCATCCCTGACACGTGGCCGCGGCGACGATTGAGATCCCCGATCACGTCGCCCATGAACTCCTCGGGCGTGACCACCTCGACCCGGAAGATCGGCTCGAGCAGGACCGGGCTCGCCTTGGCTGCCGCCTCCTTGAGGGCCAGCGAGCCCGCGACCTTGAATGCGATCTCGGAGGAGTCGACCTCGTGGTACTTGCCATCGGTCAGCGTAACCCGGAGGTCGACCATCGGGTAGCCGGCGCGCGGCCCGTTCTCGGTCGCCTCCTCGACGCCCTTCTCGACGGCGGGGATGAATTCGGTGGGGATCGCGCCGCCCTTGATCTTGTTCACGAAGTCGAAGCCCTCGCCCGGCGCCGGCTCGAGGTCGATGTACACGACCCCGAACTGGCCCGACCCACCGGTCTGGCGCACGAAGCGACCCTCGACGTTCTCGACCTTCTTGCGCACGGTCTCCCGGTAGGAGACCTGCGGCCGCCCGACGTTGGCGTCGACCTTGTACTCACGGAGCATCCGGTCGACCAGCACCTCGAGGTGGAGCTCGCCCATCCCGGAGATCTCGGTCTGGCCCGTCTCCTCGTTGGTCCGGACCTGGAAGGTCGGGTCCTCCTCGGCCAGGCGGCCGAGGGCGGTCGACATCTTCTCCTGATCGGCCTTGGTCTTCGGCTCGATCGCCACCTTGATGACCGGCTCGGGAAACTCGATCGTCTCCAGGCGGATCGGCTTGTCCGGGGCGGCCAGCGTGTCGCCGGTGGCCACCTGCTTGATGCCCACGGCGGCGGCGATGTCGCCCGCAAACACCTCGGAGACCTCCTCACGCTCGTTGGCGTGCATCATCAGGATCCGCCCGATCCGTTCGGTCCGCCCGGTGGTCACGTTGAGGATCCGGCTCCCCGCCTCGAGCCGCCCGGAGTACACGCGGAAGTAGGTCAGCTTGCCCACGTAGGGGTCGGCCATGATCTTGAACGCCAGAGCCGAGAAGGGCTCGCTGTCATCCGCGTGGCGGACGGCCTCCTTCTCGCCGCCGTTGTCCGAGCCCTTGGCCGGCTCGAGACCCTCCACCGGCGGAACGTCGAGCGGGCTCGGGAGGTAGTCGAGCACGGCGTCGAGCAGCGGCTGGACGCCCTTGTTCTTGAAGCTGGAGCCGCACAGGACTGGGGTCAGCTTGATACCGAGCGTCGCCTTGCGGATCGCCGCCTTCAGGCGCTCGATCGGGATCTCCTGCTCCTCGAGGATCATCTCGAGCAGCTCGTCGTCGTAATGGGAGACCTCCTCGAGCAAGTGCTCCCGCGCCGCCGACGCCTGCTCGGCGTACTCGGCGGGGATGTCGATGATGTCCTGCTCCTTGCCGAGCTCGTCCTTGTAGATGATCGCCTTCATCCCCAGCAGGTCGATGATCCCCCGGAAGTCGGCCTCGGAGCCGATCGGCAGCTGGACGGGCACCGGGTGAGCGCCCAGGCGGTCGACCATCGTCTGCACGCCGCGCTCGAAGTCAGCCCCGATCCGGTCCATCTTGTTGATGTAGGCGATCCGCGGCACGCGGTACTTGTCGGCCTGGCGCCACACCGTCTCGGACTGTGGCTCGACGCCGGCGACCGAGTCGAACAGCGCGATCGCGCCGTCGAGGACGCGCAGCGAGCGCTCGACCTCGACCGTGAAGTCGACGTGGCCGGGCGTGTCGATGATGTTGATCCGGTGGCCCTTCCACTCGGCCGTCGTGGCCGCGGAGGTGATCGTGATGCCGCGCTCCTGCTCCTGGGCCATCCAGTCCATAACCGCGGCGCCCTCGTGAACCTCCCCCATCTTGTAGGTCCGACCTGTGTAATAGAGGATGCGCTCAGTCGTCGTCGTCTTACCGGCGTCGATGTGCGCCATGATCCCTATGTTTCGGGTGTTCTCGAGACTGAACTTGCGAGGCATATAAATCTTGCTATTCGAGGGTGATCGGTGCTGGACCGGGTGGTATTTCGCCCCATCCGTCCCCGGACATGAAAAAGGGCCCCAAGGGCCCGTTCACGACGCGGTTGTCGGGACGGGGCGAGTGGTTATGGAGTCACGGTCTCCATTGCGGGACAAACTCGCCGCCGGGAGCGAGCACAGATGAGCGCGACGCCCGGGGCGAAGGACCAATATAGCAGAGGCGGCGGGGTCTCCAGCGGGGGTTCAGACGGGGATTTCGGGCGTTCCGGCGGCGGTTCCGGACCCCCGTTTGGGCGTGATGTCGCGCTGGTCGACCGCGGCGCCGGCGGCATCGTCGTGGCCGGCGCCCTGCTTGCCGCGCTCCTCCTCGTGGTGGCTGAGTTCACGGCCCTCTATCAGGTCCATATCGCGACCAGCCTGACCCCCGTCAAGTCGGTCAGCGGCGGCTCGAACCACTCCTACGCGATGCTCGTCATCGGCCTCGCCGCTGCGGCGCTGGCGATCTGGACGTGGCGGGCGGAGAGCCGGACCGCGCTGCTGGGGTTGGGCGTGCTCGGGGTCGTGGCGCTGCTGATCTCGCTGCTCGGGGACCTTCCCGACTCCCACGCCACCGGCCTCGCCGGCTCGGCCACCCGCGGCTACGTCAACGCGAGCTCAACTCCGAGCGCCGGGCTCTACATGGAGACCCTCGGCGCGATCCTCCTGATCCTGGCCTGTGGCCTCGGCTTTCTGATGCAGGGGCCGGGGCGGGGCAGGGGTCATGGCGGCGGCGCGGGGCCTCGTGGCCCGCGCGACGGCCTCGACCCGGAGCCGGGCGAGGAGCCGAATGGCCACGGGCGCGGTGGAAACGGCGAACGTTCGAAGCCGGCCTGGACGCGCGCTCGACGGTCCTGAGGGCGGGCCGTCTGAGCAATCTGACCCATCCGCGATAGCCGTCTGCGGGCACATGGTCCGCATGCTGACAATGCCCCCCGAATCCGAGAAACGCTCGTTACATTCATGCCCGCGAGGGTTGTTCCACTGCAGCCCCCGGTCCCGTGTGGTGGGCAGCCCTCGCTCTTAGGCGTCAGGGGCGATGGCCCTAAGGCGTGGGCGCTGGTGGGTGGGAACGCTGGCCGCCCGCTGAGACCGCGCCCGCAAAGGCGCAAGTGTCGCCCCCGCACCGCGAGCCGTGCGCGTTTGCGGCGCCAGCGCGGGTCAATGTGCATGACTCGCGGTCGTGCCGCTAGATGTGCGCGTTTGCGGCGTCGTGGTAGCGCCGGCAGTCGCCTCCGCCGAAGCGCCCGCCGATCCAGCGTCAGCGCCCCCGGCCTAACCCTCGCCCCGGCCCCGCAGGCCCTGTCCTACCAGCGATAGTGGGCGAACGCCTTGTTCGCCTGGGCCATCCGGTAGATGTCGTCCTTGCGCTTGTAGGCGTTGCCCTGCTGCTGCTGGGCGTCAAGGAGCTCATGGGCCAGGCGCTGGGCCATCGACTTTTCACGCCGCTGGCGGGCGAACTGGACGAGCCAGCGGACGGCCAGCGTGCGCGCGCGGCGCGACGGGACCTCGACCGGGACCTGGTAGGTGGCGCCGCCGACCCGGCGTGAGCGCACCTCGAGCACGGGCGTCAGAGCCCGGATCCCCGCCTCCAGCTCCTCCACGGGATCGTGACCGCTCCGCTCGGCCAGGATGGCCAGGGCGTCATAGACAATCTTCTCCGCCACCGACTTCTTGCCGTCCAGCATCACCTTGTTGATGACCTGCTGGACGAGGCGGTTGTGGTGCACCGGGTCCGCCGGGATGGGGCGGATCTGGGCCGCGGCACGGCGGGGCATTAGCGGCCTCCCCCGAGGCTCAACCTAGAGCGCCTCACTTCGCCTTGACGCCGTACTGGGAGCGGGCCTTCTTTCGATCGCCCACGCCCGCGGCGTCGAGAGTCCCGCGTACGACCTTGTAGCGGAAGCCCGGAAGGTCCTTGACCCGGCCGCCGCGGACGAGCACGACCGAGTGCTCCTGCAGGTTGTGCCCCTCGCCGGGGATGTAGGCGCCGACCTCCATCCCGTTCGTCAGCCGGACCCGGGCCACCTTGCGCAGCGCGGAATTCGGCTTCTTGGGGGTCGTCGTGTAGACCCGAGTGCACACCCCACGCCGTTGCGGGGCGGCGACGCGCTTCTTGCGACCCTTACCCGACTTCAAGCCGGGGGTTGCGAGCTTCTTCTTCGGGGCTACCCGGCCCTTGCGGACGAGTTGACTCGTAGTCGGCATCGGCCCGCAGGGTAGCAGGGGCGCCCTGGCGCTCTCGCTTGGCCCGGTAGAGCGCCTCATCCGCCACGGCGAGCAGCGTTTCAGGGCCTCGATCTCCGTCTGACTCTGCCACGCCCGTCGAAAAGGGGGCCGCCGGGAAGGCTGCCCGCATGCGCTCGAGCAGCAGTCCGGCCTCCGGAGCCGAGCACGCCGGCAGCAGGAGGATGAACTCATCGCCTCCCCACCGGGCGAGGACGTCGGTGTCCCGCAGTGCCGTCCGCCACGCCGCGGTGATCGACAGCAGCAGTCGGTCGCCCGCCAGGTGGCCGTGGGAGTCGTTGTAGGGCTTGAAGCCGTCGAGGTCGATCAGGGCGATCGTGAACGGCCGCCCGCTGCGGCGAGCCATCGCCGCCTCACGCTCCAGGAGCTCCTGCCATGCGCGGCGGTTGGGTAGCCCGGTGAGCGCGTCGGTGCGCGCGAGGTCCGTGAGCCGCTGGAACAGATGGTCAACCCGGGCGACCAGCCGCCGCACCACGAGCCCGATGACCACCGAGAGCACGATCAGCAGGAGTGCGGCGCGCCACACCCCGACCGGATACTGCGCACTGTTCCCGAGGGCCAGCGTCGGGACCACGTACACCGCCGCGAGTCCGATCATCGACGCCGGCAGGTCGCCCCGCCCTCCGCGCAACGAAGCCCAGACGACCGGGAGCAGGGCGAGCGGCCCGTACCCCGAGGTCGGTGGTGCGGCGTCGCGAAGCAGGCCGATCGAGCCCAGGTAGAGCACAATCCCCACCAGCCCGATGTAGCGAGGCCGCGGCACCCCGAGCCGGGGCCCAACCGCCAGCAGCAGCCCCACCAAAGCCTGGAGCCCGATCGCAGGTCCCGCCTCCGGCCAACGCAGATGCCCGCCCACGGGGAGCAGGGCGATCACGATCACGAAGCAGACGCCGTAGGCGATGAGCAGCGCTGAGTCCAGGCCGTAGCGGTCTGACTCGGAGCGATGGCGCCCCGTATCGGATCTCATAGCTGGGATATCGGCGGCTGACGATCCCGGGCTTAGCCCGCCCCGCGCCCAGAAGGCTTCAAACGCTCCGTTCAAACACCCAGGTGAGACCCGTGGGTTCGAAGCCGACCGAGCGATACAGATGCTTCGGCCAGCCCTCGTCGTCGGCGACGATGAACACGAGCTCGTGCCCGGACGCAAGCGCCGCCCTGGTCGCATGCGTCACCAACACCCGGCCGAGCCCCTTGCCCCGCTCGGAGGGGACGACGTAGACGTCCTCCACCTGGGCCACGGCGCCGTCCGAGAACAGCATCGTCATCCCGGCCAGCGCACCGTCGCCGGCCAGGACACCGAACCGCTGCGCGTTCCGCGCGCGCCAGATCAGCCGGCACGACTCGACCGCCTCCTCGAGGGCATCCGGGTTCTCGCGCATCTCCTCGCCCTCGGCGATCCACTCGCGCATCAGCTCGAGGGCCTCGGCCTCAGGCGCCTCGACCACCGCGCTCGTGTCGAGCGAGCCGTCGACCTCATTAGCCAGCGCCATCGTCACATCGCGTTCGACTCGCCAGCCCAGGCCGCGCAACCCAGCCGCCAGCGGCTCGCCAAACCCTCCCGGGACGACCAGCTGCCGGTAGCCGAGGTCCTGTGAATGCCGCTCCGCCAGCGCGAGCGCGTCCGCGAGCTCGATCGGGCGCGTCACCTCGACGTGATTGCGCCCCCAGACCAGGGGCAATGAGGGCGTCCTCACCACCCAGCCTTCGGGAATCGCCGTGCGCTCACTACCAACGAGCGCCAACGTCTCACGCTGAAACTCGGCCGCGCGGTCGAACGCCGCGAGTGCCCCGGTCGTCATCACGCCGACGCCCGCCACCAGCCCGCGTCAGCTGGGAGCGCGCGCCCCGAGCGCCTCCTCGACCGGCACATACGGCACGCCCGTGGCGTCGGCCACCGGCTCGTAGGTCACCTGGCCACCGGCCACGTTCACACCCAGGCGCAGCCCTGGGTTGTCGGCGATCGCTCGCGCGACCCCGTCACGCGCCACGTGGAGCACGTAGGGCATGGTCGCGTTCGTGAGCGCGTACGTCGAGGTGACGGGGACCGCACCCGGCATGTTGGTCACGCAGTAGTGGGTGATGCCGTCGACCTCATAGGTCGGATCCGAATGGGTGGTCGGGCGTGAGGTCTCAAAGCAGCCGCCCTGGTCGATCGAAACGTCGACGAGCACGGCGTGCTGCTTCATCAGGCCGAGCTGCTCACGCGTGATGACGCGCGGGGCGCGCGCCCCGTGAACCAGCACCGCCCCGATCACCAGGTCGACCTCGGGCAGGCGCTCCTCGATCGACAGCGTGCTTGAGAAGACGGTGTCGGCGCGGCCCCCGAACGCGATGTCGAGCTCCCGCAGACGATCGATGTTGCGGTCATAGACGTAGACCGTGGCCTCCATCCCGACCGCGATGAAGGCCGCGTTCATCCCCACCACACCGCCCCCGATCACCATCACGTTGGCCGCCGGGACCCCCGGCACGCCGCCGAGCAGGATGCCCCGGCCCCCGAGCGGCTTCTCGAGAATGAAGGCTCCGGCCTGGGTGGCGATCTTCCCCGCCACCTCGGACATCGGGGCCAGCAGCGGGAGGCGCCCGCGCTCATCCTCGACGGTCTCGTAGGCGACGCAGGTGGCCCCGGAGGCCATCAGCGCCTTGGTCAGCTCAGCGTCGGCCGCCAGGTGCAGGTAGGTGAACAGCGTGTGCCGCGGCTCGAGCCGGGCCACCTGCTCAGGCTGGGGCTCCTTGACTCCGACGATCAGCTCAGCGGCGCCGAACAGCTCGTCGGCATCCGGCACGATCGCCGCGCCCTGCGCTGCATAGGCCTGATCATCGATGCCTGAGCCGATACCGGCTCCGCTCTGCACGAACACCTCGTGGCCGGCATCGGACAGCTCACGGACGCCCGCGGGTGTCAGCGCGACCCGGTACTCGTCGGTCTTGACCTCGGTGGCGACTCCGACCTTCATCACTCAGTCCCGCCGCGCGACGTAGTCCTGGAGGTGACGGTCGCCCCGAACGTGCATCCGCTCACCGGCCTCAATGAGCACCGGCCGCAGGATTCCCACGATCTCCTCGAAGTGCTCGGGGCCCGCGATCAGCGGTGGCGAGAGCTGGATCACCGGGTCCTCGCGGTCGTCGGCGCGGCAGATCAGGCCGCGGCGGTAGAGCTCGTTGGACAGGAACCCCCGCAGCAGCGTCTCTGACTCCTCGTCGTTGAACGACTCCTTGGTCGCCTTGTCCTTGACCAGTTCGATGGCCATGAAGTAGCCGACGCCGCGAACGTCCCCGACGATCGGCAGGTCCTTGAGCGACTCGAGCATCGCCCTGAACGTCCCCTCGTTGGCGCGGACGTTCTCGATGATGCCCTCGCGTTCCATCACGTCGATGTTGGCCAGCGCGATCGCCGCGCTCACCGGATGCCCGGCGAACGTGAAGCCGTGCAGGAAGCTGTGGCTCCCGCGCATGAACGGCTCGGCGACCTTGTCGGACGCGATCACGGCGCCCATCGGCGCGTAGGCGCTGGTCAGGCCCTTGGCCGTGGTGATGATGTCCGGGATGTAGTCGTAGCGCTGCGCCCCGAACCACTCGCCGAGCCGGCCCCAAGCGCAGATGACCTCGTCGGAGATGAGCAGCACGTTGTGCTCGTCGCAGATCTCGCGGACCCGCTGGAAGTAGCCCTCGGGCGGGGTGAAGGAGCCGCCCGCGTTCTGGACCGGCTCGAGGATCACCGCGGCGACCGTCTCGGGCCCTTCGAACTCGATCTTCTCCGCAATCGCCTCCGCGAAGTCGGACTCGCTCCAGCCGTGGGGCATCCGGTAGGTGTTCGTGTTCGGCACGTGATAGGCGCCGGGGGTGACCGGCTCGAACACCGACTTCAGGCTGGCGATGCCCGTCGCCGACAACGCGCCCAGCGAGGTCCCGTGGTAGGCGACCTCCCGCGCGATGAGTTTGAACTTCTGCGGGTTGCCGGTCAGCTTGTGGTACTGGCGCGCCATCTTCAGCGCCGACTCGACCGACTCGGAGCCACCGCTGGTGAAGAACACGCGGTTCAGATCGCCGGGCGCCAGCGAGGCGATGCGCGCGGCGAGCTCGATCGATCGCGGATGGGCATACGTCCAGTTCGTGTAAAAGCCGAGCTCGCGCGCCTGGTCGGCGCCCGCCTGCACCACGTCGGCGCGCCCGTGACCGATGTTCACGCAGAACAGCGCCGAGAGTCCGTCGAAGAAGCGGTTCCCGTGCTCATCCCAGACGTAGCAGCCCTCGCCGCGGACGATGATGGGGATCTCGACCTCGTCATAGGCGCCCATGCGCGTGAAGTGCATCCAGAGATGGCGCCGGGCCAGCTCCTGCAGGGTGCTCGGTTGAGTCCTTACTGCTTCCTCGGTTGCCATCACGCTCTCCTGTGGGTTAGGGCCGGCGTCGTGAGGAAACCTAGCGCCGTCGGAGGGCGGGGACAAACCGCGGGCTTAGCGGTTCAAGCGACTTACAACTCGTTCACAGGACCGCGAGCGAGGGGCGGCGCCGACGCCGCCCCTCGCGCTCGCGATCAGCTTCCGCCCTCAGGCGACCCCCTAACGCACGCGGCGTCTGCCATCGCCCTCACCCGTCGGCTCGCCCGTTGCCGGGTCGAGGAACAGGGGCCCGGCCTGCGGGCGTGAGAAGTCGAACATGTTGTTCAAGCTTCCCGTCGAGCCGTCGACCGAGCCGCTGCCGATCCGCTCGGCGCCCAACCAGTTGTCCTCGATGAACTGGACGACCGACGCCTGCGTGGTGAGCGTCCCGTCGACGAAGTTTGACTTCGCGAACGGGGAGATCACGAGCAACGGCTGGCGCGGACCGACGCCGCAGCGCGTCTGCTGACCGCTCGGCACCTTGGTGGTGTTCGACCCACACAGGCCGTTCCCGGTCAGCGCGTCGAACGGCGTCTGCGACTGCGTGACGATCGGCCCCATCTGGTGGTCGTACCAGCCGTCGCTGTCGTCGTAGAGGATCACGACGGCGGTGCTCCGCCAACTCGGGAGCTTCTCGAGGCGGTTGATCGTGCTGACGAGGAACTGCTGCTCGTCGAGCGGATCGGAGTAGCCGGCGTGTCCATCCTGGTACTTCGCCGCCTTCAGGTAGGAGACCGCGGGCAGATTCCCGCTGTCGGCAGCCGCCCAGAAGTCCTTCAGGTCGTACTGGTGGTTGGCCTGATCCTGGTGGCCGATCATCGCGATCGAGGTCGGCGGCAGATGCTGCGGATTGGCCGTGGAGAGGAAGTACTGGAACGGCTCGTGGTGCGGGCTGTAGTCCGTCTGGGTTGCGCCGCCGACGTTCTTGTGCGTTCCCGTGCACTGGCCGGTGTCGGTGCTCGGCTGGCCCGGAACGTAGTTCGGTCCGGCGAAGCCGCCCTGGAACCAGCCCCACGTGATGCCCTGCTGGTTGAGCAGGTCGCCGATGTTCTGGCCCCCCATGCCGATCGTCGTCCCGCTTGAGCACATGTCGAACGCGGGGTCGTCGTCGTCGAACACCGCTCCCGGACCCTGGGCCTGAGGATGGCCCGGCGTCGGGGTGGCGGTGGCATCAGAGGCTGGACAGCTCGGCTGGGGCGGGTTGACCGCGGTGGCATCGCTGCCGCAGATCGCCCCGAACGTGTTCCCCGTCGTCACGTTCAAAGCCCCCGGCGTCGAGGGGCCGAACGTGTCGCTGTAGGAGTTGTCGCTCATCGCGAAATGCTGGGCGTAGTTCCACAGGCCGGTCACGGTGTTGCCGTCGTAGTAGTCCATGACCAGATTGGGAACCGAGATGTCCGGCGGCGAGCAGCTCTCGTTGTTCGTGTTCTGGACGAAGGCATCCATCAGCCCCATGTCGTACGCCGCCTGCTCAGCCGTGTACCCGTGATTTTGGTCGCAGGTGAGCGGCTGTGAGCGATCGAGCCGCTGCGGGTTTCCCAGGTTCGGGTTGTTGGTCAGAAGCGGCCCGGAGAGGCCATTGACCGTCGGGGTGCCACGGGCCGGGTCGAACCTGGGCTCTCCGGGTGGATTGGCCGCGTTTGGGTAGGTCCCGAAGTAATGATCGAAGGAGACGTTCTCCTGGAAGATCACCACCAGGTGCTTGATCGGCGTGCTCGTGTCCTGCTCTCGGTGGGCACGCCTGACTGAGTGGGCACGGGCGCTCGCCCCCTGGGCAAGCACCACGGCCCCGCCGGCCACCGTCAGCGCGGCGAGAAGCAGAGCGGTTATCCGCTTGTGAAGCATTCACTCTCCCTTGGGTTTGCCTTACGCCCCCACAGGCGCCAGCTTCGCCCTCGGCCCGGGCAGAGAGGTGACCCGGCCGTGACCAGGAAGTGACCTGCTGGTTACGCGGCCTGGCTGCGGGCCGCGCCGACGCGCCTGGAGAGCGCCTGCTCGTAGCCGGCGGCCAGCTGCCTGAGCGATGCCGCCCAGGTTCTTCCCTGCACGGCCGCGAGCCCGCCGCGGCGCAGCCGCTCCCGCTGGAGCGGATCCCGCACGAGGCTGACCACGTGGGTGGCCAGATCGTCCGGATCCGCGGGCGCCAGGAGTCCGCTCTCGCCGTGGTCGATAAGCGACACCGGACCGCCCTCGGCGACCGCCACCACCGGAACGCCGCTCGCCTGGGCCTCGACGATCACCTGACCGAACGTGTCGGTCCGGCTCGGGAAGAGGAAGATGTCGGCGCTGGCGTAAACGCGGGCGAGCTCCTCGCCCCGCAGCCAGCCCAGGAAGGTCGCATGCTGCCCGAGCCTGTCGCGCAGCTGATCCTCCTCGGGGCCGCCGCCGGCCAGCGCCAGGTGGAGTCGTGGTTCATACCGCCGGGAGGCCAGAAACGCGTCGGCCAGCAGGTCGATGCCCTTTTCCTTGGTCAAGCGGCCGGCGTAGAGCACGGTGATATCGCCCGGAAGCAAGTGCGGATCTCGCAGCCCCGGGTCGAAGCGGCGTAGATCGACGCCGCGCTCCCACCGACCCAGCCGGTCGGGCGAGATCCCGGCCGCGACCAGCCGCGCGTCCGTCGCCGAGCTCGGCGAGAGGACGACGTCGCAAGCTGCGTAGAAGCTTGCCATCACGAAGTTGACCACGGCTTCGAGCTCGGGGCGGCCGGTGCGCACCGCGGCATAGCTGCCGAGCTCGGTGTGGTAGCTCCCGAGTCGCGGCATGTCGAGCACCCGGGCCACCAGCCAGGCCGCCAGGCCCGCCGGGCCGGGAGTGACGAGATGCACCAGGTCATACCGGCCCTCCGCCAGGGCGTCGACGACTGCGGGGAGGGTGGGAACCCCCACCTCGAGCCCCGGGTAGAACGGGACCTCGACCTCCGCCACGGCACTGAGCCGCCGGTCAACGTCAGGATCGGTGCCGATCACCTCGACCTCTACTCCGGGCACACCGTGGTGACGTATCTGGGTCACTGTGTTGGTGACTCCGTGCATCGCGCCGAGGCCGTCGGCGATCAGCGCCACCCTCAGGCGCTCCCCCTCTGACCTGGTCAACTTGAACTTCTCCCGCCCCAGGAAGGCGGAGGCTGCCGCATACGGAATCGCCGGCAGGCATGCGTCGAAGAGCTCGGCCGCAGCGCCAGGAAGGTCCGCGGCCGCGGACCCCTCGAGAGCGAAGGCACGACTCACGACAGCCGCCAGCTTGCGCTCGTGAATCCGTGAGCCCCGGCGGGAGAGATCCGCGTGGGTGATCTCGCCTTCCTGGAGCAGGCTGATCAGGCCCTGCTCGTCCGGCTCGAGCTCCATCCCGGCCACCCAGGCTCGAAGCAGCGCACGAGCATCCTCGGGCCCAACGTCGCCGCTCGTCGCGCCCTGGCGAGCCTCGCCCTGGCGCATCACGCGTTCGACGATCTTCAACACCACCGCCGGGTCCGGACGTGCGGTGTCGCCGCCTGACCCGAGCGAGCGGATGGCCAGGGCGATCGCTGCGTGTGTCCATTTCGCGGCGCTGCCCTGCATCCCATGGGCGTCGGCCCGACCGGCGCGGATGTGGGCCAGGAACTCCTCGGGGGTGGCGGCGGGCGGAGTCTCCGTATAGGTCCGTCCTACGTCGATTCCGGCGTGATCGTCCGAGCCGCCGATGGCGGTCCCCCCATGTGCCTCGATGTAGACGAACGCCGGCAGGTTCAGCTCTTTGGCGCGAGCGCCATTGCGGGTCTCCCAGATCGGAAACAGTTGGGCCAGACGCCGCCGGTGAGCTGCGGTCAGCGGAGCGGCCACGGTATAGAAAGGATGGGCCAGCGCGGTCGTGATCTCCCGCGCATGCAGGTACTCCGCGCACGCCTCGACGTCCCCGCGGTGCGTCTGCAGCCAATCGTGGTCGTCGGGATTGATTCCGTAGCAGAGAACGTGTACCGCCTGGGGCTCGCCCCGGAACCACGCCGTCAGCTCCTCGGAGACGAAGACGTCGGGGCGGTCGCTCAGCGTCAGCGCGCCGGCGATGGTGTCGTGGTCGGTGAGCGTCACGAAGTCCATCCCGGCCCGCTTGGCCAGCTCGTAGACCTCTTCGGGAGTGGTGGCGCATTCCGGTAGCGCCAGCGACCGCTGCACCCCGAGCCTCGATAGCTCGGACGCGGTCGAATGCACGTGCATGTCAGCCCGCCTGGATTTGTTCATGCCTCCAGAATTCCCTGCAAACGCCCAGATCCTGTGAACAGCGTGGGCCCGCGGCGTGATCTTTTCGTGAACCGCGGTCCTGAGGTGCGGCACCGAGGGGATCATTACTCAGGTAATCTGTGCGCTGGCGTCGGACCGTGTCACCGTGACGGGACCCGGAACCTTTCAGATCCAAGAGAGCTCGAGCGGCCAGTGGCTGCGGCTGACGCTGACGGGCGAGCTCGATCGCTTCTCGACCCCGATCCTCGAGGATCGCCTGGCCCCGCTCCGGGTCGCTCGGTCTCCGGTCAGGCTCAACCTGTCGAACCTCGGGTTCATCGACAGCACGGGAATTCACCTGCTCATCCAGACGATCGGCGATGCCCGCATGAAGGGGTGGGACTTCGCCCTCGACCAGGACATCTCAACCCCGGTGCTGCGGCTCCTGAAGCTCGTGCATCTCGACCACTTCGCGCTGAGCTCGGAGGCTGTCGCCAAGTCTGGAGCGAGCCGCCGGCTCAGGCGGCACGCGGAGCCAGCCGACCAGGCTTAGGCCGCGGCGCTCGCTTAGGCCGCGGCGCTCGCCGGCGTTGCCGCGCGCATCGGCGCGGGCATCAGCCATGCCGCGAGCAGGACGAGCACGAAGGCCATCACCTGCACGGCCAGTGAGGCCGGGTTGCCGGCCAGAGGATCGCCGAAGACGATGATTCCGCCGACGATGCCTGAGATGTTCGCCGCGGTCCCCGTGACCGCGATCACCGGGACCGCCTGGCCGTCCTGGAGTCCCTTGGCCGAGGCAAAGAAGGCGGCGACCGAAGCGGCAAGGCAAATCAGAACCGCGGGCGAGATTAGTCCGACGATGCCGTGCGCGCTCACCATTCCAGACAGGGCCTTGATCCCGATGTCCGAGACGCCGAACAGGATTCCCGCCGCCGCCCCGAGCATGTAACCGTGGTGCTCCCGCGGCGCTCCGATCCGCGGCCCCACGATGAGCAGCGAACCGCCGGCGATCAGGGCGCCCTCGAAACAGCCGAGGGCCAGCGGGGAGAAATGAGAGTCGGCGCCGTGGGTGGCCGGGAGCGTTACCCCGAGCATGATCAGACCGACCGCGGTGGCGGCCAGCCCGATCCATTGCCGGCGACCGATGGGCAGCCCGAAGATCCGCTCCGCCATCACCGCGAGCAGAACCATCCCGCCCGCCAGCACCGACTGGACGAGGGACAGCGGCGCCAGCGACAAGGCCGCCACATGGAACAGCCATGCCCCGCACGCGATGCCCATCCCGATCGTGAACAGCCGGACTCCGAACAGCGAGCGGGCGGTGGAGATCGGGCGGCGAATGTCAACCGGCGGTGCCGCGCGGACGCCCCGGTGTTTGAACAGAAAGCCGACGTTCGTCGCCAGAGCGCATGCGAGCGCGAGCAGGATGCCGAAGAGTGGGGTCATAAAGTCAGTGCCTGGACCGGAAGCCCGATGAGCGTCCGAAGCAGCGGAGCCTCACGAAAGTCCTCGGCTCCGCCAGCAGGGGCCTTGAATCAGCGGGGTGCCCAGTACAGCAGATGTCTAATCGCTTCGCGCCACCGGCCGCCCTGGCACGATCCCGGCGATGGATAGCCCCCGGCCGCTGCTCCTGGTCGACATCGACGGCGTCATCTCGCTCTTCGGCTTCCCGCCCACCGCGCCGCCCGCCGGGACGTGGCAGATCGTGGACGGGATCGCGCACCTGCTGTCCGCTACGGCCGGCGAGCACCTGCGCGAGCTGTCCGTCACCTTCGAGCTGGCCTGGTGCTCAGGCTGGGAGGAGAAGGCCAACGAGTACCTCCCGCACGCACTCGGGCTGAGCGAGCGATTGCCGCATCTCAGCTTCGCGCCGGCCGAGCCGCAGACGCAGGGTCACTGGAAGCTCGACGCGATTGACCGCTACGCGGGCCCGGAGCGGGCGGTGGCGTGGATCGACGACGCCCACGACGAGCACTGCCGGGTGTGGGCGGAGGCGCGTGGTGGGCCGACTCTGTTGATCACGACCGAGCCGGCGTCAGGGCTGACCAGCGCGCACGTGCGCGAGCTGCTCGACTGGGCGCGGGAGGTGCCTCAGCTCGCCGACACCGAGAACACCGGCGGCAGCCGCGTGGCCACGGTCGACCACGTGGCGCCCGCATCGCCTGACCCGAACAGATCGCCCGAGGTCGCGCCGAAGTAGAGCTCGAGGCCGTCTCCCTCGCCACGACGGTCGAAGGCCTGGCGCAGCACGGTCAGGTAGGCGTGCTCGGCCGGCAGACCGTCTCCCCGCGCCGACCAGTTCGCGCCCGCGTCCCGAGTCTCGTAGACCCGCACCCGCCCCTCGGGCGTCACCCGGTCCATGTCGGCCACGAGCGGAATCACGAACGCGCTATCCGGATCGGCCGGGTCCACCATCAGCGGGAAGCCGAAGTCCGAGGGCAGCCCGTCGCCGATCGCGGTCCAGCTCTCGCCGGCGTCGTCCGAGCGGTAGACGCCGCCGTGGAACTGCATGAACAGACGCTCGGGCTGGCGCGGGGCGCGCTCCACGTGATGCACGCAGCGTCCGGCGTTCTCGTTCTGGAGCGCCTCCTCGGGCAGGTACCTCGGCCGGATGCCCTCATTGCCGCGCCGCCAGGTGCGGCCGCCGTCCTCGGTCAGCCACATCCCCGCCGCCGAGATCGCCACGGCGACGCGATCGGGGTCGCCCGGCCAGGTGGCGATCGAATGCAGACACAGGCCACCGCCGCCGGGCTGCCACTCCGGTCGCGAGGGCTGCTCCCAGAGACCGGCGTTGATCTCCCAACTGGCGCCGCCGTCGTGGCTCTCGAAGAGGACTCCCGGATCACCGCCCGCGTAGATGACACCGTCGGCCTCACCGGCCCGGATCACCCAGATCCGCTCGAGCGCCTGCTCGCCGCCCTCGGGCAG
>DATGFT010000068.1:0-3796 GCA_035308915.1 Solirubrobacteraceae bacterium
AGCGTCTGCTCGCGCTCGTCGTGGCCGCCTCCGAGACCGGCGCCGCGGTGGCGCCCGACCGCGTCGATCTCGTCCATGAAGATGATGCAGGGAGAGTTCTGCTTGGCCTGCTCGAACAGGTCGCGCACGCGCGAGGCCCCGACGCCAACGAACATCTCGACGAAGTCAGACCCGCTGATCGAGAAGAACGGCACCCCGGCCTCTCCCGCTACCGCCCGCGCCAGCAGCGTCTTTCCGGTGCCCGGCGGCCCGTACAGCAACACGCCCTTGGGGATCCTCGCCCCCAGGGCCTGGAACTTCTTGGGGTTCTCGAGGAACTCCTTGATCTCGTGCAGCTCCTCGACCGCCTCGTCCACGCCGGCCACGTCGCGGAAGGTGATCTTCGGCGAATCGACTGACATCCGCTTGGCGCGTGACTTCCCGAACGACATCACCTTGGACCCGCCGCCCTGGACCTGGTTCATGAGGAAGATCCAGAACCCGATGAAGATCACGAAGGGCAGGATGTAGGTGAGCAGCGAGAGCCAGCCGCTCGAGGCCTTGCTCTTGACGTCGATCGCCGACGGGTTGCCACCGTGGCTGATCCAGGAGTTGACGAGCGACGACGCCGCGTTGTCGGGATAGCCGACGGAGTACTTCTGCCCGCCGACCAGCGTTACGTTGGCGGTGTCGCTCTTCTGGTCGAGCGACATGCTGCGGACCTGGTTCTGCTCGATCTGGGAGACCAGCGTCCCGTACGTGTAGTGCTGCGTCTTGCTCGAGGTCCCGATCAGCTTCTGGGCGAAGAACGCCAGGACAACGACGATGAGAATCGGGAACGCTGCGCTCTTGAAGAACCGGCTCATAAAGGTCTCACCCGGAAACGCCCACCGGCGAATTGCCTAGCGTAGCAGCTGGAATTGCCCGGATCTGAAGGCTGCACAGGCGTTTTCACTCCTTCAACGCGGCGACGTAGGGGAGGTTGCGGTAACGCTCGCCGTGATCGAGCCCATAGCCGATGGCGAACCGGTTGGGGATCTCGAATCCCACATACCTGGTCGGAAGATCGACTTTCTGACGCTCCGGCTTGATCAGCAGTGCGCAGACCTCCAGGGTCCTCGGATTCCGCCCGGCGAGATTCCGCATCAGGTACTGGAGGGTTAGACCGGAGTCGACGATGTCCTCCACGATCAACACATCCCGGCCGTCGATCGGCGCGTCGAGATCCTTCAGGATTCGCACCACGCCGGAGGATTTGGTCGCCGAGCCGTACGAGGCCACGGCCATGAAGTCGACCGCCACAGGGATCTCGAGCTGGCGCATCAGGTCCGAGAGGAAGAACACCGCGCCCTTGAGCACGCCGACCAAGAGCAGATCGCGCCCGGCGTAGTCGCGCGTGATCTCGGCCGCCAGCTCACGCACACGGCGCTCGAGCTCCTCCGCCGGCACCAGGATCTCACCGATCGCGTCCTCGCGCTCCACGCGCAGCAACTCTATGAGGGCCTCCCTGCCGCCGGGTGCCTGACCACGTCGCTCCGCCGCACGAAGCGAAGAATTCCCTCCTCGCTGACCGCGCGCACGTCGTGGGGAAGATCGAGCATCGCGTTATCCGCCATCACCAGGAGCTCTTCCGCCCGGCGCGCCGTCCCGGGCGCGGGATGGCCGACCGCGCGGTCGGCGAGACGCTGGACGACGAGGCGCGCCAGTCCCGGCGGCAGGCCCCGCAGCCGCACCAACTCAACCTCCTGGCGACCATCGAGTACCTGGTCGACCAGCCCATCCAGCACCTCCCCCTCTGCGCGCAGCACCTCTGCCAGCGCCAGGACGTTCTCCTCGGCCGCGGGGTGAATCGCCCTGAGCGCGGGCACCAGCGAGGTCCGGATCCTCGCGCGCGCGTACGCGTCTGACTCATTGCTCGCGTCCTCACGCCAGGTCAGCCCCCGGGCCAGACAGTGCGCCGCCGTCTGCTCACGGGTGACACCGAGCAGGGGCCGGACCACCCGTCCTTCACGCGGCCGCATCCCCAGCAGCGCGCGTCGGCTCGGGGACGAGGCAAGCCGGTAGAGGATCGTCTCCACCTGATCGGTCGCGGTGTGCCCGGCCGCCACGTCGGCGTCGAGCGGCTCGGCCAGCTCGGCCGCGCTCCGGTAGCGCTCCTCACGCGCCCACGCCTGCAGGTTGCCCGTCTCCGGCCGTCGCGGGCGGCGGATCTCGAGCGGGACGCCGAGGCTGGCGCACACCTCCACGCAGTGGGCCTCGTCGGCGGCGGCGGCGTCGCGGAGCCCGTAATTGACGTGCAGCGCCCGCACGGCGTCCAGGCCGGCGATCCGCATCGAGAGATCGAGCAGGCACGTCGAGTCACGCCCGCCACTGAACAGCACCACCACCGGTCGGCCCTCCGCGAGGAGCCCGCCGGCCGCCACGCGCCCCATCAGGTCGGCAGTCATTCCGCGGCCTGCCGGGCGAGGAACACCTCGGTCGACTCGCTGAACCCCCTGAGCCGAACCTCGGCGATCCGCTCGAACTCCAGATGCGGCCCTGCGCGCTCCACCACCGACCGGGTCACCAGCACCTCGCCTCCCCCCGAGCGCGCCGCGACCCGCGAGGCGATGTTCACGTCACGCCCGTAGTAGTCCCCGTCCCGGTACAGCGCGTTGCCGGCGTGGATCCCGATCCGGGGCAGGGGATCCTCGTCGTGGAGCTGTTGGAAGCCCACCGCCCAGTCGGTCAGCGCGGCTGGATCCGCGCCCACGACCATCACCTCGTCGCCGATCGTCTTGATCACGCGAGCGTCCTCGGGAAGCGTCGCCTGCACGGCATCGACGAAGCGCTCGACCCTGTCGACCGCCTCGAGCTCCCCCTCCTCTTCGGTCAGGCGGGTGTACCCGGCCAGGTCGGCGAACGCGATCGCCACGCGCAGCCGCCCCAAGTCGATCGGGTCTTCGTCGAGATCACTTTCCATGTGCCCCACCACGTCCTGCTCGACGAAGTGCTGCAGGTAGCGCTGGTGAACCTGATCCATCACCGGCGAGGCCAGGGGGAGGAGCTCACGCGTTCTGGCCAGCATCTCCTCGGCCGTCTCCACCCCGGTGGCGCCGGAACGCATCAGCGGCTCATGGACGTAGATGTGAAACAGCCTCACCTCGGCGTCCGCCACCTGCGCCATCGCCTGGCCGTAGACGCGAACGAGCTGGAGCGTGGCCACGAGCGGAAGCCCGGCGTCGAGGACGGCGGCGACGTAGCGCAGCAATTGGAGGTCGGCCGCCGAGAGCGACTCGCTCTGCTCCGGACTCATGCCGAGGGCCGTCATCACGCGCTCGATCAGCGCCGGCTCAAGACCGGTCTCCCGGGACGCCTCGCGGCGGCTGAACTCGCGGTCCTCGACCTGCGGGAACAGCTCCTCGATGTAGCCGAAGGCAAGCCGCCCCTCCTCGGTCGCCTCCTTGATCTGCTGAAGCGAGTGACCGCGATCACGAAGGCGCGCCACCAGCCGCGCCCGAGACACCGCGCGCGGCGACCACGAGCCGTCGCCCGCGTAGGAGGGGATCAGCCCCCGACCCGCCCACCGACGCAGGGTCGCCGGAGCCACGCCAGCCCGAGCCGCCGTCTCCTGGAGTGTCAGGCCGCCGTCGCCGTTGCGCTCGGCGGCGTGCGCGGACGCGGCGCGGCCGCCGCGCGCCACGTCGTCCTCGGCAGTCTTGCCAGGCGTCTTGGCCATCCCTGAATAGTTTCCCGCGGGGGCATATCTCAGCGGCGGGACCTCGTGTGAGAGGCGAGATCCCGCCGCCCGCGGGCGTCACGGCCCGCTGCGTCGGCC
>DATGFT010000069.1:0-26712 GCA_035308915.1 Solirubrobacteraceae bacterium
CCCGCCCCGGCCACAGCCTGCGAGACCTGGGACGGGACATGTACGACGAGATGCGAATGCCGGCGCGTCGCGGTGCGTCGGCGTGGAGCCGCTGCACCCGGGGAGCGCTTCGACGAGGCGCTCTGGCGGTGGGCGCCCGCGGCGGACCGGCCACGGCCCGCGCCAGAGTGATGCGCCGTCGAGCCGGCGTGGCCGAGCGCGCGGCCGTGAGGCACGTTCGCGGCCGCAGAGCCGGGCGCGGAAGCGTTGCCTGCGTGACCCCGATGAGCGGTTGCGGCTGAGGAAGGCGTCGACTTCGCGCCGCCGCGGTGGGTCGCTGCGGTGCCGCTCGTGCGGACGGCGATCACATGGTGCACCGCCGGCGCAGCGGCGGTTGAGTGCTGGCCGGCGGCCACCGAGCCGCGGACGGCGGCTGACCGAGGCCGCGCGCTACCGGCCGGGCGATGAACAGCCGCAGGCGCCGCGCGGTGAAAAACGTGGGTCAGTCCGTTCACCCCGGCCGCCGCAGTGGCAAGAATGGCCGCTCCTGCCAACGCCTTCCAGGCGACGGCGCTACCGGCGAGCTTGCCAGCTCCGCCGACGGCGGCCGCCGAGCCGGCGGCCGCGGAGGCTCCGCCGGGAGGTCCGGCGGCAGTCAGAACGCGGCCGAGGACGGTCGCGGCAGCCAGCGGTGCCAGCGCCGGCGTCAAGGCATTCAGCTCGGCGCGACGAGCCGGGATGGTCACGGCGAACGCCTCGCAGGCCGCGCATGCGCGTAGGTGCGAGCGGACCCGCCGCCCACGCAGGCTGCGTCGATCTCCCTCCGAGATCCGCCGCCGCACGTCCTCGCAACTCATCGCCCGTCCCTCCTCAACCTCGAAGAGCCCCTGCCGCGCCTCGAAGATCGCCTGCTTGGCGGCTCCAACGCTGAGCCCGAGCGCAACCGCTATGTCCTCGTGAGAAAGCCCGGCCAGCTCCCGCAACAACAGGGCCGCGCGCTGCCGCTCGGGCAGGTCGGCGAGGTCGTGCACGAGCTGGTGCCAGCGAGCCCGGCCGGCCGCCTCGTCCTCCGCGGAGGAGCCGAGGGCAACGGGCTCCGGAACCTCGTCGGCCACGGCATCCCGCCTGCGCCGGCGGAGGATGGACACGGATTCGTTGTGCGCGATCCGGTACAGCCACGGCCGCAAAGGCACGTTCCGGGTACCCCGGCGCAGCGCGACCAGCGCGCTCGTGAAGGTTGACTGGAGCGCGTCCTGCGCGTCCGCGTCGTTCCGGACAATCGAGCGGCAATACCTGTAGATGGGCTGGGCGTAGCGTTCGTACACCACGGTGAATGCCCGCTCGCTTCCCCGGGCCACGGAGCGGGCCAGCAGCTCGTCGCTCATACGCGCCAGCCCGAGCGGGCGGACGGGCGTCGCCGCCCGCGCCGGCGCGGCCGCGTGCGAGACGGTGCTCATCGACCATCAGTATGGGTGACGCGGCAGGGAATTGAAAGTTAGGACCTACGCCGGCCCGAGCGCGCCCTGCGCCAGTTCTGAAACATGGCCGCGCACCCGCCGCGCACCGGTCTAATGTCAGCCACGTGGCCGGAGCCGACAACGCTCTGCACCCGTTCGACGCCGAGGTGACGGTGCGCAGATCCCGGTACCTAAGCCCGGACGCGGGCTGGGGTGTGCTCGACGCCGCGGACGACGATGGCGAGGAGGTCGTGCTCGTCGGGCCGGTCGGTCACCTGGAGCAGCGTGAGCGCGCGCGGGTCATCGGCAAGTGGGTGGAGGACAGCCGCTACGGGCTTCAGGTGCAGGTGAGCCAGGCAATTCCGGTCACGCCGACTGATGTCGAGTCGGTGGCGCTCTATCTCAAGCGCGTCAAACACGTCGGAGCCAGGCGGGCGGAGAAGCTGATCGACCGCTTCGGCGCCACGCATGTCCTGGACGTGATCGACGCCGATCCCCAGCGAGCGCTCGCGGCGGCCGGGCTGCGGGGGCATGCTCTACGCAGCGCGCAGGAGTCGTGGGAGGGACTGCGCTCCACCCGGAAGCTGCATCTTCTCCTCGCGCCACACGGCCTGGCCTACCTTGTCGGGCGCATCCACGAGACCTACGGGGACGCCGGCCATCGCGTGGTGAGCGAGCACCCGTACGAGCTGACCAGCGTGTTCGGGGTCGGCTTCGCGATCGCCGATCGGATCGCGCGCGGCGCGGGCTGCGCGGCGGATGATCCGGAGCGCGTGCGCGCGGGGCTGGTTCACGTTCTCGCCGAGGCCGAGCGCAGCGGCAGCACATGCCTACCGCTCGACGGGCTGCTCACCGCGGCGAGCGAGCTGCTCGGAGTGGCGGCGCGCCCAGAGCTACTCGAGCGTCTGGTCGCCGACGGAGAGCTCCTCGTCACCGACGGCTGGGTCTACCGGCGGGTGACGGCCGAGCTCGAGGCCGAGCTCGCCGAGCGGATCCAGGAGCTGCTGGCCGGCGATCCGAGCGAGCGGATGAGGTGCTCGGAGGGTCGCTTCGATGATGCTTCAGACGACGAGCTCACGGGCGAGCAACGGACGGCGGTGAGCCATGCCCTCGCCCACCGCCTGTCGTTGATCACCGGCGGACCCGGGACCGGCAAGACCGCGTCGATCCGAACCATCGCCAGGCGGGCGACGCGAATCGGCGCTCGCGTCCTGCTCGTCGCGCCGACGGGGCGCGCCGCGGTCCGGATGAGCGAGGCCAGTCGCGTGCGCGCCACAACTGTCCACTCGGCACTCGGGTGGATCCCCGGCGAGGGGCCCACCCATGATGAACAGGATCCGCTCCCGTGCGAGCTGTTGATCGTCGACGAGAGCTCAATGGCCAACCTCGAGCTGCTGGTCACGCTGCTGCGCGCGATCGGGCCGGCGACCCACGTCGTCCTGGTTGGAGACGCCGACCAATTGGCGCCGGTGGGCGCCGGTAAGCCGTTCGCTGAGCTGGTGGCGTCGGGCCAGGTACCCACGGTGCGGCTGACTCACATCTTTCGCCAGGCGGCGGGAAGCATGATCGTCCAGGGCGCCCATGCCGTTCGCCGCGGACGCCTACCGGAGTTCAGCCCCCGGGCGGAAATGAAGCGGGACCTGTTCCTGATCGAGCGCAGCGATCCCGCCTCCGCGATGCAGGAGATCGTGTCGCTGGTCGGCCATCGTCTGCCCGAGCACTACGGCATCGACCCGGTGCGGGACATCCAGGTGTTCGCGCCCGTGTACCGCGGCGAGCTCGGCATCGACGCGCTCAACGCGGCGCTGCGCGATGAGCTCAATCCTGACGGACGCGCAGTCCACGGTGGGCGACTTCGCCTGGGCGACAAGGTGATGCTGACGGGCCGTAACCTCCACGAGCTCGGGTTGATGAATGGGACGTTGCTGACCCTGCTCGACGAGGTGAGCGGCGCGGGCGGCGCGGACGATCCGGCCCTCGTCCTCCAGTCTGAGGAGTCGATCTTCCGGCTGGCCACGGAACAGTCAGAGCGATTGCGGCTTGCCTATGCGTGCTCGGTACACCGTGGCCAGGGCATCGAGCTGCCGGTGGCGGTGATCGTCGCCCATCCCGCCGCGGGCGCCTTCTTCCTCCGCCGGGAGATGCTCTACACCGCGCTCACCCGCGCCCGCCTGGCCACGGTGATCGTCGGCACGCGTGAGGTCGTCGCCAAGGCCGCCCGCACGCCTGACACCGCGCGCCGGCACACGCGCCTGGCGGCGCGCCTGAAGGCGAGTTAGCGCCGACCCACGGTAGCTTCTGGGCGCATGCAAGCCCTGATCCTGGCGGGTGGCGAGGGGACCCGCCTGCGGCCGCTGACCTCGACGATCCCGAAGCCGGTCGTGCCCCTGGCCAACCGGCCGCATCTGGCCTTCATGACCGAATGGTTGCGCCGGCACGGGGTCGACGACGTGATCCTGTCCTGCGGATTCATGGCCGAGGGAGTGCGGCGGGTCCTCGGCGACGGAGAGGCGTTCGGAGTCCGGATCCAGTACGTGGAGGAGCCGGAGCCGCTGGGGACCGGGGGGGCGCTGCGTTACGCAGGCGATCGGCTGGACGAGCGCTTCCTGATGTTGAACGGCGACGTGTTGAGCGACTTCGATCTGAGCGCGCAACTGGCAGCGCACGAGCGCAGCGGAGCCATGGCGACGATCGCCTTGTACCCCGTGGAGGACCCCTCGATGTACGGCCTGGTGCGGCTGAATCAGGACGGCTCGGTGCGGGAGTTCCTGGAGAAGCCGCGGCCCGAGGAGTCCGACTCCAACCTGATCAACGCCGGAGCCTACGTCCTCGAGCGCTCGCTGCTCGACGACATGGCGCCCCCGGGCACGAACA
Source organism: Solirubrobacteraceae bacterium (assembly GCA_035308915.1). Lineage (GTDB taxonomy): Bacteria > Actinomycetota > Thermoleophilia > Solirubrobacterales > Solirubrobacteraceae > Palsa-465. Next base: position 4,311 of record DATGFT010000069.1, read on the forward strand.
TCTCGATCGAGCGGGACGTGTTTCCTCGCCTGGTCAACCGCGGCCTCTACGGTTTCATCGGCGAGGGCTATTGGCTCGACATCGGGACGCCCGAGCGCTACCTCCAGGCGACATTCGACATCCTCGAAGGAAACGTCAGGACCGAGCTCGGGGCGGCGTTGGAGGACGGGCGACGCGTGCTGGCCGACGGCGCAGCGGTCGCCGGGAGGTTGATCGCGCCGGCGCTGCTGGGCGAGGGCACGTCGGTGGCGCGCACGGCGATCGTGGGCGGATGCGTCGCCCTGGGGCCGGGTGTCGAGGTGGGAGAGGCCTCGCACATCGAACGCTCGGTCGTGCTCGAGGGCACCCGCATCGGCGCGCACAGCCGGGTGAACTTCTCGATCGTCGGCCCGCGAGTCATCATCGGCGATCACTGCCAGCTCGACGCCGGGGTGGTGCTAGGGGAGGGCGTGGAGCTCGGCGCGGGCAACGTGCTGCGCGCGGGAGCGCGGCTGGCCCCAGGCGTGCGGCTGGGCGACGGCGCGATCCGCCACTGAGGGGGGCCCCCTAGCCTAGCTCTCGACCGTCGACATATCCGGGTAGCGGTCGCCGGCGGTGACGCCTGGGGGGGCGGCCTCATCGATCCGGCGCAGGTCGTCCTCGGTGAGCTCGATCTCCGTCGCGGCCACGTTCTCCTCGAGGTAACGACGGCGCTTGGTTCCGGGAATCGGTACCACGTCCTCGCCCTGGTGCTCGACCCAGGCCAGCGCGAGCTGAGCGGCGGTGACGCCCTTCTCCTCAGCGATGGTTCGGACCCGCTCGACGATCTCCATGTTGCGCGTGAAGTTCTCGCCCTGAAAGCGCGGGTTGTGGCGGCGAAAGTCGTCGGCGGGAATCTCCTCCGGCGAGCTGAAGCGGCCTGAGAGGAAGCCGCGGCCGAGCGGGCTGTAGGCGACGAAACCGATCCCAAGCTCCCGCGTCGTGGGCAGGATGCGGTCCTCGACGTCCCGCGTCCAGAGCGAGTACTCGGTCTGCAGAGCCGAGATCGGGTGCACCTCGTGGGCCCTGCGGAGCGTGTCGGGAGCGGCTTCGGAAAGCCCGAGGAACCGCACCTTGCCCTGTTCGACGAGCTCGGCCATGACACCCACGGTCTCCTCGATCGGCACCTTGGGGTCGACGCGATGCTGGTAATAGAGGTCGATGCACTCGACGCCGAGACGCTCGAGCGACGCATCACACGCCTGGCGGATGTACTCGGGATCGCCGCGGACACCCAGCCGCTCACCGTTCTCGCCGCGCACGTTGCCGAACTTGGTCGCGAGCACGACCTCGTCACGCCGGCCGCGAATCGCCTCGCCGACGAGACGCTCGTTGGTGAACGGCCCGTACATGTCCGCGGTGTCCAGGAAGGTGACCCCGAGCTCGAGGGCGCGATGGATCGTGGCGATCGACTCCTGGTCGTCGCGCTGGCCGTAGAACTCGGACATACCCATGCAGCCGAGCCCCTGCATCGATACCTCGAGCCCCTGGGTGCCCAGCCTGCGCGTCTGCATCAAATGCCCTCCTGGAGTCGCACGACCATCTTCCCCAGGTTCTCTCCGCGCAGGAGGCCGATAAACGCGTCCACGGCGTGCTCGAGGCCGTCAACCACGGTTTCCCGGTAGCTGATTCGGCCGTCGCGAAGCAGAGCTCCCACCTCCTGCCGGAAGGCCGGCATCCGGTCGAAGTGATCGGAGACGATGAACCCGCGCAGGGTCAGGCGCATGGGGACGGCGCGGGGGAGCGTCCGTGGACCGGGCGGGGGCTCGGTGGCGTTGTACATGGAGATCGCCCCGCACATGGCAACGCGCCCGTGCAGCCGCAGCCCCATCAGCGCCGCCTCCAGCTGGTCGCCCCCGACGTTGTCGAAGTAGACATCGATCCCGTCAGGAGCCGCCTCGCGGAGGAGCTGCTGCGCCGGCCCGTCCCGGTAGTTGAAGGCAGCGTCAAACCCGAGCTCGTCCACCAGGTAGGCGACCTTCTCGGCTGAGCCCGCGCTCCCGATGACCCGGCAGCCGTGGACCTTGGCCAGCTGGCCGGCGGTCGAGCCGACGGCTCCGGCCGCGCCGGAGACAAATACGGTCTCGCCATCCTTCAGGGCGGCGATGTCGAACAGCCCGACGTAGGCGGTGAGACCCGGCATCCCGAGGACGCCGAGATAGACCGAGGGCGGGGCGAGGTCAGGATCGATGGGTTGTGCGGCGTCGGCGCCGACGAGCGCCAGCTCACGCCACCCGAGCTGGTGGAGCACCCACTGGCCCTCGGCGAAGCGGGTGTCGCCTGACTTCACGACCACCCCCACGGCACCACCGTCAAGCGGCGCCCCCACCTGAAACGGCGCCACGTAGGACCTGACGTCGTTCATTCGGCCGCGCATATAAGGGTCGACCGACATCCAGCCGTTGCGGACCAGGAGCTGCCCCTCCTCCGGATCCGGCACCTCCGTCTCAGCGAGCTTGAAGTCGCTCGGTTTGGGCTCGCCGACGGGGCGCGCGGCGAGCTGGACCTCTCGGGAGCGGATCACCTACGTGCGGGGTGCCGAGGACCCAGGATCAGCCGATGAGCCGAACCAGGCACTCGGCCACGCAGGCGGGCTTCTCGGCGTCCTCAGCCTCGATCGTCACCTTCGACTTCACCTGAAGGCCGCCCGGGACCTCGCTCACCTCGAGGATCTCGGCCCCGCCCCGCCACCGCTTGCCGACAGGCAGGGGAGCCGGGAAACGGACCTTGTCCAGACCGTAGTTGATCCCGATCTTGGCGTCGGATACATGCATCAGCTGGCCCATGACTGGTGCCGCCAGCGAGAGCGTCAGATAACCGTGCGCGACCGTGCCCCCGAAGGGCGTCTCCTTGGCGCGTTCGACATCGACGTGGATGAACTGATGGTCGTCTGTGGCGTCGGCGAACTGGTTGACCCGCTCCTGGGTCATCTCCTGCCACTCGGTGTAGCCGAGGTGCGTCCCAGCCGCCTCGCGCAGGCTCGCCATGTCCATCATCGCCGTCGTCATCTGCCACTCCCAGCGTCGGTAACCAAGCCGCCGAAACGTATCACCGGGGACTCAGACGGCCGGTGACCGGCTGAGTCCCCGTTGTTTTCTCTTTCGAGCCCTCAGGCGGTTCGGTCGCCCGCCGGCTCCTCAGCGCCCGCAGAGGCGCCGTTCCCGACCTCCCGCGTGCCGGCGCCGTCGTGCTCGACCGATCCATCTCGCTCGGTGGCGCCATCACCCGTCAGCTCGTGGTCGGCGTGGCCAGCCTCCACGGCGGCCGCTCGCTCGTGATGCAGCTGCGCCTCGGCACGGCTGCGCTCGGCTTCAGCCTGGGCGATCCGCGCCCGCTGCTCGGCGGCGTCGGCCTCCGATGCCCGCTGCTCTGCCTCCTCACGACGCGCTGAGGCGACCTGGCTGCGGCGACGGCGCAGCATCAACTGCTCACGCCGCGCCCTAAGGGCAAAGCTCAGCGCCACGAGCACCAGCAGGACGACGACGACGATCGCGATGATCACTCCGATTGACATCCCATCTCCCTCCCGGTTTTGGTTCGAATCCAGCCTTCCCGCCTGGCGGACGCGGAAACGCCGGCTAAGGAGGGCGGCGGGCAGTTGGGGGATGTGCCGTCACCGTGACGCAAGACCGGCCCCTCTCGAACACGACGGCTCACCGCACCTGATCCGTACGATGGATCGATGACAGCGGCGCGCCCAGCGGCGGACCGACTGGCCGTGGGCGGTCTGATCCTGATCGTCGGCCTGGCCCTCGCCGCCGCCGCCTGGTTTGCCATCGGGGTCCGCCAGGCCGAGGGCACGACTCAGGCGGCTGCGATCATCTCCTCCGCGGCGCGACTCAGCCCGGCCCAGGCCAGCCAAGCCGCGGGGCTGCTGAGCTCCGCCGCCTTTCTCAACCCGGATCGGCAGGTTGACGTGCTGAGAGGGCAACTCGACGCCGCCCGTGGCGACATGCCAGGAGCCCGGCGGATCCTCACCCAGGTTGTCAATGCGGAGCCGAAGAACCTGGGAGCCTGGATCGCCCTGTGGAAGGCATCGGCGCCGAGGAGCCGCGAGTTCTACGCCGCCGCCTACGCGATCCTTCACCTCGCTCCACCCGTCCACGGGCCGCGCTGAAAGTCCTCCCTACACTCCGCCGCGTGGAGGCTCCGTTCGGACTGAACCCCTACGAGAACGATCCCGGCGCGGCGAGCGCGTCGATGATCAACAGCGCCGAGATCCTGCTCGAGTGCCTGGAGCGCAGCCGGGCGAAGTCCGTGGTCGAGATCGGCGCCTTCGCGGGCGACCTGACGCGAATGTTGCTGCTGTGGGCCGAGCGTCCCGGCGCGCGCGTCATCGCCATCGACCCCTCACCCCAGCCGCAACTCGAGGAGCTCGAGCGTGAGCACGAGGAGCTTGAGTTGATCCGGGAGACGAGCCTCGCCGCGCTCCCCCACGTCGAGGTCACCGACGCCGTGATCATCGACGGCGATCACAACTACTACACGGTCAGCGAGGAGCTGCAGCGGATCGAGGCACGCTGGCGCGAGCAGGGCGCCGCGCTTCCGCTGCTCGTGTTCCACGACGTCGGCTGGCCGCACGCCCGCCGGGACGACTACTTCGACCCTCAGCAGGTGCCGCCCGAATACCGCCAGCCCGTCAGCCCAGGCGGAGGCCTGCATCCGAGCGTTCGCGGGACCGTCCCGGGGGGGCTGCCGTATCGCTGGCCCGCCGCCGAGGAGGGAGGCCCGCGCAACGGAGTGCTCACGGCGATCGAGGACTTCCTCTCCGGCCGAGACGAGCTGCGGCTGGTCATCCTGCCCCCGTTCTTCGGAGTCGGGGTGCTCTATCGCCGCGACGCAGCCTATGCGCAGGCTCTGGATGATCTGCTCGCTCCCTGGGACCGGCATCCGCTGCTCGAACGCCTGGAGCGAAACCGCGTTCTCCACCTCGCCTCCTCCCACATCCAGCTCACCCGCATGGTGGAGACGCAGGGCCAACTCGCCCGCCATCAAGCCCTCTTCGAAGCGATGCTCGCGTCACGTGTCTTCGGCGCCGCTGAACGCTTCCTCCGGGTGCGCCAGCGAGGCGACCCGGCATTCTCAAAGGAGCTGATCCGGCGCGCCCTGGCCGAGTCACGCGCGCCGTCTGATGCGTGGTCGCTGCCCGGAGCGTCTACCGCCGAGAACGGCGGGCGCCCCGAGCCCACGCCGAGACCCGACGCATCGGCGCGGTAACGCGCCAGCTCACGCTGTCACGCATCACCTTGAGCTCACGCTCATGCGCGTCGGCCACGAGCTCCATCGAGGCGCGCTCGAGCCGTGCCGCGCCGGCCTCCGCCTCCGCCAGGCGAGCCCGGGTCCTCCAGTCCTCGGGCGCGGCGCCCCAATTTGGCAAGCCGATACCGGGCATTCGCCCCTCCCACTTATCTGCGACCTTCATGTGGGCCTGCATCCAGGACTCGCGGTTTGAAACGAGCTTCAGCGAGTGGTGGTGCACAACCTGGAAATCAGTCGTTGCGACCTTCCGCCCGAGCTCTCGGACCTGCAGGCAGAAGTCAAAGTCATAGCCGTGGATCTGGCTCATCAGAGTCTCATCGAATCGGACTTTGCTGACCACCCACGGGGAGAGCACCATCACGAATCCATCGATGGTGTCCACCTCTCCCGTGCGTGCGTAGCCTGGTCGCTTTTTTTCCTCCCACCAGCTGAAGGCGGGCACGTCGCCCCCGCCGAACTCGGGGTAGCGGTGAGTGAAGGAGGCCCATGTGACCGATCCCTCCCACCACGCGATACTCCTCACGTCGATCGCGCCGACGCAGCCAACGACGCCCACGTTGGGATCGGCGAGCGCGTCGCGCACCTTTCGAGCGAAGTCCGGATCGGCAATCTCGGCGTCCTGGTGAACCAGCACCAGCGCCTCAAGATCCTCATGCCGGGCCGCCTGCTCCATGATCAGGTTGTAGGAGCGAAATATGGACCCCGCCGCAGAATTGGCGATGATTTCGGAGTCGGGTTCGGCGGCACGCCGGATCCCGGGCTCGGCACAGCGCGCGTAGAGGACATCGTCGGTGATCGAGCAGCCGAAGGCGATCATCGGGGTGGGTATGGCGGCCGGTGGCGCGCGCGCCGGAGCGTCGGCGCCGCCGGGCGCGCAGGCACGGATGCCGTCATCCGCGCGGATGATAACCAGGGGTCGGCCGCCGGCTCCGGCCGTCGACGGGTCGCTGCCGTCGGCGCGTGCGGTTCAATCCGTGAGGATGTCTGTCGACGCCGAGCTCGCCCAAGCCGTGGCGCCCCCGCGCCGCCGCGACTCATCGCGGGCGCCTATCGCAATCGAGGTACGCGGCGTGAGCAAGACCTTCCGGATACCTGATCACCGCGTCGATTCGCTCAAGGAGCGCGTCCTGCACCCCCTCCGGCGGGTCCATTTTCGCGAGCTGTGCTCGCTGCGCGACGTGACCTTCGACGTGCACAAGGGCGAGTTCTTCGGGATCGTGGGCCGCAATGGCTCAGGCAAGAGCACGCTGCTCAAGATCATGGCTAGCATCTATCGCCCGGACGCGGGGCGCGTCCGGCTCGCCGGGCGGCTGGCGCCCTTCATCGAACTTGGCGTCGGCTTCAACCCGGAGCTGACGTCGCGTGAGAACGTGGCCTTGAATGGCGTGTTGATGGGCCTCTCGCGCCAGGAGGCCCGCCGGAAGCTCGACGCCGTCCTGGATTTCGCCGAGCTGCGGGAGTTCGCAGATATGAAGCTCAAGAACTTCTCTTCGGGCATGATGGTCCGGCTCGCGTTCGCCGTGATGGTCCAGGCGGATGCCGACGTGATGCTGATCGATGAGGTACTCGCGGTGGGCGATGCCTCCTTCGCCCAGCGCTGTCTGGACGTTTTCGCCGACATGCAGCGGCGCGGGCGAACCATCGTCCTGGTCACCCACGACATGCCGACGGTGCAGCGCTTCTGTGATCGTGCCCTGCTGATCCACGATTCTGAGGTCCAGTACATCGGCGACGCCGAAGAGACCGCGCTTCGCTACTACCGGATCAACTTCGGTGGTGATCCCGACCAGGTTCATCAGCCCGGCACGCTTCCGGATGTCAGTGCGCGGGTCCTCGACGTCTGGCTCGAGGACGGGCACGGGCGGCGCATCCAGAACATCCAACAGGGCGAGCGGTTCTCGTTTCACTGCCTGATCGAAGCTCGCCGTGCGCTCCGCAACCCGATCTTCAGCTTCCAGTTCCTGGATTCGGGAGGTGCCGAGATCTTTGGCTTCTCGAAGACACTCGGCAGCGATCCCGAGGCGGAGGAGGTCCTCCCACCGGGCGAGCGCGTCCTGGTGGGCGGCGAGATCGAGAACCGACTGTTGCCCGGCCGTTACTACATCGACGCGTGGGTTGTGCGCAACCGCACGGCCGGCGACCTGGCCCTGCACGCGATGCGCCTGCTCGAATTCACGCTTTACGGGACCCAGCAGGGTCCCGGGAGTATCCAGCTCAATGACAATATTCAGGCGGTAGTCCTCGGCCCGGAGACGGCACCATGAGCAGCGTCGGCCTCCAGATGCCGGAGGGCGCTGACGCCCCGGATGACGACCGCCTCGAGCTGCGCGATGTGACCGGCCCCTCCGCGCTGGGCGGAGGCTGGCGGCGGTCATGGGATCTGCTCTACCTGATCGCCACGACCGAGTTCAAACGGACCTACTTCGGGACGGTCCTGGGCTACCTCTGGTCATTGGGCAGGCCCCTGCTGCTGTTCGGCGTGCTACTGGCCGTGTTCACGCAGGCCTTTCACCTCCAGAACGGAGTTCAGCACTACCCCGTTCTGTTGCTGATGAACATCGTCCTCTTTGGGTTCTTTCAGGAGTCGACCACGGCGGCGGTTCCGTCAATCGTCGCCCAGGAGTCGATCGTGCGCAAAACCCAGTTTCCGCGGCTGGTCATCCCCGTCGCGGTGGTACTGACGTCGCTCTTCAACCTCGTGCTCAACCTCGTGGTCACGTTCGCCTTCATCGCGGCCTTCGGTATCTCGCCGCGCTGGAGTTGGCTGCTGATCATCGTCACCATCGTCCTGCTCCTGGTGCTCTCCACCGCGGTGTCGATGATCCTGAGCTCGCTTTACCCGCGGTTCCGGGATCTGGGAATCATCTGGTCGGTGTCCGCGACCGCCCTCTTCTACGGCACGCCGGTGCTCTACGCGCTCGAGCGCGTCTCGCCCACGATGCGTCACATCGTCTCGCTCAATCCGCTGGCCCCGATTCTGGAGCTGGCCCGGCGCTGGGTGATTGACCCGCACGCTCCGACCCCAGCCGCGCTGGCCGGCGGCACCGTCCGAATGCTGGTGCCGATTGGCATCTACGTGATCGTGTGCGTCGCGGCGGTGGTGATCTTCCGCCGCGAGGCGCCCCGCATCGCCGAGGCGCTGTGACGAACTCAGGCGTGGGCGTCGAGCCGGCGGAGGAAACCCGGCGACGCGTCCGGGCCCGTCATCCTCGCCTCCGAGACGCGCTGCCTGCGGATGCCCTGATTGCGGTGAAGTACCGGGGCGAGGCGCAGGAGTTTTCATCGCGGCTGGACGTCGCTCTGACGATCGCCCGGCTGGCGATCGTGAGCGACGCCTTCCTGGCCCAGATCTTCTACCGGATCAAAGCGCGGCTGCAGCGCCTCGGCATCCCGATCCTGCCCCGAATCGCGCATCGCCTGGCCATCGCGCTCGGACAGGTCTCGATCGGCGATCCCGTGGTCGTCGCGCCCGGGCTCTACCTCCCGCATGGCCAGGTGGTCCTGGACGGCCGGGTGGAGGTCGGCGAGTCGGTTTCCATTGCTCCGTTTGTCACCGTCGGCCTCCTGGCCGGCAACCTCCAGGGGCCCGTGATCGAGCCCGGCGTCCTGATCGGCACCGGCGCCAAGATCCTCGGCTCGGTTCGGATCGGCGCCGGGGCTCAGATCGGCGCCAATGCGGTCGTCCTGAGCGATGTCCCACCGGGCACGACCGCGGTCGGCGCGCCCGCCCGGCCACCCCGGCGTTCCGAAGCCGTAAGCCGCCCCAGGGCCTCAGATTCGGTTCTGTAGCATGGCTGCAATGGGGTTGCTCAGGGGCGTGATGAGACGTGAGCGCCACCACGAACCCGCCGCTCCGGAGGGTCCCACGGTGGAGCCCTTCGACGTGCTCTCTGAGGAGATCGCGAAGCTCACGGCCGAGAATCGACGGGCTCGGGACCGCGCCGTCGAGCGACGGCTGGTCGCACTGCGCCACGATGCCGGCATCGCAGCCACGCGGGAAGCCTCGGGCTCGGGCGGGCTCGCCGCGCCTGATGCCGAGGGATTGCGGACGGAGCAGCCCATCTCCGAGGTCGCTCCCGAATCGCTCACACCCGGGAACCTGCGGGCGGGCATTCTCCGGTCAGGCTGCGTCCTGGTGCGTCAGCTCATCCCCGCAGCGGAGGCAACCGCGTTCGCCGATCAGATCCAGCGGGGCTGGGAGGCACGTGAGCGTCTTCGCCTCGAAGGGACCGATCCGGACGGCTACTACGAGGAGTGGGATCCGAAGGTCGGGACAGGTGTCATCGGCCGGCCCTGGCTCGAGAAGGGTGGCAACTTCCTCGCCGGCGATTCGCCCCGGATGCTCTTTGAGATGCTCGAGCTGTTCGAGCGCGCAAACCTGCTCCCTGTGGTCGCTGGATATCTCGGCGAGAGGCCGCTGATCTCGCTGCACAAGAGCACCCTGCGCAGGGCGGATCCGCGGGTCGCCGGTCGTTGGCACCAGGACGGCAAGTTCATGCACGTCCGCGCCCTCAACCTGTGGATGGCGTTATCCAGCTGCGGCGCGGATGCGCCGGGGCTCGACATCTATCCCGGCCGGCTCGAGGATTTTCTGCCCACGGGAACCGATGACGCGCCCAACGACTGGACGATCGCCCAGCGACAGGTCGACGAAGCCGTGGGCAGCGACTCGATCGTCCGGCCGCTCTTCGAGCCTGGGGACGCGATCTTCTTCGACGAGCTGTTTCTGCATCAGACGGCGACCGATCCAGCGATGACCCGTCCGCGCTACGCGATCGAGAACTGGTTCTTTGGCGCCTCACAGTTCCCGCAGGACTACGCGCCGCTGGCGCTCTGAGGCGGGCGCGGCTGAGCTGCCGTGAGCTCTTCTGCCGTGATGGCGCCGCCTCGGGAGGCCGAGGAGCACTCTCCGGAGGCGGTGGCGCCACCGCCCGGGAACCCACGCTTTCCGCTCTTCGACGGCCTGCGCGCGGTGGCGGCGCTGGCGGTACTGATCTTCCACGTCGCGGCGGTCTCGGAGGCCAGCACCGGCGAGGCGGGCCTCTCCCCCTACCTGGCCCGGCTCAACGTGGGCGTGGCTGTGTTCTTCGTGATCTCAGGTTTCCTGCTCTACCGCCCACTCCTCGCCGCGCGGGTGGGCGATGGCCCACCCATCCGGCTCCGGGACTACGCCCGCCGTCGGGTCCTGCGGATCGTCCCGGCGTATTGGGTGGCCCTGACGGTGCTCGCGCTGTATCCCGGGCTCCTGGGTCTGTTTGGTCACGGCTGGTGGGTCTACTACGTGTTCGGTCAGGACTACAGCCACAACACCGAGATCCTCGGGATCGGACCGGCCTGGTCGCTCGGATGTGAGGTTGTCTTCTACGCGCTGCTTCCGTTCATCTCGCTGGCTCTGGCCTGGTTGTCCGCACTGCGCGGCCGGCAGCTGTGGTGGCAGCTCGAGGTGGCGGTCATAGGTGGGCTGGCGGTCGCGAGTGCGGCATGGCGCGCCTATGTCGACGTCCACCCCTCGGTTCCCCCGAACACGTTCGCGGCCACGTTCGCCTGGTTCGCCGCCGGCATGCTCCTGGCGGTCGCGAGCGTGAGCTGGCACCGACGCCCCGCCGGACCGCTGCGACTGATCGCACGGTACGCTTGGGCGGGGTGGGTGCTGGCGGCGGCGGCCTACGTCGGGATCTGCCGCGGGCTTGGCCTGAGTGGGGCTGGAGTATTCGCGCCGGTAACCCGGATGCAGGATCTTGCCGTCTACGCGCTGAGCGGGGTTGTGGCGCTGGGCCTCGCGCTGCCGGCGGCGTTTGAGGCGACTGCCCGCAGCCTGCCCGGTCGGTTCCTGGCCACACCGATCATGGCGTGGCTAGGACTCATCTCCTACGGGATCTTCCTCTATCACTCTCCACTGGCCTTCAAGCTGAGCGGCGGCGTGAGCAGCGGCGGGAACGCGACGCTCAAGTTCCTGTGGCTGGCGCCAGCCACGCTGGCCGTCGCGATCACAGCGGGAGCATTGAGCTACTACCTGGTTGAGCGCCCGGCCCTGAGGTTCAAGGACCGCCGGCGCGCCCGAGCCGTGCCGGTCGCGCGGGTTGCCGGCTGAGCCTGGGCCAGCAGCGCGCCCGCGAGCACGATCGCCACGAGCGTCACCGCGGGCATCTGCCAATCCCAGTCCAACGGAGCGTGCGCCGCGTAGGTGATGAAGCCGGCGATGGGCCCCGCGGCCAGCGCCGGGCTGGCCCGCTGGGCGGACAGGCCGGCCAGGCCGACCCCAGCGAAGAAGGCGACGAGGCAAGCGATCCCGACGAGCCCGAGCTCGGCCAGCGTCTGTAGCGGCAACGAGTGGGCGTCCTGGGCGAAATCGTCGATCTTCCGGTAGCGCAGCCACCAAACCGCCCACCCGCCCGCGCCGACGCCGCGGATCGGCTCGGCCGCGAAGGCCCGAAAGGCCACACCCCAGTATGCGTAGCGGTTGCTCTCGAGCGTGGCGTAGCGGGCCGCGCCGCCGCTCAGTGGCGCCCGTGACGATTCGTGGGAGCCGACGACGATGGCCAGTGCCAGCCCCGCGCAGATGACGGCGGCGGCGATCCAGCCGGCGTGCCGCGGGAGGGTCAGCCTGGCCTGTGACGCCCGTCGCGAGCGCCACCACGCCGCGCCCGCCGCGGCGGCCGCGATCACGATCAGCAGCGCGAGGAGGATCCCGCCCTGCCGCTCACGCGTGGCCAGCGACCCCGTCAGCGAGGTGACCCCACCGAACGGGGCCGCCGCTGCTGCGGCGAGGCCGCCACCCAGGATCGCTACCAGGATCCCCTCGAGCTGCGCGCGCTGCCGGGCGGCGACCGCCAGCGTGAGGAGTCCCGCAGCCCCGGCAAAGAGAGCCCCGCGGGAGAAGGAGAGGTAGAGCCCCAATCCGAGCGGCACCGAGGCAGCGGCAGCCAGCGCCCGGAGCGGACGTGGACGCGCCACATCGCCCGCGACCCGGGCGCTCAGCACGAAGCCGAGCGCCGCCAGCTCCCCCATCGCATTCCAGTAGGTCAGGGGCTGTTCGAGCCTGCCCTGGGCGCTGACTGAGCGGGCGAAATGCAGGATCCCCGGGAGGAGCCGTTCGGACACGCCGTAGGCGATCACGATCAGCGCTCCGCCCGCGAGCGCCGGCTCGACAGCTCGTTGCGCCACGGGGCCGCGGAGCAGCATCGCGGCGGCGACCAGGCCGCCGGCATAGAGAAAGACGATCTGCCCGGCGTGATAGGCACTACCAGCTAGCGGCGCCCACTGGATTGAGAGGAGCGTCCAGCCCCCCCACGCGATGAGGCCGCCGATGGCAAGCCAAGCGGCGCGTGAGCGGGGCAGCGACCGGGGATCCAGCAGCGCAGCGACGACGATGAGGGCCCAGGCGGCGACCCCGGCCCACGTCCGGGCGGTGTCGAAATAGCCCCCGCTGAAGAAGGCCAGAGCCGTGGCGCCGCCGAGCAGGACGAGACGCGCCGCGTGCGTGACACCGGCCCGGATGAAACTGGGCGAGAAGCTCAGCGGTGCTGGCCCCGAGTGGCTCGCCGAACCAGCCGCGTCGACGGAAGCGGGCGCCGCTCATTCGAGACGGGGGATGCCTCGGCGTCCGCCTCCTCCACCTCGGCCAGCATGCGGCGACGGAAGACCTCGGAGTCGAACCGGGCGGCATTACCGATGCAGGCCTGAGAGTCAACGGCATCGGTATCGAAGTCACGCACGGCCTGGGCGAGCTCCGGCCAGCCGCCTGACCAGAAACACCCCGTCACGCCGTCGATGACCGTTTCGAGCGCGCCGCCGCCGCGCCGCGCGATCACGGGCCGTCCCGAGGCCTGCGCCTCCACCGAGACGATCCCGAACTCCTCCACCGCGGTCATGATCAGCGCCCGCGCGCTGCGCAGCACCTCGGCAACCTCGCCGTCGGACAGCCGCCCGGAAAACTCGATCGTCGGGCCGCCGAGCCTGCGCAGCCGCCGGGCATCCGGTCCGTCGCCGACGACGATCAGCGGCAGGCGCAGGTGATTGAAGGCCTGGATCGCAACCTCGATCTCCTTGTGGGCCATGAGCTCGGCGACGACGACGTAGTGACGGCCCACGTGACCGGGGGCGAAGCGGCGGGTGTCCACCGGGGGATAGACGATCGTCGACTCGCGCCCGAAGTAGCTCTGGATGCGTGCCTGGGTGGTGCGGGAATTGGCGACGTAGCGATTGGTCCGCTGAGCCGCGATCCAGTCCCACTGCCGCCAGCGGCTGAACACCTGGCGGAGAACGGCCCGGCTGATCGGGTCCCGGCGGCGGGTCAGTGTGCGCTGCCTGTCGTTCCAGGCGTAGCGGAAGGGGTTGTGACAGTAGCTGACGTGGGTCGTGGCGGGCTCGCAGAGAACCGCGTGCGCCCACGCCGAGGAACTCGAGACAACGAGGTCGTATCCGGACAGGTCAAAGGATTCGATGGCGGCGGGATAGAACGGCAGCAGCACGCGGAAAGTCCGGGCCGTCGGACGCAGCAACTGCAAAAACGAGGTGTGAACGCTGCGGCGCGAAAACCATCCCTCGGTGGCGCACTCGTCGTAGATCGCGGTGTAGATGTCCGCCTGCGGCCACATCTCACAGAGCTCCAGAAATACGCGCTCGGCCCCACGGACATCGAGCAGGAAGTCATGGACCAGCGCGACGCGGAGATCGGTCCCCCGTGCCACCCGTAGATCGCTTCCCATCGTGTCTGACTCGCGCTGCACCCCAGGTCGCAGTCTACGCCAGGCGGCCCCGCATCACATTGGCGAGAGGTAGGAGGCCACGAGATCTACCAGGCGGTCGTCGAAGGACTGGTTCCAATCCAGGCTCCAGTCGACGGCGGTTCCGCCGACGCGGCGATCGACGTCCTCCACGGCTGCGGCCGCGCCGGCGAGCGCCTCCGCGAGCGCGTCGATCGCGGCCGGAACCGCGATCAGGTTGGATGAGATCGCAGCCAGCGCCTCGGCGGTCTTGTTCTCGAACGTGTTGGTGACGGTCAGGAGCCCGGCCCGAGCCATCTCGATCGGCACCAGGCTCGGGTGAGGGGTATACATGAGCGCCAGCCCGAGGTCGTGCTCGCGGAGCCTGGCCGCATACTCTCGCTGGTCAACGCGGGGCAGGAGCTCGAGCTCAACATCCCCGCCGAGATCGATCGGACGCGGGCGGTCGACGGTACCGATGCCTCGCAGCTCCCAGCCGCTGCGGAAGGCGCCCTCCTCGAGCGCCCGTCCGAGGGCGAGGATCCCCAGCTCGAACATGTTGCGTGCAGCGTGTGCCTCCGGGCGGGCGTAGAAGAGCAAGCGCCGGATCCGCCGGCTTCTGAGTTCGCCGGCGGCGGGCGGATCGATCGCCGAGATCGCGTTTTGAAACGAAGCCGACCGCGCGTCGCCGGCAGCCGTTCCGCCGGCATAGACCCCGATCCGGTGGGCACGGAAATAGTCGCGCAGGATCTCCGAGGAGAAGAGCGCAAAGTGCTCGAATCGGTAGGACTGGTCGGCGAGCGCCGCATGGCTACCCATCGGGAACGTCAACGGCTCGAACTCCTGAATCAGGTACAGGAAGCCCTGCCGTCCCAGGTCCTCCGCTGCCCGCGCCGCAATGTGCGCCGTCCACCACGTTGTGGCGATGAAGGAATCATGCGGACTCACCTCGAGGCTTCCGGCCCGGCGACCGAAGGCGAGCTCAACCCGGTCGAAAAGACCTTCCAGGCCGCCATAGGACTCGACCCGGCTGATCCAGTCGCGGGGCTGTTCGTCGACTGGCTCGACGGTCACGACCCGCACCCGCACCCCCCGCCGGGCCAGACACCGGGCCAGGTTGAACTTGGCTATGTAACCGCCGAACAGGTGCTCGAGATCGATCGTGGGGATCAACAGGTTGACCCGCCGCGGGGCATCGCTGGAGACGGCGAGGTCGAGCGGCTCCACCTTCTTGGCGAGCGCCCGCGAGCCTTCGTCCCCGATCGCCCGGCGCTCACCGGGCGGCGCGAGGTCCCTGGGAGGCAGCGCGTCGAGCCCGATCCGCCCGGCGACGGCGCCGCGGCTGCGGACGGCCAGCACTCGGCGCCATACCAGAGCCCGGAGGAGCATCCACTCCGCCCCCAGCGTTTCGGGCTCACCGGTGAGCTCCTCGGCCGCGAGCCAGGCAAGGCGTGCGAGCTGCGGCCACGAGCTCTCCAGGGCCAGGAATCGCTTGAGCGCGCGTCGATGCGCCGGGCTCAGGCAGTCTCCACAGCGCATCAGGAGGATCGCGGCGAACGCCATCAGGCGCTCGACGTGCCGAAAATAGGTGGCCCGATAGTACGGCTCCCGCTTGCCGCGATTGGCCCGGAGCTTGCGGGCACGCTCGCGCAGCGTGAACACCCGCGTTGACGCGGCGTGCCCGATGGTCGCGGTCCCATGTTGGACGTAGTCGTAAAGCGGCCGGTCCACGTACTCGATTCCGCCGGTCACGAGGGCGTTCAGCGCCAGCCAGTGGTCGTGGTAGTGCGCGAACTGGTCCGGTGGGAACGGCAGCGCGCGGTCGAGCAGCCGGCGGCGGAAGAGCGAGGCTGCGCCGGTCACCGAGTTCGCGACCAGCAGAGAGGTCAGGTCGCTGTGGTTATTGCGGCGGCGCTCCCAGTAGCCGCCGGCGATTTCCTCACCGCCGCGGCCGACAATTCGCATGTCGCTGTAAGCCAGCTGCGCGTCGCCGATGGCGTCGAGCAGAACCGCGAGCTTGTCCGGGTACCAGGCGTCGTCCTGGTCGGCCAGCGCCACGTACTCGCAGTCCTGCGGCGCCAGCGCCAGCGCCCGCTCGAAGTTGGCGTAGAAGCCAAGTCGACGCGAGGATCGGGAGACCGCAAAGCGAGGGTCGTCGCCAACCAGCTCCTCGATGGCCGCGAAGCGTTCGGACCGGGAGGCGTCGTCGCTGATCACGCACACCCAGTTCGTATGGGTCTGGGCGCGGATCGAGTCCAACTGGCGGCGCAGGAGCTCGGACGGCGGGTTGTAGGTGGCCATGCAGATCGCCACCCTCGGCTGGCCGGCGGGACCGGGGAAATCGGGCGCCAGCGGAGTCGGGGGGGCGGTAACTCCGATACGACCGATGACGACGGTCTGGATGCGGGCACCGTCGATCGATGCCTCGAGCTTCAGCTCGAGCGTCGATCCCGGGGGAGCGGGTCCGATTCGGGCGAGGCCCCAGAAGCCGCTCCGGTAGCTGTGCAGGTGCGGGTCCTCAGGCGAGTCGGGGTCAAGCTCTGGGAAGGCATCCGGGTCGAGCCGAGGATGAAGCGTGCGGAAGTGGTCAAAGCGCGGCATCCCGAAGGCGGTGACCGGCTGTGGCGGACCGTCGCCGACGCGAAA
Source organism: Solirubrobacteraceae bacterium (assembly GCA_035308915.1). Classification (GTDB taxonomy): domain Bacteria; phylum Actinomycetota; class Thermoleophilia; order Solirubrobacterales; family Solirubrobacteraceae; genus Palsa-465. Next base: position 20,939 of record DATGFT010000069.1, read on the forward strand.
GGCGAGTCCGCGGACCTCGCCCTCGGGATCGAAGCAGGTGCCGTGAACAAAGAGGGCCGTTCCCAGCCCGACCTCAAGCTCGGCCGGAAGCGGCGCGTCCAGATTCACCTGCAAGAGCGCCATCGTAGCGGCTGTAGCCTGCCGTAGCCGTGGCTCAAACGGCGGTCGTGATCCCCACCTGGAATGGCGCTCACCTGCTCGAGCCATGCCTGCGCTCGCTTGCCTCGCAGACCCGCGAGGCTCACGTCATCGTGGTCGACAACGGGTCCGTCGACGGCACCGCAGAGCTCCTCAGCCGTGGATTTCCGCAGGCCCAGCTGATCCGTCTGGCGTCGAACCGCGGCTTTGCCGGAGCCGTCAACGTCGGCATCGCCGACGCGCTGCGCGCCGGATTTGAGTTCATCGCCCTGCTCAACAACGACGCTGTCGCCGATCCCACCTGGCTCGAATGCTTGCTCGACTGCGCCCGGCAGCACCCGGAGGCCGGGATCATCACCTCGAAGTTCCTGCTTGACGATCGCGTGCACATCGACAGCACCGGCGACTTCTACTCGGCCTGGGGCTGGGCCTACCCGCGCGGACGTGACGAGATCGACCGCGGCCAGTACGACGCGGCCGAGTTTCGGGAGGTGTTCTGTGGATCCGGCGGAGCGAGCCTGTTCCGCGCCCGCATGCTCGAGGAGGTGGGGCTGTTCGACGAGGACTACTTCGCCTACCTGGAAGACCAGGACCTGGGGTTCCGCGCCCAGCTGCTGGGCTGGCGCGCCCGGTATGCGCCGGAGGCGCGCGCGTATCACCGGATGATGGGAACGAGCGCGGCGCTGCCGAATTTCGGGCGCTATCAGGCCGTGCGGAACTGCATCTTCCTGTACGTCAAGAACGTGCCGAGCCCGCTGTGCTGGCGCTACCTGCCGAAGTTTCTCCTCGGGCTCGTGCTGATGGGCGCCAACGACGTTCGCCGGCGCCGGTTCTGGGCGATCGCCGGCGCCTACCGCGACGCTCTGCGCGCCCTGCCCACGCTGCTTCGTAAGCGGCGCGAGATCCAGGCCACGCGCCGGGTCGCGGTGGCCTACATCGACTCGATCATCGTCCACGAGCTGCCGCCCACCCAGCGGACGCTGGTGCGGATCGCCAGCCTGCGCCTGCTGCCGCGTCGGGTGCGGGACGCACGGCGTTGAACGAGGCGCGACGACCGGCTCCACAGCGTCGCCTGGCCTCGCGAGCCATCCTGCTCGCCGTGCTCGCGGTGGCGATCGCGCTCGGCGTCGGGCGAAGCCAGGACTCGGGGCCGCCCCAGCTACCCGCCAGACCCGCTCCCGCGGGCGAGGGGTTTGGCGCCAATGTGGGTCGGCTGTTCAACGGTCGGCCCTATCCCGACGCGGTGATCCAGGCGCAACTCACGGCGCTGAGTGCCACCGGGGTCACCCTGGCGCGGGCTGACGCGGCTTGGGAGGCCAGCGAGCCGCAGGCGCCACTCGGCAACATCCACCACTACGACTGGTCGTTCGACGACCGGATCGCCGCCGCGCTGGCGGCCCACGGCCTGACCTGGCTGCCGACGATCGACTATTCCGCGCCCTGGGCGCAGACGACGCACGGCCAGGATCACTCCGCTCCCGATCCCGCCGAGTACGCCGCCTACGCCGCAGCGGTGGCCGCGCGCTATGGCTCCCACGGAACCTTCTGGCGCGCCAACGGCCAGATCCCGGACCGGCCCGTTGACACCTTCGAGATCTGGAACGAGCCCGACAGTCCCGTGTTCTGGGTTCCTAAACCAAACGCCCAAACCTATGCGCGCCTGTACCTGAAGGCCCGCCAGGCGATCGATTCCGTTGACCCCGCGGCGCGAGTCATCGTCGGCGGCCTCACCGAGGCCGCGACCTTCCTGCCCGCCATGCTGCGAGCACTCCCAGTGCTGCGAAATCACATCGACGGGGTGGCCGTCCATCCGTACGGCACCACGCCGCACGAGGTCCTGGCCAAGCTTGCCCAAGCCCGGCAGACGCTCCGGTCGCTCGGAATGGCGAGGGTGCCGTTGTACGTGACGGAGTTCGGCTGGACGACCAGCCCTCGGGGCGCGCTTGACTATCTGCCGGAGCGGCGTCGTCCCACCTTCATCCAGCAGACGTTGACCGCGCTTGGCCACACCGACTGCGGGCTCGTAGCCGTCCTCCTGTATGCCTGGGTTACCCCGGAACGCGATCGGGCGAGTAGCCAGGACTGGTTCGGGATCCATCCGCCCGGGAGCGGGAGCAGCCCGGACACACTCGCGTTCCAGCGCGGGCTCCGCGCGGCCACGAGCCCGGGGCCGGCGGTGTCCGTGTGTGCGGGCGGATAGACCGCGGGGGTTCAGGAAGCCGCGCCGCTGCGCTCGCCGACCCGGGGGGCCTCCCCAAGGAGCCCCGAGATGGCTCGGTCAGTCAGTTCGGCGGTTCTCGCCCAGGAGAACGCGGCCGCGCGCTCACGTCCGGCGGCCGTCAGCCGCTCGCGCGCGCTCGCGTCGGTGAGGAGCTCGAGCAGCGCAGCGGCGAAGGCATCGCCGTCGCCGGGGTCGAGCAGCAGCCCAGCCTCGGCGACCGTCTCCGGGAGCGCCCCGGCCCGACTGGCGAGGACCGGCGTCCCGCAGGCCATCGCTTCGAGGCACGGCAGCCCGAAGCCTTCGTAGCGGGACGGAAGCACGAAGGCCTGCGCACCGGTGTAGACCGCGGGAAGATCCTCCTCGGCCACGTAGCCAAGCCGTCGTAGGGCCACCGCCTCGCCACGGAGATATCCGCGGTCAGATCCCCCGAGCACAAGCTCGACCCCCCGCTCCCTGAGCGCCCTGGCCGCGGCGTCAAGCACGGACAGGTTCTTACGGGCGGACAACGTGCCCATCGTCAACACGTAGGGCCGCTCCAGGCCGTAGCGCTGCCTGGCCTGCTCCACGGCGTCGGCGGCAGCGGGGGCGAACGCCTCGTCGACCCCCTCCGGGATCACCGCAATGCCCTGCGGGTCCAGAGCGAGGAGCTCGGCCAGCTCGTTACGGGAAAACTCCGAGACCGTGACCAGGAGGCGGGCACGCCGGGCGAGCAGTGGCAGCAGCCGGCGCTGGTAAGTCACGTAGGCTCGCGAGTAGGCCTCGGGGTGTCGAAACGCGGCCAGGTCGTGAAGGACCAGGACGTTCTTGCCGCAGGCCAGCGGGGCCAGGTTGGCCGGCGAGTAGATGAGCGCGCACCGGCGCGCCTGGAGCGGAAGGAGGGCCTGTTCCCACGCGTGGCCGGCGCGGTGGGCCAGGCTCGTCGGCGGGCGAATGACGCGGTAGCGATCCGGGCGCAGCGCGGGCAGGCGGCGGCTCATCTCTCGTGCGAACCGCTCCACCCCGCCAATCTCGGTCCGGACCGCGGCGCGGGCATTGATGGCGACCATGCTCGGGCTGTCCGCGCGCTCGTCGCCGAGCTCGCCCCGGGCTAAGCCCGGCGAGTCAGGCCCAGGAGCAGGAACCCACCGCCGAGCAGGCCGAGCCCGACAGCCACCACCAACCCGACATTCAGACCGGTGAAGGGAAGCGTCTTGGCCGGATCAGCGGCCGTCGTGGACGGCGCCGCGGGACTGGTGGCCGCCGACGACGGGGCCGAGCCGGCGTTGCTGCCCGTGCTCGGTGCTGACGTGCTGCTGCTTGGCGCAGGTGAGGACGTGGGCGGGGGCGACGCCGTTGCGGTGTTGGTGTTCCCCAGCGGATCGGTGTACTGCTGGTCGCCCGCGGAGGTCGTCGTCCCGCCCTGCGCGAGGGCCGGGCCGGCGGTACCCAGCGCGAGCCCGGCGGCGATCAGGCAGGAGATGATGCGGATGCGCCAACCCACGCGCCCTATTGAAGCAGGCAGTGCCGTCGCCGGTGTCCAGGTATTGTTCGCCCGGATGGGGCCAGTCGTTCTCGCGGAGCGGCCGCCGCGGGGCATGCGCGACGGTTTGTCTAGACGGAAAGGAAAAGCGTGCGAAAAGTTTGCCTACTGATAGTGACGCTCGGGGCGCTCGGGCTCGCCGACTCTGCTGCAGCGGCGCCGCCTCTCACGATGCCACTGACCTTCAACAACGCCGTGCTGACCACACCGGGGTTCCCGAACACGGTGCTCGTCACGCCCGCCTCCACGCCGGTCACCGCGACGGCGACTCTCGTTCCGGGCACGGGCGCGTTCACGATCAAGCCGAGCGATTTCAACTTCCCGACATACTCGTTCACCACCCCGCTGCCTGGGAGCTTCCAGATCACCCTCAAGAACCCGGCGACCGGTCAGTTCAACGCCGCCACGGGGGCTCTGAGCATCACGGCTGACTTCGTGGCCACGGTCAACCTGAACGGGGTCGGAAGCTGTTCCGCGGACGCCGGAACCCAGACCTACAGCACCTCGAGCTCGGCGGTTTACCCCGGGGTCGCCTTCCCGGCGAACGCCAACGGAGCCACCACCGGACCCGGCGCCATCACCGGCGGCTGGCAGAGCATCCAGTCCTCGGGGAGCGCCTGCTCGCTCGTCGCCTCGGCGCTGAACGGGCCCGGAGGCCTGTGGCTGTCCAAGGACATTGCTCCGCCGAAGCCGAAGCTGTCGATCTCCGCAGCTCACAAGGCGAAGGGCACGGTCGGCAAGTCGACCACCCTGAAGGTCACGGTGGCCAACCGCGGCAAGCTGGTCGGAACCAGCATCAAGGTGTGCGCCAAGGCTCCGAAGTCCGTGCACGTGGCGGGCGCCAAGTGCAAGACCATCGCCCAGCTCGCAGTGGGGGCGAAGAAGACGCTGAAGTTCAAGCTCAAGCCCACCAAGGCCGGAAGCTTTACGGTCAAGTTCAAGGCGAGCGAGAGCGGCATCAGCAGCGCCAAGACGAAGGTCGCGCTGAAGGTCGCCTAGACGGAACGCTAGGGCTGGTCGTCGGCGCCCAGCTGACGACCAGCCCAGCGGCAAACCTCAGGCCCCGCGGCGTCGATACGTCTGCCCGGACCGGCTCTCTACAGTAGAACCGACCCGTGTCATCGAACAGCTTCGGAGCCCAGGACACCCTCACCGTCGGCGAGCGCTCGTACGAGATCTTCCGGCTCGACGCGCTCCAGGCCTCATACGACGTAGCCCGTCTGCCCTTCTCGCTCAAGGTTCTGCTCGAGAACCTGCTCCGTAACGAGGACGGCGAGGCGATTCGCGCCGCCGACGTCGAGGCGCTCGCCCGTTGGGACGCCAAGGCCGAGCCGAGCCAGGAGATCGCCTTCACGCCCGCGCGGGTGCTGATGCAGGATTTCACGGGCGTGCCCGCGGTGGTCGATCTGGCGGCGATGCGCGACGCGATCAGGGAGCTGGGCGGCGATCCCGCGAAGATCAACCCCCTCGCCCCCGCCGAACTGGTCATCGACCACTCGGTTCAGGTCGACGTCTTCGGGACCCGGCTGGCCTTCGAACGCAACGCCGAGCTCGAGTTCGAGCGCAACCGCGAGCGCTACGCGTTCCTGCGCTGGGGCCAGGGAGCGTTTCGCAACTTTCGCGTCGTGCCGCCCGACACCGGGATCGTCCACCAGGTCAACCTCGAGTACCTGGCGCGGGTCGTGTTCGTCGATGAGAACGGCGGCCGTCGGCCTCGGGCCTACCCGGACACCCTCGTGGGGACGGACTCTCACACCACGATGATCAACGGCCTCGGCGTGCTGGGGTGGGGCGTGGGCGGGATCGAGGCCGAGGCCGCAATGCTCGGCCAGCCGATGTCGATGCTGATCCCCCAGGTGATCGGCTTCAAGCTGACGGGGGAGCTTCAGGAAGGGG
>DATGFT010000070.1:0-42601 GCA_035308915.1 Solirubrobacteraceae bacterium
TGCTCGGCGGCCTCGTCGAGGAGGTCGAGCAGGATCGGCAGCTCTGAGCGGTGATCGAGCTGGCCCGAGAGCAGCGTCAGCGGATCGACGTCGAGCATGCGACAGAGCTCGTCCTCGCTCAGGCCGAGCAGGTCCATCAGACGGGCGGCGCGGCCCGTCTGGGCGCGGCGTCCAAGCTGCGGATCGTCGCGCTCGCCCATGCGGTCAGTCGCGATCGCTCAGGCCCGCCGGGGGGACCCGGTCCGTCCTAGAAAAGCTGGTTCTCGCCGCCGAACACGTCGCTCACCGAGCCGTCGGTGAAGATCTGACGGATCGAGCTCGTGAGCAGGTCCGCGCAGGAGAGGACGCGGACGTTGTCCGGCGCGCCCGGCGGGAGGGGGATCGTGTCGGTGACGACGATCTGCTCGAGGTCCGCCGCGGCCAGGTTCTCCCAGGCGTTTCCAGAGAACACCCCGTGGGTGGCCGCCGCGTAGACCCGCTTGGCACCGGCGTCGTGAACCGCGCGCGCGGCCGCCTTCAGGGTGCCGGCGGTGTCGATGATGTCGTCGACCAGCACTGCGGTCTTGCCGGCGACATCGCCGATCACGTAGCTGATCTCGGCCACCTGCTGGTCAGGCCGGTCCTTGTTGAGGATCGCCAGGTCGGCGCCGAGCTTCGACGCGAACCGCTTGTTCAGCTTCACCCGGCCCGCGTCCGGAGCGACGATCACCAGGTCCTGGAGGTTGAGGTCCGCGAAGTACTGCGTGAGCATGAACATCGCGGTCATGTGGTCGCACGGCTTCTGGAAGAAGCCCTGGGCCTGGCCCGAGTGAAGGTCCATGGTCACGATGCGATCGATCCCCGCCGCCTCGAGCATCCGCGCCACCAGGCGAGCGCTGATCGGCTCCCGAGGGGCCGATTTCTTGTCCTGGCGCGAGTACCCGTACCACGGCGCCACAGCGATAACCCGGTGCGCCGACCCGCCCACCGCGGCGTCGATCATCACCAGCAGCTCCATCAGCGCATCGTTCGCACTGAGCCCGGTGTCGGTGTTGCCGCACGTCGGCTGGACGATGAACACGTCCGCCCCCCGCACCGACTCCTGGTAGCGGCAATAGACCTCCCCGTTGGCGAAGGTCTTGAGGGTCATCCCGCCGAGCTCGACCCCAAGCTTGGACGCGATCCGGGCCGCCAGCCCGGGGTTCGCCCGCCCGGAGACGATCATCAGACGTTTGCTGTACTCGACCTGAAGCGCGTTCGGCGTGGTGGGCTCCGGCATAAGCAAGCTCATGCTCGCTCCGAGTTTAGGTCCGAGGGTTGACGAGATTGTTCCTCCTCGGACGCGGACGCGTCGCGCGCCGAGCGCCCTTCCCGCTCTTTGCGACGCTCGGTGTAGCCCTCGATGTTCTGCTGGCGAGCCCGCGCAACGCCGAGCGCCCCGGCGGGCACGTCCTTGGTAATCACCGACCCCGCCGCGGTGTAGGCCTCATCGCCGACCGTGACCGGGGCCACGAGGGTCGTATCGACCGAGGTCTTGACCCCGTCGCCGATCGTCGTCCGATGCTTTCGGTGGCCGTCGTAGTTGGCGGTGATGGTCGCGGCCCCGAGATTGGTTCCCTCCCCGATGTCGGCATCGCCGATGTAGCTCAGATGGGGGACCTTGCTCCCGGCGCCGACCTCCGAGTTCTTGATTTCGACGAATGTCCCCGCCTTGGAACGGTCACGTAGGACCGTGCCCGGCCGCAGGTAGGCGAACGGCCCGACGGTCACCTGGTCGCCGATCTCCGCCCCCTTCACGTAGGAGTGGATCACGCTCGAGCCGTCGCCCACGGTGGCGTCGATCAGCGTGCTGCCAGGGCCGATCGTGCTCTTCGCGCCGATTCGAGTTGCCCCGTGAAGGCTCGTGAAGGGCGCGATCACGGAGTCCCGGCCGACCTGCACGTCGAAGTCGATCACGGTGGCGGCCGGGTTGACGATCGTGGCGCCCTCGCGCATGAGCCGTTCGTGAATCCGCTGCTGGGCGATGGCCCTGACTCGAGCCAGCGCGGCCCGGTCGTTGACCCCAAGCATCGACCCCGTATCGGAGATCTCGTAGGCCTGGACCGTACGCTCGTCGCCGCGCAGGATGGGCAGGACATCTGGGAGGTAGAGCTCGCCCTGGGCATTGTTGCTCTGCACCCGCTCGAGCGCTGAGAGGAGCTCGCCCACCTCGAAGGCGTAGAAGCCGGTGTTGACCTCACGGATGTGCAGCTCGAGCTCGGTGGCGTCGCCGTCAGCCTTGGTCTCGGCCACGCGTTCGACCGTGCCGTCGGGCGCGCGGATGACCCGCCCATAGCCGGTTGGATCGTCCAGGACCGCTGTCGCGATCGTGGCCGCCGCCCCCGAGCGCTCGTGAGCCTCGGCCAGCGCGCGAACCGTCTCCGAGGTGATCAAGGGGTGATCACCGTTCAGCACCACCGCCGTGCTCGCGCCCTCGAGCTCACGAGCGGCTGCCCGCACGGCATCCGCAGTGCCCATTGGCCGCTCCTGCACGGCAAATTCAACCCGCCCGTCGAGCACCCCCTCGAGCTCCCGCCCGGGCCCCTCGACTACCACCACGCGCGCCGCCCCCGCCTCCTGAGCGGCGGCGACGGTCCAGGCGATCATCGGCCGCCCGCACAGCTCGTGCAGAAGCTTCGGCGTATCTGACCGCATCCGCGTCCCCTCGCCCGCGGCCATGATCACGACGACTGGCGCAGCCACGCGAAGATCCTAGGCGATCGGTCAGGCCGCCTGGGCATCCGCGGAGCCCTCGCGGTCCTGCTGTCGTTCGGCTTGGCGCTCGTACCAGCGCAGCCACTTGCGAACCGCGTTGTCGGAGACCCCGTACTTTCGCCCAACCGCGACCATGCTCATCGTGGCGATATCAGCTTTCAGTTGCTCGTATGCAGGGCGGGCGACCCTGCGGGTTTCGGGCTTGGGACTCCGGCTTCGGCGGTCGTGACGAGTGCCACACTCACGTGAGCAGTAGGACTGCCTTCGAGTCCGCGGAGTGAACGCGGCCCCGCACCGGAGGCAACGCCGAGGCTCGCCGCGGTTCTTTCTTCCGCAGTGGGTGTCGAGGGTGGCCGCGCAATTTGGACAGACGATGCGAAGGTTTTCGAACCGGTTGTCGTCCGGCACCCCGTTGATGTGGTCGAGGATCAGCGACATCTGCGCGCCCATCCACGTTTCGTCCTGTCCGCACATCTCGCAGCGCCGTTGTTTGAGCCCGGACTCGTAGAGCCGGCGCTTCAAATCTCGCCGCTGATATTTGGAGCCCTCGACGAGCACGTCCTCCAGCGGTATGGCAGTGACGCGCCTCAGGCGGGCGTGTCTAGCCCGGTCGGGATCGAAGTGATCGGTCGGGATCTGCCAGATCTCGTCGACGTAGCGCCGGAAAACCGAATGGTTGCCTCCGACCGGCCGGAGCCCCAGCTTCTGCAGGGCCTCCGAGTAGCACAGGGACGATTTGACCGCCTGTCGCGCTTCGTCTTCCGTATAGCGGGGCACGAACATATGTTCGACCGCCGGCCGGACGGAACGCTCGGACCGGTGGACAGCAGGCCCGTTGCTAGATTCGCGCGACGCCACCGTTCGAACCCTGGGGGGTCGTCCAAGCGGCTAGGACACCGGGTTTTGGTCCCGGGAATCGGGGTTCAAGTCCCTGCCCCCCAGCTCTGATCTCCGGTCGCCCGTCCCTACTGGCTCGCCGGCAGCTGCCTGAACGTGTTCGGCGTCTGGTCGGCGCCGCCGAAACCGACGATGTTGTTGAAGGCGGCGGAGTCGAACATGAGGTCGCCGCACTTGTTGCCGGAGGAGCAGTCGACGCCGTTACCGCTGCTGCCGAGCGACATCGAGGCGGTCCCGTCGACGGCGATGCCGCCGACCACGGTCGAGGTGCCGTTGAGGTTGACGATGCTGGCGGTCGAGCCCGACAGGTTGGCGCCGTAGATCAGTCCGTAGAAGGTTGCGCTACCCGTGAATGAAATGGTGCCGTTGGCGAGGATCAGCACGCCCGGGGAAGCTTGCGTATTGATCACCGGGTTGCTCGAGATGCTGATCGCGCAGCTCGAACTCCCCTCGATGTAGACCATCGCCCCCGCCAGCTGCGAAGCCGTGATCGAGCCGCAATCGGTGGTCGACGGGATGTATGTCCCGTCGGCCTGCGCCATCGCTTTGGCATCGGCCAGCTGAGCCGAGGTCAGGACGGGCGAGGGAGCCGGAGGGTTGACCCACGTGCTGGACGAAGTCGGGCTGGTCGGCGAGATCTGATTGACATTCCCGTAGGTCACACACGAGCTTGGGGGCGGCGGGGTGTAACTGGTGCCACCGCACCGGACGCTGATCTGACTGTTGTTACCGCCATTGACGTCGGCGGTATTCAGGATCGTCTTGTTTCCGTTGTCGGTGATCGTGAACCCGTTGGCGTTCAGGACGTCCTTGGGGAAGATCAAGGAAAGGGTCTGCATCGAGACCTCGGCCACCACGACGGACGTCTTGCAGTTCACCGTCCCGACCGCACGTACCCACACGTAGTTGTTTCCCGACGTGGTGAACGAGCTCGCGGCGTTGTAGGGCACCGCTGTCTTTTCAGTGGCGTCGGTGAAGAACTTCTGCGTGCTCGAGCCGGCCGGCCCGGCATCCCTGACATAGGTGGTCCAAGCCGATCTGCTCGGGTTCGAGCTCCAGGCGTCGCCCGGGGTCCCGGTCGGGCAGGTCTGGGTGTTGCTCGGATAGGCCTGGAGGTCAATTGAGCTTGGGCAATACGAGTAGCCGGCGTTGCTGGAGTTGCAGCTCGACGGGTACCCGTAGTTGCTCGGATACGTGCTCGACGTTCCAGGCGCGTTGTTCGGGGTCGGCCAGGAGACCGAAAGCGCATAGATCTGGGCGTTCAGCGCCGCTTCGGCCATCGAATAGGAGTTCTCGGCGCCTTGCTGGTTCGCCGCGGTGGTGTGCTGAGCCTGCGCGGTCATCATCAGCGCCGTCCCTATGCCGAGGATGACGAACAGGATGATGACGGCCATCATCATCGCGCTGCCGGTTTCGTTGCGCAGCCTACTCATGAGATAGTCACTGTCTTCGCGTAGCATGCGGTCAAACCCTGTGTATCTGTCACCACGAGAGCGAACGTCCATGTCGACGCCGTGGTGAAGGTGGTGCCGTTGGCGGAGGTCGACGAGAAGATCTGAACCGCCCCGTTGGACAGCGAGCCGCTGCTCGGGCCGGTGGTGGACGATGCGCACGAACCCGAGCTGCCGCTGTTGGCATACCACTGGTACTGCAGCGTCTGTCCGTTCGGGTCGTAGGCCTGCGATGCGTTGAGCGTGACGTTGCGCGAGGTCCCTCCCGACCCGCTCGAGGTGACGGTGAAGTCGGGAATGACCGGCGGCGAGTTCTCGTTCCGGAAGAAGATCCCGCTCGTGAGCTGCGGGGACGGCCCGGGAAGGTGTCCCGGGTTGAGGTCGGTGATGATGTTCATCTGGACCTCCTGAACCTTCGTGACGTCGGTGACGCCCCCGGTGGTTGCGCTCGACGGCCCGAAGGTGAACAGTGGCCGCGTCGTATCGCCGCCGATCTCGTTCGTGACGTCGGTCAGTTCGACACAGCACGACTGGCCATTGCTCTTCTGCGCCCATAGGTTGCTCGTGCTCGGGCAATTGCTCGTGTCAGGCACGCTCGGTGCGGTGGCCGTCGTCCAGGTCTCGCTCTGCCGCCAGAGCGTGTTGTTGGAGTCCAGGCAGTACCTCACGCGGTACTGGTTGGTGCTGTTGCTGGTTGACCCGCTGGGGAAATTCGGATTGACGGTCTGGAAGACGATGTCGTAGGAGGTCGCCTTCTCGAGCAGGCCCGAGGAGCCACTGCTCGTGGACGCCGCGCTTCGAAGCTCGCGGCTCAGCCGGTCGACCAGCACCTTGGCGTCGGTTTGGGCCTGATCACGCAGCCCGTCATAGCGAGTGTCGTTCAGGAAGACCGTGATCAGGGTTATCACCGCGCCCATCACGACGAGAGACAGCGCCATCGAGACCAGGAGCTCGATCAAGGTGAATCCGCTTTCCTCACGCACCGGGATCATCCGGACACCGGGCCGACGAGCGACGATTCGGCCATGTTGGCCCCCGGGGTGGTCCCGCCGACGGCGCTTATGTAGTACGAGTGAGGGCCGGTGCGGTTGGTGTCGTGGTAGGTGCAGGAGGTGAGCGAACAGCTTGACGCCGACACCGTGTCATAGCGGTTTGTGTAGCTGTTCCCATCGCGGTAGATCCGGTAGAAGGAGACGACGCTGGTCGATGGCGTCCAGGTGAGAATCGCCGAGTCGTCCGGCTGCACCTGGACTCCCAGCGAGACTGAGGCAGGAGCCAGCGGAGCGAGCGGCGCCCCCAAGGCGAGGGTCACGTCCTGACCCGTGCCTTCCTGGAGGTTGTTATTGGCGTCGTAGTAGAGCGCCTTGACCGTATAGGTGCGGAAAAGAGAAAGCGTGGACGGCGGGCTCAGGTCGATGCACTGGGTTGTGCTCAGGCACCAGGCATTGGTCCCGCAGCTCTGATACGACGTGCTCAGGCTCGTCTGGCACACGAGCGTCTGGCCCCCGGTCGAGGTGTTGTAGTAGATCCGGTAGCCGACGATGTTGTTCTCCGGGTTCGCGTTCCACTGGAACTCGGCCACGCTCGACGGCCCGTTGGGAAGGTTGGAGTTGAACCCGTACCCGGTCACCGTCGGCGCCGAGGGGACGTTGCGGATCAGGCGCACGGTCATGGTCACGCCCGGACCGTCGATGCCGCTTGAGTCCTCGGCCGCGGCGCCCACGGTGTAGGTCCCGTCCGAGACGCCGCTCAGCGACCATGAGTTTGAGGTCCAGGTCGTACCCGAGCCCGGAGCCGACCCGCTCCACGACGTCTGCTTGACACCGTTCAGGAACCAGACGACGTTCTGCGTGCCCGACGGCGCGGTGACGGAAAACTGCAGCGAGGTGATCCCGGACGAGGTGATGACGGCCGAGGTCGGGCAGCTGGAGGACTGAACCCCAGCGGTCGCGCAGCTGGGGCTGGCGAGCTGGAGGTTGCTGGCCTGAAGCCCAGGATCCTGGCCGGCCCGGCTGATGATCGCCGACTCGGAGTAGGTGCGGCTCGCCCCGGTGAAGGTCGTCCAGTTCACGTTGACGGTGAACTGCTTGACGTCCGTCGCTCCGGAGGTGTCCTTCGGGTCGCTGATGCCCGTGAGGCCATCGGTGATCGTGTAGGTGTATCCGGCGCGCTTCACCGTCCAGTTCGACCCAGTGCTCGTGTTCGCCAAGCCCGGATATCCCTGGAGAGTCGAGGTGATGGTCGCGCTCGAGAGCTGGGAATACGGGATCGAGCGTGCGTCCTCGGCGACCTGGCGGGCCAGGGCGACCCCGTTCTCGTGCTGGCGCACATCCGCGCTCGAATGAAGCGCGATGTTGAGCATCAGGAACGTCGTGAGCAGGCCGACCGTGAGAATGACCGTGGCGACGATCACCTCGACGATCGTGAAGCCGCCGTCGTCGCCGGCTAGCTTCGACGCCCTCGCGATCAGGCCGGGGATGGACAGGCGGGCCCGAGGCGCGCCTGCGCCTGCGCGCGACCCGAGATTGGCGGGGAGCCGCATGGGTGGGTCATCGGCAGCAACTGCGCCCAGCCATAGTCAGACCCCAACGATTCGGCGTTAACCCGATGGCGGGATCGCCCGCGACTAGAACATCCGTCGAGGAATCAGGCGAACCGGTACATCGTGCCGGCGGCGCTCGGCCTCGCCGCCTCCAGGGTCGGCAGCGCACGGATGAGGACTTCGGCGAAGACCGCCGTGCTCTGGCCCATCAGCTCGATCAGCCTGGCCACCGGGGTCGGGTCGCCCGGCTTGACCTCGTTCGCGTAGTCGGTCACGAATCCGATCAGTGCGAACGGCAGCTCGAGCTCCCCGCACAGGACCGTCTCCGGACCGCCGGTCTGGCTGACCGCGGTGACTCCACACGCCGCGAGCTGGGCGATCTCGGCCGGGGTGTTGAAACGAGGACCGTCGACGTGCCCGTATACGCCGGCGGGTCGGGCGGGATGGCCAGCCTCCCCCGCAGCCGCAATCAGTGCCTCGCGTATCTCAGCCGAGAAGGGTCCGCCGTGAAGGATCCAATGACCCCGCGCCGGGTCGCCGGGCTCGACGAAGAACGTGCACAGCGAGCCGTCAGGCAACCGGTTCGAGATGAAGTGCAGGTCGTCGAACACGACAAGCGATCCAAGCTCGAGCGAGGGATCGACGGCTCCGCAGGCCGTGCAGCCGATGACCGCACTCGCGCCGAGCTCATTCAAGGCCCAGATGTTGGCTCGGTGAGAGACCTGGTTGGAGAGCCGGACGTGGCCGGAGCCGTGCCGTGAGACGTGGATCGCATCGACCCCCTCGTAGCGACCTCGGGTGACAGCGACCGCCCCGAACGGGGTCTCGACACTCGCCGGAGCAGCGTCGGCGAACTCCGGCAGGGCGTAGGTGCCCGAGCCCGTGATGATCCCGACCGCCATCGGGCGGCGATCCTATCCCGGGCTACGCCATCAACGCGGGCTCGTGCGCGGTCAGGTACTCGTCGAGCGCCTGAGCCTTTTCCGTGTCCTCGTAGACCTCATACGCCTTCAGCCGCCCCCACCGAAGCTTGGCCCAGATCACGTAGCGGTTGTCGTAGACCCGCTCCCCACTCGGGGCATCGCGCCAGGACCGCCCCCGGATGCACGCGGTCATGTTCCACGGCCAGCCGCCCGCCACCACCTCATCGACGTCGGTCTTCACGCCGACGCGGACGAGCCGCTCGAGCCACTGGCGGTGGTCGTCACGGGTGCGGTAGGTGCCAGACCACGAGTTGCGCCCAGGGAAGACGAAAGTCAAATCGGGCGCATCCAGGGCCAGCGTGGGCCGGATGTCACCCGCGCGCGTGCGCGCCATGACCAGAGAAATCAGCTGTTTCATAACCCAGGACACCATCCGCGCCTCCTATTAGATTGATCGCTCTAGCGATACCCTACCCGGGACGGGTTTGAACTATGTCGACCCCCACGAAGGACAGGATCATCGAGACGAGCGCCGAGCTCTTCCGGCGCCAGGGCTACTCGGCCACCGGGGTCAAGCAGATCGTCACCGCGGCCCAGGCGCCGTTCGGGTCGCTCTATCACTTCTTCCCCGGCGGCAAGGAGGAGCTGGGAGCGGCGGCGGTGCGGGCCTCGGGCGCGATCTACGCCCAGCTCATCCCGGCCGTCTTCGACCCGGCGCCGGACGTCCTCACGGGGGTTCGGAACTTCTTTGCCGTGGCGGCGGCCCACCTCGAGGAGACCGATTACGAGGACGCCTGCCCCATCGCCACGGTGGCCCTCGAGGTGTCGAGCATCAGCGAGACGATGCGTGAGGCGTGCGCGGAGGTGTTCGAGAGCTGGATCACACTCGGGGCGGCGCGGTTCGCCGCGGCCGGCTTCGACGCAGACACGGCTCGGGAGCTCACGGTCGCAATGCTGGCCGCGCTCGAGGGCGCCTTCGTGCTGGCGCGCGCGCTCAGGGACACCGAGCCTCTGCACGTGGCCGGGGAGCTGATGGCCCAGCGGGTCTCCAAAACCCTCGACGGAGCCCCGGCCGAGCCGCCGCCCCGCGAGGCCTCGCCAGCCGGCTCCCCAGCAGCCCGCTCGCCAGCCGGCTCCCCAGCCCCCAGCTCCCCCGCCCACATCCTCCCTACCGCGGCACCCGTCCGCCCTCGGCTCCGGGCTCGGTGGCCGGACCGCGGGGAGGAGCGATCCCGAGGACCCGCATCGCCTTGAGGCCGAGCGAGAGCTTTTCCCGCCCATCGCTCGATGACACATCGAGGCCGGTGAGCTCACGGACGCGCTCAAACCGGTAGCGGATCGTGTGGCGGTGCGTGAACAGGCGCGCCGCAGTGGCGTTCACGTTCGCGTCGCAGTCGAGGAACGTCGCGAGTGTGCCCAGCAGATCGGTCTCATATTGCTCGTCGTAGGCCACGAGCGGACGGACGGTCTCGCCGTAGAAGCGCCGGAGCTCCGCCGGGTCGCGCATGTGGGGCAAAAGCAGCTGGTAGGTCCCGGTCTCGGCAAACGAGAGCTCGGCGTGCTCGGGGTCGCCCTCGACGACGTTGACGGCGAGCAGCGCCTCGTTCGCGGCGCGGGGCAGATCTAGGGGGTCGCCCGCATGCCGGCTGCGCCCGATGGCGAAGGCAAACCCGGGCAGGCCGGCCTCAAGCTCACGCAGGATCGCCGCCGAGGCGCGCCGTCCCGTCTCACCGTCGCGGTCGCCGACGAGGACGACCACCTCGCCGATGTCCTCCGCCGTCGGGGCGCCGATCGCGCCGGGCGCGACCGACCGGGCGCCGCGCACCGCCAGCGCGAGCAGGCGCCGGCGCCAATCCTCCTCGGTCGCCTTGCGGGGATGACCCCGGGCCACGACCACGCTTCCGCCCTCGCCGAGTTCGATCCCGAGCTCCCGGCCCCGGGCGATCAGATCGGCGCGGTCACGGATGCCGCCCTCGAGCACCTGGACCTGGAAGCTCGTCGATGCCTCCTCCGACGCCCGCTCGGGCGCCCGAGTGCGTTCCATCTCCGAGGCGATCAGCGTGCTCACCAGCCTGAGAACGGAGGGGTCCGGCGAGCGCTCACGGAGTCGCATCCGCAGGGTTCCCACGGGTACGTCGGCGACCTTCAGCTCGAGCGTTGTGACGTCGTCGCTGTCACGCATCAGCGACCGCTCATCGGCGGGCGAGCGCGCAGCCACCGCAAGCACGGTGGCGGAGCGATCGATCAGGATCAGGCTCGCGTCAAGTGCCCGCGCCGCGGCGCGCAGGATCTCAGGCAGCCCGGCACCGGCCTCGACGGCGTCGGTGATGGCACCGAGCGCGTCGAGTCCCCGGGCGCCCAGCGAGCTCCCGTGAAGGCTCTCGGCCACTTCGGCCAATCTAGAGGGTCAGGGCGGGGACCGACCTCAGAACACCCGCGGCCATTCGAGCACGACCAGAGCGCCGATCACGATCCCAACTCCGACGAGCGCCGCCAGCACGTACACCGAAAGGATGACCACGGCCACCCGCTCCATCGGCCGCCGGTAGGCGGTGATCGCCGGCGCGATCACGAGCGCGCAGAACGCGGCGAGGCCGAACACACCAAGACACGCGCCGACCAGATAGGTGATCTCGGTGTTGCTCATCGGGGCGAATTGTGCCTCACGACGGGGATGCGACGGGCCGGGCCGCCGTCGCGCCGGGAAACCTGGCCACCAGCGATGCCGCAGCCGCCTGCGCGCGGCCCTCAGCATCGGCGCCCCAGTAAAGACCAGCCACCGTCGGCCCCGAACCGCACACCAGCACGCGGTCGGCGCCGGCGTTCCGGAGCGCCAGTAAAGCGTCGTCGATCTGCGGGCAGAGTGAGCGCGTCGCCGGCTCGAGGTCGTTGATCAGCAATGCGTTCGGAAGACGCTCGCCCGGTTCAAGGCTCGCCTCGAGCTCGGCCAGCCTCGCCCGCAGCTCATCGCGGTCGCGGCCGAGCCCCAGCCGATCCGCCTCGGCGTACACCGCGGCGGTCGAGAGCGCGGTCGCGGCCGGAAGGATCGTAAAGGCATGATCCGCCAATGCCGCCCGCAGGGAGAAGTCCTCGCCGGCACCCGTCCCGACCGCCAGCCCCGGGATCAGCTGCGCCGGGACGTCAGCGCCCAGCTCGACTGCCAGCTCCTCGACCTCGACCGTGCCCACCGGCGCGAATCGCGGGGCCACTCGCAGCAGCGCGGCGGCGTCGGCCGAGCCACCGCCCATCCCCCCAGCGATCGGGATTCGCTTGTCGATCTCGATCCGCAGCGGGGGCGCGCGCCAGCCGTGGCGACGCAGCCCGGCCAGTGCCTGGCTGACCAGATTCGGTCCCTCCACTCCCGGCGCAATCACCTCGTCGCTGGAAGCCAGCGAGATCACCAGCTCATCGGCCAAAGACACCGATTCAAAGAGCGTCACCAGCTCGTGGCGGCCGTCCTGGCGCACCGGACCCAGGAACAGGCACAGGTTGAGTTTGCCCGGGGCTCGCTCTCGGATCTTCATCGCGCGAGGCGCTCCGCCAGCTCGACAAACTCCGCGGGCGCCAACCGCTCGGCCCGCTCGTCGGGCGGGTGCCCAAGCTCGACGAGCACCCCTCGCACCGTTTCCCGCACGCCCGCCGGCGCGGCCGGAGCCAGCGCCAGGGATCCGGCGAGCGCCTTGCGCCGGTGCGCGAAGGCGTCATGAACCAGCGACCGCACCTCCGCCTCAACGCCCGGCGCGACGCGGCGCAGCGCGACCAGGACCGAATCCACCCGGGGCACGGGGCGGAACACGTTGCGCGAGATGGCGCGCACGACCCGGACCTCGCAGCTCAGCTGGGCGAGCACCGACGGCGCGCCGTACGCCGGAGTGCCGGGTGCCGCGGCCAGGCGCTCCCCCACCTCGCGCTGCACCATCGCTAGCCAGCTCGTCACCGAGGGGAGCTCCTCGATCGTCCGAAGGATCACCGTGGCGGCAATCCCGTACGGGAGGTTGGCGACGACCTTCGTCGGCGCCGGATCGAGGCCCGCGAGGTCGAGCTCGAGCGCGTCGGCCATGTGCAGCGTGACCGAGGAAAACCCGGCCAGCGCGCCCCGGAGCGCCTCCTCGAGCCCGCGGTCGACCTCGACCACGTGCAGGTGCTCGACCCGCGGCACGAGCCGCTCGGACAACACGCCGAGGCCACCCCCGATTTCCAGCACAACGTCGTCAGGCCGGAGCTCAGCCAGGCGCTCGATGACGTCGAGGATGTTCCGGTCGACGAGGAAGTTCTGCCCGAGTGTGCGCGCGCGTCGACCGCGAGCGCGACCAGCCCTCACCATCCGAACACCGCCGCCGCGCTCGCGCTCACCGCCGCGTCGAACTCCTCGAAGCTGACCCGGCGCTCCACGGCCAGCGCCTTCGCGGTGTGGACGACGTACGCGGGCTGATTCGGCCTCCCCCGCACCACCTGCGGCGAGAGAAACGGCGCGTCGGTCTCGACCAGCAGCCGCTGCGCGGGAACTCGTAACGCCGCCTCGCGCAACGGATTCGCGGATGGGTAGGTGGCGTTGCCCGCGAACGAGATCCACCAGTCCTCGTGGGCCAGGCATTGCTCGATCCGCTCGGGCATCGAGAAACAGTGCAAAATCACGCGCAGCCCCCCGGCCTCGGCCTCCAACAGCGCCAGCGTGTCCTCCTCGGCCGCGCGCGTGTGGATGACCAGCGGCTTGTCCACCTCCCGGGCCAGCCCGATCTGAGCTCGAAACGCGCGCTCCTGGTCGGCGCGCGGTGCACCATCGCGGTAGTAGTCGAGGCCGGTCTCGCCGATGGCGACGCACTTCGGGTGCGCGGCCAGCGCTGTGAGCTCGGCGAGATCCTCCTCGTCGAAGCCGGTGGCCGAATTCGGGTGGCGGCCGAGCGCCGCGTAGACCTGGGGGAAGTCCTCCGCCGCCTCCAGTGCCGCGCGGCACGAGACGCCGTCGATCCCGACGGTGACGATCCGCTCGACCCCGGCCTCGACGGCCGCGGCCACCAGCTCGGCATCGGGAGGATCGGCGAGATCGAGGTGCGTGTGGCTGTCGATCACCGCTTGGGGAACAGCGGCTCGAGCTCGCTCACGCTGGCGCCGCTGCCGCGCTCGGCGAACACGGCCCGCCCGAAGGCCACGTCCGGCGTCCCCAGCGCATCGAGCAGCCGGTGGGTGGCCCGCGGCATGTACGGATGAAGCAGGACGCTCACCACCCGCACGCCCTCGGCCAGCGAGGCCAGCGTGACGTCGAGCTGCTCGGCCGACTCGGGATCCCGCGCCAGCTCCCACGGCGCCCGCTCCTCGACGTAGCGGTTGAGCCGCCGCACCCGGGTCCAGATCAGATCGAGGGCACGTGTCGGCTCGGCCCGGTCCATGACCACCGAGACCTCGGACGGAAGCACGTCGAAGTCCGCGAAGAGCACCTCGTCGGTGACCGCCTCAGGCACCACCCCGTCGCGGTAGCGCAGGAGCATGGCGATCGTGCGGCTGGCCAGGTTCCCGTACTCGTTGGCCAGCTCCGACTCGTAGCGCACGCGCGCCTGGTCCATCCCCACCGCGGCGTCCGACCCGAACGGGACATCACGCATGAGGTAGAAGCGCAGCGCGTCGGTCCCGAACTCCTCGATCACGGCAAACGGATCGAGGACGTTCCCGAGCGACTTGCTCATCTTGCGCCCATCGGAGCCGAGCAGGAAGCCGTGCACGAACACGTGCTCAGGCACGGGCAGCTCGGCCGCCATCAGCAGGGCCGGCCAGAACACGGTGTGGAACTTGAGGATGTCCTTGCCGATCACGTGGTAGGTCGCGGGCCAGAACTCGTCGGTCAGATCCTCCCCCGGTCGCGCGTAGCTCAGCGCCGTGTAGTAGTTGAGGAGGGCGTCGAACCACACATAGAAGACCTGTGACGGATCCCAGGGCACGGGGATCCCCCACTTCATCCGCGCCCGCGTCAGCGACACATCCTGGAGGCCTGACTCGATGAAGGAGCGGGCCTCGTTGTAGTGGTGGGTCGGCATCACGAAGTCAGGCCGCTCGTTGTAGAGCTCGAGCAGCCGCCCCTCGAAGGCCGAGAGCCTGAAGAACCAGTTCTCCTCCGATTCGCGCGTCAGCGGGGTCTCGTGGATCGGGCACAGGTTGCCGGGCAGGATCTCGTTCTCGACCTTGAAGTCGGCACAGCGGGGGCAGTACCAACCCTCGTAGAGGCCCTTGTAGACGTGGGTGTTGTCGTGCACCCGCTGGAGGACCTCCTGGACCTTGGCCTCGTGCTCGGGATCCGTCGTCCGGATGAAGAAGTCGTTCGAGATGTCGAGCGTCTTGACCAGGCGCTTGAAGCGCTCGGCGTTGCGGTCGGCCAGCTGCCGCGGCTCGAGCCCCTGGGCCCGCGCCGCGTCGGCCACCGGCTCACCGTGCTCGTCGGTCCCGGTGAGGAAGAACACGTCCTCGCCCCGCTGACGCATGTGCCGCGCCAGCACGTCGGTGGCGATCTTCTCGTAGGCGTGGCCGACGTGCGGCTCCGCGTTCACGTAGTCGATGGCGGTGGTGATGTAGAAGGACATGGCCCGGTGCTAAGGCTATTTCAGTGCTGTGAGGGCCCGATAGAGCTCGTTGGCGCCCACCCCGGTGAGGTCGGCGACGACGGCCGCCGCCGCCCGCGGGCGAGCCCCCGCCTCGACGAGCCGCCGCACCGCCTCGACCGCCGGCCCGGCCTCGACGGCTGAGCCGGCGGGGGCACCGCCGACGACGACCGCCACCTCGCCCCGCGGCGGCGCCGAGACAAAGCGCTCGGCCAGCTCACGGGCGCTCCCGCGGATGACCTCCTCATGGACCTTGGTCAGCTCACGCACCACGGCCACCGGCCGGGCCTCATCGAGCGACGCCAGCACGGCCATCGACGCGGCCACCCGCCGCGGCGACTCGAACGCGACCACGGTCTCGCCCGAGCGAAACACCTCCTCGAGCTCGCCGCGTCGCCGCGGGAGAAACCCGACGAAGCGCCAGCGCTCGGCCGGCAGCGCGCTGGCCACCAACGCCGAGACCGCCGCCGAGGGGCCGGGCAGCACCTCCACCTCGAGCCCCGCCGCCACGGCCGCCTGGACCAACACGAACCCCGGGTCGGAGACCAGCGGCGTCCCGGCGTCGGACACCAGCGCCACCACCGCGCCCGTGCGCATCCGCCGCACGAGCTCACGTGCCCGTTCGCGCTCGTTGTGCTCGTGATAGCTGACCAGGCGCGCCTTGACGCCGTAGCGGTCGAGCAGCACTCGCGTGCGGCGCGTGTCCTCGCAGGCCACGATGTCGGCGTCGCGCAGCGCGGCCAGGACACGCAGCGTGACGTCCTCGAGATTCCCGATCGGCGTCGGGCAGATGATCAGGCGACCGCTCACGCCTCAGCCTCAGATGCCACCCAGGCCGTCGAGCGCGAACGCCCCGGCGCCCACCATCCCCGCCTCGACCCCGAACGCGGCGGTCACGATCCTCACCTCATCCCGTGAGGGCCGGAGCGCCCGCGCGGCCACAACCTCCCGGGCGGGCCGGAGCAGGAACTCGCCCGCCGCCATCACGCCGCCCCCGATCACCACCATCTGCGGGTTGAAGATGTTCACGAAGTTGGCGATCGCCACCCCGAGCCGGCTCCCGATCAGCTCGAGCACCTCGAGCGCCGCCGGGTCCCCGTCGAACGCGAGCTCGGTGACCAGCGGCCCCAGCAGCTCCTGACCGTCGGCGAGCGCCATGCCGAGACCCGAATCGGGCCGCTCGCCCGCGATCCGCACCGCCTCCCGCGCCAGCGCCGTGCCTGAGGCCACCGACTCGATACAGCCGAAGTTGGGGCAGTTCCCCTGACACCGCGGGCCGTTCAGGTCGACCACCGTGTGGCCGAGCTCGGCCCCCGCCCCGAACGCCCCGCGGTAGAGCTGGCCGCCCAGGACGAGGCCGCCCCCGATCCCGGTCCCGATGGTCAGCATCACCACCTCGCTGCAGCCCGCGGCGGCGCCCCGCCGGTGCTCGGCCAGCACGGCCATGTTCGCGTCGTTATCGACGAACACCGGCAGCCCCAGGCGCTCGGCCATGACCTCGCCGAACATGATGTCGGCGAGCGGCAGGTTGACCGCCATCACCGCCTCCCCGGTGCGCCGGTCGATCAGGGCCGGGATCCCGAATCCCACCGCCGCGACCTCGCCCTCGGACACGGACCGCACCTCTTCCACCGCCTCAACTGCTACATCTAGAAGCGCTGACTGGTCGAGTCCGAGCAGCGGACGCTGGGTCCGGCTGTGTACGGAAAGCTCCGCATCTACGACGCCGGCGAGCAGCTTGGATCCGCCCATGTCGACGCCGATCGTCTGCCGGCCCGGCATGCGCGGCACTATATGCACACATGCCGAGCAACCTCGGACAGCCTCCCTACAAGGTTTACCGCTCCGGCCCGCGGGGTCTGAGGGAGCGCCTGCGCGGGGAGGAGGAAACCCTCCTCGGTCCCCCGGGCGGCCCCGGACCCGAATATCAGCGCTACAGCACCGGCCGCGGCTGGCGCGAGCGCTTCCGCCGCCGCGGCGCCGGGGAGCCGGGGGCCGAGCCCCGGAAGCGGATCACCCCGGGCCGCGTCATCAAGTGGCTGGTGGTGGCGGTCGTCGCCTGGCTCGTCCTCTCCCTGGCCCTGTTCATGATCAGCGCCCAGACCCAGCAGTCCGGTCTGCCCGCCTCGGCCACCGCCGCGCTCAGCTCGGGGGGCAACATGCTCTTCTCGCCCGACACGATCCTGATCATGGGGACCGACCAGCGGCCGCGCACCGGTCCGGGCTCGAAGGAGCCCGGCTCGAACTACAACGACGCCGGGAGCCGCACCGACACGCTGATGCTGTGGCGCCTCGGCGGCGGCACGTCACGCCGCCTGTCGATCCCGCGTGATACCGCGGTCAACATCCCGGGCCACGGCATCGGCAAGATCAACGCCGCCTACGCGCTCGGCGGCCCGGCGCTCACGATCAAGACCGTCGAGGCCTTCACCGGGCTCAAGATCAACCACGCGATCATCGTCAACCTGGCCGACTTCGTCCCCTTCATCAACGCGATCGGGGGCATCGACGTGAAGACGGAGCACGTGTGCGCCCAGGTCAGCGGCGGGCCGAGCCACGGCGGCTTCGCGCTCAACCTGAGCCCGGGCGTGCACCATCTGAACGGGCTCCAGGCGCTGCTCTACAGCCGCATCCGTGAGAACCCGTGCAACCCCGCCGACAGCGACCTCACGCGCGTCCAGCACCAGCAGGAGGTGCTGAACGCGATCAAGGCCCGGCTCCTCTCCCCGAGCACGTTCATCCGCCTCCCGATCGCCTCCTGGGACGCCCCCAAGGTGCTGCGCAGCGACATGGGCGGGCTGACCCTGATGAGCCTGTTCATCGCCTCAGAGATGGGTGGCTCGGCGCCCGTGCAGGTCCTCAAGCCGACCGGATCCGAGTACCTGCCCGCCTATGGCGACGCCCTCACGGTCGATCAGGCAGCCGTCCACAACGCCGTGAACCGACTGATCAACGGCGGCTAGTCGCTCGAGGACGAGGCGGCGGGCGCCTTCGACTCCGGCTTTGAGTCGGCGGCGGGCTTGGAGTCAGCGCCGGTGGTCTTCTCCTTCTCCTTCTTGGCACCGCCGTCTTCGCTCCCGCCCTCCTCACGGCCCCGCTTCCGGGTGCCGTAGTCGGTGTTGTAGAAGCCGCTGCCCTTGAAGTGCACCGCGACCGGATGGAACACGCGCTGCACGGGCGCCTCGCAGGTCTGGCAGGAGACGAGCGGGTCGTCCGACATGCGCTGCATGACCTCGAAGATGTGCCCCTGCTTGCACTTGTACTCGTAGATCGGCATCGCTTTACCAAGTATAGCTGTGGGGTCTTGGCACTCTCAAGGGGTGAGTGCCAGCGGGCGCATGCGCCCGCTGGCCGGCCGGTACATGTACCGGCCGGCGGGGCGGTGCATGCACCGCCCCGAATAAAGTCCTCCCCCCATGGCTGACGACGTCGTCACGATGGACAAGATCGTCTCGCTGGCCAAGCGACGCGGTTTCGTCTTCCCCTCGAGCGAGATCTACGGCGGCCTCGGCTCGAGCTACGACTACGGCCACTACGGGGTGCTGCTCAAGAACAACGTCAAGGAGCAGTGGTGGCGGGCCATGCTCCGTGAGCGGGAGGACATCCTGGCGCTGGACTCGGCGATCATCCAGCATCCGCGCGCGTGGGAGGCGAGCGGCCACCTCGCCGGCTTCACCGACCCGCTGATCGACTGCCGCACGTGCAAGCTGCGCTTCCGCGCCGACCAGATCGAGCAGGCGCAGTGCGGGCGAAAGCCCTCCAAGCACCCGGGCGAAACGGACGAGTGCGACCTGACCGGGGCGCGTGATTTCAACCTGATGTTCCAGACCCGGATCGGCCCTGTGCAGGAGGAGGGCTCGGTCGTGTATCTGCGACCCGAGACCGCCCAGGGGATCTTCCTCAACTTCAAGAACTACCTCCAGTTCGGGCGCAAGCGGCCGCCGTTCGGGATCGCCCAGATCGGCAAGAGCTTTCGCAACGAGATCACCACCGGCAACTTCATCTTCCGCACGCGGGAGTTCGAGCAGATGGAGATGGAGTACTTCGTGCCGCCGGATGACGCGGACCGGTGGTTCGAGCACTGGCTCGAGCAGCGGGTCGACTGGTGGACCCACCTCGGGCTGCGGCCGAATCACCTGCGTTTGCGCCCGCACGACAGTGAGGAGCTCTCGCACTACTCGCGGGCCACGAGCGACGTCGAGTATCTGTTCCCGATCGGGTGGTCCGAGCTCGAGGGAATCGCCAACCGGGGGAACTTCGACCTGACCCGCCACGCTGAGTATTCGGGCCAGAAGCTCGAGTACGTCGACACGGCGACGGGCGAGCGCTACGTGCCGTTCGTGATCGAGCCCGCGGCGGGCGTCGATCGCGCGTTTCTCGCCTTCATGGTCGACGCCTACGACGAGGACGAGATCGAGGGCGAGCGGCGGACCGTGCTGCGCCTGCATCCCGTGCTCGCCCCGGTGAAGGTCGCCGTGCTGCCGCTGGTGCGCAAGGACGGCCAGCCCGAGCTCGCCAAGGAGGTCTACCTCGAGCTCCGCGACCACTTCCAGACCGAGTACGACGAGGGCGGCGCGATCGGCCGCCGCTACCGCCGCCAGGACGAGATCGGCACCCCGTGGGCGGTGACTATCGACCACCAATCGCTCGAGGACCGCACGGTGACGGTGCGCGATCGCGACTCGCTGGCCCAGGAGCGGTGGGCGATTGACGAGCTGGCGGAGGGGATCGAGCGGCGCCTGCGGGCGGAGTGGCGCTCGCCCAAGCTCGACGGCTGAGGCGCGTGGGCTGACTGCTGGCCGACCGGTGGTCGTGTGGTAGGAAACTTTCAAATAGGCAAAGAAATAGCCCACATTGGCTGGTCGGCACCAGCCCCGCTCGGCTATCGCGTCGGCCCCTCCGCTTAAGCTACAGTACTGAAGGAATGGCCACGCTCGCCGCCGACCAGATCTCCTACGAGGATCTCTACGCGCGCTGGGAGCACGGGAACTGGCAGGCCTCGGAGATCGATTTCAGCGTCGATCGCGAGGACTGGCACGAGGAATTCTCGGAGCTCGACCGCCGCGGGGCGCTGTGGATCTACTCGATGTTCTTCCACGGCGAGGACTCCGTGGCCGACAACCTCTCGCCGTACATCGATGCCGCTCCCAAGGAGGAGCAGAAGTACTTCCTCGCCACCCAGCAGGTCGATGAGGCGCGCCACGCGGTGCTGTTCGCGCGCTTCATGCGTGAGGTCGTCGGCAGCGGGACCGACACCGCCTCGGCCCTCGAGGCCACGCGGCCCGAGCTCAGCTGGGGCTTCAAGAAGACCTTCGCCCGTCTTGACCGGATGGCCGACGAGCTCCGGCGCGACCGCTCGAAGCCCAAGCTCGCCCAGGCGATCACGCTCTATCACCTGATCGTCGAGGCGGCGCTCGCCCAGCCGGGCCAGCACCTGATCGAGGAATCGCTGACCCGCCGTGACCTGCTCCCAGGCTTCCGCGAGGGGATGGGCAACGTCTCCAAGGACGAGCAGCGCCACATCGCCTTCGGAGTGAAGATGGTCGCCGACCTGGTCCGTGAGGACCCCGAGTGCCGGCCCGCGATCGAGGAGCTCCTGCGGGAGATCCTCCCCTACACCGCCGCGGTGTTCGTCCCGCCGGGGTGGGACGAGCGGCTGGTCACGACGTTCGGGTTCACGATCGACGAGATCTTCGCCTACGGCGCCGAGGCGATGGAGGCGCGCTTCCGCGCCGCCGGCCTCGAGCCTGAGACGCTGCGCGTCGGCATGCCCTTCGACCTCCCGGCGCAGGAGCGGGCGCGCCGCGGGCTGGCGATGCTGCGAGCGGGCTACCTCGGGGCGCCGAACGGACCCGTCAAGCCGGACCCGGAGGTCACGCGGCTGCTCTTTGACGGGCTCACCCGCCAGCTCGACACCTCGGTCGCCCCGGGCGCGACGATCCAGTGGGAGTTCTCCGATGCCGAGCCCTGGTACGTGCGGATCAACGGCACGCACGCCGAGGCCGAGATGGGACACGCGCCGGCTCCTGATCTCACCTTCAGCTGCCGCTTCTCCGACTGGCTCGACCTGACCGCCGGGCGGATCGAGCCCTGGCGCGCGGCGCTGACCGGGAAGATCAGGCCGCGGGGCAAGCTTCGCCTGCTGTTGCGCGCGTCGAAGCTGTTTGCCTAGCTGGGCCGCGCTCGCTCTCGCACTGCTCGCGCTGGCCTCGACGCTCGCTCGTCACCGCGCTCCTGGGCCTCGACGCCACCGTGGTCCTGCTCACGCCGGTGGTGTTCGTCACCGCGGCGCGGCTGCGCGCGGCGCCCAAGCCGCACGCCTACGCGTGCACGCACCTCGCCAACTCGGCCTCGCTCCTGCTCGTCGTCTCCAACCTGACCAATCTGCTCGCCTTCCACGCCAGCCGCCTCTCGTTCACCCGCTTCGCGGGGCAACCGCGATCACGTTGCCAGAGCTGATGCGTCGAGGGCGAACTTTGTCCCCGGAGTTGACCTATGGTCAACTAGATCGCCAAAGTTCCCGCGCCCATCTCATCCCGGGGCTCGTGCGCGCCGCCGAGCCGGGGTTTCTGCTCTTCGTCCTCGGCCTCGGCGTGATCGTCGCCGCCGCGGGAGGCCACGGGCTGCGTGGGGCGGTCACCTCGCTGCTGCCCGGCGGCGGCTCCCTCCCCGACCTGTTGGCGATCGCCGCGGTGAGCGCGCTCCTGGCCAACCTGGTCAACAACCTGCCACCCGGCTGGGCCTGCTGACCGCGCCGGCTGGCCTCCTGCTGTGCACGATCGCGGTCTGGATGAGTGTCCGGGCCTGGGGATGAGTTAGGGCTTTCTCACACCTGATTTAGCGTTTTCTTGCGGCCGGCGCCGAATATCGCTGAGGTGAGAAGAAACGCCGTCAACGCCAGGGACGCCGGTCTCGACCTGATCGCGCGCATCAACCGCTGGTTCGTCGCCGGGGCTGTCGTCCTGACCGGCGCCGTGTCCGTCGCGGCCGCGCGCTCGTTCCACGGCCACAGCTCCGCCTCGGCGGCCACACCGTCGGCGGGGAGCTCCTCGACCAGTTCGGGCAGCTCGAGCACGTCCAGCGGGGGCGGCCTGGAGCAGCCGGCGCAGGCCCCATCGGCAGCGTCCCCCGCGCCGGCTCCCGTCGTCTCCGGCGGCTCCTGACCAGGGGCGTCTGCCGATGCTGACGACGGCGGTGACGAGCAGCCCCACCGCGTACTGGTACCTGACCCGGGGGACGGGAACCGTCGCGCTGGTCCTGCTCACCCTGAGCGTCGCGCTCGGGGTGGCCAACGTCCGGCGCCTGCGCACCGACCGCATACCGCGGTTCGTGCTCGACGCCGTGCACCGCAACGTCTCGCTCCTCGCGATGAGCTTCCTGCTCATCCACATCCTGACCTCGCTGCTCGACGGCTTCGCGCCGATCCGCATCGTCGACGTGGTCATTCCTTTCATATCCGCGTACCGGCCGCTGTGGCTCGGCTTCGGGGCGGTCGCGTTCGACCTGATGGTGGCCATCGTGGTGACGAGCCTGCTGCGGCGGCGCTTCGGCTACCGGACCTGGCGAATCACCCACTGGGCCGCATACGCCTCGTGGCCGGTTGCCCTTCTGCACGGGCTGGGCACGGGCAGCGACACCAAGACGGGATGGATGCTCGTGCTCGCCGGCGGCTGCGTGATCGTGATGATCGTCGCCCTGGTCTCACGGGCGACCGCCGGCTGGCCCGAGCACCCGGGGGCTCGGCTCTCCGCCCTGACCGCCTCGGCGCTCGTGCCGCTCGGCCTCCTCGTATGGCTGCCGAGCGGCCCGCTGGCCGCGGGCTGGGCGAGGAAGGCGGGGACGCCGGCCTCGCTTCTGCATGCGAGCGCTGCCCCGTCTTCGGGAACGACCAGCGGTGGGTCTCGCTCGAGTGGATCGACGTCGACGAGCACCGGCGCCTTCACCGCCAACGTGAGCGGCACGGTGAGTCAGAGCTCGACCGGCGATGGCCTCAGTCAGGTCAACCTGTCGCTCTCGCTCGCCGGGCAGCGGCTGAACACATTGGCCATCATCCTGCGTGGCCAGGCGCTCGATGGCGGCGGCCTGGAGATGACCTCGAGCGAGGTGACGCTCGGCCCGAGCTCGCAGCCGCGGCAGTACAGCGGCCGAGTCACCGCGCTCGAGGGGACGAACATCCAGGCGCAGGTGAGCGACGGCGCCGGCCACAGCCTGACGCTCCTGGCCCGGCTCCAGATCAACACCGACGGCGGTTCCGCCACCGGGACGGTCAGCGCCACGCCATAAGCTGCGCGGCGTAACTGATCACGTCCTGATGCGTCTGCGGCGGGAAGTCGTCGGAGCCGCCGGCGCCGTGGCGGCGGCCACGCTGCTGGTCGCCTGCGGCGGAGGTGGCGCGAGCCAGCCTGCGAGTGTCGCGGCGACGCACTCGGGTTCGAGTGGTTCGAGCACCGCGACCGCGCCGGCCACCACAACGGCCACCACGACGGCCACGACACACGCGGCTCAGGCGGCCCCCAGGCCGCCGGCGTTCCCGCAGCTCCTGCCCGCCGCGCTCGGCAGCGGGGCGGTGACGTTCGCGCCCGCCGTCCGCTGGCGCGGCCAGACCGTGGCCTGGATCACCCGCCGGCCTGGCCTCACGACGCTGACCTTCGATCAGCGCGCGCTCGCGCTGCATCTGCACTCCGGCGCGATCGACGCCGGAGCGCTCGGGTGGCGCTACGGCGCGTCCGTGGGCGGCTTTGAGAAGTCACGTCTGGTGAGCGCCTTCAACGGGGGGTTTCGCCTCTCCACCGGCGCGGGGGGATTTGCCGCCTACGGGCGCGTCGCGGTTCCGCTTCGCGGCGGCCTGGCCTCGATCGTTACCTACGCCGACGGATCGACCGACATCGGAATCTGGAAGCGCGACGTGCCCGCCCGCGGCCAGCGCGTGGTCTCGGTGCGCCAGAACCTCACCCTTCTGATCGACCACGGAACCGCCGCCGCCGATCTCGGGTGCCTCTCATGCTGGGGCGCCACCCTCGGCGGCGTGGTCGACCCGGCTCGCTCGGCGCTCGGGATCACGGCCGATCACCGGTTGGTCTGGGTGGGCGGGAAGAACCTGACCGTGGCCGGTCTCGCGCATGCGCTCCTGGCTGCGCACGCCGTACGCGCCGCCGAGCTCGACATCAACCCGGAGTGGGTGGCCGGCTACCTGTACGGGCACCGGGGTGGGAAGGGACCGGTGACGCCCGTCGCGGCGCTCCCCGACCAACATGGCATTCCCGGCGCCTTCCTGTCCCCGTGGAGCCGGGACTTCTTCACCCTCGTGGCCCGCTGAGCGGTCGATCAGGGGAGGAGATCCAGCCCATCGGGTTTGTCGAGGTAGCCCGGGCTACTACCGGGCACCTCGTCGTGGCCGTACTGCCAGACGATCCGCCTGCTCCGCGGATCGATCACCACGACGCGATCGTTCCAGTCGTCGGTCGCCGCGATCATCCCGTTCGGGAGCATCACGACCAGCGAGGGCTGGTGGAGTGCGCCCGGCCCCGCGAGCCGCTCATAGGTCCAGACGATGCGGCCGTGCGGGGTGAGGATGTCGATCCGACCCGGCGTGTTGTAGGCCGCGACGAGCACATTGCCATTGGGGAGAAGCTGCGCGTCCGAGGGATAGTCGGTGGGCGTGCGAATCGACCACACGAGCCGGCCGGCGCGATCGAAGCGATCCACCCAGCCGCCGATCTCGGTGACCAGGACGCCGCCGTCGGGCAGCGGCGTGTCGCCGTTGGGGTCGCTCAGCGCCCGCGGCGGATCGTGCGTGCAGTCGGCGGCGCTGCCGATCGAGCGAGCGATCCGCTTGGCGCGCGTGATCCAGAGCACGCGGCAGTTGATGATGTCGGCGACGTGAATCTGGCCGTTGGGCAGCAGGTAGGCGTCGTCGGGGTGGGCCAGGTAGCCGTAAGCGCTGCCCTGAGCGGTGGCATGGCCGTAGCTCCAGACGACGCGCGGATGGCGGGTCAGCGAGACCAGCGCGATCGTCTCGTTGAATTCCTGGTTGACGCTGATGTAGCGCCCGTCGGGCGAGACGAAGGCGTCATCGGGCCCCTCGAATCCGGAGCCGCCGTGGGCAGGGAACCGCCACACGATTCGCTTGGCCGGGCTGAGGATGATGATCCGGTTGTTGTCCCGGTCGGCGACCATCAGATAGCCGGGCAATGGCGAGCTGCCATGGAGTGCCGGGAGCCCGAGCCGGGCCAGGATGGGGTCACTCGAACCCGGGTCGGCCTTGCCCGCTCGCGCCCCGTGCTTGGCTCGATGCACGTGCCCGGTGCTGGCTCCGCAGGCGACGAGCGCGAGCGCGAGGGCGCAGCCGAGGAGCGCTTTGGCCACGCTCACAGTCTCCCAGCCGGGTGTAGGGGCCACGCCAGCCCGCGGGTGAGAAAGCTCCTAGCCGCGGGTGAGAAAGCTCCTAGCCGCGACGCGCGTACACGGCAAAGAAGTCGCGGTCATCCGGGGTCAGGTAGCGCGTCGCATCACGCGTCATGTCCGGCAGAAGCTTCTGGGGCAGGGCCGCACCCCAACCGCCGAAGAAGTTGAACGTCACCCACTCGGAGTTGATGTCGAGCTCCATCGCCCGAACCGCGCCGGCGCGCTGGAGGATCTCGGCCAGACTCTGGGCGGTCTGGTTGTCGGCGGCCGCATAGAGAATGTTGCCGCGGGCGTCGACGCCGACGCCCGATCGCCAGACGCGAACCGCGTTCCCCAGGGTCGCGCCCCACTGCGGGCCGTCGGCGAGATTCGGGTTCAGCCGACCGCCACTGACGATCAGCGGCAGGTTCTGGCGGGCGAACTCCACGTTCGCCCCGGGTCTCGGCCCGCCCGTCCATGTGACCACGTCGGCCCGCCCGTCGCGATACCGCAGCAACGTCGCCTGCCCGTCCCGGAGCGGCGCATAAACCCGGCCGAAGGCGACGAACCCGCCGCCGTCGTCCTCGAGCTTGAAGCCGCTGTTGAACGCCGCCAGCAGGCCGCTGCGAAGTTGCGGCGGCACCTCGGCGGCGGCTCCCGAGGCCTCCGGCGGCTCGTAGCGCCCGGGATACAGCTGCAGCCAGGCGCGTGAGGAGTCGATCCAGGCGACGCCCGCCACCATCTGCGGGTAATTGGGGTCAGGACGGAACGTCGTCACCAGCACGGGTGGCGCGCCGGCCACGAGCGGCCCGGTGCCGTGCCACTGGCCCTCCCCGGGCAGCGCCGGGGCGATCACGGGGGCGATCGGGGGCGGGGCGTAGCTGCTGCCGGTGACCACAGCGCCTGCTCCGACATGCGGGAGCGCCCGGAGCCCCGGGCCACCGGCGCTCGGAGCGTTCCAGCTGTAGTAGAAGGCCTCGACGTCGGAGACGAGCCAGGCCGCGCCGTTGTCGCGCAACCACTCGACCGCCCGGACACCGAACGGGCTGTTCGAGGGCGCGTTCATCGCCGAGGTGAAGGAGATCGTGACGACGCTGACCAGAATCAAGAGCGTGAACGCGAAGATGCGGCGCAGGCGAACGCGAAGCGACGGAGCTCGGCGCCGGTGGGCTCCGCGGCCCTGGGGTCGGCGGCTCTCGACTCGGCGGCCCTGGACGCGGCGCGGATGCGGAGGCGGGCGTTGGGGAGCGGCGCGGCCGACGCGGGGCCAGTCGTCGAGGGCGCGCTCGAGCGGGTCATCGAAGCGGGCGGCGGCGTGACGGCGTGACATGGCTTGGGGCAGCGCCGCGCCATGGCGGCGGGCGCCCTTCCCCCTTCCAGACACCGCCGGCGGCTCCTGCTGCGGTCAGCGAACCTGCAGTGAGAAACGCCTTAGCGCCGGGACGTCCGCCGGCGCGCGCCGGCGTTCTGGCGCCGGTCGTGGCGGGGCCGCTGCCGGGACGCCCGCGCCTCGGCGGCGCGGGAGCGCCGCAGTTCGTTGACCGGGTTCTCCCGCCGCCGCTTGCGCAGGCGACCGATCGCGAGGCTGAGCCCGCACACGAGCAGGACGAGGAGCGCGAGCAGCCCGACGACGGCGAGCCCCGGAGAGATCACGATGACCAGGATCGCGAGCACGAGCGCGATGCCGGCATCGACCAGCAGCGTGTTGCGCCTCACAGCGGCAGCCTCCGGAACACACCGCGCGGGAGGTGGCGCAGGATGGCGAACACTGGCCGCAGTCGGCCCGGCACCCAGACGGTGTGCGCCCCGGCGGCCAGCGCGGCCACGGTCGCCTCGGCGACCGCCTCGGGCGTGGTCGCCATTGGCGCGGCCTCCAGGCCCCGGGTCATCTTGGTGGCGACGAATCCGGGGCGCACGGTGAGCAGCCGGACACCGGTTCCCGCCGTGGCATCGGCCAACGCCTGGGCCAGCGCATCGAGGCCGGCCTTGGCGGCGCCGTAGATGGCGTTGCTGGCACGGGGCCGCTCGACCGCCACGCTCGAAAGCACGACGACGGTGCCGCTGCCCTGATCGCGGAGCCGCCGCAGGCACTCGAGGAGCAGCGATCCCGCCCCGAGGAAGTTGACGCGCATCACCTCGAGCGTCTCGGCCCGGCCAGCCTCGATACCGGCCTGGCCGCCGAGCACACCCACGGCGAGGATCACGATGTCGAACCCGCCGGCCCACTCAAACGCACGGGCGACTGCGGGCTCGTGACGGTCCAGGTCATCCGCGTCGAGCACCTGGGCCTCGCCTCTCATCCCCCCTGCCCGCTCGAGCTCGGCCAGCGCCTCACCGAGGCGATCGCGGTCACGGCCGATCAGGTACGGCCGGACCGGCCCCTCTGCCATCAACCGCTTGACGATCGCGAGCCCGATCTCGGACGTGCCCCCGAGGACGAGGACGCGCTTGGACAGCGCCGGGGTCGCTTCCCGCTCGGGCGCCGCCGCTTGAGGCACCGGTTCGACGCTGCCCGGCGCCGGACCGACGAGCCCCGTTCGATCGGCGAGGTCCGAGCGCCAGACGCCCTCGGGATCGGCCTGGTCGCGAATCTCACGCCATTCCTCGAGGCGCGGGTACATCGCGGCCAGCGTCTCCGGCCGCATGCGGGCGTCCTTGGTCAGGTAGACCCGCCCGCCCGCGGACACGACGAGCTCGTCGAGCCGGTCGAGGGCCGCCTCCAAACCAGGCGCTGCCCGCGGCAGGTCAAGGGCCAGCGTCCAGCCGGCGATCGGGAAGGACAGCGGAAACGCATTCGCCTCGCCGAAGTCCTTGAGGACCGCCAGGTAGCACGGGACCCCGACGCGGCTGAGGTGCTCGATCACCTGATGGAGCACGTGATCGGCTCCGTAGGGAACGACCAGCTGGTACTGGACCAGGCCCTGCCTTCCATAGAGCCGGGGCCAGCGGTCGAGGGAGTCGAGGGGAAACATGTGCCGCCCGAGCTGCTCGACTTCGCCTCGCCGGGTTCGGGGCACGGACCGGAACCTCAGTGCGTTGAACGCGCGCACCGTGCCGGGGCGAAGTACGCCGCCCGGCCAGAACGCGGGAACCTCCGCGCGCGCAGGGACGGTCGGGCGGCCGCTCGCGCCGCTCGCATCCGAGGCGGCGAGATGCTCGGCGCGCGTGACGATCCCGCGCGCCGGCGCGGCGCCCAGGAGGTCGAGCCAGGCCACGCGGTGTGGCCCGCCCGGAGCGAGCAGCGACTCGAGCGCGGCGTCGAGCGAGTCGACACGATCGCTGTCGACGGAGAGCAGGGCGCTCGAGATCTGGCGCAACTTGATTCGCGCCCACAGGATCACCCCTGTGAGGCCCATCCCACCGACGGTGGCCCCGAACAGCGGATTCCCGCCGGCCGGCGTCAGCTCCCTCACCCGGCCATCGGCGCTCAGCAGACCGAGCGCCTCCACATGGCTGCCGAACGTGCCACTGCGCCCGTGGTTCTTGCCGTGGATGTCGCTGGCGATGGCACCGCCGACGGACACGTGCTGGGTGCCGGGCAGGACGGGGACCATCCACCCGGCCGGGACGACGCCGTCGAGGAGCTCGCCGAGCGTGACCCCGGCGTCGGCGGTGACCGTGCCCCGCTCGGGATCGAGCTGCCAGTGCGTCAGCCGAGCCGTGGAGATGACCGCTCCGCCATCGAGCTGGGCGGCGTCGCCATAGCTCCGGCCCTTCCCGCGCGCGATCACCCCGCGCCGGGCGTCGGGCAGAGCGCGTGATCGCGTCAGAGCGCGGGCAAGCTCCTCGACGCTGCGGGGGCTCGTGACTCGCGCCTGCGCCGGGGGTCCACCGCCCCAGCCGGCCAACCAGGAGGTGCCGAACGACGGTGAGGCGGTCTCAGGGACTGCTTCTAGCGACCGGTGAGCCTGCGGTATGGACATGGGTGGCCGAACCGGGCCGGGTCAACCTGCGGCGTGGACACTGAGCGCGAAGAGCACGAGCCAGGCAGCGCCGGCCGCCTGAAGCACGCGGTCGGTGAGCAGCAGATCCTCGGGCGATTCTCCCTTTCCGCGAGCGATCAGCATCCCGTAGCGGCCGATACAGGCGGCGAACGGGAGAACCGTGAGAAGCCGCCAGGGGATCCCGTCGACGTCCGGCAACTCGAATGCCCACATCGCGTAGGCGAAGATCGCCACCGCGGCGCTCGCGGCCAGGATGAGCTGCAGGCGCGTCTCTGTATAGCCCTCGAGCACCCGACGGCGTCCGGTCGTGAACGCTGCCAGCGTGGTGCGCCGAAGTTCGGCATGGCGCTTGCCGGCGGCAACGAAGACCGCTGCGCAGCTGACGACCAGGATGAACCACCGGGAGAGCGGCACCGGCGAGGCGACGCCGCCGGCCACCGCTCGGAGCACGAAGCCGCCGCCGATGGCGACGATGTCGAGCAGCAGCAGGTGTCGCCAGACCAGCGTGTAGCTCAGGGTGAGGGCCACGTAGCCGGCGCCCACCACGGCCAGCAGCGGCCGTATGAGACCGCAGAGGAGAAGCCCGGCCACGATCAAGCCGAGGCCGAGAGCGACCGCCGCCCGCGCGTCGAGCTCGTGGGCGGCCACGGGCCGGAAGCGCTTGCGCGGATGAAGCCGGTCCTCCTCGGCATCACGGACGTCGTTGATCGCGTAGATCCCCGAGGCGAGCATGCAGAAGGCGACAAAGGCCAGGCCGACCCGCACCGGCACGTCATCGTGGCCGAGCGCGCCGGCCGCCCCGGCGGCGGCGATCACGAGCGCGTTCTTGATCCACTGACGGGGGCGGAGGGTCACGACCGCCGCCCGCAGCTTGCCGCGGCGCCGTCGCGTGATCTGAGGCGCGTCACGGCGCGCCCGGGGGGCCGGGTTTGCGTCGGCCAGCGGCTCCGGCGCGATCGCGGTCTGGCCCGATTGGGCTGCGGGTTTGGTTTGAATCACGGTCAGGGGCGGAACTGTCGCTTCAGCGTCGGATATCGGGATGACCGTATTGTGATTCTCTCAATCTGTCTTCTGGCCCTTATGAGGGACCTCTCAGGGTGTCTTTAGACGTTTCTCCCCCTGACCCTTGAACCTGAAGCTTTCGATGCTTGCACCGAGTCGCTCACCTGCGCCCTACACCCTGTACCGAACCGAGCGGCGGGGCCTGGCCGCGGCCTCCGCGCCTGAGGGCTGGCGCCGGGTCAGACGGGTCGCGCTTCTCGCCGCCCTCGTGGCGCTGATCCCAGCGCTGGTCTCGTTCGCGAGCACGATGACCCAGCCATCTAACTCAAGCTTCTTCATCAACGCGGTCGAATGGTTGCGTTCCAACGGCGCCCGCGGCCTCGTCAACCGCGTCGAGAACTACTACTACTCGCTCACAGCGCCGTCGAAGGGGGGGCCCGCGCTGAAGAAGCTGCCTGGGCAGCGCGGCGCGCTCACCGCCGCGGCCGCCGCCCACCACGTTCATTACTACCTGCCCCAGGCGATCAAGCCGCTGACGACGGGACTCCCCGGCGAGGGGGTGTGGCACGCGACGTTCGCGGGCGGCGGCTCACGACCGCCGGTGCTGATCACGAGCTTCCGCCCGGAGCCGCACATCTATCCGCAGGTGGTCGTCGGGGTGGCCTGGCTTGACCACACGCGGACCTCGGTGCAGCTCTACCCGGGGATGCAGGAGCCCGCGGTCACACTGCCGAGCCGGGGACCCTCTGAGGTGCCGATGGCGCTGCGCTCAAAGCTCGTGGCCACGTTCAACAGCGGCTTCAAGCTGTCGGATTCCGGCGGCGGGTTCGCGTTTCATGGACACACGTACGCGCCGCTTCAGAACGGGATGGCGACGATCGTTCGCTACAGCGACGGCAGCGTCAACGTAATCAGGTGGAGCGGCGGTCCGGACGCTCCGCCGAACGTCGTCTTTGCTCGTCAGAACCTGCCCCTGATCGTCGACAACGGCCGGCCCAACCCGAACCTCAACGACGGCCCGCAGTGGGGCGCGACCCTTGGCAACGCTGCGCTCGTGTGGCGCTCGGCGGTCGGCATCGACCGTCACGGCAACCTGATCTACGCCGCCGGGCCCGACCAGGGGCTGTACTCGCTTGCCACCACGATGATTCACGCCGGCGCGGTCAGGGCGATGGAGCTCGACATCAACACCTACTGGACGAGCTTCATCAGCTATCGCTACCCCGGGGCCGGGTCGCCCGCGAATCTGCTCGCCAGCATGGACCGCTCGCCTGAGCGCTATCTCACGCCGGACGACCGCGACTTCTTCGCCGTCTATCTGCGCTAGGGCGACAGCTGCACTGTCGCTCGCGCTCGCGCTCGCCCTGAGCGGGTGTGGCAGCGGCTCAAAGCCGGCCGCGACCAGCCACGCCGCCGCGGCCACCTCGACGACCCAGCCACCGAGTACGAGCTCAACCGCGACCGGGAGCGCACCTACGCCAGTGCCGCCTCCCGGGCCTCCGTTCCGGATCGCCGAGCGCGTCTTCACCCTCGTCGACCCGAGCCGCACCCTGGCCTTTCCCGGGCAGGGTCCGCAGCCCCGCCGGCTCGTGACGCTCATTCGCTATCCGCTCGTTCACCGCCGGTTTCCGCTGATCGTCTTCGGCCACGGCTTCGCCGTGACACCCGGGATCTACGCCCGCCTGCTCGACGCCTGGGCGCGGGCGGGCTTTGTCGTCGCCGCGCCCGTGTTCCCACTGGGAAACGCCAACGCTCCGGGCGGCCCGAACGAGAACGACCTCGTCAACCAGCCGCGGGACATGAGCTTTGTGATCACGCGCACGCTCGCGCTGGGTAGCGATCCTCACAGCCCGCTCGCGGGCCGCATCGATCCGGCGCACATCGCGGTGTCCGGCCAGTCAGACGGCGGCGACACGGCGCTCAGCGCGGCCTACAACTCGCAGTTCCGAGACCCCCGGATCGGCGCGGCGGCGATCCTCTCCGGCATGGAGATACCGGGCGTGGGCGGCTACGACTTCCCGGCCCCGAGCCCACCGCTCCTAGCCGTGCAGGGGCTGGCGGACACGATCAATCCCCCACCGG
The DNA here is from genome assembly GCA_035308915.1 of Solirubrobacteraceae bacterium. Lineage (GTDB taxonomy): Bacteria > Actinomycetota > Thermoleophilia > Solirubrobacterales > Solirubrobacteraceae > Palsa-465. The sequence goes on from DATGFT010000070.1 coordinate 32,545, forward strand.
CCACCTACGCGTTCTTCAACCTCGCCCCGCCGCCCAAATACCTGCTCACGCTTCCGGGGGCGTCGCACCTCGGGCCCTACACGGACGAGGAACCGCAGCTCCGCGTCGTCGAGCGGGTGACGATCGCCTTCTTCAACGCCTACCTCAAGGGAACGCGTGGCGCTCTGACGCGGATGCGGACGCTCGGCGAGATCCCCGGCATCGCCTCGCTGGAGGTCGTGCGCTAACTGACGGTCACCGGCACCGGCGCTGAGGCCCCTGCCGCATTCGTGCTGTCGGCCGCGGTCCGGGCGAGCACGGTGTAATCGCCAGGCCACGGAACGTTCAGCTGAGCCGTGAACGAGCCGGTGCTCGCGCTAACGCGGGTCTTGGCGATCGGCTTGCCCGTGCTCGTGCCTGCCGGATAGAGCGCGAGGGTGACCGAGGGCTTGGCCGGGAACACGGTGCCGGTGATCAGCAACGGCGAGCCGGCTTGGACGTTCACCGTGATCGCCGGCGCCACCGCGACCTCGACCCAGTCGGACACACTCGCGGGCGCGGGTCGGTGCAGCGAGCGCACCAGGGTCGTCTGGGTGAAGCCGACGGTCTGGCTCCAGAAGCCGTTTCCATCCGTCGTGACGGTGGCGAAGGTGCTCGCCGGCGGTCCGGTGCGTCCGAGCTCCTGCAACTCGATCGGCTCTCCGGGCAGTGGCTGGCCGGAGAGGAGGATCAGTGTCCCTGAGAGCGTCGCCGTGGCTCCCGCGACGATGAGCGTCGATGCCGGCGCTGCGGTGAGGTGGGCCGGCGTTCCCGCCAGCGCGCTGATACGCGAGCGCAGCGCGGGCAGCCGCGCGTACAGAGCATTGCCGGGACAGTCGGTGAGATCGCCATCACGGTGACCGGCAACGCGCGGCAGCGAGACGTGCGCGCCCGGCCTGAAGCGCGTGTAGAACGCATCCGGGGGATCGACCACAACCGTGACTCGGCCCGTGGCCGGGACGCCGTGCAGCGACAGCTTCCAGGCGATCAGCTCGCTGAGCGCCTGCCCGGCCGCGGGCGAGGGGACGGTGTTCATGAAGTCGCCGAGCATCGCCACCCCGGTCGACCCGGTGTTGTAGGCGCCCGCCTGAGCACCGACCACCGCCATGTCGATTCCCCCGGCCCGGGCCTCCCAGATCCGCCCGAAGGCGTCGACCACGAAGTTGTAGCCGATGTCCCACCAGCCCCGGACGTGGACGTGGTAGTCGAAGATCGCCCGGAGCATCCCCGGCACCTGGGCGGCGCTGTAACCGTTGGGATTCACGGTGTGGTGAACGAAGGCCAGCTTGACCGAGCCGTAGGTCGGCAGGTGACGGGGACGCGCGCCCCGGCCCCACGCCGACCGGGAGATGATCGGCGGCTGCCCAGGCCCGGCCTCGAGCACGGGTTGGGCGAGCGGCAGCGCCGCCGCGCCCCGCGCCGTGGCCGGAGCGCTCACCCCGGCGACGAAATGCAGCCGCACGTCTTTGACCAGGCGGTCGCTTCGAAGCTGAACCGCCGTCGCGGTGCCCGTCCAGACGGGCTCGCCGAACCGCGTGCCCACGCTGGGTTGGCCGTCGCCGTCGTGTCCGAGAGCCGAGGCGCTGACCCACGGGCTCCAGTGGCCGCTCGGCGCCTGGGCACGCAACTCGATCTGGGCCTCGGCCGGTGCGCTCCACGCGATCCCGACCAGGACGAAGGGGCGCTTGGCGCGAACGCTCGCCGATAACCCGGAAAGGGTCCCCAGGGTTTGCGAAAACACCGAGTTGCCGCCGAGGGCGGCGGCCAGCCCGGCGCTGGGCTGGACGAGCGTGGCGGCGCCCGCCACCGCCGCTCCACTCAGAAGTCTCCGGCGGGTGACGTGGCGCGTCTGGAGCGTGGCCGGCCTCCGCGTGCCCACGCCGGTACAAACCGTCGTCGGCCGAGAAGGTTTCGCTCAGCGCACCCGGCCCTGCGCGCTCACAACAAAGCCCCCCGGCGCCGACCGCGCGCCGACTGCCTGGACGGCGATCTTGGGGCTTGAGAACAGGGTGATCGTGGCCAGGCCGCCAAACGGAACATCGGGGGCGACGACGAGCGCGCCGTTAACGGCGCGAACCGTCGCGTCGACCGTCGCCGTCACGCCGAACACGGTCGCCGTTCCCTGGAGCGTGACGCTTCCGCCTGAGGAGTCGACGGGCTCGACGCCGTCGAGCACGGGAAACGCGGAGCGCAGGTCGGCCTCGGTGACCGCCCCGCTGGCGGTGAGCTGCCGGCCGCGTTTGTTGAGCCTCGCGTCGTGAAGCGTCAGCAGCCCATCCACGAGCCGAGTGGCGGTGGCGACAAGGCTGCCGGTGTCGGTGAGCTGGCCGAGCGTCCGCGCCAGGGTCCGGGCGCTCGAGCGATAGCTCGCCATCCGGATCACGACCCGGTCGGCGTGGTGCCAGAGCAACTCGATGGCCGGGAACGCGTCGACCTCGACGCTCAGGACTCTTCCGGAACGCTCGAGCTGGTGACGCAGGCGCCCGGCCGCGATCCCCGGCAGAACGAGTTGGGGGATCACAAGTACGACCAGCACGACCAGCACGATGCCCGCCGTGAAGAAGCCGATCCTGCGCACCGGGGTCAGCTACCTCAGCTGGCGCTCCGCCAGGCGCTGCTCGTGACGAGCAGCGCCTGGCGCGCGCCTCAGGCCGCGCCGACGCTGCTGGTCGTCGAAGGCGTTGACGGCGCCGGGGGCGCCGGGGGCGTGTACTGGAACTCCTCCTCCGCGCCGAACAGGAGGTCCAGGGCCTTGGAGCGAAGCTGCTCCGAGGCGGCGATCGCCACACCGCCGCCGATGCCGGCCAGGACCAGCACCCGGCCGAAGGTGAGGCCCTTACGGCGGCGACGCTTGCTCTGGGTCAGCGTGATCGTCGCGTCACGGGCGGCACCCAGCGCCCGCCCCAGATCCGAGTGCAGCTTGCGATCCTCGAGCAGCGTCTGAGCCTGAAGCTTGCCGTTGTTGACGCGTCCGTAGGCGCTCTTGCTCGCGTTGACCGCGGTCGAAACGTTCTTGCGGAGCTTCGGATCTTCGAGCAGCCGCTGAATGTAAGGGTTCGACTTTGCGATGTTGGCGATCTCCGCGGCGTTGAACGGCATCGCCCGGGATCGCCTATTTCTAAATGCCATATGTCTCCTAGGTGCGCGGGTACCCTCGTCACTGCGGAGCATACGCAATGCGGGGCGGTGAACCTAGTCGTTCTTCCCCTGCACCTGTGGGCCTACACGGTGTACGAGGCGCTGTCGGCGGCCAGCTCGACCTCCCGCCCGAAGCCCTCACTGGCCTGGGCAGCGATCCACTCGCGGTCGAGCTCGTCCGAGAAGTGGGTGACGACGAGGCGCTTAGCGGCCGCCCGACGTCCATGTTCACCCGCCTCGAGTGGTGTCAGATGGCCGCGCTGGCCCGTGCGCTCGGGACGCGGCAGCGTGCCTTCGATCAGCAGCAGATCGGTGTCCGCCGCGAACCTGACCAGCTGGTCGTTGGGACTGCAGTCGGCGCTATAGGTGAAGCGCGTCCCGCTCGTGTCGGAGATCTCGACCGCGAAGGTCTGCGTGTAGTGCGGGACCTCACAGAAGCGGATCTGAAACGGGCCAGCCTGGAGTTCGTCGCCACCCGAGTACTCCTGGAGGCCGAACGCGTCCTCGATCAGCTCCGGGTTTCCCCAGCAGGTTGCGATGTGCCGGAACATCTCGGTCGCCCCCACGGGCGCGTAGAGGTCGGGGCGAGCCCGGTGGTCGGTCCCCGGCCAGCCCGCAACCGGGACCGGTTGCTGGCGCGGCGCGTAGGTCAGCGCGTAGCTGTAGGGCACCAGGTCGAGGAAATGATCGGCGTGCAGGTGGCTGATCAGGACCGCGTCGACGTCGACGTAGTCGCGGTGCTCACGGAGCTTTGAGAACACGCCGTTGCCGCAGTCGAGCACCAGCGCGTATCCGTCTTCCTGTACCAGGTATCCGCTACAGGCCCCGTCGGCGTCCTGCCACGACGGCGACTTCCCGAGCACCGTGATCTCCAACCCACTCCTCTCGTCTCGGCGAGAACTCTAATGGGAGGATCGGCTCGGATCACCGCCTGCGTGAGCGAGGCTGGGTCTCAGCGGCCTTTCGCGCGGGTCGGCGGACGTGATGTGAGCGGCTCAGTGACCGCCCGTGGGAGGGCCGCCGTCACGGCGCCGAGCCGGGTCGAGAATCCAGCCGATCAGGATCGTGAGCAGCAAGATGGCGATGAACCCACCTATCAACGGCCAGAACACGGCGCGAACCTTATAGCTCCGCCGGCCGGTTAGGCGTGCAGCCCAACCTGCTCGTTGGCCGACGGGAAGGCCCACGCCACCTGGAGCCGCCGGTCCTGGCGGAAGACGAACCGCATCTGGGTCGGCGGGCGCAGCCCCTCCGGGCGGCCCGGGCGGAAGGTCGCACAGGGACCGCTCTCCGACACCGCACAGAGCTGGTTCTTGTGGAAGAAGCAGTCCTTACAGCTCACGTTGCCCGACGTCCGCCCATTCGCCATCGAGGTCTCCGCCCCCCTTCATCCTTCATGCTTGCCACCACCGACGAGGCGGACATCAAAGCGCAACCGCCCCGGACCCGCAACAGCCCTTCCCGGAAAACGCAGAAAAAAGTGCCTCACTATAAAAATGCGAAATTGCAGGTATTTCCGGCGTGCTCGCCAGAAGCGCCCGCATTTTCCATGGCTTTCCGTCACGGCTGGGTAGGCCCCCTGGGATGAACGTTCTCCTCACCGGGGTAACTGGTTACGTTGGTTCGCGTCTGGCGCCGCGCCTACTCGCCGAGGGTCACTCCGTGCGCGGCCTGAGCCGGAACCCCGAGGCCGCTCAGTTCGACTTCCCGGTCCTGCCGGGAGACGCGGTCAGCGGCGCCGGCCTCGAGGCGGCACTCGAGGGCGTCGACGTCGCCTACTTCCTGATCCACTCGATGGAGGCATCGCCGACGGGGTCATTCGCCGCTCGGGACCACGCAGCCGCGGAGAACTTCGCGCGCGCGGCGCAGGCAGCCGGCGTCTGGCGGATCGTCTACCTCGGTGGCCTCCTGCCGGTGGACGGGCCGCTCTCGGCCCACCTGGCCAGCCGGCTGGACGTCGAGCAGACGCTGCTCGCCGCCACCCCGGCCTCGGTGGCCTTCCGGGCCTCGATCGTCATCGGCGCTCGCTCCCGGCCGTTTCGCTTCCTGGTCCGGCTGGTCGAGCGCCTGCCCGTGCTCCCGATGCCGTCGTGGCGAACCAAGCGCACGACTCCCGTCGATGAACGGGACATGATCGAGATGCTCGTCCGCGCCGCGCGCAACCAGCAGATCTCCGGGCTCGCGCTCGACGTTGGAGGTCCCGAGGAGGTGACCTACCGTGAGCTCATCGAACGCATTCGCGACGCTCTGCTGATAGGACGGCCGACGGTCGGCCTGGGGCGCCTGACCGCGACGCCGATCGCCAGCCGCGTCGCAGCCGTCGTCGCCCACGAGGACTACGAGCTGATCGGCCCGCTGATGGAAAGCCTGGCCACCGACCTGCTGGCCGGCGGGACCCGCGCCGCCGAGCTGCTGGGAGTCCGCCTGCACTCACTCGACGCGGCCATCGAGCACGCCCTCGGTGAGTGGGAGGCCACGGAACCCCTCGCGGCCCGTTAGGGTCGTCCGCCACCCGACGCGTCGCGGACCTTTAGGGTCGTCCGCCACCCGACCTCCCCCGGCCCGTTAGGGTCCGCACCTGAGCTATGAGCACCGTTCACGTCACGACACGAATCAACGCACCCATGGAGCGCGTGTGGGAAATCGTGATGGACCCATCACGTCTCAAGGACTGGGTCACCATTCACCGCTGGGTCAGAGACGTGTCGGCGCACCCTCTGCGTGAGGGCTCGACCATGACCCAGTGTCTTCACCTGCGCGGCGTTTCCTTCCATGTCGATTGGAAGCTCGTGGATGTACACGCGCCCAATCACGCGGAGTGGGAGGGACTTGGTCCCGCCCACTCGCGGGCGCGAATCCGCTACGAGCTACGAGCCGACGGAAATGATGCGACCGACTTTGAGTACGTCAACGAATTTCACCCTCCGGGCGGTCGCCTGGGGTCGGCGGCGAGCCGGGTAATCGTCGGCGGTGTTTCGGAACGTGAGGCCGAACGATCACTTGAACGGCTGAAGGCACTAGTCGAGCGAAGTGAAAACTAGGTACCTAACCTGTATGTTATGCAGCGCGAATCGCTGCGGGGCGCGCCCTGACACAGGGACCTACTGGGAATCCATCGAAGGAGATTTCACTTGGCCGAGTTCGTCGACACCACCGTCAAGGAGATTGACGCTCGCCTGAGCGAGCTCAAGGAGGAAGTGACAAAGCTCGAGGCGGCGCGCGCGGCTCTCGTCGGCGGCCGGCGCGGTCCAGGACGTCCGCGCGGGAGCGCGGGGCGATCCCGCAGCACGACGCGACGAAGCAGCAACGGCCGTCGGACGCGTCGCTCCCGCGGGCGGCGCAGCGGCGGGACCCGCGCCAACCAGGCCCTTGAGCTGGTCCGCAGCACACCCGGCATCACGATTCCGCAAATCGCGAAGTCGATGGGGATTGCTCCCAACTACCTGTACCGCGTGCTGCCCCGCCTCCAGCAGGAGGGGCAGATCAAGCGCGACGGGCAGGGTTGGACCGCCACGGGTTCATAACCGACGAAGCTGCTTCATAAGCGACGAAGCGGGTTCATAACCGACGAAGCTGCTTCATAAGCAGCGCCACGCGCCCATGACCAAGCGCGGCGGGTCACGCCGCGCCCGTCCGTTTGAGGTAGGTCAGATCAGGTCGAGCTGTTTCACGGCGTCACGCTCCTCCTTGAGCTCATTAACCGTTACCTCGATTCGCTGACGCGAGAAATCATCGATCTCCAAGCCCTGGACGACTTCGTAGGCACCGCCTGAGCACGTCACGGGGAAGCTGGAGATGAGACCTTCTTCAACGCCGTATGAACCGTCGGACGGAATCGCCATCGACACCCAATCATCGGGCTTGGTGCCGAGCGCCCAGTCGTGCACGTGATCGATCGCGGCGTTGGCCGCTGACGCGGCACTGGAGGCTCCGCGCGCCTCGATGATTGCCGCCCCGCGCTTCTGAACCGTGGGGATGAAATCGTTCTCGAGCCAATCCATATCGTCGACCGCCTCCACCGCGTTCCTGCCACTCACCTTGGCGTGGAAGATGTCGGGGTACATGGTCGTCGAGTGGTTGCCCCAAACCGCGAGGTTCGTGATCTCCCCCACCGGCGTCTGGGTCTTGTTGGCCAGCTGAGCCAGAGCCCGGTTGTGGTCCAGCCGCGTCATCGCGGTGAAACGCTCACGAGGAATGTCGGGCGCGTTGGACTGAGCGATGAGGCAGTTCGTGTTCGCCGGGTTGCCCACCACGAGCACGCGCACGTCGTCAGCCGCCCCTGCGTTCAGCGCCTCGCCCTGGGGCTTGAAGATCCCGCCATTGGCCTCGAGCAGGTCACTCCGCTCCATCCCCTTGGAGCGCGGCCGGGCGCCGACCAGAAGCGCGATGTTCACACCGTCGAACGACTCCCGCGGGTCGTCTGAGATGTCGATCCCGGCCAGCAGAGGGAACGCGCAGTCGACGAGCTCCATCGCCGTGCCCTCGGCCGCCTTGACCGCATCGGGAATCTCGAGCAGGTAGAGGTGAACGCGGGTGTCGGGACCCAGCAGCTGGCCGCTGGCGATCCGGAACAGGAGCTGATAGCCGATCTGTCCGGCGGCTCCGGTCACGGCTACTCGTACAGGCGAATCAGGCACTGATCATCTCCGGGGGTCGGGGGCAGGTCGAGCTATGTATACCCGTCTCATCGCCCGCGCCTGTGGATGATCGTCCGCGGGTAGGGTGCCGGGGAGCATGAAGATCATCTACACGCATACCGACGAGGCGCCCGCCCTGGCCACCCGCTCCTGGTTGCCGATCCTGCGGGCCTACGCGGGCGCGGCGGGAATCGAGATCGAACTGCGCGACATCTCCCTGGCCGGGCGGATCCTGGCGCAGTTTCCCGATCGCCTGTCCTCCGAGCAGCAGGTGCCCGACGCGCTCGGCGAACTGGGCGAGCTGGTCGAGCAGCCCGAGGCGAACGTGATCAAGCTCCCCAACATCAGCGCCTCGGTGCCCCAGCTCAAGGCGGCGATCTCCGAGCTCCAGGAGCACGGCTATCCGATCCCGGACTATCCCGAGGAACCGAGCGACGATGAGGAGCGCGAGGTGCGCGCCCGCTATGACCGGGTCAAGGGGAGCGCGGTCAACCCGGTGCTTCGCCAGGGCAATTCCGACCGGCGCGCCTCGACGTCGGTTAAGGAGTACGCGCGCAAGCATCCCCATTCGATGGGAGAGTGGTCGAACGACTCACGCTCGCACGTGGCGACGATGACGGAAGGAGACTTTCGTTCCACCGAGCGCTCGGTGACGCTCGATCACGAGGGCAGCGTGAGGATCGAGCACGTGCGTGAGGACGGGGGGGTCAACCTGCTCCGTGACGAGATTCCGGTTCTGGCCGGCGAGATCCTCGACGCCGCGGTGATGCGACGCCAAGCGCTCCGGGACTTTTTCTCAGAGCAGCTCGAGGACGCCAAGGAGCGGGGAGTTCTGTTCTCGGTTCACCTCAAGGCGACGATGATGAGGGTGTCTGACCCGATCATCTTTGGCCATGCGGTTCGCGCCTACTTCAAGACCGTGTTCGAGGAACACGGTGAGGCCCTGCGGTCGGTCGGGGTTGACGCCAATGACGGCCTCGGAGCGCTGCTCAAGGCGATCGAGAAGCTGGGTGACGAGGATCGCTCCGCCATCGTGGCTGCCATCGAGGCGGCTTACCGCGAGGGGCCGCCCCTGGCCATGGTGGACTCCGACCGCCGCATCACGAACCTTCATGTCCCGAGTGACGTGATCATCGACGCCTCGATGCCGGCGGCGATCCGTTCCTCGGGACAGATGTGGAACGCGGATGGGGAGCAGCAGGACGCCAAGTTCGTCATCCCCGACCATTCCTACGCCCCCCTCTACGCCGCGGCCGTCGAGCACTGCCGTGAGCACGGCGCCTTCGACCCCGCGACGATGGGCACGACGCCGAACGTGGGACTGATGGCGCAGGCGGCCGAGGAATACGGCTCGCATGACAAGACGTTTGAGATCGACGCACCGGGCACGGTGCGCGTGATCGACGCCGACGGCAACGCGCTCCTGGAGCACGAGGTGCAGGCCGGCGACATCTGGCGGATGTGCCAAACCAAGGATGCCGCCGTGCGGGATTGGGTCCGGCTCGCGGTCGAGCGGGCTCGGGAGACCGGATGGCCGGCTGTGTTCTGGCTGGACGAGAGCCGCCCTCACGATGCCGAGGTCCTCCAGAAGGTGAGAGCGGCGCTCGCTGAGCATGACAGCGACGGGCTCGAGATCGAGGTCATGGATGTCGATCGGGCGGCTCGCTTCACGCTTGACCGGGCTCGGGCCGGGGAGAACACGATCTCGGTCACGGGCAACGTGCTGCGCGACTATCTGACCGACCTCTTCCCGATCCTCGAGCTGGGAACGAGCGCCAAGATGCAGTCGATCGTGCCGCTGATGGCCGGCGGCGGCCTCTTTGAAACCGGCGCCGGCGGCTCAGCCCCCCGCCACGTTCAGCAGTTCCTCAAGGAGAACCACCTGCGCTGGGACTCGCTCGGGGAGTTCCTGGCCATGGGGCCCTCGTTCGAGCTGCTCGCCGACCAGGACGAGAACCCGCGGGCTCGGCTGTTGGCCGAGACACTGGACCGGGCGGTCGGCCGCTGGCTCGAGGAGGACCGCGCGCCGTCCCGCAAGACGGGCGAGCTCGACAACCGTGGCAGCCACTTCTACATGGCGCTGTATTGGGCGCAGGAGCTGGCCGAACAGGACGAGGACGGTGAACTTTCGGAGCGGTTCTCCGAGCTGGCCGAGAAGCTCGGTGAGGCTGAAGCCGAGATCGTCGAGGAGCTGAACGCCGTCCAGGGCTCCTCGGTCGATGTCGGCGGCTACTACTGGCCGGATCCTGAGCAGATGGAGCGGG
>DATGFT010000071.1:0-41684 GCA_035308915.1 Solirubrobacteraceae bacterium
GACGTCTGGGTGAGCAACAGCCACGGGCAGCGAGTCGCCACGCTGACCTCGGGAACCTTCATGCCCGGGGGAAGTCACCCGGTGCGTAAGCAGTTCGTCTGGAATGGATACGAGGCCGGCCATGTCCTGGCTCCGGACGGCGAGTACTTCGTGAAGGTCCACCTTGTCCACCAGGCTCGCACGGTCACAATCTCCGACAACTCGGGCCCGATCCCCTTTCAGATCATCACGACGCCACCCAAGCCCCGGGTCACGCAGGTCACGCCGCACGTGGTCCATCGCCTGGCTCGGCAGCGGATCCGCATCAACTACACGGGCAACGGCAGCCGCTTGGCCACGGTGCTCATCTATCGCCTCGGTCACCGGCACCGACTCGTGCTCGTCAAGAGCTTCATCGCCGGCGCTCACAGCGCCGTCTGGGACGGTCTGATCCAAAGGCGCCCGGCACCTGTGGGGACCTACTACATCGGCCTCGAGGTGACGAATCTCGCCTGCAACACCGCCCGGTTCCCGGCGACGCTCGCACCGCCGCCCTCAGGTGCCGGGGCGATCGAGGTCACGGTCCTCCCCTAGCGTCCGGTGACGGGCTACCTGAAGCGGCTCGCCCGCTCGCTCGCCGCCTACCAGATCGCCGATCTGGTCTCCAAGTTCATCGCGGTCCTGCTTCTGCCGGTATACACGCGCTACATCAGCCCGGCCGGCTATGGCGTCGTCGAGCTGCTCGGCAACGGAGTCATCTTCCTGAGCATCCTCGTCCGCTTCGGGATCATCGAGGCGTTCCTGCGCTTTCACTTCTCCGACGCCGATCAGGAGCGCCAGGTTGCGCTCGCGCGGCGTGCCGTCAGCTTCCTGCTCATCACGACGACGGTGGCGGCCGGTGTCCTGGCCGCCGCTGCCGCGCCACTGTCCAAGCTGATCCTCGGGCACCGCGACGTGCCGATCTTCCTGATCGCGGTACTTGGCTTGTGGGCGTTCACCAATCTCGAGCTCGCCTATGCGCTGCTCCGCGTCGAGGAGCGGGTGCGGGCCTACGCGGTCGCCTCTTTGACCAACGTGGCGATCACGATCGCGGCCTCCGTGGTGCTCGTGGTTGGACTGCACCAGGGGGCCCGCGGGCTGCTCCTGGGCAACTACGGAGCTTCAACTGCGGTGCTGCTCGGGCTCTGGTGGAGCATGCGCGGCCGGCTCCTGGCCAGCCCCGCCCCGCTCAGTGAGCGCTTTGGCGAGCTGCTTCGCTTCGGCCTGCCCACGGTCCCCGCCGAGGCGTCGGTGTACGCGCTCAGCATCGTCGACCGCTACTACGTCTACCACGATCGCAGCGCGAGCCTGGCGGGCCTTTACTCAATTGCCGTCAAGCTGGCGGGAGCCGTCGCCTTCATCGTTCGTGCCTTCATGTACGCGTGGCCGCCGCTGGCTTACTCGGTGCGGGATGACGCGGAGGCCGGGAGGCTGTACGGGCTCATAACCACCTACTACGTTCTCATCAGCGGGTGGGTCGTGGCAGCTCTGACGCTGCTCGGCCCCTGGATCCTGCGCCTGCTCACCACGCCCGCGTACTACGGCGCCTACCCCGCCCTCCCCTGGCTCGCGCTCGGCTGGGCGATGTACGGTCTGTGGGTCGTGTTCCTGGTGATCGCGGGACGGGCCAAGGTGACCACACGTAACTTCCCCGCCGCGTTGGCCGGGCTGGCCACGAACGTGGCCCTGCTCTTCCTGCTCGTCCGCCCGCTCGGCATCGCCGGCGCGGGCGTCGCCCTGTGCGGCGCGTACGCAGCGATGCTGACGGTTATGCATTTGCTCACCCGCCGCGCGTTTACGGTCGCATTCGAATGGCGGCGGCTCTTGCAACTGGTCGTCGTGATGGGTGCGGTCGCCGTGGCGGGCCAGCTCCTGCTGCCGGCGCATGGGGTTCTCGGCCTCCTGACCCGAGTAGCGGCCTGGGCTGCGATCCCACCGCTGCTGTGGGCATCACGTTTCGCTCGCCCCGAGGAAATGGCTCAACTGCGGCAGCTGGGCGAGCTCTTGAGACGTACCAGACCTGCCGGAGAGCCGGTCTGAGCCGGTGCCATGAGCCGACCCGACTACAGCGTGGTGATGCCGTTCATGGGAACAACTGAGGCGGCGCGTGCAGCTATCGACGCCCTCCAAGGGTTGGGTGCCCGTCCAGGCGACGAGCTCATTCTCGTCGACAACGCGGGCACCGCCTCCTCAGCTGGGCGAGGCGGGGGCGGTTCCGAGCCCCGTGTGACCATCGTCCGCGCCGTGGATGAGCCGTCGCCTGCCTACGCCCGCAATGCCGGCGCCGCCCAGGCGACCAACGATTGGATCCTCTTCCTGGACGCCGACACCGAGCCGGCCCCGGGTCTCCTCGATGCGCTCTGGGGGGAGGGAATCGACGACGATGTCGGTGCCGTCGCCGGCGAGATCGTCCCCGCTGAGGGCGACGGCACTGTCGTCGCGCGCTACGGATCGGCCCGCAGCTTCCTGGGTCAACAGGCGCACCAGGAGCATCCGTTCCGGCCCCGCGCCGCCGCGGCCAACCTGCTCGTCCGCCGTGCGACATTCGAACAGCTCGGCGGCTTCTACGAGGGCACCAGGGCCGCTGAGGACACCGACTTCACCTGGCGCCTGCAGGACGCCGGCTGGCGTCTGGCGCTGCGCCGCGAGGCCCGGGTCGGCCATCGATATCGAACCACCCTCCCCGAGCTGCGCCGGCAGTGGCGCGGCTATGCCGCGGGCCGAGCCTGGCTGGCCCGCCGGTACGAGGGCTTCGCCCCCGAGCCCGCGCTGTGGCGTGCGATGCGGCGCCTCCCGGCCGCGGTGAGCCGCCGGTCGCCTGAGCCGCTTCGCCGGGCATCGGCCTCGGTCACCGGGCGGGCGGACCGCGGCCGTTTTCTGCTCCTTGACGCTGTGCTCGCGATCGATGAGCTGGTTGGTCTCGGTCTCTCGAATCGCCCCGCGCGAACCACGCGAGAGCCATCGCGACCCACCGTTGTGCTCGTCGCCGATCGGTTCCCCTCGCCAGGCGACCCCTTGGTGGAACTGGCGAGGAGCCTGGGCCGAGCCCGCGTGGAGGCCGTTGCTCGGCCGCATGCCGTGGACACCTTGGCGGCACGCCGCTTGGCGGTTGACTACATCGAGGACGACGGGCGCCTGGCGAGGTGGCTCGCCACGGTCGAGCTCATAGCTCGGCATCCCGGGCGAGCGTTGCTCGACGTGATCCGGCGCGCCCCGGGGGAGCCTGGCTTGCGGGTTCTGGCTCCCGCTGCGCTGCGCCTCGTGCGTGACCGCGGCGCCCGCATGCAGGTCCTAGGCGGCGGCCAGGCTGAGGCGATCGCGCGGCGTCTGGGCCGCCTGACTGGCCGCTCACTCGAGTGAACGATGCGCGTCCAGGTAATCGATCCCTCGGCTTACACGCCTCCCTATGACCACGCGCTCTGCGCCGCCCTGGCGCGCGCCGGGGCCGATGTGGAACTGGTCACTAGCCGCTTTGCCTACGGCGCCGCTCCGGTGCCCGACGGCTACCGCGTCAACCAGCTCTTCTACACGCACGCATTGGGCCCGCCTGCCTCGCGCCTCCGGCTGGCCACCAAGCTGGCCCAGCACGTGCCGGACATGATGGCCCTGCGCCGCCACGCCGAGGCGGCGCAGGTGGCTCACTTCCAGTGGCTGGCTGTGCAGCCAATCGATCGCTACCTGCTCCCTCGGTGTCCGGTCGTGTTGACCGCCCACGACCTGCTCCCTCGCGAGCCGCGCCCCCTCCAACTCAGTGCTCAACGGCGGCTCTACGACGCGGTAGACGCGCTTGTGGCCCATTCCGAATACGGCCGCCGGCGGCTTGTCGAGGGGCTCGATATCCCGCCGGAAAAGGTCCGGGTCATCCACCACGGCGCATTTGATTTCCTGACCCAGCTTCCTGGTGGAGGACTCCCACCAGAGCTCTCAGAACCGGGCGGCGGGCCGGTCGTGCTCTTCTTCGGTCTGCTGCGGCCCTACAAGGGCGTCGACGTGCTGCTTGAGGCCTGGCGCTCGGTCGCCGAGGCGGCCAACGGCGGTGTGGCCAAGGCGGCCAACGGCGGTGCGGCCGAGCTCTGGATCGTGGGCCGCCCGCGGATGGATATCGACCGACTGCGTGCGCATTCTCCACGCGCCGTGCGCTGGGTCACGCGCTTCGTCAGCGAGTCAGAGCTGGGAGCCTGCTTTCGTCGCGCCGACGTCGTGGTTCTGCCCTACCTCAGCACGGAGAGGTTCGACTTCTCCGGTGTGTTGGCCACGGCAATGGCGTTCGGCAAGGCCACGGTCCTGAGCGGCGTCGGCGGCTTTCCCGAGGTCGCGGCGGCGGGCGGCGCCGAGTTGGTGCCGGCCGGCGATGCCGCTGCTCTCGGCCAGGCGCTCCTCGCGCTGGTGGGCGATCCTGGAGAACGAGAGCGCCTGGCTCAGGCGGCGCGGGAGGCGGCTGCGGGTCCGTATTCATGGGGCCGCGCGGCTGAGCTCACCCTTGAGCTCTACCGCGAACTCGTCACCTAGGCGAACCGGCGCGCGGTGGATCCGAGCGGGCTAGATTGGCGCCGTTGCATGGTGCGCCGGTGACAGCGCCATGCGTCATCCAGGCGATGGGAGGAGCCACATGGCACGCAGGAATGTAGCCTCGGCGATCGGGTCGCTGACCACGGCCGCGGCGGTGATTCTGGCCACGGCGACGGCGGCCGCGGCGGCCAACTTCACCGCACCGGTTGCGCTGTCCAATCCGCCGGTGGGGGGCGAGCCCAGCATCGCCGCCGACCCTCAGGGTGATGTCTTCGTTGCCGGGCCGCAGGGTATTCCGAGCGGCGACTCGGGTCACCCCGGGATCGGTCTGTGGATCTCACGTGACGACGGATCGACCTTCCAAAAGGGCGTCTTCATGGGGTCGGACATCGGCGGCGGCGACAGCGACATCATCTACGACGCCGGTGCCGTCTACACGGCTGATCTGGAGGCCATCGCCACCGAGGTGTGCAAGAGCACGGATCGCGGGCAGACGTTCACCGGGGTTGGGCCGGTTCCCGACTCAGCCGGCTGCACGACGATCAACGCCGGACAGGTTGGCCCGTCCGACGATCGGCCGTGGCTGACCGCGGACCCCAGCGATCCGCAGCGTCTCTACGTCACCTACCACGAGTTCGTCTCGGCCCAGCCGATCGCCTTCCGGACCGATAACGGAGGCGCCGATGACTTCGCGCATGCCTGTGGCCCGTTGATCACAGATCCGGCGGTCGAGGCCAACGTTCCCACCGATATCACCGGCGGCACGCTCGTGGCCCACCCGGTCACCGACCAGGCAGGAAACCTGTACGTCCTGTTCGTGACCACCACCCAGCAGCAGAACCTCGACGCGGCGGCTCACGGTTTCCCGAGCGGGACGTTCAGCCAGCTCTACCTGGCCGTGTCACACGATCACTGCCAATCCTTCACCGACTACACGGTGTTCGATGGCTCGAAGGTCGGTACGAACACGGTCCAGTTCGGAGACATTTTCAACGACCTGGCCATCGACGGGGCCGGCAATCTCTATGTCATCGGCGCGGGAGCCGTCGGGACCACGCCCTTCCCCTCGACGACCAATGTCTACCTGCTCAGGTCAACTGACCACGGCGTGCACTGGACCTCGCCAATGATGCTCGACCAGGCGAATGCCGCCCACATGCTTCCGGCGGCGATCGGTGGCCCGCAGGCGGGGCAGCTGGCGATCGGTTACTTCCGCACGACCAACGGCGTCATCGATCCCAACAGCCTGTCTGGCCAGTGGACCTATACGACGGCGGAGGCAACCAACGCCACCGCTGCGAACCCGAGCTTCACCTACGTCGACGTCAACCCGGGCTTCATCTATCACCACGGGCAGATCTGCAATGCCGGCGTCCTCTGCGGGGCCACCCCGAACGGGCCAAGCGACCGCTCGTTGCTCGACTTCACCTCGGCGACCCTGGACACACACGGATGTCCGCTGTTCACGTTTGCCGGTAACCCGGCGGGCACTCCCACCACCAACAGCGCGAGTAACACCAATAACTACGTGACGCGTCAGCTCTCCGGCTGCTTCGCGGCGACGAGCGCGGGTGCGCCGGCAGCGTCATCGACCACGCACAAGAAGCACAAGAAGCACAAGAAGCGCCGCAAGCACAAGCACCATGCCCGCGGACGGCGGATCAGTCGCCGACCGCGACGGAGCGTCGGTTTCACCGGCTGACCCACTCTGGCCACTGACGGGCGCGCAGCGGCGCTGACACAATCGGCGCCGCTGTGAGCGCGCTGGCAATCATCTTCTGGGTGGCCGTCGGGCTGCTCGTCTATGCCCAGGTTGGCTATCCGCTGCTCTTGTGGGTGCTGGCGCAGCTCATGGGACGGCGGCGCGCGGACGCCCCGGCGCCGGATCGGCTACCGCTCGTATCCGTGATCGTTCCGGCCTACGCCGAGGAGGATGTGATCTCGGGTCGGATCGCCAACCTCCGGGCACTCGAGTACCCGCGGGAGAGGATGGAGCTGATCGTTGCCTGCGACGGCTCCCCTGACCTGACTCCGGAGCGCGCCCGCGCCGCGGGCGCCGATGTCGTGCTGGAGCTACCGCGGGGCGGAAAGATCCGCGCCCAGGACACCGGCGTGGAGCGGGCAAGGGGGGAGATCGTCGCCTTCTCGGACGCCAATGTGACCTGGGAGTCCGACGCACTCGCCCGGCTCGTGGCGCCGTTTGGCGACCCGGACGTCGGATACGTATGCGGGCAGGTGCGACTGGTCAGTCAGGCCGGTACCAACCAGGAGGGCCTCTACTGGCGCTACGAGATGATGCTGCGCTCGCTGGAATCACGCGTGCGGTCGGTGACCGGCGGCAACGGCGCCATCTACGCCACCCGGCGCGAGGACTACCTGGTCGTCGACCCGATCATGGGCCACGACCTGTCCTTCCCGTTCCAGATCGTCAAGCGCGGCCGGCGAGCGGTGTATGCCCCCGACGCTCGCGCCAGCGAGCCGATGGTCCCGTCGCTCGAGGGCGAGTTCGCCCGAAAGCGGCGGATGATGGGTCATACATGGCCGATCGTCCTGCGCGGCGGGATGCTCTCGCCGCGCGGCTACGACCCGCTGTACGCGCTGATGATCGTCTCCCACCGCATCCTGCGCTACGCGTCGCCATTTCTCCACCTCATCGCGCTGGCCACGAGCATCGCGCTATTCGGAGAGGGAACGATCTATCGAGTGGCGGTGGGCATCCAGTTGGCGGTTCTCTTGGCCGCGCTGTTGGCGCGCGTCATCCCCGCTCGGCCCCTCCTCGTGGCGCGCTACTACGTTCTCACCACGGCCTCCTTGGTCGCTGGCCTATGGGATTGGCTGACGCGCGGCACCCCGGCCGGCTGGGAGCCCGCCGAGGGGACGCGGTGATCGACCGCGTCAAGCGGGCGCTCGACCTCGTCATCGCGGTGCCGGCCTCGCTCATCACGGCTCCAGTGATCGGCCTTCTGGCGCTGGCCATCCGCGTCGAGTCGCCCGGCCACCCGATCTACACCCAGACCCGCGCGGGCCGGGACGGAGAGCGGTTTCAGATCTACAAGCTCCGGACGATGGTCAAGGGCGCCGAGTTCACCGGCGCGGGGCTGGCGATCCAGGAGGGTGATGATCGGATCACCCGGATGGGGCGGTTCCTGCGTCGCTATTCGCTCGACGAGCTGCCCAACCTATGGAACGTGTTGAAGGGAGACATGTCGATCGTCGGTCCGCGGCCCACCCTCCCGGTTCAGGTCGAGCAGTACAGCGATCGCCAGCGCGGACGCCTCGCCGTGAAGCCGGGATTGACCGGGTGGGCGCAGATCAACGGTCGTGCGTCGCTGCCGTGGACTGAGCGGATCGAGCTCGACCTCTGGTACGTCGAGCATCGGACGCTGGCCTTGGATCTGCGGATCATCGCGCGGACGATCGGGATGGTGCTGAGTGGCCAGGGGCTGTACAAGGGAGAGCGGGGAGGCTGGCATGGCCGGCTCTGAAACGTCGGTGCTCCTCACCGGAGTCGGCAAGCGCTACGACATCGTCTCGGCCTTCGCCCAACACGCCACGGTCATCGCCGCCGACCCGAATCCGCTGGCCCCGGCGCAGTACGCGGCCGATCACCGCTACGCCGTGCCGCGGATCGATGACCCCGGCTATGTCCCGGCGCTGGCTGAGCTTTGCCAACGCCATCGGATTGGAGCCGTGCTTCCGCTCACCGACCTCGACCTCGAGGTCCTCGCCCGCGCGCGGGCCGAGGGCGCGCTCCCGGCGCTGGTCCCGGATCCCGAAATCACCCGCGCGACCTTCGACAAATACGAGGCCCACCTGCTGCTCGAACGCCTCGGGCTGCCCTCCCCGCCCACGGTTCTCCCCGGCGAGCCGGTCGAGAGCTTTCCGGTGATGGTGAAACCGCGGCAGGGATCCGGTGCTCGCTCGATCCACCGGGCCGACGATCAGGCGGCGGCGGAGTTCTTCGTCGCCTATGTCCCCGAGCCGACGATGATCCAGCGCTTCATGGCCGGCCCCGAGTTCTCGATCGACACGCTGGGCGACGCTGCCGGCCGGTGCCTCAACGCGATCCCGCGCACGATGATCGAGTCGCGAGGGGGCGAGTCGATCAAGGGAACGGTGATCGCCGACCCCGAGCTGATCACGCTCGGGGCGCGCGTTTCGGAGGCACTCGGGGTGCGGGGGCCGGCGACGATCCAGGTCTTCCGTGACCGCGAGGTGGGACTGGGGATCACCGACGTGAACACCCGCTTCGGGGGTGCGTTTCCAGCCCCGATGTACGCCGCGCTGCCCGGCCGGACGTACCCGGAGCTGATCGTGCGAATGGCCCGCGGCGAGACGGTTGAGCCGCATGTGGGCGAGTTTCGCGCCGGCCTCACCTTCACCCGTTACTACTGGCAGCTCGAACTGGACGACCGTCTCCAGCCGACGGGTCGCGACATCGTCGATCCACCGGGCCCCCCGCCGCCGCGGTAGGCGTTCCGCGGGGGCTCGGCGGCGCGGGGCCGGGAGCCGCGCTACGCGGTGGCTGCTCTGACCGCGCGCTCCTCTCCGACCTCACCCCAGCATTCGGAGATGAAGTCGGCGATCTTCGCCGTCAGGCGCTTGGGGTTGGTGCGCAATTCGATGATCGAGTTGGCGTCAATCAAGCGACCGTTGGGCAGCTCGGCCGCCAGCATGTCGGCGTCGGAGAACGGGTGGATCGGGTCACGCGGGTGACCGATGACCAGCGCCGGCACCTCGATCTTCTGACGCCTCAGATGCTCGGGCGCGGTGCGGCCGAACAGGATGCCCTGGAGGATCGCGCCGCTCGGCCCGGGGTCCTGAGCGATCGAGTCGAGCGCCAGTTCGATCAGGAACGGGGCGCGGGATCGCGGGAGCGCCCGAACCGCCAGCGCGAGCCCCTTCATCAACGGCTCGCCCACGGTGAGCGCGAACAGGAGCGGCGTGAAGGCCACGGCGCAGGCGGGGATGGCGTGGTCGAGCACGGGCATCTCGATGATCATCCCTCGCAGGCGGCCGGGGGCCAGCGCGGCGGCCTCGAGCGAGATGTTGGCGCCTAGCGAGGTGCCGCCGATCACCGCCTCATCGAGCTCGAGATGGTCCATCAGGGCGATCACCTGCTGGGCGAACTCCGGGATCGAGTAACGCCACATCTGGCGCGGACGGTCCGAGTCGCCGTGGCCGAGGGGATCCATTGTGATGACGCGGTTTCCGCGCTTGGCCAGCGTGCGGGCCAGCGGGGTCTGCATCTTCTGGGACAGGAGCAGTCCCGGTGTGAGGATGGTGGGCGGTCCCTCGCCGTGGATCGTGTAAGCCAGGCGCTGCCCGCCGTAGCTGAAATGCGCCATCTAACTCGAGGATATCGAGTGAGGTCGCTGGATCCGTCAGGCGAACGAGCCCTTCGTGACCGCTACCGTTCCGCTCACAACGATCAGGAGGCACCTTCAAATGGCAAATGCACCACGTCCGCTGGTCGGCAAGGTGGCCGCCGTAACGGGCGGTGCCCGGGGCATCGGTCGCGCCACCGCGGCCGCGCTCCTCGCCCGCGGCATCCGAGTCGCCATCGGGGACATCGATGCGTCGCTGGCCGAGCAGACCGCGGTCGAGCTGGGCGCTGACACCGTCGGGCTCCCGCTCGACGTCACGAGTCGTGAGAGCTTCAGTGCCTTCCTGACCGAGACCGAAAGTCGGCTCGGACCGCTGGACGTCCTGGTCAACAACGCCGGGATCATGCCCGTCGGCCCGTTCCTTGAGGAGAGCGACGCCATCGCGCGCGCCTTGGTCGACATCAACCTGCACGGCGTGATCTTCGGTTCAAAGCTCGCGCTCGAGCGCTTCCAGGCTCGCGGCCGGGGTCACCTGGTCAACGTCGCCTCGATCGTCGGTAAGAGCGCCTCGCCGCATCTCGCCACCTACGTGGCGACCAAACACGCGGTGGTTGGGCTGACCGAAGCGCTCCGGATGGAGTTCGCCTCCAGCGGCATCGACTTCAGCGTTGTCATGCCGGTCGGGACGAACACCGAGCTCTACTCGGGTCTACAGCAGATCCGCGGCATCAAGACGCCCGAGCCCGAGGATGTGGCGGAGGCGATCGTCGAGGCGCTCCAGACGGGGCGGGTTGATGTCTACGTCCCCCGTCGGATGGGCGCCACGATCCGGCTCGCTGCTCTCATGCCCCGACGAGTTGCCGACACGATCAGTCAGGCACTGGGTGGGAACGATGCCGTGACCCATCCCGACCGCGCCGTGCGCGCGGCCTACGAGCAGCGGATCGGTCAGGGGATGACGGCATCGGATCCAGCGCAGGCTGTCGGCACGCCAGCGAAGCCCGGCGGCTCGCCGGCTGAGTCTCAGACTCCTGAGGCGCCGGACGGTCAGCCGGACGTGAGCCAGCCCGAGATCAACTCGCCAATCTCCACCCCGGCATCCTCCTGAAGGAAATGCCCGGCGCCCGCGAGGACGTGGTCAACCCGGGCGCCGAGCGCCTCGGCGAACCGCTCGCCGGTGTGGAGCGGTAGGACCGGATCTGAGTCGGCCCAGAGGATGAGCTTGGCCCGCTGATCGCCGCGGAGCGAGTCGAGCACCCGCTGCCCTGCGGCGGCCCCGGGCGCGTCTGGGCTCAGGGGGAGTATCAGCGGGAAAGCGCGCGCCCCGGCCTTGGAGGCCGCGGTGGGGAAAGGTGCCTCGTAGGCCGCGATGACCTCGTCACCGGGGTCGTTGTGACAGGCACGACGGACGAGGAGGCCGACCGGGACGTCCTCCGTTCGCTCGACGAAATTCCGAAAGGCCATCCAGGCCTCGTTCATCCGCTGGCGCCCCGTGAACAGGCCGGTGTCGAGAATCACCATCCGCTCGATTCGGTCCGGGTGCTCGACCGCCAGTCGGAGCCCGATCGGCCCGCCCCAGTCGTGCACCACGATCGTCGCCTGCCGCAGGTCGAGGTCATCCAGCAGGGCAGCCATGCTCGCCGTGTGGCGGTCGTACGTGTACCAGTCGAGGGCCAGCGGCTTGTCCGAGCGCCCAAAGCCCGGGAGATCGCCCGCCAGACAACGGAAGCCCGCATCGCGGACCGCCGGTATGACCTTTCGCCACAGGAAGGACCAGGTTGGCTCGCCGTGGAAGAAAACGACCGGCGGTCCGTCGCCCTCGTCGAGGTGGGCAAGTCGAAGCCCGTCGAATTCGCGATATACCGGGCGGAAGGGGAAGTCGGGGAGCCCCTCCAGGAGCTCGTCCGGAGTGCGGATTGCGTCGGTCACGATCGGAACGCTAAACCTATGGACCGTTCACGATCGCCCTGGCCGCATCGGACGCCACCGTCACCTCGATCACGGCTGGGTAGCGCTGCCACGCGATCAGGTTGAGGGCCTGAAGCCGATCGAGCATGGCCTGAAACGCCAGCGCCTGGCCCTCGGCCGCGTATCGGCGGGCGATTGTGAACGACCACCCTGCAGCCGCCGCAGGATCGTCGATGCCAAGCCGGCGCTGATATGCGCGGTCGAGCACCGTGCTGGTTACCACCAGAGGTGCGCGGCCTCCCCACAGCCTTCGCACCCGTACCCCGAGCTCGATCAGGAGATCGAGTGCCGGCGCACGGAGGCCGCGGTAGAGCGCGCGCCGGAAGCCGAGGCGGGGCGCGAGGGCTCCCATCTGCGGGTCGTAGGCGAGTCCAAGCGATCTGGCGTTTGCCGGTAGGGGGAGGATCTGCCGGAGCCCGTAAGCCGCGTCGAGCGCGTCCGGGCTCGCGAAGGTGACTAGCCGGTCGGGCGGGTGAAGCGCATAGGCGGCCGAGCCAGCCGCCGTCTGCAACGCCGCGAACCGCCGCAGCGCCGTGGGATCAGTTCGGTATAGCCGCATGATCTGCTCGGCGGCGAGGACCCGCCACAGATAGGTCCACGAGTCATCGCCGAATCCCGACAGGATCCGGAAGGCCCCCGGGTGACGGTCGGGCGCGGTGTCAAAGAACAGCTGGACGTAGGGGACCGGTTGTCCGCCGTCGTAGGCCTGCAGGACGCTCATCAGGTTTCCGATCCCCATGTGGTACGAGGCCACGGCCAGATCGAGGCGGCCGAAGTCGTGCTCGGCGATCTTCAGGTAGCGGACCGTCGCCGCGAGCGCGTGGCGGGGATCGAACCTCGAGTCGACCCGCGCTCGCTCACGCAGCAACCGGGCCAGCAGTCCCGTCTCGCCCAGCGTGGCGGCACGATTGATGCGACTCGTCAACGACCGGCTGGCCGCCAGGTTGATGTGCATTCCCAGCAGCGCCACTCCCGTCGAGGCGACGATCTGCGTCAACCCGGCGGCGTTGGCGGGGTCGCTGCCGGCGATGGCGTAGGGATCCCCCGCGCTTTCCAAGAAGACGATTCCCTCAAGCGTTCCCGGGTCGATCCCGCTGCCCGCGGCCGCGCGGTCGATCAGGGGGCGCAGTGCGGCGACGCGCGCCGCCGTCGCCAAGGCGCCCCCGGGACTCTTGACGAACAGAACGTGGGCTTCACCAGCTGTGGCCCGAGCCACGAAGTCATCGGCCCGGCTCGGGATGTAGGCGAAGGGATCTCCCGAGCGGGCTGGCTTGCCGATCCCCGGCAGGGGCAGCGGCGGCGGCCCCCCACCCGAGAGGACCGCGGCCAGGACACCGGCCAGAGCGGCCAGAGCGGCCAGCAACACCGCCAGCCTTCTCCGGCCCGCGGTCCTTCGGCTGCTGCTCCTAGGCCGACGCGAGCTTACGAAAGCCATCGCGCCAGCTCGGGTGTCGGGGCGTCCAGTCGAGCTCCCGCTTGGCCTTGGCGTTGCTCGCGCCCCGCTGTGCCGTCATCCCGGCGACGGCGACCGTCCCACCGAGCAGGCGGCCCAGCCACACGGGCACGCGCAACGGCGGCTTGGCGCCCACCGCGGCGGCGTAGACGGGAATCCACTCACGCGCTTGAGCCGGCTCATCGTCGGTGACGTTGTAGACGCCCGGACGCCCCCTCTCGAGGGCCGCGACGGTGGCTGCCGCAGCGTCCTCCACGTGAACGAAGGACCACATCCCGGTGCCCGATCCGATCACCGGCAGCCGGCGTCGCCGCACGAGCTCGGCGTAGAAGCCGTCGGCCGAGAACGCGGTGCGCGGGCCGTAGAAGTAGCCGTAGCGCAGCACGATGCCGCCGGCCCCGAGGACCTGGGTCTCCAGATCAGCGACGGCCGCGACCGCGGCCGCGATCGGCTCAGACGCTCCGAGATCAAGCCGCGCTTCCTCGTCCTTGACCCACCCGCCGCTCGGCTCGTATGCGAAGGCGATGCTCTGCGCGATCAGCCGCGTGGCTCCTGACGCGGAGAAAGCGCCGATGAGATTGCGCGTACCCTCACGCCGGAGCCGATTGGTGCCCGCCAGCTGGGTCTGGTAGCGCCGCGGGTCAAGCCGGGCCGGCAGATCGGTTAGCTCGTGGATCACTGCCTCAGGACGCGCTTCGGCCACCGCCTGGCGTAGCCCATCCGCGTCCAGCGCGTCGCATACGATGGCCTCGGCGCCCATTCCACGGAGCTCCGCGGCGCGCTCCGGGGACCGGGTCGCTCCCACCACCTGATGTCCGGCAGCATGCAGCTGCCCGACCAGCGGCCGACCGATTGCCCCTGTCGCACCGGCCACGAAGACCCGCATCGCGCTACCTGTAGACGAGGTTCAGCCCGCTACAGCGCGCGGCCGCCGCCGCGTTGACGTGGCTTGGGAAAACCTTCCAGCCAGGACCGGCAATCGGGTAGATGTTGACCAGCGGATGTGGGTGAAGGCGCAGGTAGGTCTGGCTCACGTAGAGCTCTCCGATCTTCACGTTCGTGTACCAGGCGAAGATGCTCTGGTACTCGATCGGAATGTTGGGCTGCCCGCAGCCGAGGATCCGAGACGCGCCCAGCCGCTTGACGACGCCTGAAAGGCGTCCGATGAGGACGGTCCGCGCGCGCTCGTGGCTGAGATCGCGGCGCTCCATGCGGTACTGATGGTGAGCGGCCGGGAACAACGCAGCGGCGATGACAAGAACGGCCAGCCCGGCGCCCCAGCCGCCGAGAACCGTGGCTCGGCCAGGCGTGAGCCGCAGCCCGCGAAGCTTCATCAGCGCTCCTCCCAGGAGCTCCGGCAGCTCGAGAACGATGCGGCCGACCAGGATCCCGGCCAGCACGGCAACCACCGCGCCGGACTCGAACATGTAGCGCGGGACGGCGGGGAATCCCTTGACCCCGAGCGCGACCTCGATGATGACCCAGACCAACGCTCCGGCGGCCAGGATCAGCACCGTCCAGTTGCGCCGGAACGCCGCCAGGGCCACGGAAAGCGACGCCAGGATCCACACCCCGGTGGAGTGGATCTCCGAGTAGCGGGTGATCGTGCAGGTGATCTTGTTCCCCTTGCACTCCCGGGCGGAGTTCTGGGCGATGTTCCCCGCCGTGAACACGCTCTTGGACGTGAGTCCGGGGATTCCAAACCACAGGAAGAGGAGGAACAGGACCGAGACGATGAGCCACCGCCGATACTCGGGATTCTCGCGCCACAGCCAGGCTCCCGCGAGGACCCAGAACGGCCACACCTCAGGCCGTCCGAGCGAGGCGAGCCACCACACCCAGAACGCCCAGCGGTGCCGCCCGGTCAGGTGGCAATCGATCGCCGCGAGGACGAGGGCGACGATCATCGTGTCGGACTCCGCGCTCAGGATGTAATGCAGGTAGTTGGCTGGCAGCAGCGGGTCCTGCATGCCGAAGATGAGCAGGGCGGCGAACAGTCCGGCCAGGTAAGCCGCGTAGCGGCGAGCTGGGTCCGCCCCGGTGAGCCGGAACGCGATCCGCCAAGCAAACACCGGACCGCAGAGTGAGATGGCGACCGAGGTGACCATCCAGAGCCACAGCTGATAGCGACCGAAGAGCGCGTAGGGGACCGTGAACAGGAACGGCAGCGGCTTCCACGAGGGGGCGCCGTTGGTATCCAGCGCGCCTCGAATCGAGAGCTTGCCCCACACGAGCCAGCCGTAGGGGTCATAACCCGGGCGGGCTCGTGCCCACAGCACGACGACCAGCGACAACAGCAGGAGCGCCGCACCCCAGGCGACCCAGGGATAGCCGCGAATCAGCCCGGTCAGCGAGCCCTCCGGGGTGCGGGCGCCGGGTCGGCGAGCGCTCCGGGGGAGCTCAATGGCGGGTGGCGCCTCGAGCGTTTGGTCGGACATGGGAGTCACGCGAAGGTAGCAACGGCCATCTGCGGGTGCACGCAGCCGGCGCACGCCTGCCGGCGCGCGCTGTAACCTCGACGCCAGTTCTGCCTACTTTGCACGAGGTGTCGGCTATCCTCGTGCGCTCGCGTAGCCCTCTATCCCCGATGGCGGTGGGAGATCCGCCCGGCGAAGGCTAGAAGCGACGGACCACTGAACTAACGGAAAGGGACTTGGAGCGCTCGAATGCGAATTCTGGTTCTTGGCGGTGACGGATATCTGGGGTGGCCCACCGCCCTGCATCTGAGCGCCCTCGGCCACGATGTGGCGGTCAACGACAATTTCGCCCGCCGGGGCTACGACGAGGAGATGGGCGTCGAGAGCCTGATCCCGATCGCGACCCTCGAGGAGCGAATCGCCACCTGGCACCAGATCAGCGGTAACGCGATCAAGCCCTACGTGGGCGACCTGTGCGACCCGGCGTTCGTCCATCAGATGGTGGGTGATTTCCGGCCGGAGACGATCGTGCATTTCGGCGAGCAGCGCGCGGCCCCGTATTCGATGATCGATCAGGCCCACGCCGTGTACACGCAGACCAACAACGTCGTCGGCAACCTGAATGTGATGTACGCCATCGCCGACATCGACCGTGACATTCACCTGGTCAAGCTTGGGACGATGGGCGAGTACGGCACGCCCAACATCGACATCGAGGAGGGTTGGATCGAGATCGAGCACAACGGCCGCCATGACCGCATGCTCTACCCCAAGCGACCCGGCTCCTTCTACCACTGCTCGAAGGTCCACGACTCCACGAACATCGAGTTCGGCTGCCGCATCTGGGGAATGCGCGCCACCGACCTCAACCAGGGAGTCGTCTACGGCGCCGACACCGAGCAGACGAAGCTCGATCCGCGCCTGGCCACGCGCTTCGATTACGACGGCGTCTTCGGCACGGTGCTGAACCGGATGGTCATCCAGGCCGTGCTCGGCCACCCGCTCACCGTCTACGGCAACGGGTCTCAGACGCGAGGGTTGATCAACATCGTCGACACCGTCGAGTGCATCCGGATCGCCGCCGAGAACCCGGCTGATCGCGGCGAGTTCCGCGTCTTCAACCAGATGACCGAATCGATGTCGATCCGTCAGATCGCCGAGACGGTGGCCACCGAATACCCGAACTGGTCGGGCGCGAATGGAAGCGGCGTGCGGATCGAGCACGTCGAGAACCCGCGTGTCGAGGCCTACGACCACTACTACAACGTCAAGCACACCGCCCTGGTCAATCTCGGGCTCAAGCCGACGCTGCTCTCGACGACTCTGATCGACCATCTGTTCGACGTTGTCGAGCGGCATCGTGAGCGCGTCGAGGAGACATCGATCATGCCGACCGTCAGCTGGCGTGAGACGACCAACGAGCTCCCGGGGCGCACAGGCGAGCTAGCGAAGACGTGAGCGGCCCGCGGGCGGCGGACCTCAGCGGTCGCCGCATCATCGTCACCGGGGGCTCAGGGTTCATAGGCCGCCACGTCGTCAGCGACCTGCTTTCGGCCGGAGCGCAGGTGCGCGTGGTCGACCTGAAGCCTCACCCGGACCCCGACGTGGACATCGTCCTCGGTGACATCGCCGAGCCCGAGGCGCTCGAGGCGGCGCTGGACGGTGGCTGTGACGGGATCGTGCACCTGGCCGCCATCACCTCGGTTCTGCGCTCGGTCGAGCATCCCGCGCTGACCTACCGCACGAATGTGGCCGCCACGGCCAACCTGCTCGAGGCCGGACGAGCCGCGGGCGCCGGCGCGCTCGTCTTCGCCTCGACCAATGCGGTCACCGGACCCTCCGACGCACCGGCGATCACCGAGGCGGCGACGCTCCAGCCACTCACTCCGTATGGCGCCACCAAGGCTGCGGCGGAGATGCTCATGTCGGCCTACACCGCCTCCTACGGGCTTCGCTGCGCCGTGCTTCGGCTGACGAACGTGTACGGCCCCGGGATGCAGGCCAAGGACAGCATCGTGGCGCGTCTGATGCGGGCGATTCGCCTGGAGCAGACATTCGAGATCTATGGCGACGGGCGCCAGGTGCGTGACTACGTCCATGCTTCCGACGTGACGGCGGCGGTTCGTTTGGCTCTGGGCAGCCCGGCCTGGAGCGGGCCGATGGTGATCGGGTCAGGCCGCTCACTCTCCGTGCTCGAGGTGGTCGAGGCCGTGCGGCAGGCTACCGGCGCCGAGCTCAGCGTTCAGCACGGGCCGCCCCGCGCGGGAGAGATGCCGGCCGTGATCGTCGACCCCTCGCGGGCGCACGCCGCCGGGTGGTCACCCAGATATAGCTTCGAGGAGGGGCTGGTCGGAGTGTGGGAGGAATGGTCGCGCCTCGATCTCGACGCCGTCAGCGCCGGGGTTGGCGCGGTGGGGGTGCCGGGGTGACGATCTCCTCGCAGACACGCGCCGCGTCGGACGCACAGCTGGAGCAGCTCAATCCGGTGGAACGGGACGCCGCCGCCGCGTTCCTGGCCAACCATCCGCGCGGCCTCGGCGCGCCGCTGGCCGTCGTGGTCCCGGCCTACAACGAGGAGCCCGCGGTGGCCGAGGTCATCGCCGAGGTACCCAGAGAGGCCGCCGGTCTGCAGACCGAGGTGATCGTGGTGGTGGATGGCGCGGAGGACAAGACGGCCGAGCGGGCCGCCGCGGCAGGAGCTCTCGTCTGTGATGTGCCGGTCAACCGCGGTCAGGGTGCCGCCCTCAAGCTCGGGTACTGGCTGGCGCGCGCGCGGGGCGCGCGGGTGATCGCGACGATCGACGCCGACGGGCAGTACGAGCCCGAGGAGCTGGGGCGAGTCGTCGAGCCGATCCTCTCCGGTCAGGCCGACTTCGTCTCGGGGTCGCGACGGCTCGGCGCCGAGCTCACCACGGATCGAATCCGGCACCTCGGCGTGCTCGTGTTCGGCGCTGTGTTCAGCCTTCTCGTCAAGCACCGGATCACGGATCCAGCATGCGGCCTGCGGGCCATGCGACCCGAGCTGACGGCCGCGGTCAAGCTCGAACAGCCGCAGTACCAGGCGTCAGAGCTGATGATCTCGGCCGCGCTGCACGGCTTCCGCTTGGCCGAGGTGCCGACGACGATGCGAGACCGCGGCAGCCACGCCGGGCATACCAAGAAGGACGGAAACCTGCGCTACGGCGTCCGGTTCGCGCGCGCGGCGTTCCACACCTGGCGCCGCGATCGCAAGGCCGCGTGACGCGTCCGGAGTGCCGCCCGGACCCGGCTGCGGCCGGAGAAAATCCAGTGCTCGTAGAGGAAGAAGCGCACGCCGTAGAGCACTGCGAGCATCCCGAAGTAGGACCCCGTCACGAGGATGACGCGGATCCCGTGGTGAGCCGGGATGTGCTGCACGGCGTGATCGGTCAGCCCGGTGGCGAGCGACAGGACCGCCAGCGTCGAGCCTGAGATGACCAGGTAGGCGAGGATCTCCCGTCCGAAGGCGACCCGCCCTTCGACCTTCCAGGTCCAGCGCCGGTTGAGCGTCCAGTTGGGGATCGCGCCGGCGAAGAAGGCGATGATCGTGCAGGCGGTGGTGGACAGCCCGAGCACGTAGAGCACCGGGAAGACGACTGCGCTCGTGCCCGCCGCGATCGCGGACGCGATGGCGAATTTCGTCACGCGCCCGCGCAGCGGGTGAGCGAGCAGGCTTCGGAAGCGCTCTAGCAGCATCAAGCCGGAGATCCTAGCGGGCCGGCACGCATCGGAGGCAAGCAGCCGGGCACACCACTAGCGTGTCGGGCGCCATGCGCGTCGAGGCCGCAGCGAACGAACTCGTGCTCGACGACGATCTCATCATCGCCGGCGACAATCGCCAAGCCCTCGAGCGGCTCCCGGACGGGCACTTCGATCTCATCTACATGGATCCGCCCTTCAACACCGGGCGGGTCCAAACGCGGAGGACGCTGTCGGCGGTGGCCGACCCGTCGGGCGAGCGGCGTGGCTTCAAGGGGCGCCGATATCGCTCCGCGATCCTGGGGAGTATGAGCTTCGATGACGGGTTCGATGACTACCTCGCGTTCCTCGAGCCGCGACTGACGCGGTCTCGCCAACTTCTGGCTTCCCACGGAACGCTGTATTTCCACATCGATTACCGGGAGGCGCATTACTGCAAGCTCCTCCTGGACGAGATCTTCGGCCGAGAGGCGTTTCTCAACGAGCTGATCTGGGCCTACGACTACGGCGCCAAGCCGCGGCGCCGCTGGCCGGCCAAACACGACACGATCCTCGTCTACGTCCGGACTCCGGGGGCGCATCACTTCGACGTTGACGCGGTCGAGCGTGAGCCCTACATGGCTCCCGGGTTGGTGAGCGCCGAGAAGGCGCTCCGCGGCAAGCGGCCGACCGACGTTTGGTTTCACACCATCGTGCCCACCAACGGCCGGGAGAAGACCGGCTATCCCACACAGAAGCCTGAAGGTGTGCTGCGGCGGATCGTCGCGGCCTCGTCACGGCCGAGCGGGTGGTGTCTGGATCCGTTCGCGGGATCCGGCACCGTCGGCGCGGTATGCCGGGAGCTCGAGCGCCGCTTCGTCCTGATCGACTCAAACCCGGCGGCCATCCAGGTGATGCGTGCTCGCCTCCACGAAGGCGACGGCGAGCCCGTGCTCAGAACAGGTCCTCCGCGTCGGCGCCGATCCACTTATCGATGAAGTCGGCCGCCTCGAGGGTGACGAGATCCTCGCGCAGCTCCTTGAGAAGCCGAGAGGCAAGCTTCGGCTCGACGGCCCAGTAGAGCACAACCTCGCCGTCCTCGACCGACACGACCTCGATCCGATCCTGGCGCTTGACGTCGGCGAGAAACGCGGGCTCGATCCCAGCGCGCGAGACGATCAGGCGGTAGGCGCGGTTGGCTCTCATCTGAGGACTTTCGCTGCCTCGGCGAGCGCGGCCTCGCCGGTGAAGAGACGATCTGCGATCTGAACTGCCGGCAGCGCGCTCACCCCGGCGTGGCGGGCACGGTGCGTCGCCTGAGCGAGCGCGTCCGACACCGCGCGCGTGGAGATCGCCTTGAGAATCGCCGACGGGTGCATCTCACAGGCCGCACCGGCGATCAGGATCGTCTCGCGATCGCCGAGATCACGTCCCGCCGCAAAGGCCTGCCGAAACGCGGCCAGTGAGAACGCCACGACACGCCCGATGCGCTTGGCGTAGGTCGCCGCGAGCATCGCGGGCCGCGTATCGGGCGGCCAGGACTCAGGCCAGCGGACGGGCTGGAGGGCGAGCTGGCGAGCGCGGCGAACGATCTCGTCGCGGTCAGCGCCGCTCAGGAGCTCTGGCTGGAGCTGGGCAGCGAGCACGGGCTCCCACTCGGGGACCACGGGCAGCGAGGAGATGATCTGCTCGGCGGCCAGATAGCAGCCCGGATCGCCAAGGTCATAGAAGAACACCGGCTGCTCGTCCGGCTCGGAGGCCGGGACCGGCACGGTCGGGAGGACCGGCACGGCGTCAGCCGTGGATCAGCCAGCCGTCGGCGGCGCGTCCCGCCTCCATCACCGCCTCCGACAGCGTCGGGTGACCATGGATGATGCGCGCGACCTCGGGATAGCCCCCCTCGAGCGCCCGGATGTTCACGAGCTCCTGGATCAGCTCGGTGGCCCGGACCCCGACGATGTGGCCGCCCAGCAGCTCCCCGTACTTCGTTTCACCGACGATCTTCACCAGTCCGGTGCGGTCGCCGTACACCGTGCCGGCACCCACCGCGCCGTACTGCACCTTCCCGACCACGACCTCATGCCCCTCCTCGCGTGCCTGAGCTTCCGTGAGTCCGAAGCTGCCCACGTTGGGTGTGCAGAAGGTCGCCCGCGGGACGTCGATGTACTCGATCGGGTGCGTCGGCATCCCGGCGGCGTCCTCAACCGCGATCACACCCTCGTCGGACGCCTTGTGGGCCAGCGCGGGTCCCCGGACGAGATCTCCGATGGCGTAGATGCCCGGCACGTTGGTTCGCATCGCGCCGTCGACCTCGATCAGGCCGGTCTCGGCCAGCTTCACGCCGGCGTCGTCCAGGCCAAGCCCCTCGACGTCAGGCGCACGCCCGGTGGCGATCACGAGCCAGTCGGCCTCACGTGACTCCTCCCCGTGCGTGAACCGCACCTTCTCGCCGTCGCTGGCCACGTCGGTGACGAAGGTCTTCGTGTGAATCGTGATCCCCTGGCGCCCCAGCCCGCGCTGCACCACCTTGGAGATGTCGGCGTCCTCGGTCGGAAGCACCCGCTCGAGCGCCTCGAAGAGGAGGACCTCGGTGCCGAGCCGGGCGTAGGCGGACGCGATCTCGGCGCCCGAGGCGCCGGCTCCGACCACGGCCAGGCTCGCCGGCAGCTCGGCGAGCCCCCACGCCTCCTCGGTGCCGATCACACGCTCGCCGAAGTTGACCCCAGGGATCGAGCGCTTCACCGAGCCGGTGGCCAGGATAATCGTGGAGGCCGTGATCGACCGATCACCGACCGCCGTCTGGCCCGGGCCGGTGAGGCGCGCGTCGCCCTCGATCAGCTCGATTCCGTTCTTCTTGAGCAGGCCCGCCACCCCGCCGGTGAGGGTGGAGATGACCTTCTCGCGCCGCTGCATGACGGCTCCGAAATCGACCGTCGGTTCGTTCGTGGCAATTCCGAACTCGCTCGCCTCCCGCACCTCGCTCAGGACATCGGCGGAGCGAAGCACGGCCTTGGCCGGAATGCACGCGTAGTTGAGACAGCGACCGCCGACCCGGTCCCGTTCGGCCACCGCCGTCCTCATACCGAGCTGTGCAGCCCGAATCGCGGCCACGTAGCCACCGGGGCCCGAGCCGATGACCAGGCAGTCGTAGGTGGTCTCAGCCATCAATCGCAGCCTAGTAGCTGACGGTCGTGGAGGCCGCGCGATCTCAGGGGCTCGGATATTTCGGCATCTGGATCCGGCTCAGCACCCGCACCAGCTTGAAGAACAGGTAGCCCCCGGCGATCACGATCACGCCGGCGATTGCGAACCCGAGGACCGTCGAGGCCTTGACCAAGGAACCCATCGCAAACAGGATCAGGATCGCGAGCAGGGCCATGAACCCGAGTACCGCCCAGTAGCGCAGTTGCCACATTCCCGCGGCGCAGATGAACATCAGGACCGCGAACACGATCGTCTGCCCGGCCGAGGCATGCAATCCGCTCGACTTGAGCTTCACGCCGACCAGGAACAGGATGAGCTGAACCAGTCCGCTCACTGCCGCCAGGCAGGCCCCCACGAGCACGGGCCACGGTCGCTCGCCGGCGGCGAGGGGGCGCAGGGTGGCGCGGACCGCGGCGTCCTTCTGCTCCGAGCGGCTTGGACGTCTCCCGGCACGGGTCGCCGTGGCCACGGCGACCGGGGCCGTCTTGTCTCGCCGGCCGCGCTTGCGCCTACGTTGCCCCAACGGTCTCTTCCCGGGGCTCGAGGAGCAGATGACGCATCTGTCGCGCCACCTGCTCGGGGTCGTTGGCCGAGGTCAGGGCGCGCACCACCGCGATACGCCGAGCGCCGGCCTGGCGGACCGCCGCGAGGTTGGCCGGCGAGATGCCGCCGATGGCGAAGAAGGGGATCCGGGCACGCCGCGCCGCGTAGCGCACCAGCTCGAGGCCGACCGCCGGACGACCGGCCTTGGTGGGAGTCTCGTACACCGGGCCGACCCCGATGTAGTCGACGTCGGCATGCCTGACCGAGTCGACCTGGGCCTCCGTGTGGGTCGAGAGGCCGAGCAGGCGATCCGCACCGACGATCTGTCGCGCCTGCGCAACCGGCATGTCCTCCTGGCCCACGTGAGCGCCATCGGCATCCAGCTCTTGCACCAGGTCCGGCCGGTCGTTGATCATCAGCAGCGCACCGTGGCGACTGGTGATGCGCCGGAAGCGTTTCCCGGCCTGCGCCACTGCGGCCGCGTTGGCGTTCTTCATCCGGAGCTGGACGATGTCGACGCCCCCGCGCAACGCGGCCTCGAGAAACCCGTCGTCCTGATCGGGGCAGATGAGGTAGATGCGAGCTGCGGCAAGCCGTTCACGCCGGTCGGTCACCGGTCAAGTCTGACAAGAAAGGACGCATCTTCGCCGCGCTAGGATTGACTGAACGGGAGCCCCACCATCGGGCTGAGAGGGTGGACGTGGTCCGCCGACCGTCTGAACCTGACCCGGTTAATGCCGGCGTAGGGAGGCGCTTTTGCCGAAGCCAAGCAGCTCATTTGACGTGGCCGTTATCGGCGCTGGTGCGATTGGGCTCGCCGTCGCCTGGCGCGCGGCACAGCGCGGGCTGCGCGTGGTTGTGCTCGAGCGCGCCGACCCAGGGGGCGGAACCTCACACGTGGCCGCGGGGATGCTGGCTCCGGTCAGCGAGGCGCGCGCCGTGGAGCGCGAGGTGCTGAAGCTCGGTTTGGTCAGCGCCGAGCTCTATCCCAGCTTCATCGAGGAGCTGCGGGCGGCCTCCGGAGCCGATCCGGGATACCTACCCTGCGGAACCCTGGCTGTGGCGCGTGACCGTGACGAGGCCGAGGAACTCGAGCGAGAGCTCGAGCTGCGCCGCAGCTTGGGTCTGAGCGTGCGCCGGCTGAGGCCGAGTGAGGCCCGGACGCTCGTGCCGGCGCTGGCGCCGACGGTGCGCCTGGCGCTGCTGGCCGAGACCGACCACGCACTCGACCCCCGTCGCCTTACGGCCGCGCTCCTGAAGGCGGCTCAGGCAGCCGGCGTTCACGTCCGCTCGCCGGCCACCGCGGCGGCGCTACAGACAGGTTCCGATGGCGCGGTGGCGGGCGTCCGCCTCAAGGACGGGGAAGCGATCGACGCCCCGCAGGTCGTGGTTGCTGCCGGCAGCTGGTCGCCGACGATCGGAGGGATCCCCGACGGTCTCAAGGTTCCCGTCCACCCCGTGAAGGGGCAGATCATGCGCCTGCACGATCCGGCCGGGCCGGGCCTGGTGACGACGGTTCTGCGCATGCCCGGTGGCTACCTCGTGCCCCGAGGCGATGGCCGCTACGTCCTCGGCGCGACGATGGAGGAGCGGGGATTCGAGACCACGGTCACAGCCGGAGCGGTGTACGCGCTGCTGCGTGATGCGAGCGAGCTCGTTCCGAGCATCTCCGAGCTCGTGATCGACGAGCTCTCCGCCGGCCTGCGCCCGGCCACACCCGATAACGCCCCTGCTCTGGGCCCCTCTCCGCTCGTTGGCCTGCACTGGGCGGTCGGGCACTACCGCCACGGGATCCTGCTCACGCCGGTAACGGCCGAGATCGTCGCCGGAGCCCTGGGGGGCGAGCGAGCACCGGAGTACGCCCTTGCCTTCGCACCCGATCGATTCGCCCGTGCCGCGGTGGCCGTGGAGGCCTGAGGTGCGGGTCCTGATAAACGGGAAGTCGCACGAGCTCGAGGCGGCGGCGACGCTCGCCACGGCCGTGGCCCTGCTCCCGGGCGCCCCTGCGGGGCGAGGTGTGGCGGCGGCCGTGGACGGCGAGGTGGTCCCGCAGCGCGAGTGGTCGAACACGCCGCTCTCCGAGGGCGCGCGCATCGAGCTTGTGGTGGCGGTGCAGGGCGGATGACTGGCGTGGCGTCACTGCGGATCGCCGACCGTGAGCTTGGCTCGCGGCTGATCCTCGGCACCGGCGGCTTTCACAATCACGAGGTGTTGGCCGATGCCCTCGAGGCGGCCGGGACCGAGCTCTGCACGGTCGCGCTGAGGAGGCTCGATCCGCATGCCCGCGGGTCGATTCTCGACGTGCTCGAGTCAGCCGGCGTAGACGTGCTTCCCAACACCGCAGGCTGCTTCACGGCCCGCGACGCGATTCTGACCGCGCAGCTGGCGCGTGAGGCCTTCGAGACGGATTGGATCAAGCTCGAGGTGATTGGCGACGACCGCACTCTCCTGCCCGACGCCGTCGAGCTGCTGTCCGCCGCCGAGGCCCTCGTCGACGACGGGTTCGTCGTGCTGCCCTACACGACCGATGACCCGATCCTCGCCCGACGTCTGGAGGACGTAGGCTGCTCGGCGGTGATGCCACTGGGGTCGCCGATCGGCAGCGGCATGGGCATCCGCAACCCGTACAACATCGCGATCATCGTCGAGCGCGCCGGCGTCCCGGTGATTCTCGACGCCGGGGTCGGAACTGCCTCTGACGCCGCCCAGGCCATGGAGCTTGGATGCGACGGGGTCCTGTGCGCGAGTGCCATCTCGCGGGCCCATGATCCGGGTGCGATGGCTCGGGCGATCCGAATGAGCGTTGAGGCTGGCTGGCTGGCCCGCCGCGCCGGTCGGATACCCCGCCGTCTTCACGCCGAGGCGTCGACGCCGATGGAGGATATGCCCGTGTTCGACACTCCCGAGGCATGAGCACGATCGTCTCCACGGCTGTCGTCGATCGGCTGATCGATGGCTGGGAGGCCGCCTGGACGGGCAAGGATCCCTCGGCCTTCGCGCCCCTCTGCACGGCCGACGTTCACTATGAGGATCCGCTGACCGGCGAGCCGCTCGAGGGCGCTGCCGAGCTCGGGCGCCACGCCGCCCGCATGTGGGCCGCGTTTCCCGACGCCCGGGTCGAGCGAACCGGCGAGCGGCTGAGCAACGGTCGGTTCGTGGCCGCTCCCTGCAAGCTGCTGGCGACGCACCGGGCTCCCCTCGAGGGGCTTCCCGCGACGAACCGCTTTCTCGTCGTCCACTGCGTGTTCTATTTCGAGTTGCGCGACGAGTGCATCCTGCGTGTTCGGGCCTTCTTCGATCTCTACGATGCGGCCGTCCAGCTCGGGATCCTCCCGGCGCGTGGAACCCTGGGCGAAAAGGCGCTCCTCGTGCTGCGTGGTTTCGGCCTGCGCTCGGCCCGGGGCGGCGGAGGCGCGCGGCTGCCCTGAGCCGCTCACCGGTCCTCAGACCTAACGCCCAGGCTACGTAGACTGCGCGGCTTGCTCCGTCACTTCCTCACGGGCGCCGAGTTGACCCGTTCGGAGCTTCAGGGGCTGCTTGAGCGCGCACGAGCGCTCAAGGCCGATCCCGACAGCTCCGCCGTTCTGGCCCGGCGCAGCGTGGCTCTGATCTTCGAGAAACCCTCGACTCGAACCCGGGTTTCGATGGAGGCCGGGATCGTCGAGTTGGGCGGCCATCCGATGGTGCTGCGCCCGGATGAGCTGCAGCTGACTCGCGGCGAGTCGATCCGTGACACCGCGTACGTGCTCTCGCGCCATGCGGCGGCCATCGGGATCCGCACAGGAGCGGACGAGGTCGTCTCCGAGTTCGCCGAGCACGCCACCGTTCCCGTCATCAACCTTCTGACACCAGGTCATCATCCGTGTCAGGCGCTGGCCGATCTGATGACCTTGCAGGAGGCGCTGGGCCGCCTGGAGGGGCGGGCGATCGCGTATGTCGGCGACGGGAACAACGTGGCGCGGTCGTTGTCGATCCTGGGCGCCCTGGCCGGCATGGAGGTTCGGATCGCCTCGCCGCCCGATTACTCGCTCGGCCCGCCTTCGGATGGGGCCATCCTCACCGAAGATCCGCGGGCCGCCGTGGCGGGAGCCGATGCCGTCTACACCGACGTCTGGGTGAGCATGAGCGATCCTCCCGAGTCAGCGGCGCGACGCCGCGTGGCGCTCGCGCCGTATCGCGTGGATGAGGAGCTGATGTCGCTGGCCGCGCCGCACGCCGTCGCCCTGCACTGCCTGCCCGCTCACCCGGGCGAGGAGATCACGTCCGAGGTTCTCTACGGACCCCACCAGCGGATCTGGGACCAGGCCGAGAACCGCCGCCACGTCCAGAAGGCGCTGCTCGAGTTCCTCATCAGTTAGTCGCGGCGCGAACTCCTGATCAGCTACGCGTCGGAGACCTGCCTCGATCGGCGGCGCCGTCGGATACGCTCGCCGAGGTTTGGCTTCATCTCGTTCGCGTTCTGCCCGTTCGCGCCAGAGCCGCGCTCCCGTGGGTCTCTCGGGGCTCGCGGAGCAGCTCGTCGAGCGTATTCTGAGACCGCTCGGCCTCGTCGTGCTCAGCCGTGAGCGGATCCAGGAAACGCTCGAAGAAGCCGTCGTGCGTGGCCGGGTCACCCGCAGCGACGCCAACGAGCTCGCGGCCTCGCTCATCCAGCGCGGTCGCCAACAGACCGACGAGCTCGTGACCGACCTCGATCGGCTCCTGGGGCGCGGGCGCGGCCAGCTTGACGCGGCGACCCTGCGCGCGCGGCGAAGCGAATCCGTCGACCGGCTGGTGCGGGGAGCCGACCGGGCCCGCCGCCGGGTCGGCGTCGGTCCGTCGTTCCCAATCATCGGCTACGACGAGCTCACCGTCCCGCAGATCCGCCAGCGTCTCGGAAACCTGGGCCGCGCTGAGCTGCGCAAGGTCCGAACCTATGAGCACCGTCATCGCAACCGCAAGTCAGTCCTGAGCCAGATCGAGAAGCTGCTCGGGTGAGGGCGCCCTCAGCGAGCCTGCCATCCTGGATCGGATGAATCAGGCGAGCACCCAGATCAGACCCCACCGCGGGCAGGAACTCGAGCTGAGGATCGACTCGCTCGCCTTCGGCGGAGCCGGTGTGGCACGGCTCGATGGCTACGTCGTGTTCGTGGCCGGCGCGTTTCCCGGCGACCGCGTTCGAGCCGTGGTGGGGAAATCGAAACGGAGCTACGCCGAGGCGCGAACGATCGAGCTGCTCGAGGCCGGCCCCGACCGGATCTCGCCGCGAGCCGATCATCCCGGGGCGCCGTGGCAGGTCCTTCCGTATCCGCGACAGCTCGAGATCAAGCAGAGCCAGGTCGACGAGGCGTTGCGGCGCATCGGCCATCTCAGCGGCTACACGCTCGAGCCGATCGTCCCGGCGGACGAGATCTGGCGGTATCGCAACAAGGTCGAGTACTCCTTTGGAGCCGACCCGAGCGGTCGCCTGATCTGCGGCTTCCACGCGCCGGGTCGCTGGGACGAGATCGTCGAGATCCGCGACTGCCTGCTCGCCTCCGAGGCGGCGAATGTGGCGCGGGAACGCGTGGTGCACTGGTGCCGGGAGGCGGCCCTCGAGCCATACGATCGCCGCTCGGGCGAGGGCCTGCTGCGCAACCTGGTTGTTCGTGAGGGCCGCAGGACCGGCCAGATCCAGATCCGCCTGGTGGTGGCCGAGGACGGCGGTGCCCTGGATAGCGAGGGCCTGACCGCGGCCGCTGCACCCTGTGATGGGCTTCTGATCACGAGGATCGCCGGGACCGGCGAGACGACGCAGGGAGGAGAGACGGAACTCGTATACGGCGCCGACCGACTCGAGGAGGAGCTCGGGGGCATGACGATCCGCATCTCCCCCCAGGCGTTCTTTCAGACCAACACGGAGATGGCTGAGCGCCTCTATGGCCTGGCCGTCGACTACGCCGGCCTGGGTGGCCATGAACGGGCCTTCGACCTGTACTGCGGGATCGGCACGATCGCGCTCCTGATGGCCCCGCGCGCGGCCGAGGTGTGGGGACTCGAGATCCTCGAGGACGCGGTGGCCGACGCCATCGATAACGCTCGCCGCAACGAGATCACCAACGCCCGCTTCTTTGCCGGCGACGTCCGTCTCGCCATGCGTGAGCTCGTCGCCGAAGCGGGACCGCCTGAGCTTGTGCTGATCGACCCGCCCCGCGCCGGTCTCTCCCAGAAGATCGTGCGCCGGATCGTCGAGGCAGGGCCGCAGCGGATCGTCTACGTCTCGTGCAATCCCACGACGCTGGCGCCCAACGCGGCTCAGCTCGGCGAAGCGGGCTACGGGCTGCGGCGCGTGCGGCCGGTGGACATGTTCCCCCAGACGCCACACATCGAATGCGTGGCTGAGTTCACCAGGCTCGCCTGAGCCGTCGATCGGTAAAGATCCGTCCCTCATGCGAGCCGTGACCATCCGTGAGGAGGACCTGCGCGTCGAGGAGCACCCTGATCCGACGCCCGGGGCCGGTGAGGCGCTCGTGCGCGTCCGGGCGGCCGGCCTCAACGGCGCCGACATGATGCAGCGCCGCGGCCTCTATCCGGCTCCGCCGGGGGCCCCAGCCGACATTCCGGGGCTCGAGCTGGCCGGGGAGGTGGTCGAGGTGGGACCGGGCGTCAAACGTTTCGAGGCGGGCGACCGGGTCATGGGCATCGTGGCCGGCGGGGGCCAGGCCGAGTTGGCGGTCGTGCACGAACGGATCCTCATCCCGGTTCCAGAGTCCCTCGACTGGCCGGAGGCCGGCGGCTTCCCGGAGGTCTTCACGACCGCCCACGACGCAGTCTTCACACAGGCCGGGCTGCGAATGGGCGAACGGCTGCTCGTGCACGGCGGCGCCGGCGGCGTCGGTACCGCCGCCATCCAGCTCGGCCGGCGCGCCGGCGCTCGCGTCACGGCGACCGTCCGAAATCCCGATTTGCGTCCCCGGGTGGCGGCGCTCGGGGCCGAGGTGATCGATCCCGAGGGCTTCGCCGAACACGGGCCCTTCGACGTGATCCTCGAGCTGGTTGGCGCTCCGAATCTGAGCCAGAACGTGAACGCACTGGCGCTGGGCGGCCGGATCGTGGTCATCGGAATCGGCGCCGGAGCCAAGGGTGAGCTGAACCTCGGCGTCCTCATGCAGAAGCGAGGCAGGCTTCATGCTTCGACGCTGCGCCCGCGTCCGCTCGAGGAGAAGGCGCTGACCGCTCGCGCCGTCGAGCGCTCTGTCCTACCGCTGCTCGCGGCAGGCGAAATTCAGGTGCCGGTTGCCGCCACCTTTCCGCTGGTGCAGGCGCGGGCCGCATACGACAGCTTCGCCGCCGGGGGGAAGTTCGGCAAGATCGTGCTTGACGTGAACGGCTGAGCGCGGGGGCGCCTCGTCGTCCGCGGGGCGAGCTACTCGTCGATGAATCCGGCCTCGTCGGCGGCCAGGCCAGGCTCGTCCTCGGCGGCGTGGATCGAGCACAGCGCAGGACCGCCGGATTCCATCGCGGCCTGAATCTCGCCCGGAGTCAGCTTGGCGCCGCATTCCTCGCAGCGCTCGGGCAGCTCTTCGATCGTCTTCTCCTCGAGGTCCACGGACGGCGAATATAGCCGTCTCAATACGGTGGGAGCTCTTCCCACCACTGGCCGAGCACTCGGAAGGCGCTCCAGAATGCGCGCTTGGCACGCTCGTCGTCGAGCGCCTCGTCGATGTTGGGTACGTAAAGCGCCTCGATCGAGGGCGTGAGTGGCTGGATCTCCCCCGGCACCGGCATCACCTGATGCTGCAGCGGGATATCCAGCTCGTTCAGAGTGACCAGCGCATCCAGGCCCATCACGACGACGATCTTCGGTGCGACGATCGCCAGCTCTTCAACCAGGCGCCCGACGCAAACGGGGTCGGCCAGGGCCGGATCCGGGACCGGGCACTTCACGCACAGGGTGCCGTACACGGCGAGCGGATCGATGCTCAGGCGCTTCAGCGACTTCATCAGCGCCGCTCCCGACCGGCCGTAGAAGGCGACCCCCTCCTCCACCTCGGACGGTCGGGCGGAGTACTTCAGCAGGAAGATGTCGGCCTGAGGGTGGCCTGACCCCAGCACGGGCATGAGGGCGCCTCGCGGGCACTCACGGCATGCCTGCACCTCCCGGGCGAACGCGTTCAGCTCCCGGATTGCCCGCTCGAGGTACTTCTCACGGATCTCGTCATCGGTGGCCGGCATCCCCCTCGGATTGGACGGAGAGTCAGCTTGTCCTTGCGCGTGCATCAGGAGTTGCGCCGCGGGCTGCGCCCCCCGCGGCGCCGGTCGCGCCCGGTGGCGCGCCGTACCCGCCGGTCGCGCGCCGCTCGTCGGGCCGCCTCGGGCAGCGCTCGGGTCTGGAGGAACTTCAGAGCCTGCACGTACAGGAGGCTGGCTGGGTTGCGGACGATGTCGGCCTCCCGCAGCGACTGCAGGAACTCCTCCGGACCCTCGAAGTCACGCATCCGGATGCGAACCGACCCCAGGCCCTGGGGAACGTGCGCGTCCGAGCCGGCGCCGGCGGGAATGCGGTATTTGGCCGCGAAGCGCATGGCTTCGTCGTTGAACTCGGAGATCGCCACGCGCGGGTTGAAGACCTCGATGGCGTCGATCTGATCGAGAATCGGGAGCAGGTGCTCGTAGTCGGGGACCGAGTGCAGCCGGTCGAACGGATGGGGGACGTAGACCAGGCCCCCCTGCCGCTTGATCTCGGCCACCGTCTCGCTGAGGCTCAGCCCGCGCGGCACCTTGTCCTCGATGAACAGGCCGATCACCTCGCCCTGCTCGGCCGTTTTGATCTCCTCGCCGACGATCACCTTGATCCCCTCGGCCTTGGTCCGGGCTTCGTGGGCGCCCGAGATCTCGTTGTGGTCGGTGATCGCGATCGCGCCCAGACCGCGTCCGCGGGCCTCGGCCAGGAGCACCTCGACCGGCGTGGCGCAATCGAAGGAGTGATCCGTGTGCATGTGCAGGTCGACATCGATCAGCCGGCGCGAGGCCAGTCTTGAGCGCAGCCGCCGGTCGCCATTCGACGCCCGCCGGCGGCCGGTGATCTCGGTGTAGACGTGCTCTAACTCATCGGCGACGCGTGAGAACGCAAAGCGTGGGCTGGCCTCGGCCGTGCGGTCTCGCTGCCGGGCGAGGAACTCTGGCTCGGCGATCAGGCGGGTCAGGTGGCTGGCCAGGGTCTGCACGTCGGCCGGCTGGAATTCCAAGCCGTATTCACCCCCGGAGAGGAGCTCGTCGTAGACGGGCAGGGCGGTGGCCACCGGGATGACTCC
Source organism: Solirubrobacteraceae bacterium (assembly GCA_035308915.1). Classification (GTDB taxonomy): domain Bacteria; phylum Actinomycetota; class Thermoleophilia; order Solirubrobacterales; family Solirubrobacteraceae; genus Palsa-465. The sequence goes on from DATGFT010000071.1 coordinate 32,408, forward strand.
GGCGGCGAGCGCCGCCACAACGGTGCCTGGGACCGGGCGGCCCCCCCCGGACCCGAACAGGGCGATGTCCGATCCCGCGAGCGCGTCGGACAGCGTCAACGCTGCGGCATCGACCACGTCAACCCGGTCACGCAGCCGCCCGATTGCGGCGCTGGGAAGGGTCACGGGTCCGCTGCCCCACACCGTCGCATGCCAGTCGAGTTCGTCAGGCAGGCTCCGGAGCCCGCGCAGGAGGACCCGCAATCCGGTCCGCTCCTCGTCGGCGGACAGGAACAGTTCAAGCCCCGCTGTCCGGCGACGAGGTTCCGCGAGGACCGCGCCAGGCAGGATCACGCGGTACTCGCCCGGGAAGTAGCGCTGGAGGAGATCGCGGGTCGCCCGATAGCTGGCGATCCTGGCATCGAGGCGCGCGAACAGCAGGCGGCCGAGGGGTCTGGTGAGCTGGGTCGAGAGCACCCGCTCGGTCGGCGCGTGGAAGCTCGCGACGTTCAGAGCTCGTGAGTGACGGAGCGCAGAACTGGCCGCGCTCGGCGCGAACGGCTCATGCACGTGCACGATGTCGACCGCGAGCTCGCCGAGGCCGTCCTCGATCGTCCGCGCCACATCGATCGGAAGCGACGGCGCGTGACGCCGGCTCGGCGCGAACGACAGCACCTCGCCCGCCCCAAGGACGATCGGGCGTGAGGCTGCCCGTTCGAGCAGCGACGCCGGATCCTCGCGGAGGCTCCGTCGGGTTTCCGCTACCAGTTCGGCGTCGTCGGACGGCGCCATGATCAGGACCCGGTGACCCCTGCGGCTCAGCTCGCCCGATACCTGGTCGATGTAGCGGTTGACCTCGCTCGTCGCCTCCCAGGCATACGGCGTCACCTGGACGATCGCGAGCTGGGCTGACACCGGGTAATTATCGAACCGCGCGAGCGCCGCGCGGGGACTCAGGTCTTGGCCTTGGCCTTGCGCTTGCCGGCGGTGGCGGGCCGCTCGCGTGAGTACTTCTTGATGAAGGCCTCGGTCATGTCGCGGGCCTCCGAATCCGGCCGCTGATGCATCGGTGACTTCATCAGATAGGAGCTCGGCCCGTCGAGCTGACCTGACAGGCCATGATTCATGGCCAGCTTGCAGCAGCGCACGGCGTCGATCACGATGCCGGCCGAATTCGGCGAATCCCACACCTCCAGCTTGAGCTCGACGTTCAGCGGAGCATCGCCGAACGCCTGGCCCTCGAGTCGGATGTGAGCCCACTTGCGGTCGGTCAACCAGGGCACATAGTCAGACGGGCCCACGTGAACATCGTCCGCGGGCAATGTGTGCCCCATGATCGAGGTCACGGCGTTCGTCTTGGAGATCTTCTTCGACTCCAGGCGTTCGCGCTCGAGCATGTTGTAGAAGTCCATGTTCCCGCCGACGTTGAGCTGCGAGGTGCGCGTCAGCTTGACCCCGCGGTCGTGGAACAGCCGCGCCAGCGCCCGATGGACGATCGTCGCGCCGACCTGGGACTTGATGTCGTCGCCGATGATCGGTAGGCCCATCTTCTTGAAGCGCTTGTTCCAGTACTCCTCACGAGCGATGAACACCGGGATGCAGTTGACAAAGCCGCAGCCCGCCTCGAGCACCTGCTCCACGTACCACTTTGTCGCCTGCTCGGACCCGACGGGCAGATAGGACACGACAACGTCGGTATGGGTCGTCTTGAGGATCTCGACGATGTCGGCCGTGGGCCCCGGAGCCTTGGTGATCTTCTGCGAGAGATACTTGCCGAGTCCGTCGTGGGTCATTCCCCGGTGAACCTCGACGCCCAGGCGGGGGACCTTCCCGTCGAACTCGAGTGTGTTGTTCTGGCCGGCGAAAATGGCCTCCGAGAGGTCCTTGCCGACCTTCTCCGCATCGACGTCGAAGGCGGCCGAGAATTCCACGTCCCGAACGTGGTAGCCGCCGAGGTCGACGTGCATCAGGCCTGGCACCGACTCCTTCGGGTCGGCGTCCCGGTAGTAGTGGACTCCCTGCACGAACGAGCTCGCGCAGTTCCCGACCCCGATGATGGCAACGCGGACCTTGTCCTGCTGGTAGCGGCCGGCGCCGTTGCTGGAAGCTTCAATCACGCTCATCCCAGCAACTTATCCCTTTGCCGGGGTTTTGGTTACAGCTCGGCGCTTGCCCGCAGGCGCGATCTGACGTGGTAGATCCGCTGCGCGGTCGTGAGCACGGCCAGGCCGGCAAGGACATAGACCGCCGGGGCCAGCAGCTCGAAATTCCCCAGCGACGCCCCCTTGGCGAAGATCAGACCCGCGGAGAGGATGACCACGCGCACCGGCCGTGTGGCCAGCCCGACCTTGCATTCGACGCCCAGCGCCTCGGCCCGGGCGCGGGTGTAGGAGACCATCAGGGAGAACAGAACCGCAGCCACCACGGCGGCGACCGCAACCTGGTTGTGCCGGGCGGCGAAGTAGGCGCCGACGGCGGCCAGGACGACCCCCTCCTCAAGACGATCGAGCGTCGAATCCAGAAACGCGCCAAACGGGGTGCCCTTCCCGGACATGCGTGAGTAGCGGCCATCGAGCGTGTCCATGATCGACCCCGCGATGAACGCGACCCCGGCCAGGAAGAAGAACCGCTCCACGACCAGCGCGGCGGCGGCCAGGTTCAGAGCGAAGCCGGTAAGCGAGATGGCGTTGGGGGTCAGCCGCGACTCGATCAACCGATTGCGGACGAGCTCCTGAGTCTCCGGCCGGACGCGGAGGCCACGAGCGGGCCGCCGCCTGGCGTGAGCAGAGCGCTTCTCGGCCTGTTCGGTCATCGGCTGACGCTAGGCCGTGACTTGGCTGAAGGCCCAGGCGTCGGGCCGGGCTCTGGCCAGGAGGCGATGGGCGAGCCCCGTCGCGACACCCGCGGTCAGGACGCCCAGGAAGACGTCAATGAGGAAATGGTTGGCCGTCGCCACGACAACGAAGGTGACGAGGGCCGGATAGGCGTACCAGGCGATCTTCGCCACGCGGTGGCTGACCAGCCTGGCCATCGTCCAGCCGATGATCGCGGCGAAGCACACGTGCATCGATGGCACCGCGGCGTAGGCGTTGGCAAAGGCGCCGGCGGGGGTTTTATCCCAGTAGCCCCCGTAGCTTTGGCTCCCGGTGACGAACTGGGAGACCGAGTCGGTGAAGCCCCACTCGGGCATCAGCCGCGGAGGGGCCGTCGGGTAGAGCCAGTAGCCAACCAGCGCGATCGCCATCGAGATCAGCAGGACGTTGCGGACGAAGTAGAACGAGTCGTTGCGACGGAAGTAGATGAACGCCATCGCCGCAAGCGTGATGAAGAAGTGCCCGTTGAGATAGGTCCAATCGAGAACGTCCATCAGCACGTGCTTGTTCTCCGCCCAGGCCTGGATGCTCGGCTCGATGAAGATGTGCAGAGCCCGCTCGAGGTCGATGATCTTCATCGCATCCCCGAACGGCTTATAGAGATTGCCGCCCAGGACCAGGCCGCGAACCAGGTCGTAGAGGAGGAACGCGCCGACGAACAGGCCGATCTGGCGGAACACGTCGGCCCAACCGCGGGGCAGCAGCTTCGCCTCGATCCATCGCTTCGCTTGCGCCATCGCGAGGGCCATCCTAGCGGCGGGCGCTCGACACCCGGCCCACCCGCGAGGGGGCGCTGCGGTCTCACGTACAGCGTGCCGATCGGGTCCTGATCCGGCCCAGCGAAAAGCTCATCCCGAGCCGGACGGTGCCGGCTCGGCGGATGCTCAGCGCAATGAAGCTGCCGGCCGGCCGCACGCAGCCGGAACCGTGGGTGATCGCCCAGTAGGAAGAGAAATGCACGGCGATCCGAGCGCTCCCGGGATGCCGCGCGGTGAGCTCGAGCCAATTCGGCCCGAGTCCGGTCAACCGCCCATCCCCCTGCACGATCGGCGTCGCCGCCTGCACCGCATAGACCCGCCAGTGGGTTGAGCGCCATACCGGTCGGAGGTAGGGCAGACCACCGTCGATCAGCCTGCGCTCGGCCACGCCTGAATAGTCGAGGGGGGCGTCGGGGACGGCCACGAAGCGAACCGCGGCGCGACGCAGCCAGCTGGCGTACGTGCTCGGGGTCAGCCGGCCGTCGTAGAACAGGCCGTTGTCCTCGATGTCGAGCTGGCGTTCCCATCCGCGCGCCAGCGGGAAGCGCGGGGCCACTGCGTAAGCCTCCCAGTGGAACTTGGTGAACGGGATCTCGATCCGGAAGGGCGGTCCGGTCTGACGACCGAGGAACGTCAGCAGGGGCCGGTAGTAAGCGGTCGTCATCGCGGGCCCGCTGGCATTCGAGACGTCCCTCACCGGCGCATGCCATTGGAGATAGAGCAGGGGCACGGCCGCGGCGGCCAGCAGCAGCCTGTGCCGCGGCCAGAGCAGGAGCGCCGTCAGGGGCGCGGCGAGGAGCTCGGCCAGCCGCGCCGAGTTGCTGCCCACCGCGGTGGGCACCGCGAACGACATGGTCGTGCCGATGACGTAGAGCACGATCCCAGCCCGCAGCGCCGGCCTGCTCCGTGGGGTTAGGAGCGCGAGGCCGAGGCCGATCAGCGGGAGGGGCCAGAAGGCAGAGAGGACGAACGGCTCGGTGCCGCCCTCGGGAAAGGCGAGGGCCAGAAGCCCGAGCGGAAGGAGGGCCACCACCAGCACGGCCAGCCCCGGCCAGATCCGAGCGCCCCGGCCGCGGCGCGTGAACGCTCCGATCGCCACAGCGGCACCCGCGAGGCCGGCGAACAGCGCCGCGACCGGACTGCAGAGAGCGGTGAGAAGCGCGAGGGCGCTGGCCGCCCAGGTGACCCCACGCTCGAGGGCCAGCGCCGTCCCTACCGCGGGAAGCATGCCGAAGGCGAACGTGAGCCGGCCCGTGTAGAGACTGGTGGCGGTCGCGGCGGCAAACCATACGGCGCCCAGCCAGGCCTGGGGTCCAAACTGTCGGCGCGCCAGCGGCTCGAACAGCGCGGCGCTGCCCACCGCGGCCAGGGCCGCCGCCACCTGCGGGGTTAAAGCGGCGGCCACGGCTGGGAAGAGGACGCTGTAGAGAACCACCGGATGACCGGCGTACCACCAGTTGTTCCAGATCCCGAACCCCTCAACCGAGAAGAGCTTCGCCCTCAGCATGTGTGCGGCCAGATCCAGGCTCGGGGGCGAGACGATCACGTAGACCGCGGCCAGGACGGCGGCGAGCGCGGCCGGCGCCAGACGCTGCGCGCGCGCCGTGGTCACGGCCGGGTGAGGAAATCGACGACCGGGTCGCCCGCGCGTGGCTCATCCAGCCACGGCCAATGCCCGGCTCCGGCGACCTGCTCGACCTCGGCGTGCGACAGGCGTGCTGCGTATGCGTCGGCAAACCGGGCCGGAAACCACGGGTCAGCCTGGCCCCAAACGATCTGCACGGGCGCGGCGATCTTCGCCAGGCCTGCTCCCAGCTGGGCCAGCCGTGCCTCATCGGCCGCGCGATGCAGGCGCAGCAGTGCCCGCTGCGTCCCCTGGTCGAACTGGCCCCACACCACAGCCAGCCGGTCCGAGGTCCAGGCCCTCGGGCTCGCACTTCGGAGCTCCTGCGAGAGCACCCATCGCGGCGTCGAGCCCATCATCAGCTCACCGATCACCGGCTTTCGCCACAGCCGCACCGGCCGCGGCCACACAAACCCCTCGAGCAGCGGAACGGGGTCGATGACCACGAGCCGCTCGACGAGCTCGGGCCGCTGCTCGGCCAGGATCAACCCGAGCGCGCCGCCCCAGCCGTGACCAACCAGGCGCACGCGGTCCAGCCCCTCGTGGCGGAGGAACCGCTGCACGAAGTCGACCATGCCCTCGGGCGTGTAGTCGAGGTGGCCCCCCTTTCCCGAGCGGCCGAAGCCGATCATGTCCGGAGCCACGCCGCCGGTGCGTGCGAGCAACGGGAGGACATCGTCCGAGCTGGTGAGAGCCTCGTGGAGGTACACGACGCGACTGAGACCGGATGAGCCAGCCTCCTCGGCGCTCCGGTAGAAGACGGGGACGTGGTCGATCGTCGTGGTGTGCTCGGCGACGCGCACCCCGCGGGCGAGGATAACGTCACGCCGGGTGAGTTCGCGCGCAACCACCTGGCAGCCGCCGAGCCCGCGGAGAGTCCGGGCGATCCGCGATCGCCTGCGGCAGGTTTACGGCGTCCCTCGGGCCGCGCCGCACGGCCACCCGATAGCCGAGCTGATCCTGACCGTGCTCTCGCAGTCGACCAACGACCGCAACCGTGACGTGGCCTACCTGGCCCTGCGGAGGCGGTTTCCGACCTGGTACGAGATCCGGGACGCGCCGGTGAATGAGATCGAGGAGGCGATCCGCCCCGGGGGGATCTCGCGAGTCAAGTCGGCCCGGATCAAGTCCATCCTCCGGGCGATCTCGGAGACGGCTCCCCAACACGGCGCGGCACCGGACGATCCCCTGTCGCTCGACTGGCTCCCGGAGCTGACGGTTCCCGACGCCCAGGGCTACCTGACGTCGCTGCCCGGCGTGGGGCGGAAGACGGCGGCGTGCGTCCTGTTGTTCGCGCTCGGAATGCGCGACGTGCCCGTCGACACCCATGTCTCCCGGGTCGGGACCCGTCTGGGGTTGTTTCGCCCCGGCGCCCCGTTCGTCGAGCTGCACGACACGATGCTCGAGCTCACCCCGGCTGGCCAGGAGCTCGAGTTTCACCTCAACCTGCTCCGCCACGGGCGGCGGACGTGTTACGCGCGCCATCCCGGCTGTGAAGAGTGCGTCCTCAACCGGATCTGTCCCAGCGCTTTCGAGGTTGGGTGAGGCGGGTCGCGGTCGGGCGGCGAGGGTGGTCAGGCCCTCCGTCGGCGCTATACACTCGCTCACGACCGGAAGTCGACTTGGGAGGGGCAACGTGCGGAGTCTTCGGAACGTTTTGATCGCGGCGATCGCGACGATGGGACTGTTCACAACGGCGGCGGGGGCGGTGGTGATGAAGACCACGCGCGGGCACCGGGTCAGCGTCACGCTGCGGGCCGGCGTCAAGCGCTCACATCTGCGCGGACTCAGCCTGGTTCGCAGCCGCACGAGCCGGGCGCGGGCCTCGGCGGGCGGAGTGCTGCTCTACCACGGTGGCCCCGTGCTGCATTCCGAGGCGCCCTACCTGATCTATTGGACGCCGGCCGGACACTCGATCCCGAGCTCCAACCAAACGGTGCTGAACCAGTACCTGAGCGACGTGGCCATCGATAGCGGCGGCACCGACAACGTCTACGCCGTGCTGACCCAGTACTCCGACACCTCTGGGGCGGCCAGCTACAGCCAGACCTTTGGCAGCAGCCAGGTAATTCAGGACACCCACGCCTATCCGGCCAACAACAAAGGCGGCTGCCCGCTCGCGACGGGAATCACCGCGTGCGTGACCGACGGCCAGCTCCAGGCCGAGATAACGCGCCTCATCGGCGTCGATCATCTCGGTACGGGCGTCGGTGCCCATGCGCCTATCTACTTCGTTATCACGCCGCAGGACGTGAACGTGTGTCTGAGCGGTGGGGCCTGCTCGACGAACAACTTCTGCGCCTACCACGGCTTCTTCAACGACGGGAGCGCCCCGGTCCTCTACTCCTCGGTCCCGTTCTCCGTCTGGGCCGGTGGCTCGGTGAAGGGTTGCCAAGACGACGGGACCGCGGTCTACCAGACCCCTGATCAGGGCTCCCAGCGGAAGTTCTTCGGCGACCACGGCTATCAGATCGCCGACAACCTGAGCCACGAGCTCAGCGAAACGATCACCGACCCGCTGATCAACGCGTGGTACACGTCGGGCTTCGGGTCGGAGGTGGGCGACCTGTGCGAGGCCTTCGCGCCCGTCTCAAACCCCAACAAGGACCTCAGCGCCCACGCGTACTTCCCGACCCTCGCTGGGACGGCGGCAGCGGGCGACTTGGTCGACCAGTTCTTCAACGGCCACTACTACTACAACCAGACTGAGTGGAGTAACGCGGCCGGCGACTGCATGGCCACGCCGACCACATAGGCGGCGGTCGTCTGCGCGGCAGCGGTCGCGCAGAGGCGGTCGCGCAGAGGTCTCGAGGTCGGATGGGCGCGGTCGGTGCGGCCCCGTGAACTTTGGCTCTGGAGTTGTCGATCGCTCAACTCCAGAGCCAAAGTTCGGCGCCCGGCCGGCCTGACGGAGGAACTCACCACCATCCGGTGCCGACCGCGGCCGCGCCGGACCCGGCCGAGCGGCCAAAGAACCCCGGCGCGGCCAAAGAACCCCCAGCGCCAAAGAACCCCGGCGCGGCAAAGAAGCCGTTGCAGATCTGCTACGCTTCCACTCAGATTTTTACAACCATCGAGGAGTAGAAACACATGGGTAAGACCATTGGAATCGACCTCGGGACGACCAACTCGTGCATGGCTGTGCTCGAGGGTGGCGAGCCGACGGTCATCGAGAACGCCGAAGGTGGGCGCACGACGCCTTCCGTCGTCGCGTTCACCCAGGGGGGTGAGCGGCTGGTCGGCACCGTGGCCAAGCGCCAGGCCGTGACCAACCCCCAGAACACCGTCTTCTCCATCAAGCGCTTCATGGGCCGCAAGGAGGCCGAGGTGCGTGAGGAGGAGTCGATCGTGCCCTACAAGGTGGTCGCCGGCCCCAACGGCGACGCGCGCGTCGAGGCGGGTGGCAAGCAGTACTCGCCGCCAGAGATCAGCGCGATGATCCTCGGCAAGCTGAAGGCTGACGCCGAGGCCTACCTGGGCGAGACGGTCGACAGCGCCGTGATCACGGTCCCGGCGTACTTCAACGACGATCAGCGCCAGGCCACCAAGGACGCGGGCAAGATCGCGGGCCTCGACGTCAAGCGGATCATCAACGAGCCCACGGCGGCTTCGCTGGCCTACGGCCTCGACAAGGAGTCAGACCAGACGATCCTCGTCTTCGACCTCGGCGGTGGCACGTTCGACGTGTCGGTGCTCGAGATCGGCGACGGCGTGTTCGAGGTCAAGGCAACCGCAGGTGACAACCACCTGGGCGGCGACAACTTCGACAAGGCGGTCGTGGACTGGCTGGTGGCCGAGTTCAAGAAGTCCCAGGGCATCGACCTCTCGCAGGACCCGATGGCCCTCCAGCGCCTGTACGAGGCCGCCGAGAAGGCCAAGATCGAGCTCTCCACCACACAGGAGACCCAGATCAACCTGCCCTTCATCACCGCCGACGCCAGCGGACCCAAGCACCTGGACATGCGGCTCACGCGGGCCAAGCTCAACGAGCTGACCAGCGAGCTCTTGGACCGCACGGTGGCCCCGGTCAGGCAGGCCATGGA
>DATGFT010000072.1:0-38772 GCA_035308915.1 Solirubrobacteraceae bacterium
GGGCGCAGCGCGCGCATCCGCGGCGCAAACTTGTTGCGCCCCTTGCGACCGGACAGGTGGAGGGTCAACTGGTGGACCGCCGCCTGACAGCGTCGTCCCCGCCGGCGCCCCGCGCGGCAGCGGTGGTGTGCGAGCCGCCCCGGGACCAGCTTGGCCACGACAACCGTGAGCTTGGCGGACTCTGACAGGTTCAGGCGCAGGCGCAGCTTGCGGTGCGCCACCGAGACGTGCAGGTGCGAAATCGCCGGCAGCGACGCTCCGGCCTGGGACCCGGGCGGGCCGCCCGCAGCTGACCCGGTCACGGCCTCGGTCAGCCCGGCGCGAGAGCTCAGGTAGTACGGATCGCCCGAGTAGGCGGCCTCGATCGCATGGTTGCCGGACGCGCTGAATGCGGCGTTGCACACCGCCTGACCGGAGGCCACGCTCACGGCCACCGCGCCACAGCCGGCAATTGGCGCGCCACCATCTGTGAACGCCACCGTGCCCGCGTCAGGTGTCGGGCTGACGGTTGCCGTCAGGGTGACTGCCTGGCCGGGACCTGCGGGGTCGGCCGATGACCCGAGGGCGGTCGCGGTGGCCGAGGGCGGCGGCGGGGTGGCGATCTGAAACGCTGTGATGTCGTCGCTGGCCGCGCTGGCGTCGTTGTTGGCGACGAATAGCCGGCCCCCCGCCGCGCTCGGGGTGGTGAAGTGCTCAAAGCCGTTGAGGTTGGCCGAGAACCTCGTCGCGCCGGTCGCCGGATCGAGGCCGTACAGGGTGGCGCCGTTCCACCCGACGGCCCAGACGAGACCGCCGGCGAAGATCGGCGGCCCGTTTGCGTCGCTGTTCACGGCCCACCCGGCCAGCGGCGTGAAGCTCGGTGCGGCTGGGTTGAGCGAGAGCGCGCGGAGTCCGTCCGCGCAGCTCGCGTAGATGACGCCGCTGCGGTAGATCCCCCCACCCCAGCTGCCGCTGCAAACCGACTGCGAGAAGCGCTGGCCGCCCAGGCCGCCGAGGTGGGAGGCGTTGAGCAGATACCCGCGGCCCGCCTTGCCGATCTGGAAGACCAGGTTGTTGGGCAGGAGCACCGGCATGCTCGAGCCGATGTCCTGATCGGTGCCGTCCAGCGTTGACCAGTTCGCCGGCGTCCATTGATCCAGCAGGTTCAGGTTGGCGTCGAGCCTGATCACCGACTCCTGGCGATCCAGCCCGCCCACGCCGTTCCCGGTGGAGGTCCAGATGTCGCCGCTCGAATCGACCGGAGGGGCGTTGCCGGAGGCCCAGATCGCTCCTTTGCTCGTGGCACGATCGACTTCGAAGGCCTGGAGCGCCCCGCCGGCCTCCGGCGCCGCTACGAGCCAGCCGTGGTAGGGCCCGCAGTCCCCCGCGTTGCCGCCGTAGCCGATGATCACCTTCCCCGCATCCAGGGCCAGCGATGCCCGCTGGAGCTGCGTGTCTGGCGTGTCGCCGACGGGAGCACCGGGGGGATCGACCCTCACGGGGGCACCCGCGAGGCTCCCGTCAGCCAGGTTGAGGGCATACATCTCATGGTGGATGCTCGAGACGTTGCTGCCGTCCCAGGTATCGGCGACGGCGTAGATCCTCCCGGTCGTGGGGTCGATCACGGGCGTGCTCGTGACACCTACGGTCGGCGAGATGTCCCCGCAGGGCAACGCGGATGCATCGACCGCGGTGGCCAGGTGCCGCTGCCACACCACCGCGCCGCTCGCGGCATCCAGCGCGTAGACCGTGTTGTTCTCGGTGGCAGCGTAGACGCGGGACTGGTAGACCAGCGGTTGGGCATAGATCGAGCCGTCGAGCGCCGGCGTCTGCCAGACCTGAGCCGGGGCGACGGGAGATGTTGAGTCGGGATCGATCCCGCTGCGCGCGCCGTCGTGCCGATAGGTCGTCCAGGCCGGAACCGCCGCTGCGGCGCTCCCGCAGACGATGGCGAAGAGCAGGCAGACGCCTGCGAGGACCCCGAACCTTGTGCGCCTCACGTGAGCGACGATCATACGGCCAGCAGCGGCACCCGCCCGGGGGCGATCTCAGGCTTGAGCGACGAACCGCTCGGCCCGACGCCCAGGCCGCGGCGCGACCCTCACGCGCTCGCGAACTCCAGCGGATGACGCTGCCGCCTCCAGGCCAGCAACCCCACCGCGGCAACGATCAGACACGTGACCGCGCCCAGACCGAGTCCGCCCCGCGCCCCCACCACCGCCATCACCCAGCCGATGATCGGGCCGCCGATCGGCGTGGAGCCCTGGAAGGCGACAAACCACAGCGACATGACCCGTCCGCGCATCGATGGGTCGGCCGTCAGCTGGAGTGTCGAATTGCCCGTGGCCATGAACGAGATGCTGGCCGCGCCGGCCAGCCCGAGGGCGGCCAGCTCCAGGCCGAGGCTCGGAGCCAGCGCCGCCAGCCCAACCGCAATGCCAAACACCCACGCGGCGATCACGAGCGGCAGAAGCCCCGTCTTCCCCCGCGCGGCCAGCGTGAGCCCCCCTACGACCGCGCCGACGCCCATGGCCGCGGTCATGAACCCGAAGCCCGTCGCCCCCACGTGCAGCCCCCGGCTCGCCATCACCGGCAGCGAGACTTGGAACTCGTAGGTCAGACACCCCACCGCCGCCATCATGAGCAGCGGGACCGCGAGCCCGGGGGTGCGGCGGACGTAGGCGAAGCCCTCGCGTAGCTGACCCCGGGCGCGGGGGGCCGGCGGGCTGGGCTGAAGGGTGGTTCGGTCCATCGTGACCAGCGAGGCGACGACGGCGACGAAGCTCGCCGCGTTGGCCAGGAAGCAGACGCCTTCCCCGACGGTGGCGATCAGGACCCCGGCCACTGCTGGCCCGGCGACGCGCGCGACGTTGACCAGGACCGAATTCAGGCTGACCGCGTTGCGCAGGTGAGCCGGCCCGACGAGCTCGAGCATGAACGACTGGCGGGCGGGGTTCTCGAACGCGTTGTTGAGCCCGAGGATCAGCGCCAGCGCACCGATCTCCCACACGCGGACGCTCCCGGTGACCGTAAGCAGCCCGAGGACGAGGGCCTGGACGCCCATCGCGCTCTGCAGCGCGACCATGATCCGGCGCTTGTCGCCACGGTCGGCCAAGACGCCTCCGTACGGCGTGAGCAGCAGGACAGGGAGAGTCTGGAGGGCGATCACGACTCCCAGGGCGGTGCTGGAGTGGGTGAGGGTCAGGACCAGCCAGGCCTGCGCGGTCATCTGCATCCATGTGCCGATCAGCGAGATCGCCTGGCCGCCGTAGTAACGGCGGTAGTTCGGCACCGACAGGGCGGCGAAGGTCGTGCGCCCGGCGGCGATCACGCGCGTCACGGCTGGCGTCCCTTCAATGCCTCGGCCAGTGACTCGAGCGCCGGGAGCGCCTCCTCAAGCCTCTGCCGCTGCTCCTCGGACAGAGCCTCCAGGGCGCGGTTGACCGCGCTCGTACGCTCGCCCCGCATCCGTTGCGCGAGCTTGCGCCCGGCCGCCGTCGTCGCGACCCAGGCGGCGCGCCGGTCATCGGGGTCGCTCACGCGCTCGAGCAGGCCATCGTCGACCATCCCCGCGACGACCCGCGAGAGCATCGTCGGGTTGATGCCCTCGGCCTCGGCGAGCTCCGAGAGCCGCGTGGGGCCGCTGCGCACGACGCTGAGGAGCACCGCGATCGCCGTCGGCGTCAGTCCAGCTTCGCGCGCCGCCCGCGTGGCGCGCAGGCGACGGGAAAGGCGCCCGATCACCGTCCGCAGACGCGGGGCGGTATCGAGGTCAGGTGTCAAAGCAAGACTGGGCAGGGCGCTCCTCAGCAGACGCTTTCCAGAGAAGATTACTTGCCTATCGGCAAGCAATAGTCTAGCAAGCGCGCCCGGCGACCCGCCGCGGTCGCCTCCGCCCCCGCGAACTTTGGCGATTTAGTTGGTCATAGCTCAACTGAATCGCCAAAGTTCGGCGTCGCACCGCCTCCAACCGCGCCGACCTAAGCCAGCTCAGCCCCCCCGCAAACTCACTCGAACTCTGGCTCGCTCCAGCCCGCGAACACGTCTGGAAGGCCGTCGCTAACCCGGTCGGTGAACCGCGCCGGTCGCTTCTCCAGGAACGAGGTCACGCCTTCGACCACGTCCGCCGACTGGCCGCGGTGGAACATGGCTCGTGAATCGACCCGGTGCGCGAGCATCGGGTGCTCCGCCCCGAGTCCTCGCCAGAGCATCCGCCGAGCCAGGGCCACCGACACCGGTGCCGCGTTGTCCGCGATCTCCCGCGCCAGCTCTCGGGCCGCGCCCAGGAGCTCGTCGCGGGAGTGGAGACTCCGCACCAGCCCGCCGGCAAGCGCCTCCTGCGCGGAGAACACACGCCCGGTCGTGACCCATTCCAGGGCTTGGCTGATCCCGACGACCCGGGGCAGGAACCAGCTCGACGCCGCCTCGGGGACGATGCCCCGGCGCGCGAAGACGAACCCGAAGCGTGCGTCATCGGCCGCCAGTCGAACATCCATCGGCAGCGTCATGGTCACGCCGACGCCGACCGCGGGCCCGTTGATCGCCGCGATCACCGGTTTCATCGACTCGTAGACCCGCAGCGTGAATCGGCCGCCGTTGTCCCGCGGAACAGCGGCGGCGTCCTCTCGCGTCCGCCAGTCGAAGGTCTCTCCCCCCCGCTCCAGGTCGGCCCCGGCGCAGAACGCCCGCCCGGCGCCGGTGATGATGATGACGCGCACGTCGTCGTCGGCGTCGGCGCGGTCGAGCGCCGAGATCAGCTCCTGGGCCATGCGCTCGGTCCACGCGTTCAGGCGGTCCGGCCGGTTCAGGGTGACGGTCAGGATCCCGTCCTCAAGCTCCTCGATGATCTGCTCGCTCGCCATCCGGAAGGTCCTTTCGCCGGGCTAAAATTGCTAGAGCAAGCATATGTCAGCCACCACCTCCACCGATACCTGCAGATGCGGCTACGAGCTCCAGGACGACGGCCTGGCGAGCTGGGAGCCAGTCCACGCCGAGGCCTGGATCGGGCTGCTTGAAACCCACAAGCGCCTGACGCGGGCGCTCGACGCCGAACTCGAGGCCCAGCACGGGCTGAGCTTCAGCGCCCTCGAGGTCCTCGGCCGCCTGGCCCGGGGCGAGAATCGGAGTTTCGGTCTCTCGGCCCTGGCCGGTGCCTGCGGGCTCAGCCTCAGCCGGATCTCCCGCATCATCGACTCGCTCGAGCGGCGGGGGCTGGTCACGCGCCGGACCGTGGAAGCCGACGCGCGGGCGGTTCAGGCCCAGCTCACCGACGCCGGCCTCGAGCTGGTTCGGCAAGCCCAGAGGACCCACTTCGCCTCGGTCCAGAACCGGTTCTTCGAGCAGCTGAGCGATCAGGAGGTCGCCACTCTGGCTCGCATCTTCACGAAGTTCGCCCCTGCCGAGGTGCAGGCATGCACCGGATCTCCCGGTGAAGATCAGCTCGCCGATCGGTGAGTACGACTACCGCGTCGAGCGCGTTGCCTTTCGCGACGGCCACCTCGAGGTGCTGGGCCGCCTCGGCGAATGGCAGACCACGACGATCCTCGACGCGTCCGATCTCGTCGCCCTGATCCGAAAAGCCAGGGTTCCGGCGGCCTTGGCCACGTTCCTCCTGGCCGTAACCTGGCGCCGCAGCCGGGTATGAGGAGCGGTATGACAGTTTCCGAGACGCGGGCCGATCCAGGCGGCCCCGACAGTGTCTCGCCCCTGGACAGGCTGGTTGACCGCTTCGACCCCGAGGTCTTCGACGTCGGCCGAAAGCAGGCCCGGATACGTCTCGAGGGCGCGACGCCCGACCCACAGGACGTCCTCATCGAGCACGGCCGGGCGCGGCTCGAGGCGGCGTCCGGCGAACCCGATGCCGAGCTGATCGCGGACGCGCGGAGCTGGGAGGCCTTGGCCAATGACCTCCGCGATGGGATGGCCGCCTTTCGCTCCGGGCGGCTCCGGGTCCGGCGGGATCTCCACCTCGGGGTCGGCTTCCTCGCCGCCACGGCGTCGCCGACGGGTCCTGGCCGCCTCCGGATCCGCAGCGTCTCAACCTCGGTTGGCTCGATCTCGACCCTGGACGCCGGGAGCGGCGACCCGGTGATCCTGATTCACGGCCTGGGGGCGACCAAGGCGTCCTTCCTGCCCACCGTCGCCGCGCTGGCGCCCGGACACCGAACCATCGCCGTGGATCTCCCGGGGTTCGGGGATTCGGACAAACCGCTTCGCGGGTCGTATGACGCCCCGTTCTTCGCCCGCGCCATGATCGCTCTGCTTGATGAGCTCGGCCTCGAGCGCGCCCACGTGATCGGAAACAGCATGGGCGGCCGGGTGGCGATCGAGCTCGGCCTGCGCTACCCGCACCGCGTCGGTCGCCTGGTCCTGCTCGCACCCTCACTGGCCTGGCTTCGCTCACGGCCCTGGGCGCCGTACCTCCGCTGGGTGCCGACTCAGCTCGGCGCGCTCCAGCCCGCCCCTCGGCCGATCGTCGAGGCGATCGTCCGCTGGGTCATCCCGGGATCCGATGAGGAGTGGACGGCGGCCGGCATCGATGAGTTCCTGCGCTCCTACTTGACGCCGACCGGACGGGCGGCTTTCTACGCGGCGGCTCGGAACATCTACCTCGAGGAACCCCATGGCCCCGACGGCTTCTGGACCCGGCTGCCATCGCTCAGGGTCGACTCGCTTTTCGTGTGGGGCCGCAAGGATGTGATCGTCCCGGCCAGGTTCGCGGACCACGTTCGCGACGCCCTGCCCCGGGCCGAGCATCTGTTCCTGGACTGCGGCCACGTTCCGCAGCTCGAGCGGCCCCGCCAGACCCACGACGCCATCGGGCGCTTTCTCACCAAATGACCGGGACCGAACTCGGCCTGGCCGTCTCAGTCTTCCTGGCTTGCGCGGTCGAGGCCGTCGAAGCTCTCACGATCGTGCTGGCGGTCGGCTACTCCCGCAGCTGGCGCTCGAGCATGACCGGGGTCGCGGCGGCGGGGCTGGTACTCGCCGCCCTCACGGCGGCCCTCGGCCCGGCGCTCACGGCGCTTCCGATCAACGTCCTGCGCGTGGTGGTCGGCGCCTTGCTTCTGATCTTCGGCCTCCAGTGGCTGCGCAAGGCGATCCTCCGAGCCTCCGGCCTCAAGGCGCTTCATGACGAGCGCCAGGCCTACGAGCGCGAGCTCGTCGCGGCCCGGGAGGCGGGAACGGTCCACCAGGGCCTCGACGCGTACTCGTTCACGATCGCCTTCAAGGGCGTGCTGCTCGAGGGGCTCGAGGTCGTGTTCATCGTCCTGACCTTCGGCGCCAACCAGCACAACGTCGGCCTGGCCGCGGCCGCCGCCGGCGTTGCCGTGGCCGTCGTGATCCTGGCCGGAATCGCCGTGCACGCCCCATTGGCGCGGGTTCCCGAGAACACGATGAAGTTCGCCGTCGGGGTGATGCTGACCTCATTCGGCACGTTCTGGGGTGCCGAGGGAGCTGGCGCCCACTGGCCGGGTGGTGACGCGGCTCTGCTCGTGATCGTGCCGGTCGTCCTGCTCTACGCCCTTGGGCTGGTCGCCCTCCTGCGAGCCCGCCGCGCTCCCTCCCCGCACGGCGAGGGATCCGAAGCGTGGCGGGCGTCCGAGGACGCCGCTCCGAGCTCCGAGGAGGCGATCATCGGGACATGACCAGGCTCGCCGCATTCGGTCGCTTCCTCTGGGATTTCGTCGTCGGCGACGACTGGCGGATCGCCGTCGGTGTCGCCGTCGCGCTCGCGGTCACCGCGCTCGTCGCGGGGGCCGGGATCGCCGCCTGGTGGCTCGTTCCGGTGGCGACGATGCTGCTGCTAGCGGTCTCCGTGGGGCGCGCCACGCGGACATAGGCTTGCCGGCGGGGTTGCTTAGAGCCGGCGTTCACGTAAAGATCGCCTTGCCCCGCGCAGTGCGCGCCCTTCCCGGAGAAAGGAAGCCCTTGCTACGCCGTCTGACGCCTTTCGCGGCTTTCGCCGCTCTCGTCCTCGTCCTGGTCCCTGCCGCCAGCGCCAGGGTGCTGCTCGTCGGCACCTACCACGGCACCCGCGGCAGCTTCAGCTCCATCCAGGCCGCCGTGGATGCCGCCAAGCCAGGCGACTGGATCCTGATCGGCCCCGGGGACTACAAGACGAGCTCGATCCGGACCCCGCGCGGCGGCGGCCAGTTTCCCGCCGGCATCCTGATCAGCAAGCCCGGACTTCACCTGCGTGGCATGAACCGCAATCGTGTGATCGTCGACGGCACCCGCCCCGGCTCCAGCGCCTGTAGCCGCAAGCGCGCGGCGCAGAACTTCGGCCCCAGGCGCAAGAAGCAGACCGAGGGCCTGAACGGAATCATGGTCTGGAAGGCCGACAACGTGGCGGTGCAGAACCTGACCGTCTGCAACTTCCTCGGGGGCTCCGGCGGCGACGGCGTGACCGGGAACGAGGTCTGGTGGAACGGCGGCTCGGGCAGCGGGAAGATCGGAGGCTGGGGATTCTCCGGCTCCTACCTCAACACCACCAACACGTTCTTCAAGGGCGAGCGGACAGCCGCGCGGTACGGCATCTTCGCCAGCAACTGGAGCGGCGGCACCTGGACGCAGGACTACGCGAGCAACTTCAACGACTCCGGCTTCTACATCGGCGCCTGCCGCCAGATCTGCGACAACACGGTCAACCACGTGTGGGCGCAGTACAGCGCCCTCGGCTACTCGGGCTCCAACTCGGGCGGTCGCCTGGTCATCGAGAACTCGCAATTCGACCACAACAAGGACGGGTTCGACACCAATAGCCAGAACGGGGACAACCCGCCGCCGCAGAACGGCGCCTGCCCCCACAACGGCATCAGCCCCATCACCCACACCCACTCGTGCTGGGTCTTCATGAACAACTACGTCCACGACAACAACAACCCGAACGTGCCGCAGGTCGGCGCTGCCGCGTCGGGCCCCGTTGGCACCGGGATGTCGGTCTCAGGCGGGCGAAACGACACGATCATGAATAACCGGTTCGTGCGCAACGACGCCTGGGGGCTGATCGTCCTGCCCTACGTCGACTCCGGAAAACCGTGCCGGGGTGGCACCCTCGGCGGCCTGGGCCCTGGCACCTGCCTCTACGACGACTGGGGCGACGCCGTGGTCGGGAACACCTTCAGCGGCAACGGCACCTACGGCCATCCCAGCAACGGCGACATCGCATGGCTGAATCTCGAGGGTGGCCACCCGACGCCGTGCTTCAGCGCCAACACTGAGTTGGGCGGCGGCCCCGCCGTCACCTCGCCCTCGGATATCGAGAGGACTCACCCGGCCTGCGACGGTTCGAGTACGGCCGCCAACCAGAACCTGACCTTCCTTCCGGAGGTCCTGTGTAACTCCGGGATCTCGCTGACCAGCGGGCCGCCGCCGTGTCCGAGCGGCCGCTACCCCCGTGCCCATGGCGCCCCGCCGATGCGCCAGTTGCCGCGACACCTGCCGAGCATGCCCAACCCGTGCACCGGCGTGCCCGCGAATCCGTGGTGCCCGGCCCGGAGGTGACCCCCAGGTAACGTGGGGGAGAGTGGACAGGCCAGCCGGGTCATTCGATTCCCGCCGGAACAAGCTCGGCTCGCTGGCGAGCAGGATCCGCATCCGTCCGGTCGTCGCCTCGGCCGTGGCCACGGGGATCGCGGCGATCGCCGTCCTGGTGATTGCCCGCATCACGGGCGCGGATGCCGTCGGACGCGCGTTCGATCATTTCCAGCCGGCGTGGATCGGGCTGATCGCCGGCGCGGAGCTGCTCGCCTACCCGGCCTACGCGCTGGCCTATCGAACGCTGGCCAACATGCGCGGGCGCAGCGTGGCGCTGCCCCTCGTGGCCCGGCTCGTGGTCGCGGGCTTCGGCCCCTTTGCCATCGGCGGTGGGTTCGGCATCGACCGTAAGTACCTCGAGGCGCTGCATCAGGATGAGCGCAGCGCCCGGGTCACGGTCATCGCCCTCGGGACGCTCGAGTGGGCGGTCCTCGCCCCCACCACATGCGTCGTCTCGATCGTGTTCCTGGCCACGGGCGCGAACATCCTCCCGTCGCTGCTCTGGCCATGGGCGCTTGCTGTCCCTGCGGGCTTTGCCGTGGGGCTCTGGCTGAGTGAGCCCCAGCGCCTCGAGCGCTTCGCCTGGCTGCGCAAGGGGCGGTGGCGTCGGATGATCGCCCACCTCCTCGAGGGGATGAGCGTCCTGCACGAGCTAGGCCGCAGCCCGCTGCGCTACGCCGGGGCCTGGCTGGGTACGGCGCTCTACTGGGCCGCCGACATCGCCGCCTTCTACGGGGGTCTGCGTACGTTCGGGCTCGACCCCAATGCGGGGAAGGTGATCCTGGCCTACGCCACGGGATATGCCGCCACGCGGCGTTCGCTGCCGCTCGGCGGCGCCGGTGTGACCGAATTCCTCATGACCTATTCGCTCTATTGGGTTCGTGAGCCGCTGGCCCCGGCGCTGGCCGCCGTGGTGGCCTACCGGATCTTCAACTTCGTCCTTGCCGCCACGCCGGCGTTGATCGCTCATCGGCAGCTCGATCCGCTGATCGGAAGGCACCGCTCGTCGGAAGCGTCATAGCCCGGGTGAGCGCGCCGGGAGGCTCAGCGTGACCGCGCTCGCGCCCGGCACCCGCAGGACGTAGCCTCCGTCGACCGGGTGCAGGCGAACCGGGTCGGGCGCGGGCAGAACGCCCGTCTCGGTGAAGGACCCGAAGCCCACACCGCCGAGCGAGATCCCGCTCCTCGAACTGAATCCAGGCGCGCGCAGCGCTTCATACGCGGCCCATCCAGGTCGTCCCGGGATCTGCACCACGATTACTCGAGCCCGTTCGGAATCGTTGATGAGGACGATGTGCTCACTCCCCGCCGGCGTGCGTGTGGCCCACGCGCGCAGGCTCCCGGCGGCGCCAGAGACGCGGAGCAGCCGGGAACCGGGGGGCGCGCTCCTGGCGAACAGAAGCAGGCCGTAGTACTCCGGCGCCACGCTTGCCCGCCATCGGCCGGCTCGGCGCGCGGTGCCAAACAGGCGATAGGTCGCGGTCTGGAAGGTGTGCAGGTTGACGCCGTCGACCCCCACCCGCGCCAGGGCGAACATCGTGTCAAGCGCCCACAGCGCCGAGGCGAAGGTGTCGCTGACGCGGTGGGCACCGCCACACGAGACGCTGTTCATCTCGTCAACTCGGAGTGGGAGCCCATGAGCGTGTGCCACGGCGACCGCCGCGGCCAGCCGCCCCGCGAGCCCCCGTGATGCGCTCGGCGCCAGCAGGTGCGCGATGGTCGGGTACGTCGGCGCAACCAGCGGCGTGTAGCACCGCTGGAGCGGATAGGTGTGCACCGTGACCACTCTCAGGCGGGGCGCACCCGCGATGAACTCGCCGATGCTGCGAATCCATCTCGGTCCCCCCAGCGCCGGCCCAGCCAGGCCGACCGGGGGCAGCGCGCCCGCGACACCACGGAAGTCTCGGATGTAGCCGGCCAGGTCGTAGCCCGCCGGCCGGGCGATCACGCGGTGGCCGTGGCGGTCAAGCCACGGCCACCGCCCGTAGAGCTCAGGCTCGTTTCCGATCTCGAGCGCCTCGACCCACCGCGGCCCGACGCGCCGGATGAGCTGCCTGGCCTCGAGCGCGGCAAGCCTCTGGCTGTTCGCCTCGAGGTTGATGCCCAGGATCAGCCGGGCGCGCAGGGCTCCCGCCAGGGCCCCGAGCACGGCGGCCGTCCGCGGTGTCAGGACGATCCTGATACCCACCGGCTTTCGCATGTGCGCGAACGGCCACCACGCCCAGTCGGTGCTGTCGCCGCCGATCCGCAGCACCGGGCGCTGGCCGGGGGCGAGCCCAGCAATGAGATGCACGAGGACCGGGTTTACGGCCGCTGGGTCTCCCCCTGCGTACGGCTCGATGGTCGGGTATTCGAGCGACAGTCCGACGAAGCCCGGCGGAATCGGCCGGCCCACCGTGGCGTCGTGGACGGTGATCAGCGTCGCCCCCCGGCCCGGCGCCGGGGACAGGAGATTCGTGAGCTCGGCGCCGGCAACCGACTCGAGATCGAAACCGGAGGCCGGGGGTGCGGCTGCAAGCCCGGCGATCAGGGCGAGCGCGGGCGCCAGCCACCACCTCACACCAGCGGACCTGCGGCTGCATCGCGGCACCGACGCGAACCTACCCGCGGGCGGTTAACTCGGTCTAATCCGCGGCGTGAGAGGTTGCTAACTCACAGGAGGGCATCCAGCGGCCGTGTGTTCAGCACGTCGGCGGCGGTTGCCCAACCCCTCCGCGCGGTCGCCACCGAGAAGATCATGTTCCCGAGCCCGCGCTCGGAGTGGGCGTCGGTTGAGCAAACGAGCGAAACGCCCGCGCGAAGCGCCTCTCGAACGTGTTCGCCACTCAGGTCGAGCCGATCCGGCAGCCCGTTGACCTCGAAGGCGACGCCGCCCTCGAGTGCGACCTCGAACACACGCTCCAGATCAAGCGCGTTCTCAGGACGCCGGTTGATATAGCGACCCTTCGGGTGGCTGAGGCATCGGACGAACGGGTTCCGCAGCGCTTCCTCGACGCGCCGCGTCATCTCGCCGCGCGGCATTCGCTGCCCCCCGTGGACGCTTGCCTGGACCCAGTCGAGCTCGGCGAGCACCGCGTCGGGAAGATCGAGGCGGCCGTCCGGAAGGATGTCGCACTCGATCCCGCGCAGGATCTGGAAGGGCGCCAGCCGCTCGTTCGCAGCCGAGATCTCCTCGGCCTGGCGCCGGACGTCGTCGGCGCTCAGGCCGCGAACCGCACCCACGGCGGGGGTGTGGTCGCAGATGGCCAGGTATTCGTAGCCGCGCTCGCGCGCCGCGCGCCCCATCTCCTCGACGGTGGCGCGGCCATCTGACCAGTGGGTGTGGGAGTGCAGGTCGCCGCGGATTTGGTCCAGCGCCAGCAGGGGCGGAGGCTCGCCGTGGAACGGCGCCTCCCTGAGCTCGGGTGGGCAGAAGGGGAGACCGAGCGCGCGGTACACGGCCTGTTCCTCGGCGCGCTTGGGCAGCGGGCCGAGGCCCTCCACGTACGCTGGCGATCCAGTCGCGCGGAGCAGCTCCGTGCCGAACTCCGCAGGCCGGGCGGCGATCACCTCCACGGGTACTCCGTCGACCGTCACCCCGACCGCAGCGCGCCGCTCGCGCTCGATCAGCGCCACGACCTGCGGCAATTCGGAGAATCGATCGAGGACTGGCGCCGGATCAGCCGCCGCACAGACCACGGCCATGCGCTCACACGAATCACGCCAGCGGCGAACGTCTCCGGCCACCTCGCCCCCAAGCGCCTCGGCGATCCCGCCCACGAGCTCCCAGGCGCGACTCAGCAGCAATCCGCGGGACGGCCGCGGCTCGGCTTCACGCGCCATGGCCTCGCGCAGGCGGGCCTCCATCTTGGGCCCGACGCCGGGCACCTCCTGAAGCCGCCCTGCCTTCACGGCCTCACGGAACTCCTCCGCGGTCCTGACGTCGAGTGCCTTCGCGATCGCCATCGAACGCTTCGCGCTCAGGCCGAGGAAGCGACCCAAACCGATCAGCTCTGGCGTGAGCTCGCTCTCGAGCTCGGCCAGCTCCGCGATCTGTCCCGTGTTCACTAGCTCGCTGAGCCGACGTTCGATCCCGGGGCCTATCCCCCGTAGGTCCCGGACCCGCCGAGCCCGCACCAGATCGCCCACCGAAACCGGCGCGACCCGTATCGTCTCGGCCGCCCGGCGGTACGCGCGCGCCGTGTAGGGGTTCGCTTCGGCCAGCTCGAGCAACGCCGCGAACGCCTCGAGCCGGTCCGCGATTTCCCGGTTCTTCACCTGACTCAGTCTCGCGCCTTAGAAGGCGCGCCGCGCTTGCCGTAGAACTTCGGATGGGATGCCAAGGACCGAGGAAGTCACCGTTGACGCCGGCGGCCGTGATCTGCGCGTCTCAAACCCGTCGCGCGTGATCTTTCCCGCGAGCGCGCGATCACCCGAGATCACGAAGCTCGACATCGTCGACTACTACCTCGCAGTTGCGGACGGGATCATGCGGGCCGTCTTCCGGCGGCCGACGACGCTCGAGCGATGGCCGAAGGGGGTGCACCCCGGGATCGTCCTCTCCACGCGGGAAAAGGGCGGAGGCGATGCCTTCTTTCAGAAGCGGGTTCCGCGCGGGGCGCCGGACTACGTGGAGACGGTGGAGATCCGCTTCCCCTCGGGCCGGACCGCGGACGAGATCTGCCCGACCGAGATCGCCGTCGTCGGCTGGGCGGCGCAGATGGGCACGATCACGTTCCACCCGTGGCCGGTCCGCAGCGCTGACGTCGATCATCCCGACGAGCTTCGCCTCGACCTCGACCCCCAGCCTGGGACCGACTTCATCGACGCTGTCAGCGTCGCCGCGGAGGCGCGGCGACTGCTCGAGGAGCTCGGCTACCGCGGGTTTCCCAAGACCTCGGGCGGACGGGGGGTGCATATCTACGTTCGGATCGAGCCGCGGTGGACGTTCACCGACGTGCGCCACGCGGCGATCGCGTTCGGGCGGGAGCTCGAGCGCCGGCTGCCCGGCCGCGTCACCACGAACTGGTGGAAGGAGGAGCGCGGGGAGCGGATCTTCGTCGACTACAACCAGAACGCGCGCGACCGCACGATCGCCAGCGCCTACAGCATCCGGCCCAAACCGGGGGCTCCCGTATCGGCGCCCGTGCATTGGGACGAGCTGGCCGAGGTGGCGCCCGAGGACTTCACGGTGGCGACGATGCCGGCGCGGTTTGCCGAGGTCGGCGACCTGCACGCGGAGATCAACGAGGTCGCCCACTCGCTCGCGCCGCTGCTCGATCTCTACGAGCGGGATGAAGCTGCCGGACGCGGGGACATGCCCTACCCCCCGGACTATCCGAAGATGCCCGGCGAGCCCAAGCGTGTTCAGCCCTCGCGGGACCGCGACCGGCCCCGCGACTGATTGCCCGCGGCTGCCCGCGCGGGAGGCGCGCTCACCGCGACTGCGGCAGCTTGACCGCACCGCGCCGGGTCGCCGGGCGCGACGGCGGAGGCACCACCGGCCCGATGTCGCCGTCCGGCGCCTCGTCGAGGTCGACGATCACCGGCGCGTGATCGCTGGGCCCGGTCCCCTTGCGGGCCTGACGATCGATCCACGCCGCCTTGACGCGTTGCGCCACCGCGTCGCTGGCCAGGACAAGGTCGATCCGCATGCCGAGGTCCTGATGGAACATCCCGGCCCGGTAGTCCCAGTAGGTGAAGATCCGCTTCCCCGGCCAGCGTTCGCGCACGACGTCGTGGAGACCGAGCCCCATGAGCCCGGCCAGCGCCTGCCGTTCCGCCGGGGTAACGTGCGTGTGACCGGCATAGGCCGCGGGATCGAACACATCCTCATCGCTCGGCGCGATGTTCATGTCGCCGCACACGACCGTGGCCGCCGGCGCCCCCATCACCATCTTGCGCAGGGCTTCCAGCCAGGCCAGCTTGTACGCGTAGTGCTCCGAGCCCGGAACGCGGCCGTTGGGCACGTAGACGGAGATCACCCGGATCCCGCCGCACGTGGCGGAAACCGCTCTGGCCTCTGGGTGTGGGAATCCCGGAGAGTCGGGGATCCCCGGAGCCGGGTCCTCGAGCCCGGCGCGGGAGACGATCGCCACCCCATTCCACGTCGCCTCGCCATGCACCGCCATCTCGTAGCCGCGCTTTGAAAGCTCTCCCCCGAGCGCTTCGATGAACGCCTCGTCGCTCAGCTTCGTTTCCTGAAGACACACAACGTCGGGCTCGCGTTCGTCGAGCCAGGGCAGAAACCGGGGCAACCGCTGCTTGATCGAGTTGACGTTCCAGCTGGCAATCCGCATCAGGCCAGCACCGTAGCGGCAACACTCCGGGCCCGACGGCGCGCGCCGCTTCCCACATACCGACGGCGCTAGTCAGGACGATGCTCGGCAGAGTTCACGCCATCGCGCTCCTCCGTGGGCACTGGCCGATCACGCTCGTCCGGGCGTCCACGGGTTTGTCTACCTGCCGCCAGGCTCGTCCTGACTAGCGTCGAGCTGGATCTACCCGGCAGGGTCGCGCAGCTAACGCGCCCTCACGTGAGCTTGGCTGACGCGCCGCGGGTCAGCGCGCTCAGCGCCTCCTGGCGGGTTGGATACAGATCGAGCACTTGGCTCGAGTCATAGATCTGGATGCTCCGCCGGATCAGCGCGTCGCGCGTGACCACGACCCCCATTCTCCGCCGCGAGGTGGAAACGTCGTGATGCAGGGCGAACAGCATCTCAACCGCGCTTGAGTCGAGGAAGCTCACCTCCGTGAGGTCGATGACGATCGCCGACGCGTCGCTCGGAAACGCCTCTCGCAGTGCCTCTTCGACGAAATCGCGGTTGCCCAGGTCGAGCTCGCCGCTCAGGCCGGCGACCAGGACGTCGGACTCACGCTCTACCCAGAGCTGAGGCGCGGCGCTCACGTTGGCCGTCGGCGGACGCGTTTGGACATGCTGACCACCGAGCCATCGCGGCGCTGCTCCACTTGGACCTCATCCATCACCGTATGCATCAGCTCGAGCCCGCGCCCCCCCGCGCCGCTTCGCGGTGGGCGCCACTGTCCGCGGTCGGTGACGACGATGCCGATGGTGCCGTCCTGCGCGCGCAGCTCCACGTCCAGCGGGCCCCGACGCAGCCCGTACGCATGCTTGACCACGTTCGCCGCCGCCTCGTTGGTGGCGAACAGGATGTCGTAGGCATCCTCGGAATCGACAGACTGGGCCGCGAGCCATCGTTGCAGTGTGTGTCGGAGCTTCGGCAGGGTGTGCGGACCGGCCGGAAGCTCGAGCTTCAGCTCCGATCTCGGGGCATCGAGGGACGCGACCAGCAGCGCGACGTCGTCGTCGTGACCGCGCCAGTCGCGCTGGGAGAGCAGTAGCGCCTCGGCCAACCCTTCCACGTCGTCACTGGGCTGGAGGCTCAGCTTTCGCTCCAGACGCTCGATCCCGGTATCGAGGATCTCGTCACGGCGCTCAATCAGGCCGTCCGTGTAGAGGACGATCGTCGATTGCGCCTCGAGCGCAACTCGCACGGCGCTGAAACGGGCCATGGGACGCACGCCGAGAGGTGCCCCTGAGCTGGCATCCATTCGGGTGACCCGGCCGTCCGGGTGGCGGATCAGTCCCGGCGGATGGCCTGCCGTGGCGTACGTCGCTCCGCGCCCGTCGGCGTCGACGACGACGCACTGGCAGGTCACCATGGGTGTTCGTTGGTGGGTCACGGCGAACGTGTTCATGTCGGCCAGAACCCGGTCCGGGGCGGAGTGGGAGAGCACGTAGGCGCGGAGCGCAGCCCGCATCGCCCCCATGACGATCGCCGACTCGAGCCCATGCCCGGCGACGTCACCGATGAACAGCAGCAGGCCGCCGTCGGGCAACGTGAGCACGTCGTAGAAGTCGCCGCCCACCTGCATCGCCTCCATCGCCGGCTCATAGCGGGCGGCGATGCGCGTGAAGGCACCGGCATCCAGCTCGTCGGGCAGCATGCTGCGCTGCAGCGTTACCGCGATCGTTCGCTCCCGCTGAAGCAGCTCCTCGAGTCGCTCGGCGTACTCGGCGGCGCGCTTGGCCTCGCGGTTGCGCATCGCCCCGAGCTCGAGGTTTGCCCGCACTCGCGCCAGCAACTCGCGCGCCGTGAACGGCTTGACGACATAGTCGTCGGCGCCGGTATCCAGCCCCTCCACCGCGGCCTCCTCGCCCGCCCGTGCCGACAGCAGCACGACGGGCGTGGCCGACAGCGACTCGTCCCCGCGGATCGCCTTGAGCAGGCCGAAGCCGTCGAGCCTCGGCATCATCACATCGCTCAGCACGAGGTCGGCGGGGTCCTGGCTGAGCATCTCGAGTGCCTCGGCTCCGTCGGTGGCCACGCGGACCTCGAAGCGCTGGCTCAGCAGGCGGCTCAGGTATTCCCGCATGTCGGCGTTGTCGTCGACAACCAGCACCGTCGCCGCGTCCGCCGGACGCGACTCGGCGGCCGGTCTTCTCTCCGCTGCTTCGGCTTCCACGACTTCGCTCCAGCGCAGCGCGTCTGTGAGAAACGCCTCAGCATGCGCGGATGCCACGGGCCGGATCAACTCGTCTTCCCCCGCGGCGGCCGGCAGCCGCACCGTGAAGGTCGAGCCGCGTCCCACCTCGCTGGCCACCTCGAGCTCGCCGCCCTGAAGCTCGACCAGCTCCTTGGCGAGCGCGAGGCCGATCCCGCTCCCCTCGTGCGACCGCGCCTCGGCGTCCTCGATTCGGTGAAAGCGCTCGAACAGCCGCCCCAGATCCTCAGCCCGGATCCCGATCCCGGTGTCACTGACCGCGATCCCGGCGTGGTCCTCGGCGGAGAAGACGCGGACCGTGATCCTGCCGCGGAGGGTGAACTTCAGCGCATTGGAGAGCAGGTTGAGGATGACCTGCTCGAGCTGGTCCGGGTCGGCCAGAGCCGGAACCGGGCCTTCCTGGCATTCGAGCTCGAGCTCGAGCCCAGCCCGCTCAACGGCCGAGCGGAAGACACCGGTCAGGGCGGTGCACGTCCCGGTCAGGTCGATGGGTCGCGGGTTGACCTCGGTGCGCTGCGCCTGCAGCCGTGAGTACTCGAGCAGGGTGTTGACGTGACGGAGCAGGCGCAGCGCGTTGCGATGAGCCATCACGAGCTCGGGGTCAGGGTTCGGACGGCGAGCCGCCTCCTCGAGCGGCCCCAGCAGCAGCGTCAAGGGAGTGCGGAATTCGTGCGAGACGTTCGAGAAGAACTCGGTCTTGGCGCGGTCGAGCTCGGCCAGCGCCTCGGTCCGCGCTCGCTCCTCCTCGAGGGCGCGGGCGTCACCGACGGCGCTCCCGATCGCGGCGGCGACGAGCTGGCAGAACCGCAGTAGGTCCGCGTCCAGCGCCCGGTGCGCGCTCAACCCGCAGACCAGGGCGAGCGTCGGCGCCGGCTCGCCGGGCTCGTCGATCGGGAGGACCAGAGCCTTGTCGGCATCAGGGTGAGACGTTCCCTCCGATGCCCAGCGACCCGATGGAAGGGGGTCCAGGACGACTGGCTCGCGGCCAGTCAGCGCCAACTCGACCGCCTTACCCGGGCCGAGCAGTGCTGCCCCCAGCGACCCCAGACCGGTTCTCCCGCCGGGTCCGTCGCCGATCGAGGCGATGACGCGCCCTTCGGCCGGCTCGGCGCGCTCGTAGAGGAGCGCGAACGGTAGATCGGCCCGGTCCGCTTCAATCGCGGCGACCGCCGCCCGGGCCACCTCGTAAACCCCGTCGATGCCGTGAGTCCGCGCCGCGATCTCGCTCAGCGCCTGGAGCCGGCGCTCGCCGAGGATTCGCTGCGTGATCTCCGAGACCACGCCGAGGATTCCGGCCACCGATCCATCCTCGGCGAGGACCGGGCTATAGGCGAAGTCGAAGTACGTCTCCTCGGCGTAGCCCGCCCGCTCCATGTCCAGCCGCTGCGCGGCCGACCAGGTGGCCTCCGCCCGCTCGATCACCCCCATGGCCAGCGGGCCGACGATGTCCCAGATCTCTGCCCAGACCTCCCACGCCGGACGTCCCATGCCCTCGGGATGCTTGCTGCCCATCAACGGCGCGTAGGCGTCGTTGTAGATGTTGATCAGGTCCGGGCCCCACCACAGGAACATCGGGTAGCGCGAGGCCAGGCAGGTGCTGACCGTGGTGCGGAGGGGCAGTGACCAGTTCGCGGGTTCCCCGAGCGGGTTGCGCGACCAATCCATCGCGCGGATCAGCGCGCGGACCTCCCCATCGCCTTCCAGGAATAACGCCTCGCCAGGCGCCATACGACCGATCGTAGCCGTCGCCGGTCAGCCTGAGCCCACCGGCTCGAGGACGAAAACGGGAATCTCCCGGTCGGTCTTGGTTTGGTACTCGGCGTAGTCAGGCCAGACCTCCACCGCTCGCTCCCACCACTGCGCGCGTTCATCACCGGAGACCACCCGAGCGCGATAGTCACCTTTCGCCGGCCCGTCCTGGAGCTCGACCAGAGGCTGCTCGACGATGTTTCGGTACCACGCCGGGTGGGCGGGAGCCCCGCCCTTCGACGCCACCGCCGCGTATACGCCGTCGTGCTCGACCCTCATGACCGGGTTCTTGCGCAGCTTCCCTGACCTTGCGCCTTTCGAGGTGACCACCACCACGGGAACGCCGCGGAGCGTCGTCCCGCGGGTTCCCCCGGAGCTCTCATACTCCTCGACCTGGTCGCGAACCCACTTCTGGGTGCTTGGCTCGTATTCACCTTCTAGCGGCATCGTTCTCCTCGTGTCGGTTGCTGCGGGGAGAGACTAGTTCGCTGGCGGCGCCGGAGGCGCGGGACCCGCCCGCCGAGGTAGCGGCTCGATCGTGAGCGAGTTCAGGCCCGGGCGGCGGCGCGGATCGGCTCCAGCCACTCCGAGGGGAGGAAGCGCGGTAGTGCGGCCGGGTAGTCGGCAAACAGTTCTCGCGCCGGCTCCGCGCAAGCATGGGCACGGACCATCGCGCTCAGATCCTCGAAGGTCTCAAGCACACGAACGGTCACCACTATCTGGAGCGTGGCCGCGTTCGGGGGGTCGAGCGACAGCGTGCCCTCCTCGAGCAGACGGTCCACCCTATCCAGCATGCCGGGCAGAGCCCGGAGGTCAGCGCGGACGCCCTGTACGTTCGCGCGTAGCCCGTCAGCTTCGACGGTGCGTCCGTAATAGCGGATCGTCGGGAGCGCGACCGTGGCCAGCAGCCGCGGGGCGGGAAAGCCCTGACGCCGCAGCACGTCTCGACGCAGCTGCGGGTCGCTGCCCGCGCCGTAGCGAAACAGCCGCCTCGGCACGGGCTGGAGGTCTCTCTCGCCCCACCGCTCGGCCTCTTCCACCCGCGCGCGCAGCGCGGCGTCACGGGGAAACAGCGGCGGATCCGGCCATCGCTCATCCAGGGCACGTGCGATCGCTCTCGATCCCTGAAGCCGTTGGCCGTCGAGCTTGAGCGCGGGAACCGTGCCCCCGCGGAATCCGGCCAGGCGGAGATGGACGCGCTGGTTGAGCGGGAGGACGTCGACCCGCTCGTAGTCCGCCCCCTTGAGATCAAGCATCTTCTTCACCGCCTGCGAGGGGTGGGAGATCGCCATCCAGTACAGAACCACAGCCACGCCTAGACCCCCAGCCTCTGGCCCCCCACGGTCCGCGCGGCGTCGAGAATCGCCTCCGCCGAGCGCTCCATGTCCGCGGCCGTCGTCTGCCAGCCCACGATCGAAATCCGCATCGCAGCCAGGCCGCGGAACGTGCTCCCGCTCACCCAGCACGTCCCACTCTGTTGGGTGCGCCGGATCACCTCGTTGGTGGCGGTGTCATCGTCCTCGAAGCGAACCAGGACCTGGTTGAGGACCACTTCGTTGAGGACGTCGACCCCGTCGGCCTGGCGAAGCCGGTCGGCGATGAGCGTGGCGTTCTCGCAGCACCGGTCGACGAGACTGGCCACGCCCTCACGCCCGAGCCACCGCAGCGCGGCATAGACCGGGAGAACGCGCGCTCGGCGAGAAAACTCGGGCACCCAATCGACGCCCCACCGGACACCATCCTCGTGGGGTGGGATGTAGGCGGAGGTCGAGCTCAGCGCGGCGCGTTGAGCGGACGCGTCCGCCACCGCGGCGATCCCGCAGTCGTACGGGACATTCAGCCACTTATGAGCGTCCGTCGCCCACGAGTCAGCCCCCTCGTAGCCACGCAGGAGGTGCCGGCGTCGAGGGCTCACCGCGGCCCAGAGTCCGAAGGCGCCGTCGACGTGGCACCAGGCGCCGTGGGCGCGGCACGCGGCAACTACCTCAGCCAGCGGGTCGAAGCCACCGGTGTTTATTTCCCCCGCCTGAGCGCAGACGATCATCGGCGGCTCGTGCTCGGCCAGCGCTTTCTCGAGCTCTGCGACGATCATCCGCCCTCCCTCATCGCCCGGGACCCACGTGATGGCCTCGGTACCCAGGCCGAGCATCCGGCAGGCTACGCCCACCGTCACGTGAGCCTGCTCGCCGGCGATCACGCTGAGGCGCGGTGCCCCCTGCAGGCCACCGGCTTCGACGTCCCAGCCGACGTCGCGCAGCACCGCATGACGCGCCGCCGCCAGGCAGGTGAAGTTCGCCATCTGCCCGCCGGTCACGAAGCCCAATCCGCATGTCTTGGGCAGACCAAGCAGGTCACGCAACCAGTCGGCGGCGATCTCCTCGACGACCGACACGCCCGGCGCGGTTACCGCGCCCGCCGTGTTCTGATCCCAGGCCGCGGTCAGCCAATCCGCCGCCACGGCCACCGGCACCGCGCCGCCGATGACGAACCCGAAATACCGCGGTCCGGCCGAGCCCATCAGCCCGGGCGCGATATCGCGCGCCAGCTCCTCGATGACGATGTGAGGATCTTCTCCGGCTGCCGTCAGCGGTCGTCCGAGCCGCGAGCGCAGCTCGTCGATCTCGGCCGGCGCGTTGACCGGACGCTCCGGCAGGCCGTCTATGTACTCGCGGGCGAGCCGGTGCGTCAGATCGAGGACGTCATAGCGTGGGTCGATGACGCGACTCTAACTCGTGACCGAGGCTCGGTCGCCCGGCGGCGCAGGTCGCATCGTTAGAAGCCCGCGTCCTTGAGCCAGGACACGGTCGCGTCCAGCCCGGCGGCGTATCCGACGCGCGGCTCCCAGCCCAGCAGTGCTCTGATCTTCTCGTTGCTGAAATCCTGATCGCGGCCGAGCACATCCACGGCCTGACGGGAGAGCAGGGGCGGAGTTGTTACTCGCAGCGCCCGTCGCAGGAGCCGGTAGCCCTGCTCGAGCGAGACCCCGAGCGCGCCCGCCACGCCCGGCGGGAGACTCCAGCGCGCCCGTCGGCACCCGAGCCGATCCGCGAGGTCGTCGAGGAACTGCCGCCAGGTGATCGCGAGGCCATCGGTCACGTTGAACGCCTGGCCGACCGCCTCGGGCCGGGTCAGGGCGAGGACGGCGGCATCGGTGAGGTTCTCGACGTAGGTCAAGCCCGCGACGGCACGCCCCCGGTTGACGAGCAACATCTGACCGCGCCGCAGGGCGGACGCCATCTGACCGATGACCTCCGTGGAGCGCGGGCCGTACACCGTGGCCGGACGGAGAATCACAACCTGCGATGCACCGCCCTGGCTCACACGCAGAACTTCCTGCTCGGCCTCACGCTTCGTCTGCGCATACCAGTTCCGAAAGCCTCTCGGCACGTGGGTCTCGTCGATCGCCCGGCCGCCGGGATGGCCGTAGATATCGGTCGTGCTGAGGTGGATGAACCGTTGTGTTGAGGCGGCGAGCGACGCCTCCAGCAGGTGCTTCGTGCCGCCGACGTTGATCCGCCGCATCTCGGCCACGGTCGCCCAGTCCGACACGAGCGCCCCGCAATGCAGGACGTACCCGCATCCCTCGACGGCCTGGTCAAGTGACCCCGGAGTCGTCAGATCCCCGTAGGCGAGCTCGACACCGAGCTCCTCGAGCCGCGTCGTCTCGCTGGTTCGACGGACCAGGCACCGGACGCGATACCCCGACTTAACGAGGCGCTCCGCCAGGTGACCGCCGATGAATCCGGTGGCGCCCGTGACCAGGCACAGGCCGTCGGCCGGCCGATCGCCAGCCGCGGGCGGCTCAGCCGCCACGGCCGAGGTTCACCGCGCGCGCGCCTGGCGAGACAGCGTCGTGAGCGCGATCTGACGGACCACGGCCCAGTTCTTTCCCGCCTCCGACTGACACTCGCCCAACACGGTGTCGAGCGCGGCGAGAAAGTCGCGCGCCTCCCCCTCGCTGAGCGTGAGCGGCGGGAGCAGCTTGATGACGTTGTTCTTGCCCGCCACCATCGTGATCACGCCGTGGTCACGATGGAGCGGGATCACCACGAGCTGCGGATACAGCCCCTCGCTGGCCGCCTGCATGAGCCGCCAGCTCACGCGCGCCACGCGTGAACGTGGCGGGCCAAGCTCGATTCCGAGCATCAGGCCCTCGCCGCGGACATCCGCGACGATCTCGTAGCGGTCTCGCAGTGCACGCAGCCCGTCGAGCAGCAGGGCGCCGACTCGCTCGGCTCTTTCGACCAGGCCGTCGCGCTCGATGATTCGCAGCGCCGCCAGACCGGCCGCCATCGACAGCCGGTTGCGCCCGAAGGTCGACTGGTGGACGTAGGCGCGCTCGAGCGTGCCCACCGCCTTGTCGAAGAGCTTGCGCGTCGTCACCATCGCCGCGACGGGGACATAGCCTCCGCCGAGCGCCTTGCCCACGAGCACGAAGTCAGGTTCGAGGCCATCACGCTCGAGCGCGAACCATCTCCCGGTTCGACCCAGCCCGGTCTGTATCTCGTCGACGATCAACAGCGTGCCGTACCGGCGGCACATCGCTTGCGCGGCTTCCAGGTAGCCGGGTGGCGGGGGCGTGATCGCGCGGCCCTGGATCGGCTCGACGATGAAGGCGGCCACGTCCTTGCTTCGCAGCTCCGCCTCGAGCGCGGCCAGGTCGCCGAACGGGACGCGATCACAGCCCGGCAGGAGGGGCCCGAAGCCCTGCGTGAAGAAGTCATCGCCCACCAGCGACAGCGGCCCCAGGGACACACCGTGGAAGCTGCTGTCACAGGACACGAGCCGAGGACGACGTGTGGCCGCGCGCGCGAACTTGAGAGCCGAGTCCACCGCCTCGGAGCCGCTGTTGGCGAAAAACACGGCATCGAGCCCTTTGGGCAGACGGAGCGAGAGCTCCTCCGCGAGCATTCCGGCCAGGGGCGAGTAGTGAATCTGCACCCCGTCGATGAGCCCGGCGGCGATCACCGACCGGAGAACCTCGCCGACGTCGGCGTGGTTGTGGCCGAGACTGGCGAACCCCTCACCGGTGTGGAAGTCGAGATACGCGCGCCCCTCGCGGTCATACAGATACGACCCCTGGGCCGACACGTAATCCCTGTCGAAGCCGAGGATTCGCAAGACCTCGACCAGCGAGGCATCGAGATGCGTGGCGGCCAGGTCAAGCGTCTCGTCAGCCCGGGCCGCGGCCTCCATCACCACGCCCAGCGAGTCGAGCGCGGGGATGGGCTGAGCTTCCACGTCCATGCGATCGAGCGGGGAGACTACGGCATGCGGGCGCGGACACCCGGCGCCAGGCCGATGCACAAGCCGCGCCGTGACCGTCTATGAGTCGAGCTGCTCGAGCGAGTCTCCGATCAGCCAGATCGTCGGCGGCCAGAGTCCGACGAACAGTGCCCGTCGCTCGGCGTTGCCGCGTTCGTCCTGGTCGACTGTCTTGGCTCGGATCCACAGGCCGATGCACAGGCCGATTGAGCCGAGGGAGAGGCACTGCAGATGCCAGGCCCTGAATCCTGCGTCGTACAGGCGCTGGGTCAAGCGCGGATCGTGTTTACCCGCGCGGTGGAGCAGCTGAGTTGTGCGCACGTTCGCTGAACCTCGACTGATTGTGAGGATGGTCGTTGGGTAGCCCACGGTCATGCCACGACGCCCCACCGCCACGCGCCGCTGGCTGACTGCGGCGAGTTGGCCGGTCGGGATCGGGCTGACCTCCTGGGACTATCTGTGGCGCACTACCCCGATGCGCCGCCAGGAAGTACCGGGATCGCCGCCCGGAACCCTGCCCGAGCTCCTCACCTACCCTCCGGGTGTTTCCCAGGACGAGGTGCAGGGTTGTGGCGAGGGAGCCGGTCTGCTCTTTCACCGCTGCTACAGAACCCGGATCCGCGACACGCCGATGAGCGCCGAAGAGCTGATGGAGAAGGTCCAGTCCGATCCCAACCGCACCTCGCCGACCAAGTTCGCGCGCTTTCAAATGACTCATGGCGTGCGCGGAAGCCTCCGGGTCGGTGACGAGTTCGTGGTCCGCATGCCGGGGCCGTGGGACGGCCCGGTGCGGGTCATCGCCGTCGACCCGCGATCCTTCCGCCTCGCCACCCTGGACGGGCATCTGGAAGCTGGGCAGATCGAGTTCCGGGCCCGACCCGAGGGGAAGCTGCTCGTGTTCGAGATCGAGTCCTGGGCTCGGAGCAGCACGTGGCTCGTCGACCTCCTCTACCACCGCCTGCGCATGGCCAAGGAGGTTCAGGCGCATATGTGGATCTCGTTTCTCGAGCGCGTGGTCGACCTGTCGGGGGGGCGAATGACCGGCGGAGTCGACGTGTTGACCGAGCGGATTGACTACGAGAGGCTCTCGCGGTGAGCGATCCCTCCCTGCTCGGGTCTCCCGCGCTTCGGCGTCGCCTGGCCGCACTGCCTGACAAATCTCTCAATTTCGACCCGGCGAGCCTCGTCGATGCCTCGCCCGCCAACGGCTGGATGGTCACCGATCTCTGCCAGCCGCTGCCCGCCGAGCCGCCCGGACCACCCGTCGACGGTGGCAGCTGGCAGATCGCTCGACGGCTGATGCGCGGCTACGAGTTCGCCGACCCGTCCATCGTTCGCGCCTACTACGACCCCGAAGCCCCGCTGGAGGGCCGAAATATGCTCCTCAAGCTCCAGGCCCTGGGCGTCGCCCACGTGTACGTCGGGGTGCGGGTGAACGAGGTCTACGAGGTGGAACGCGAGCTCGAGGGTGAGCGCGTCTGTGTCTGGGGCTGGAACTACCGAACGCTTGAAGGCCATCTCGAGATGGGTCAGATGGACTGGGAGGTCTGGAAGTGGCTCCGGGACGGACGCGTCGAGTTTCACGTTCACGCGGTGGCGCGAGTCGCCCACATCCACAATCCAATCATCCGCTTGGGCTTCCATCTTCTCCGCCACCGTGAGCGTCAGGCCTTTCTTGACAGCACGAAACGGCGCATGCTCACGTTCACCGAAATGGCCCTGTCGCGCGACGGCTCCCATGAGCAGATCCGTGACGCTGCGGCCACCCTGACCGCGCGTCCCGGCCGCGGCCACGACCCGGCGCACGAGACCCTGGCCCGGAGCGCGGGTGGCGGTTGAGCGGCTGGTGGGGGGCTGGGGCGGAATGCTGTACGACCCTGCCGAGCACCGGCCACTTGATACCCGGCGCTGGAGCGAGACCGAGGCCAGGGCGTCCATCGAGCGGATCGCGCAGGATGCGATCGCCGCCTACCGGGGAGCCGAGCGGCCGTGGCCGAACGCCGCCGAGGATCTCGAGGGCGAGGCCGACGTCCCCTATCGCAATGTTTACTTCGGCGCCGCTGGCGTCGCGTGGGCGCTGGATCGCCTGGCGCGCGATGCCGTGGCGCCCGAACTGCCGGGAGTGCAAGAGTTAGCGCAAAGGCTGCATGCGGATTACCTCGAAACGCCGGAGCTGACCGCCCTCGAACCCCCGCCCGCGGCTTCGCTCTTCTTCGGCGAAAGCGGGATTCTGCTCGCCGGCGAGGCGATCCTGCGGGACGGCACGCCGCTCCCGGCACTCGCGGCATGTGTTCGCCGCAACGCGACCCATCCCTCGCTCGAGTTGTGCTGGGGCTCTCCCGGGACGATGACGGCCGCGCTCGCGCTCTGGCGGCATTACGGAGACGACCGCTGGCGTGAGGTTTGGCTCGCCTCGGCGGAACATCTCCTCGCTGAGTGGCGCGAGCTCGTCTGGGTTCAGGACCTCTACGGGAGCCGACAGCGTTTCGTCGGCGCCGGGCACGGGTTCGCCGGGAATGCGTTCGCGCTCCTAAGTGGCTCCGATCTGCTCGGCGAGCGCGCGCAACGCGTCGCCGAGCGGGTCCGGAGCGTCCTCATCGAGCTCGCCCATGTTGACCGCGAGGGCGCTCAGTGGCTCCCGCTGGTGGGGGCCGAGAGCCACCGCCAGCCGATCCAGTGGTGTCATGGTGCTCCGGGCATGGTCATCTCCCTGTCGCACCTTCCCCGGGAGCATGAGACCGACCGGCTGCTGAGCGCCGGCGGAGAGTTGACCTGGGCCGCGGGGCCGCTGCGCAAGGGAGCCGGGCTGTGCCACGGCACCGCCGGCAACGCTTACGCCTTCCTCGCCCTGTTCAAGCGCTCGGGCGAGGAGCGATGGCTGGAGCGAGCTCGTGCCTTCGCGATGGACGCTGCGGCCGAGGTGGATCGAGCGCGGGCCCGCCGGGGCCGCGGGCGCTACTCGCTCTACACGGGTGATCTCGGCGTGGCCTTGCTGCTCCACGCATGCCTGACCGGAACTGCCGCCTTTCCCTTTCTGGAGGAAGCGCTAGACCGAGGTGCCTGACGTGGCGTTCAGTTTCTGCTGGTGATGTCAGCGAGAACGCTGCCGACCGTCCGCCCAAACGCGTCGATCGCGACGCGGAGAGCAGCGTGGGTGGAATCCTCGCTCGGCGTGTGCGACACCGGTGGGTCGGACTGAGCGAAGATCATCACCGTCGGGACGACTCGCCCGACCTCCGTCGCGTCATGAAGCGCCCCGGACGCGATCGGTGACCCGTCGCCTCCGCCGGCATCCGCCACCGCCGAGCCAGCCAGGCTCACGAGCTCGGCCGAGAACTCGGTGGGGGCGGCGGCGAAGACGCGCCTTGCCGAAACCGAGCAGCCGAATCGCCCGGCGGCGTCCTCGCATGCCGAAAGGCACTGCTCCAACATGCTCGCGAGTGAAGCTGCGTCGAGGTGGCGGATGTCAAGCATCAGCTCGGTGCGGCCCGCGACCGCGGTGGGGATCCCCGGCGAGGACGTGGCGCCACCGACCGTCGTAACGCCCTGGTGAGCGATCGCCACTTCGCGGGCGGCCAGCGCAGCGGCGGCAGCGGCGAGAAAGCTGTCACGGCGCAGCCGTATCGGCGACGACCCCGCATGTGCGGCCTCGCCCGAGAAGGTGATGAGGTGGCGCTCCACGCCTGACGTGCCGGCGACCGCCGAGGCGAGTCGTCCCGCCTCGAGCAGCACCGGCCCCTGCTCGACGTGGAGCTCGATGTAGGCCGCTGCGCCTTTGAGCATCACCGCGGCATCGGGAGCAGAGTCGAGGGTGACGCCACACGCGGCCATCGCATCTTGGAGCCGAACGCCCTCGCCGTCGACCAGGTCGCGAACCTCGTCCGGATCCAGCGTGCCGGCGGCAGCACTCGAGCCGAGAAGCGACCGGCCGAAGCGACCCTCCTCGTCGGCCCAGTCGACGAGTCTGACGGTCGCCGTGCTCGGGTTCCCTGCCGCGAGCGTGCCCCCTGCCGCAAGCACTCGCAGCGCCTCGAGCGCGGCGCACACGCCGAGCGCACCATCAAGCCACCCGCCGGACGGAACCGAGTCGAGATGCGAGCCGAGGATGACGCATTCTTCGCTCTCGCCCGCGAGCTCGGCCCAGAGGTTCCCAGCCGGATCCACGCTCACCTCCACCGGGAGGACCTCGAGCTTCTCCTTCAACCACGCGCGTGCTGCCGTCCACCCCTGACCCCAAGCCACACGTTTGGCCCCCGCGTGTCGCCCTCCCGACGCCGCGGCGAGCTCGTCGAGGTCCGCGATGACCCGATCAGCGTCGATGTTCATCCATTTGATCGGCTGAGCGTGGCGACGTGCGGGACGTTCCCGGCCCGCCGCATCCGTGACGCGGCGCCCGCCTCGTGCTTGAGGTAGCGGTCCAGGAAGGCCGTGGTCGTGCGCTCCACGATTCCCAGCTGGGGCTGCTCGTCTGTGTACGGGCCGAGGTGGGGCGCGCCGAGGAGCGAGAGCAGGAACTTGGGCCGCCGCGCCAGCGACAGGAAGTGATACGTCGACTGCGGGGCGTTCACGGTGTCTCCGGTCCCCTGGACCGCGAGCAGCGGCGGGCTGGGCGGGGGGAACGTGTATCCGCTGAGCCCGGGGATCATGGCGCCAGAGAGGATCATCGCCGCCCGAATGCGGCGGTCGACGTAATGTGCGTTGTCGGCTGCCGCGAGTGCGGTCGAGCCGCCGTCCGACTGACCGGTGACGGCGATCTCGTCCGGGTTCAGCAGATGCGACAGGACGCCCTGGGGCCTGGCGTTTCCGTGGAGCATCTCGGTGATGACAAAGCTCACGTCCGTGGGCTGGTTGACCAGATCCGACTCGTCCGGGCCCCCGGGCGCGTACGGGTTGGTCAGGGGGAAGATCGGCGCCGCCACCACGTAGCCCGCCCGCACCCAGGCCCGGAGCAGACGCGCGTAGGGGGCGGGAGTGATATCGAAGCCGTGGGCGAACACGACAAGCGGAAACGGACCCTCGCTCCTCGCCGGTGGCGCATCCAGCACGTCCACGCCTGACGGCTCGGTAGCCGCCGGATACCGGATCACGGTCTTGAGCTGGCGCGGTTCCGCGCGCCGTCCGGGGAGCCTGATCCGACGGCTGTCGTCCGTGTAGCTGACGATGATCTCCCCAACCCCGAAGCGCTGCCCGGCCACGGGTGAGGGCAGCTGTGAGCCACCACTCGGGTTCGAGCCGTCCGCCCTGGCGGCGGCCGCGGTCACGAGCATGATCGCCGCCCCGACGATGGCCAGGCCACGCTTCACGCGACCGATCATCCTGGTCGAATCGGTCGGACCGCCATCGCTCTCCCTCGTCGTCACGACGGCCTTAACCGGATCGCGCCCCGCGGGGTGCGGAGGAACCCAGCGCACCGAACGCGAATCAACAGCGATAGCTGCGGCGTCCCCTGCGCCTCGTATCTGCCAAGCGCCCCGCGGTGATCACGTGCCTTCGCACGACCCGCGACTGACCGAGGTCAGCCCGGCAGCGCGTTCGTCGGTGGCGGACACTGTGCGCTCAAGAAGCGGCGCGATGGCGTAATGCTGACGCGCAACCAGGGCACCGCAACAAACGGAGTCGGCGATATGGCCGCAGGAACGCGCCGCATGGTGACCGAATCGCGGTACAGGCTCCAGCCCAAGGTGAACTGCTCTCCAGGTGAATTGGCCGCACCGGTGCCGCCGCCGGCGCGGTAGAGCAGCGAGAGCTCGGAACCCTTGACGCTGACCGACCCATAGTCCCAGGCGCACGACTGAGGGTTCTCGGCCGTCTCGGCGAAGTGCCCTCGGTCGAACACGAACGTGTACGTCCCGACGTTACCGTTGGTGAGCTCTCCGGCGTCAGCCCCGGCGGCTTGCAGCATCCCGTAGGTGACCGTGAATCTGTACGCGCCGTCGAGGGGACCGGCCCGGGCCGAAAGCTCTGCTCCCTGCCCGCAAGTCAGCGGGGGCTGCGGGGCGAGCGCGCTCCGCATCGCTTCGATCTGCGCGATCTGCTGCCGGGTTTGCGGAATTGCTTCGAGCTCCGCGTAGACCGGCTCGACGGCGTGGCGCAGAGCGACCAGCTCGACGGGCGTCGCCTGGACAAAACGCACCAATCGCGCGCGGCACAGATCAGCCGTGCTCTGCCGCTCCTGCGCCACGTCGAGGCTGGTCTTGGCGCGGAGGTCGTCAGCGGCCGCCTCCCTGAGAATCCGTCGCTGGGCTGCGGTAAGTCGGGCGTACACGCGCGCATTAGCGAACACCACCAGCGGCCGCGGCCACAGCACGACGTTCGAGGTGACCGTGACCGGCCGGTCGTACTGGTCGGCCTGGATGTTGTTGATCCCCTGCTCGACGCCGCCGAGCCCGCCGACCGGTCCCTGGACAGCGCGCCACACCGGCTCCGCACCGAGCGCGCGGAACGTCGAGCTTGCCATCAGCGACTGCTGCACGCCGATCGTCTGCCCTGCGTAGTCGGAGGGGGCAAGCAGGGGCCGCGTGACCCCGATCGGGTAGCGAAGCGGCCCCGGCAGCACTCCTAGCCCGATCAAGCGGAGCGCCTCAAGCCCCTGCAGCATCTGGGATGTCAGGCCGCTGTTCAGGACGGCGTCCTGTAGCGCGTAGCTGTTGATCAGCAGCGGCGCCTGGAGGGCGCGAAAGCTCCGGACGCCGACAGAGTCCCACGCCCTGCTGCCCGCAACCCCGAGGTCGGCCTTACCCGCGCGCACGTCCCGGATGAGTCCGTCCTCGTACGCGACCTGCCCGAGACGCCAGCGGCTCTCGACCTCGATCCGCAGCGACCCGTGCGACAGCCGCGCGACGTTGGCCGCGAAACCACCGACCTCCTGGGCATCCGCGAAGGAGTTCGCGAGCGTGAGTACCACCGTCTTGCGCGGCCCCTGACCGCCGGCCTTGTTCGCCCCAGCGCCGGCGCAGCCGCCGAGCGACGCCAACGCCATCGCCAGCACCAGCCCCAGACGTTTCGCTCTGAGCATCGTGTTACTCCCTCGATCTGCGTCCTCAATGCAAGGTACGCCCCGAGAACGGTCACCGCCTCCGGGCCACCCCTGGCTTCGGCGCTCACCGAACCAGGGATAACCCCCAGGCGACACAGGGCTGGCCCCGTCGCGGCCACCGCATTTCAAACCTAGCTTTGTTCGGGACACCGGCCCGGCCGCGAATGGCGCGGGCTCCGACCTGAAACGGGGCCGCGAGATGAGAACACGACTCAAGTCCCATCTGCTGACCATTTACCTCGTAACCGTTGCGCTGGCGTTGGCGGCTCCGGCCGCGCACGCAGGCCGCCCCGGCTGGTTGGCGCTTCACACGCCCTGGCGGCACTCGCTTTCATCCAGGCTGTTCGCCGCGGCCCCAAAATTCGGTTCGGCGACTGCTTCGCTGCCGGCCGCGCCGGTTGGAAACCTCCCGCAGTTCGCGGCCGAGAACTACAGCACCCACACCCTCTACGTCGTCAACTCCATCGACAACAAGGTGTCGGTCGTGAACCTCGCGACGTGCAACAGCGGCAATCTGTCCGGGTGCGCCCGGCCATCGCCAACGATCGGCGTCGGCCAGTTCCCGCTGGGAGTCGCGGTCGACGAGGCCACCGATAGCGTATACGTCGCGAACGCAGTCGACGGCACCGTCTCGGTGATCGACGGCTCCACCTGCAACGCGAGCGACACGAGTGGCTGCGGCCAGACGCCGACGACGGTGGCCGTGGGGGCGTTCGACAACGCGCTGATCGTCGACCCGGTCACCAACACCGTGTTCGTCACCAACAGCGGCGAGTCGAATCCCGGCACCGTGTCGGTGATCGACGGGAACTCGTGCAACGGCACCGACCATTCGGGGTGCGCCGGTCAGCCCGAAGCGTCAGTCAGCGTGGGCGACGGCCCGAGCGGCATCGGCGTCAATCCCGTGACGAACACGATCTACGTCACAAACACCGGATCCGGCAACCCAGTGCCCGACGGCCACACCGTGTCGGTGATCGACGGGGCTACGTGCCGCGCCGGCGATCTCAGCGGCTGCACGCCGATCGGGACGGTTCCGGTCGGCCTGGGCCCGATCAATCTCACCGTCGATCCGACGACCAACACCATCTACCTCGGCGATACCTACCCCGATACCGCCGGCCACGGCTTCATCACGGTGCTCAACGGAGCCGCGTGCGACGCTGCCGACCAATCGGGCTGCGCGTCGGATGCGCACCCCATAGTGACCGTCGGCGCTGATCCCATCGGCTACGCCGTCGACCCGAACAACCACTCGGTCTACGTCACCAACGCGAACGACGACACCGTATCCGTGATCGATGACACGAACTGCAATGCCACACGATCCGCCGGCTGCGAGAACCCTCCACCGACGATCGCGGTTCCAGGTTCGCCGAGCTGGCCCGTGGTCGATCCGGCCACACACACGATCTACGTGGTCGACCAGGCCGACAACAACGTCGCGGTCCTGAACGACAACAGCTGTGACACGGAGACGACAGCCGGCTGCCGCCATCCAGCGCCCACCACGCCCGCGGGCAGCTTCCCAAACGCCGCCACGACCGACACACGCTTCGGCACCGTCTACATCGGAGACTCCCACGCCTTCCAACTCCCGTACACGATTACGATGATCAACGCCGCTCGCTGCAACGCGCACGACCGCTCCCACTGCACCCGCCCCCCGCGCACGGTTCCTGCGGTCGGAAGCCCGTTCAGCATGGCTGCCAATCAGCGCACCGACACGATCTACGTCGCAACGGACGGACCGCTCCAAGTGATCGACGCGGCCACGTGCAACGCCACGACCACCGCCGGCTGCGGCCACACGGCCACGGTTCCAGCCGGCGGGCGCAGCCTAGCTGTCGATCCATCCACCGACACGATCTACGCCCTCAACAGCCAGCCCGACGGATCAGGCTACGTCAGCGTGATCGACGGCCGGCACTGCTACGGCGCCGACACCTCCGGCTGCGCAGCCCAGACCTCCACCACCGTTCCAACAGTGGCCGTCGGAAACCAAATCGCCTTCGGCATAACCGCGCCAACGGTCGACCGCACCCCAGACCGTCTGGCGGTAGACGACCTCACCCACACCCTGTACGTGACCAACGCCGGCGACGACACCGTCTCGGTCATCGACATCACCCACTGCCACGCCGGCGACACCTCCCAGTGCGCCAGCCTGCAGCCTCCCACGGTACCCCTGCCCGGGGCCATAGCGCCCGCCGCTATCGCGGTCGACCCCGCCAATAACACGGCATACGTCACCGACAACCCCTTCCCGGCCTTTCCAGACACCGTCTCGTTGATCGACACGACCCACTGCCGAGCCGGCGACACTTCCCAATGTACGGGCCAGACCCCGCTGACGATCGCCATGCCTTCCGGCGGCGCCTTCAAGATCCAAGTCGACCCAACCACGAACAACGTCTATGTCGCAAACGTCAACGACTCGAGCGTCTCGGTGATCGACGGCCGACGCTGCAACGCCGCGGACACGACCGACTGCAGCCACATCACGAACATAGAGGTCGGCAGCAACCCAACCGACCTCACCCTCGACCCCGCCAACCACACCGCTTACGTCCCCAACTTCTACGACGACACCGCGTCCATATTCGCCTTGTCCGACAAATCCGGCGAGTAGCCGAGGATCGGCTGGTTCCACGTCTCGGCCTGACGATCCGCACGACGGGAAGCCGCGCCGCCCTCGGCGTCTGACTTTCAGAGCGCTCAGCGAGCCACTTCAGCCCTGGACGGCCGCGAGCCGCGCGTAAACCAGCGGCATCACAGAGCAAGACACATCGCCTACGTCCTCCAGCGCGTCGAGGAGGAGATCGCGAAGCTCCGCGCCGACCTGCCGGACACACTGAAGCTGAAGGAGGCCGAGCTGTCGGCCGAGCAGCGGCGGATGCCAACTTCGTCGACTTCATCGGCGAAGGCCGTGGCAGCCAGGCGCTCGCCAAGGCGCCGGTCGAGACGGAGCGCCGAGTCGAATCCCTGACCGCCGAGGT
The DNA here is from genome assembly GCA_035308915.1 of Solirubrobacteraceae bacterium. GTDB lineage: Bacteria > Actinomycetota > Thermoleophilia > Solirubrobacterales > Solirubrobacteraceae > Palsa-465. The sequence continues at coordinate 35,074 of DATGFT010000072.1, forward strand.
CGATGGGCTGCGGCGCAGCCGGGAGAAGGTCTTCCGGACTCCGCCAGTGAGTGGATCAAAGACCGACTGGCGAACTTGCAGGAGCTCCTCGAGCATCGCACGGCTAAGTCGGCTCAGGCGCTCCGGAACATCCTCGGTCCCATACGGTTGGAGCTCGTCACGCCGGACATCGGCCAGCCCTTCTACCGGGCTATCACGGCCCTCGATGCCCTGGCCTTAATCGAACCGCCCCCCGCTGATGCGGAGGGCGGTTCGAATTCTCTGCAAAGGTGGAGACGGCGGGAATTGAACCCGCGTCCGCAATCGCGTGTGAAGTGGCGTCTACGAGCGTAGCCGGCGCTCTGATCTCGCTCCCGACTCGCCTCGCCGGCGGGGTTGTCGGGAGCCAGCTCCTAAGTTGTCCCCGGCGGGGTCGGAGCGGGCCTCACCGGGTCAGCCTGCTGGTGATCCCGGCTCAGGCGCCGCAGGCGAACGCGGGGCCGGGCTTGACAGTCGGCTAGCTGCTAAGCAGCAGCGAGACCGAGGTCAAAGGTGTGCGTGTGATGATCCGCACGTATTTGTTCCCGGGTGTTTTACGAGGCCTCCCGGGACCTCGACTCGCAACCACCCCCACGATCCGACCACGTCGAAGCCAGTCGTCCCCGGGGGTTTCTCCCTACGAATTATACCGCGCGCTGCCGGCCCAACTTTGCCCCCGGAGTACGCACATACGGAACTAAATCCACATCGTTCACCGAGGAGTTCGCCGCGCACGGACGAACGCCCGATGCCAACGCACAGCAAGTCCCCCCGGCCGCCTCCGCCGCCGAAGAACCACCTAAGACCCGGCGGAGATCGACGAAACCTGCTGCCACACTTAAGAGCAATGGACTCGAATAGCCCCTGGTGGCCGGGGCCGGTTCAGGCCCCATCACCCACCACCCAAGCAACCGCCGCCCCAGCAACCGCGGCGCCACCTGCCGTCCCGGCGGAGCGTGAGCAGCCGTGGCCCGCCTTCGGCGCCCCGCTTGATCCGCCGGAGCCGACGGCCGGGCGCCGCGGCAAGCCACGGGGACGCCTGGGCGCGCTCGCGGCGGCGATCGTCGCCTTCCTGGCCAAGTTCAAGGCGATCCTCCTCCTGCTGCCCAAGCTCAAGCTGCTGACCACGCTCGGGACGATGCTCGTCTCAGTCGCCGCCTACAGCTTCGTCTTCGGCTGGACCTTCGCGGTGGGGTTCGTCGTCCTCCTGCTCGTCCATGAGATGGGCCATGTGATCGCGCTGCGTCGTGAGGGAATCAAGGCCAGCGCGCCGATGTTCATCCCCTTCATGGGCGCGGTGATCAGCGCCAGGTCCCTGGGCAGCAACGCCCTTGCCGAGGCGCGGGTGGGCCTCGCCGGCCCGATTCTCGGCAGCATCGGCTCGGCGGCGTGCATCGCCATCTGGCACGCCACCGGCAACGACCTGTGGCGCGCCCTCGCCTTCACGGGGTTCTTCCTGAACCTGTTCAACCTCCTGCCCGTGGTCCCGTTGGACGGTGGCCGCGCGATGGCGGCGATGGCTCCGTGGATGTGGTTCGTCGGGTTTGCCGCGATGGTCCCGCTGGCCTTCATATTCCCCAACCCGATCATCTTCCTGATCCTGCTCTTCGCCGGCTACGAGACGTATAAGCGGTGGAAGCTGCGCCAGGCCGGCGGTGCGCAGCAGGAGGCCTACTACCGCGTGCGGCCACTTGACCGGGCGCTAGTCGCCGCGGTCTACCTCAGCCTGATCGCGCTTCTGGTCGTCGGCATGCACGCCACGACGCTGACGCGCACCTTCGCCTAGCGAACGGTAACGCGCACCTTCGCCTAGCGACGCGTCGCGATCAGTAAGCCGGCGGCGGAGGCGCGCCCGGCCCGCCCGGGCCGCGACGGCGTACGACGGTCTCCTCGCCATACGGGTAGCGCGCTTCGCGGGACCACCAGAACGTGTACATGATGGCGATGACGAGCCCGAGGAGGCCGACCACGAACACCACGGTGCCCGCGGTTTGGATGTCAAACCCGGTGACGTGCGCCGTAACCGCCCATTTCAGGACGGCCCCGACAGCGATCAGCACAATTGCTGCCCCAATAGTCATGGGTTCGGTATACCCGCCTCAAGCGACGCGTACGCGGGTTCCCACGTCCGGCACCCAGATGCGGCCCACCACAGCCCGCACCTACCGCCGCGCATCGCGCAGCTCCCGCTGGATCTCCCGCGCGGTTTCGCGCTTGCGGATCGTCTCGCGCTTGTCGTAGGCGTCTTTGCCTCGAGCCAGCGCGATCTCGACCTTGGCCCGGGACCCGCCGCCTGAGAAATACACGCGAGTGGGCACGAGGGTCAGCCCGCGCTCGTTGATCCGTCCCACCAGGCGCTCGATCTCATTGCGGTGCAGCAGCAGCTTGCGCGGCCGTTCCGGATCGTGGTTATCCCGCGCGGCCGGTCCGTACGGCGCGATGTACATGCCGAGCAGCCAGATCTCGCCGTCTCGGACGACGGCGTAGGAATCCTTCAGCTGCACTCCTCCCTCACGCACTGACTTGACCTCCGTGCCGGTGAGGACGATGCCGGCCTCAAAGCGCTCGATCAGGTTGAAGCGAAACGCGGCTTGGCGATTGGTCGCGATGTCGCCCGGCGCCGCCTTGCGCTTGCGTCCCTTGGCCATGACCGCTAATCCTCCTCCAGCGCGGCATCGCCCGGCACCAGGTCAACTCGGCCTCGGGGAGCGTCGATGCCGTCGACGCGGATCCGCACCGAATCGCCCAGGCGCAGGGCGCGTCCGGTGTGGGCGCCCATCAGCATCGTCCCCTCCTCGTTGAGCTCCCACCAGTCGCCACGCATCCTGCGCACGGGCATCATCCCCTCGAACATGAGACCGGGCCCGAAGGCGACGAAGGCGCCCGCCCCGATGAGCCCCACCACCTCGCCGTCGAACTCCTCCTCCCACCCCGTGTCGGCCAGCGTTCGCTCCAGGAGGAAGGCCAGCGCCACGTCGTCGGCGTCCCGCTCGATCGTCATCGCCTCACGCTCACGCGTCGAGGTCCAGGGACCGGCGGAAACGACAAACCCCGCATCGGGTGCCGGTGCCTCGCCCGTGATCGCGGACAGCAGGCCGCGGTGACAGACCACGTCGGGGTAGCGACGGATCGGCGAGGTGAAATGGCAGTAGCGAGGTGACTGCAAACCCGCGTGGCCGAGGTTGCGGTGGTCGTAATACGCCTGCTTGAGCGAGCGCAGGATCAGGCTGGTCAGGCCTGAGCGTCCATGACCGGTCCGCCTGACCCAGCTCTCGACCAGCGCCGAGGTCTCCCCCACCAGCTCAGCGGCCTGCTGCGGCGCGATCGCACCTCGCGGCACCGGCGGCGTCGGCACGCCCAGCGACGCGAGCTGCTCCACGAGCCGCTCCACCGACGCGCCATCGGGTCGCTCGTGGACGCGGTAGAGAGTGGGGATCCGCCGGGCTTCCAGGAACGAGGCCACCTGCTCGTTGGCCGCGATCATCAGGTGCTCGATCAGGCGGTGAGCTTCGGTTTGGGCCACCGGCTCGGCCGCGATCACGTTCCCGGCCTCATCGAAGGTGAACTCAGGCTCCTCCGAATCCAGAACCAGGGCGGACTGGGCGGCTCGGCGGGCGTGCAGCGCTGCTGCCGCGGCCCGCGCCGCAGCCAGCGGTGCGCCCCACGGTTCGGCGGCGCGTT
>DATGFT010000073.1:0-14062 GCA_035308915.1 Solirubrobacteraceae bacterium
GCACGCTGCGTTCCCTCAAAGCCGAACGGGCGGGTCACGACACCCACCGTGAGCGCGCCGATCTCATTCTTGGCGATATCTGCGATCACTGGCGCCGCGCCGGTGCCAGTCCCGCCGCCTTCGCCAGCGGTCACGAAGACCATGTCAGCGCCCTTCAGCGCTTCCTTGATGTCGTCCCGCGACTCTGCGGCAGCGCCCTGTCCGATCTCCGGATTGGCGCCGGCGCCAAGGCCCTTGGTGAGCTCAGTACCGATGTTCAGCTTGATGTCGGCGTCGCACATCTGCAGCGCCTGGGCGTCGGTGTTGGCGGCGATGAACTCGACCCCGCGCAGGCCGGCGTCGACCATTCGATTGACGGCGTTCGTCCCGCCGCCTCCGACCCCAACGACCTTGATGACTGCGAGGTAGCTGCCGCTTTCCACGTTACCGCCGACCCTCTAGTTAGAGTTGAGTGTTTTCCCGCTCATCGCTCTTTGCGGAGTTTCGCACGTTATGGCCTGGGGATGCGGCAAGTCAACGCGATCTCTCGCTCGCAACTTTCATTGCAGATCGCCGAACTCTCAAGAGTTGGGCGAGCCTTCGGAAATCAGTACCCTCAAGCTATGGTTGAGAGTTACCCGCCTGTGGGGCTCGTCGAGCCGATTGTCGCGGCGCCGCTCGACGCGCTGCTCGCGCTCGAGGGTGCGCCGGCTATCCCGGTGCCCGCGGCCGCGCGTTCCGGGTCGGTGACGTCGATGTAGGCCGCCCCCGCCGAGCTCGTGTCGGCCAGAACCGCGCCGGCCGCGAGCCACTTGGCGCGGAGGCGGCTCGTGTCGCCGAAATCGATGCTCGGGCCGTTGCGGAGCTGCGCCACGAGGCCCCGGCCGGCGATCGTCGTCACCTGCGAGATCCTGGACAGCAGCGCAGTCGGCGCGGCTGCGAGCACGGCCACGGCCTCGGCGCCTCGCCCCTCGCTCAGCCGCCGGCCCACAGGCGGGACGGCCAGCGGGATGCTCGGGAGCTGCCCGCTGATTGTGAGCGTGCGCAGCAGGGTCCCATCGGCCGCCACCGGGACCTGTCGGCCTCCGACCTCCACCACTGCGACCGCCCGCTGCTCGACCACGTCGATCACGAGCCGGTGCGGGAAGGCCGTCCTCACCCGCAGTCGCTTGACCTCGGGGAACGGCGCCACCGCTGTCTCAAGCTGGTTCAGCTTGACGTCGAGACTGGTCATGTTCCGCGCCGCAGAGCGCAGCGCGGCCCGGATTGCCGAGGCGTCGGCGCCGCTGACTCCGTTGATCGTGACCCGGTCGATCTCGACCAGCGGTGAGTCGCGCAGCCAGATCCAGGCCCCGAACAGGAGCGCCCCGAGCATCAGCACCACCACGAGGCCGAGCTGCATCCGGGGGGTCAGGCGCACGCGAGCTTCCACCGTTGGGGAAACTCGACCGCGCCCAGCGCCTGGACCTCCGGCTCGAGCTCGATCCCGAAGCGTTCGCGCACGCGCTCCCAGCCGGCGTCCATGACCGCCACCACCTCCGCGGTGGTGGCGTCCCCGTGGTTGACGATGAAGTTGGCATGCTTCTCCGAGAACCCCGCGCTGCCCACGCGCAGTCCGCGGCAGCCCGCCTCGTCGAGCAGCCGGCCGGCGGTGCGCCCGGCCGGATCTTCCGGGTTCTTGAACGTCGAGCCGAAAGTCTTGACGCCCACGGGCTGGGCGGCCCGGCGCCGGGCTCGCAGGTCGCTCAGGGTTGCCTTGACCTCGCCGGGCGGTGCCGGTGCGAGCCGAAACGACGCTCGAGCGACGATCTCACCCGGCCCGAGGCTCGAGCGCCGGTAGGCGAACCCGAGCTCGGACGGTTCGCGCTTCGTGGTTCCCGCACCCGTCGCCACCTCGACCCACTCGAGCACACGGGCGAGCTCCCCGCCGTAGGCATTCGCGTTCATCCGAACCGCCCCGCCCACCGTGCCGGGGATGCTCACCCCGAATTCGAGCCCCGTGAGGCCCGCCTGCGCCGCCCTCGCCGCCACCGCCGGTAGCCGCGCTGCGCCGCCGCAGCGAATGTTCGTGTCCTCCAGCTCGATCGCGCTCAGCTCCTTGTCCAGCTTCAGGACCAGTCCGGGGACGCCGGAGTCCGCTACCAACAGGTTCGACCCCGACCCGACGACCCCTACCTGGACGCGCTCTTCGGCCGCCCAAGCGAGCAGGCGCTCGAGCTCCTGGACCGAACCCGGCCGCGCAAACAGCTCGGCCGGGCCACCGGTGCGGATCGTTGTGAGGCGCGCCAGCGGGAAGTTCCGTTGCACGCCGGGCGGAGCGTCGGCCATCGCCGCCAGACTAGATGGCCGACCGGCCGCTCATCTGGTCAGAGAGCGGGCGAGCGCGTCCACGTTCCCGGCGCCCATGACGACGCAGACGTCGCCGGCGCGAAGCGATGAGTGCAGGAACGCCTTGGCCTCGGCAAAGCCCGGCAGCCAGGCGACGGTTCGCCCGCCGGCGGCGTCGGACGCGGCGCCCGCGACTAGCCGCCCGTCGATCCCAGGAAAGTCCTCGCTCCGCTCACGAGCCGGGTACACGTCGAGGACAACGATCAGCTCGGCGCCCGCCAGGGCCCTGCCAAACTCGCGCCACAAGGCCTGGGTCCGGGAGTAGAGGTGGGGCTGAAATACGGCGACGACCCGGCGCCCGCCAAGCGTCCGCGCGGCGGCCAGAACCGCCGCCACCTCGGTCGGGTGATGGGCGTAGTCGTCGTAGATCGGCACGCCCGCCGCCGACTCACCGATCAACTCGAAACGCCTCCGCGCGCCGGAGAAGCTTCGCAGCGCCGCCGCGGCCGCGGCCGCCGGCGCCCCAGCCAGCACCGCGGCGGTCAAAGCCGCTGCGGCATTCAGTGCGTTGTGAGCCCCCGGCACGGACAACTCGACCTCGATCCCGCGCCAATCGAACCGTGATCCTGCCGGCGCCAGCACAGGGTCCGGCGCGTCGAACGTGACCGCGCCCGCCGGGCACAGCCGCCGCAGCTCGGGCCGGTCCCAGACCACGGCCTTCTCACCGGCCCGCGCCATGAAGGCCCGCAGTGTCTGCTCGAGGTCAAGCCGGGAGGCGTACGTGGCGTGGTGGTCGAGCTCGGCGTTGGTGAGCACGGCGATTTCCGGCGTCAGCCTGAGCAGCGATCGGTCGGATTCGTCGGCCTCGACGACGATCCACTCGCCGCTCCCCCACTCGGCGTTCAGGCCGGTTGACCGAAGCTCGCCCCCTAGGACATAGGCCGGGTCGAGACCGCAGCCCTGCAGGGCATGCGCGACCATGCCCGCGGTCGTCGTCTTGCCGTGGGTTCCGGTGACGGCGAGGCAGCGCTTGAGTCGCGCGATCTGAGCCAGGAGATCGGCTCGGTGAAGCTCGCGCCCGGCCGCGGCCTGACGCTCCGGATTGTCAGCCGGGACCGCCGTCGAATAGACGACCTCGGCCTGCGCCGGAACGTTCTCCGCCCGGTGACCGATGTTCGGAGCGATCCCGTGCTCCCTCAGGCGCTCGGTGTAGCTGGATTCGGCTCGATCGGATCCGGTGACCTGAGCACCGAGGGTCCGGGCGACCAGCGCCAGACCGCTCATCCCGGCGCCGCCGATCCCCACAAAGTGCAGCTTTCGCTTGCTCCAGTCGATTGTGTCCACGCGGGTGTGATTGCTATCAACCCAGGCCGCACGACCGACGATATGGATCGTGATGAGGCGGCAGGGAATCCGCATCCTCGCGTCCTTGGCGGCGATCGCGGCGCTGACGCTCGGCGCCGTGCCCACGGCCGCGGGCCGAGCATCCGCTCGCCCAGCGGCGGCCGCCGCGGGCTGCGCTGATCCCAACCGCTATCCCGCCCAGCGGGATCCCTCAAACCCACTCGATCTGCCCAATCCACCCGGAGCCAATCCCCTCAGCGGGGCGAACTTCTTCGTCGACGGTCCGGCCCACGGCGCGGCGGCGGGCGCGATTGCCTCGCTGCTCGGCCTTGACCCCAAGCGCCTGCCCAACGACCTCTCATGGGCCCAGTTCCAACAGCAGCACGCCGGCCAGATCGCCGCCAACCCCCAGGCCCGGGCTCTGGCCAAGATCGCCGACCAGCCAGAAGCGAATCGCTTCAGTCTCTACTCGATGGGAGGCGGGCCGGGCGCGATCTACGGCCAGGTGCACAAGATCGTGTGCGACAACATGGCCGCCGATCCAGGAACCGTCCCGATCTTCACCACCTTCTTCCTCTACCAGGCCGGCTACTGCGAGACGAGGAGCGAGATCCTCGCCCATCGGCATACGTTCGAGCGCCAGATCAACGAGATGGCACGCGGCATCGGCCGCCGACCGGCGGTCATGCTGCTCGAGCTGGATGCCGTCGGAGCCTCACGTTGCGAGCAGCGAAACGGCGCGCTCCCCTATTGGGAGGGCGACATGCGCTACGAGATCAACAAGGTCGCGGCACTGCCCCATACCGTCGTTTACATGGAGGCCGGCTACGCCGACTCCAACGACCCCCGGTACACGGCCCGGGTCCTGAACGCGGTCGGAATCCGAAAGATCAGGGGCTTCTGGACCAACGACACGCACGAGGACTGGACGATCAACGAGGTCCGCTGGGGCGAGCGCGTTTCCCGCCTCACGCACGGCGCGCACTTCATCGTCAACACCGCGACCAACGGTCAGGGCCCGCTGGTACCCGCCGACCGTGTCCACCAGGGAAACGAGGTTCTCTGCAATCCACCCGGCCGCGGGATCGGGCCGCTTCCCCAGGTCGATCCCGGCTACCGCGGCGTCGACGCCTTCCTGTGGACCGCCCCGCCCGGGAACAGCAGCGGTGCCTGCCGTGGCGGCCCACCCGCCGGGACCTTCTGGGCCGCCAAGGCGGTGGCGATGTCCGCCCTGGCCAACGGCCGCCTGGGCCCGGCCTTTCCGAGCCGGCCCTACTAGGCGCGCGCCACGCGCTCGTCCGTCCGACGCACGCCATCTCCCGCGGCCGCCAGCACCTCCTGCGCGATCTCCCGGGCCGCGTCAGGGCGCGCGAGTGCCGCCGACGCCCGCGCCATGGCCCGCAGGCGCCCAGGGTCGGCCAGCAGCCGGCCCACCTCCTGGGCCAGGCGCGGCCCGGTCAGGGCGGCATCGGGTATGACGACCGCGGCGCCGGCACGCTCCATGAACTCGGCGTTGGCCGCCTGATGATCAGCGGTTGCGTACGGGTAGGGGATGAGCAACGCAGGACGCCCATAGGCGGCGACCTCGAAGATTGAGCCGCCCGCCCGAGCCACGACCAGGTCGCTGGCGAGCAGCGCCTCGCCGAAATCCTCGATGTAGCCCCGCAGGTCGTAGTGGGGGCCGGGAGTCGCCAGTTCAGGCAGGTCCCGCTCGCCGGCGGCGTGCAGCACCCGGAAACGGGCCCCCGCGAAGGCTTCGACGGCGGCGTGGTTGATCGAGCGCGCCCCCTGTGAGCCGCCGAAAACGAGCACGCACGTCTCGTCATCGCCCAGCCCGAAACGCTCTCGCGCCGCCGCTCGGTCGGTGAACAGCGGTGGCACGGGGCGGCCGGTCACGCGGTAACGCCGGCCGGTGCGCCCGGAGATCGGGAAGGCCAGGTACACGCGCCGGGCAAACGGCGCCAGCAGGCGGTTCGTGAGCCCGAGGTGGCTGTCGGCCTCCATCAGGAACAGCGCTCGGCGCCCGGCCACAGCGGCCACGCCGACCGGACCCGCCACGTAGCCTCCCGCGCCGAGGACGGCTACGGGAGCGACTTCAGCGAGCAGCCGGTGGGCGCGGGGAAGCGCCACGGCGTCCGTCAAGAGCGGTTTGAGCGCGGCCGCCGGACGGCCGCGCGGCAGCGGCCTGACGTTCAGCGTGTGGAGCTCGTAGCCCGCGCCGGGGACGAGGCGGCGCTCCGCGCGCTCGCCTCCGACGAAGACAACCTCGGCACCCTCAGCTCGCAGCGCGTCGGCTACGGCGAGGGCCGGAATCACGTGCCCGGCCGTCCCGCCGGCCGCGATCACGACCCGCGGCGCGCTCACCTTCCTGTCCGTGCACGAGCCGCAACCGCTCGGCGCCCGGACGAGCGATATTGAGCAGCAGCCCGACCGCGGCGAGCATCACGCACAGGTTGGTCGGGGCGTAGGAGATGAAGGGCAAAGGAACCCCGGTGAGGGGCGCCAGCCCGAGGACAACGAAGATGTTGAGGATTCCCTGGCACAGGATCAGCGACGTCAGGCCGCTGGCCAGGAGCTTCGCATACCGGTCGACCGCCCGCCGGGCGGTACGTAGCCCCGCATAGGCGAGCATTCCGTAGAGAAAGATGACGACGAAGACGCCCAGCACGCCGAGCTCCTCGCCGACCACGGCGAGGATGAAATCGGTCTGCGCCTCGGGCAGGTAGAACGTCTTCTGCACCGAGCGTCCGAGCCCGACGCCCAGGAGCCCACCGGAGCCAAGCGCGATCTGACCCTGCACGGCCTGGTAGCCGGCCCCGGACTGCACCGACCACGGGTGTAGGAAGGATGTCAGCCGCGCGCGCTCGTAGGGCTGGGCGACCGCCAGCACGAGCACACAGCCGAAGCCGATCGCCGCCGCGGTGGCCAGATGACGCACCTGCGTTCCGGCGACGACGAGCAGCGCGCCGAGCGCAAACGTGATGACGAGCGCCGTTCCCAGGTCCGGCTCGACGACGATCAGGAGCAGAGCGGGGGCAGCGACGACCGCGAGTGGGGCCATGGCCTGCCGGAACCCCCGCAGCCGCTTGGGATGATCGGCGAGATACCGCGCGACATACAGCACGAGGGCGAGCTTCATCACCTCCGAGGGCTGAAACTGGATCGGCCCGGCGGCGAACCAGCGCCGTGCGCCGTTGACCCGCACGCCAAAACCGGGAACCAGCACCGCCAGGAGGAGAACGAAGGCACCGAGCAGGAGCAGGTTGACGAGCCGGCGGTCGAGCAGCGCGATCCCGCGTCGAGCCATGATCTGCATTGCCCCCAGACCGAGCGCTCCGAAGATCAGGTAGCGGACGAACTCGCCTGTTCCCGTCCCGCCCTTGCCCGTCAGCACCCCGAGCGGCGAGGAGGCGCTGTACACCATGACCGCGCCGAAGGCCAGCAGGCAGAGGGTCGCGGTGGTCAGGATCCGGTGCTCGAGCGGCGGCGGCTTCCGGCGAGGTGAGGCGGCCATCACATCTGCTCCACCAGCGCGCGGAAATGGTCGCCTCGGGCCTCGAAGTCTCGATACTGGTCATAGCTCGCGCAGGCTGGCGAGAGCAGCACCACCTCCCCCGCCCGCGCGGCCGCGTGAGCCGCAGCGACGGCTCGCTCGAGGTCGCGCGCGTCGCGCAGCGGTACCTCCGTGGCGGCCAGCGCCGCGTGGAGTTCGGGGGCGGCCTCGCCGACGAGATACACCGCCCGGCAGCGCTGACTGACCGGTGCGGCCAGCGGGGTGAAGTCCTGTCCCTTGCCACGGCCGCCCGCGATGAGATGGATACCGCCCGCATAGGCGCTCAGGGCCACCAGGGTCGAGGCGACGTTGGTCGCCTTGGAGTCGTTCACCCATTGGACGCCGTCGAGGACGGCGATCGGCTCGAGCCGGTGCGCGACCCCGCCGAAGCTCCTGAGGCCTTCGGCCACGGGGCCGGGCTCGATCCCGCGAGCCAGGCTTGCCGCGGCGGCCGCCATCGCGTTCTGACGGTTGTGAAGCCCGGGCAGCGAGATGTCCTTGACCGCCACGACCGGCTCCTCATCCCACCACAGGTACCCCGCGCGGTCGGCGAGTTCCGCCTCCGGGCCGGTCCCGAACCACACGCGCCGGGCACATCCTCCGAGATCGCGTCTCACCAGATCCAACGGCGCCACCGCGACGTCGTGGTTGCCCTGATTGGCAAAGATCTTCAGCTTGGCGGCGACGTAGTCGGCGAAGGTCCCGTGGCGATCGAGATGGTCGGGCTCCAGGTTCAGGAGGACCGATACCTCGGGGGCGAATGCAGCGGTGTCCTCGAGCTGAAATGAGGAGACCTCGCAGATCACCGTCGCGTCGGCGGCCAGCTCGTCGATGAGCGAGGAGACCGCGGTACCCACGTTGCCGGCGACCGCCACGGGTAGGCCCGCCTGGCGGTGGATGTGCCCGATCCACTCGGTTGTTGTCGTCTTGCCGTTCGTGCCCGTCACCGCGACAAACTCATTTACGAGCAGTCGCCACGCCAGCTCGAGCTCGCCGAGGATCGGAATGCCGCGTGCCCGCGCCGCTTGGATGACCGGCGCGTCCTGAGGGACGCCCGGGCTCTTGATGACGGTTCCCGGCCGGACGCTGGTGAGATCCCCTGACGCATTCAGCGTGACTTCGACGCCCGCCTCGCAAAGCCTGCGTGCCGCCGCCGCCAGCTCGGGGTCCGAGTCGCCAGACGCCGCGTCCCAGCCCATCACCTCCTCCCCGCGGGCTCGCAGGACGAGCGCCGCTGCGCTGCCCGAGCGGGCCAGACCAACTACCAGGTAGGGCCCCGGCGGGAGCCGGGGTCGGCGCCTGTCGCTCAACCTCGGACGCTGAGCTGGTACACGGTGAAGCCGACCGCGCAACAGGCGGCAGCCACGATCCAGAAGCGCAGAATGATCTTCGTCTCCGACCAGCCCCGGAGCTCGAAGTGATGGTGGATCGGCGCCATCAGGAACACGCGCTTACGGAAGGCCTGGAACGAGATGACCTGGACCGCCACCGACACAGCCTCGATCACGAAGATTCCCCCCAGGACGAGCAGGAGCAGGGTGGTGTTGGTCATCACGGCGAGTCCGGCGATCGCGCCTCCGAGCATCAGCGATCCGGTATCGCCCATGAAGATGCTGGCCGGGAAGCTGTTGAACCAGAGGAAGCCGATGCACGCCCCGACCAGGCAGGCGGCGAACAGCGTGAGATCGTGCTGCCCAAACGTGATGAACGTGATCCCGATGTAGGCCAGGAGCACAATCGCCGCGCATCCCGCGGCCAGACCGTCGAGGCCGTCGGCGAGGTTGACCCCGCTCGTCGTTCCCGCCACCACGAGATAGATGAACACCGGGTACAGCGGCCCGAGGTCGATGTTGGCGTCGAAATACCTGACGCGGATCGAGGAGGTGACATGCGCCTTATGGGTCGCGACCCACCACAGCCCCAGCGAGATCGCGACGGTCACCACGAGCTTGGTGCGCGCCCGGAGTCCCAGCGAGCGCCGCTTGGCGAACTTCGTGTAGTCGTCCGCGAATCCGAGCAGGGCGCAGGCCACGGTCGCGCCAAACACCCCCAGGGCGGCCCAGTAGCTCGATTCGTGCCGGTCGACCAGGATCAGGAATGGGACCGCGAACGCGATCAGGATCACGATTCCGCCCAGCGTGGGGGTCCCCGCCTTCGTCTGGTGCCCCTGCGGACCTTCCTCTCGGATGTTCTGCCCGAACTCCCGCCGTCGGACGAACTCGATGAAGCGCGGGGAGAGGAACAGGCACAACAGAAGCGCGGCGGTGCCCGCGATCAGGATGCGGCCTGAGACCGAGCCCATCAGGCCCGGCTCCCCACAGGGTGAGCGTCGCGCAGGGCACGGCACACGCGCTCCAGCCCGACCGCCCGAGAGCCCTTGACCAGGACCAGGTCGCCGTCCCGCAAGAGACTGGGCACGATCTCTGCCGCCTCGTTCGCGTCGGCGAGCGATCGGACCCTGCCGGCGAACCGCTTCGACATGGCTGCGGCCCGCGGGCCCACCGTCACCAGCAGCTCGACCCCGGCGCGGGCCGCGTGCTCGCCGATCTCAGCGTGAAAATCGAGCTCGTCCTTCCCCAGCTCGAGCATGTCTCCGAGCACGGCTACCCGCCGGGAGCGCGGCGCGGTCTCGGCCGCGAGGGCGAGGTCATCGAGGGCGGCACGCATCGACATCGGGTTGGCGTTGTAGCAGTCGTCGATCAACGTCACCCCCATGCCGGTGCGCACGCGTGCCCCCCGTCCGGCGCTCAGCGGGAGCTCGACGCGACCGCTCGGCACCACGCCCACCGCCCCCACCGCCGCCACCGCGGCGAGCAGATTCCGCCTCAGGTGCGCCTGCGGAAACGACACCTCGAGCTCGATGCGCGTGCCAGAGCGGTCGATTCGCACCCGGTCCCCGTCCGACTCGAGCAGGCGAACCTGACCGCCCGCGCCAAACGTGATCGTCTCGATGTCAGGCCGGAGATGCGGAGCGAGGAGCGGCTCGGCGGCCGGGATCACCGCGGTCGCTCCCGGAGGCAGGGCCGCGATCAACTCCGCCTTGGCGGCGGCGATCGCCTCGATCGTGCCCAGCAGCTCCAGGTGGACCGGCCCGATGCTCACGATCACCCCAACCGTCGGCTCGGCGATGGCGGCCAGCTCCGCGATCTGACCTACGCCCCGCATCGCCATCTCGAGCACGAGGACCTCGGTCCCCACCGGCGCGGCCAGAATTTCCAGTGGGAGCCCGATCTCGGTATTGAAGTTGGACCGCGAGGCCACCGTGCGGCGGTGCGGCGCGAGCAGAGACAGCAGGAGGTCCTTGGTCGAGGTCTTGCCGGTCGATCCGGTGACGCCGATCACCTCCGCGGCCAGCTCGCGTCTCCACGCGGTGGCCAGTCGCTGAAGGGCCAGCAGGGGATCTCCCGCGGCGATGACCGCGCCACCCCGGCCGAGGTCCCGCGCCGCACCGACGTGCTCGTCCGCCACCATCACCCCCCATGCCCCCGCCTCGAGCGCGGAGGCGGCGAATCGACCCCCGTCGTGATTGCTGCCCGCCAGCCCCACGAACAGCGCCCCCGGTCCGGCCCTCCTTGAGTCGATGATCACCCGGTCGGGACCGTCGTCTGACCGCGGGACGGAGGCCAGCCGACCTCCGGCCTCCTCGGCGACGCGCTGGGGCGACCAGGCCCTCATCGGGCGAGTGCCGCGCCTCGCAGGACCTCTCGCGCCACGGTCGCGTCGTCGAATGGGATCCTCCGGCCCGCCTCGAACTCCTGGCCCTGCTCGTGCCCCTTACCGGCGATCACCACCACGTCGCCGGGCCGCGCGGCGGCGATCGCCTGCTCGATTGCCTCTCGACGATCCACGAGGTGCTCCACGTCGGATCCCGAGCCCGTGAGGATCTCGTCGATGATCGCCTCGGGATCCTCCGAGCGGGGATTATCCGAGGTGACGATCACCCGGTCGGCGAGAGCCCGCGCGATCTGGCCCATAAGCGGTCGTTTTCCCGGGTCGCGATCCCCCCCACATCCGAAGACGACGTGCAGCCGCCCCGGGGTGAGCTCGCGAGCCGCCTCGAGGACGTTCTGGAGCGAGTCCGGCGTGTGGGCGTAGTCGACGAGCACGGCAAACTCCTGGCCCTCCTCGACCGGCTGGAAGCGCCCCGGCACGAGCTCCGCCTCGGCCAACGCCTTCGCCGCGACCTCGGCCTCGACCCCAAGCGCCCGGACCGCCGCGAACGCACCGACGACGTTGTAGACGTTGAAGCGGCCCCGCAAGGGCGAGTTCATCTCCGTGCTGCCGTCGGGACCGACGATCGTGAAGCGAGAGCCGTGGAGCCCGGTTTCCACCTCGGCGGCTCGGTAGGTCGCGTTCTGGCTCAAGCCGAACGTGGTGGCCGACGCAAGTTCGGCGGCCAGCCTCGCGCCGTACGGATCGTCGCGATTGATCACGGCGTGGGCGGGCGCCGCGTCAGTGAACAGACGCCGCTTGGCCTGGAAGTAATCCTCCATCGTGGGGTGGAAATCCAGGTGGTCCTGGGTGAGGTTGGTGAAGATGGCCACCGCGAAGTGGATCGCGTCCGCGCGCCGCAGCGCGAGGGCGTGCGAGGAGACCTCCATCGCGCATGCGACATCACCCCCATCGCGCATCTCCCGAAACGTCCGTTGGAGGTCGATCGCCTCCGGTGTTGTGCGCTCGACCGAGCGCTCGCGACCGCCGATCAGGCTCGTGACCGTCCCCAACAGGCCGGTCTGGCGCCCGTCGGCTTCGAGCACAGCCCGGATCAGAAACGCCGTGGTCGTCTTGCCGTTGGTGCCGGTTACCCCCGCCACCGCGAGCTCCGAGGTGGGATCGCCATAGAAGCGCGCGGCCGCGGGCGCCATGGCCGCCCGAACATCGCCCACGAGGACCTCCGGCACGCCGGCTCGGACCGGCCGCTCGACGACCAGCGCGACGGCGCCCCGCCGAACCGCGTCGGCGGCGAACTCGTGGCCGTCACGCGTAAAACCGGGGACGCAGAAGAACAACGTTCCCGGGGTGACCGCGCGGTTGTCGTAGGCCAGACCAGAGATCTCGACGTCCGGCACGTCCGTCGGGGCGCCGGTCATCACCTCACCAAGCCGCATCGGCCCCGAGTGTAAAGGCGGCTTCAGGCGGAAACCGGGCTTGCCCGAGGTGCGGCTAGGCGGTTGCCGCGGCCTTGCCCGGGCTGCGGCTAGGCGGTTGCCGCGGCGAACCCACGCCCCCGCGCTGGCAGCTCCCGGCGCTCGATCACGCGATCGACCAGCCCGTAGGCCACGGCCTCCGCCCCGGTGAAATACCGGTCGCGCTCCATGTCGGAGTGGACCCGCTCAATCGGCTGGCCGGTGTGCTGCGAGTAGATCTCGTCCAAACGCGCCCGGAGCGCCAGCACCTCGCGGGCGTGGATCTCGATGTCGCTCGACTGCCCCTCAAAGCCACCCGAGGGCTGGTGAATCAGGATGCGGCTGTTCGGCAGCGCCATCCGCTTGCCGGGGGCGCCCCCCGCCAGCAGCAGCGAACCCATCGACATGGCGATCCCGTAGCAGATCGTCTGAACGTCGGGGCGGATGAACTGCATCGTGTCGTAGATGGCCAGGCCGGCGTAGATCGATCCCCCCGGCGAGTTGATGTACAGGTGGATGTCCTTGTCGGGATCGTCTGACTCGAGGTGTACGAGCTGAGCGACGACCAGGTTTGCGATGTCCTCGTCCACCTGGCCACCGAGGAAGATCACTCGGTCGTTGAGAAGCCGGGAATAGATGTCGAACGATCGCTCGCCGCGCGCCGTCTGTTCCACCACCATCGGTACAAGGGCCATGATGTCCTCCCTGTCTCGGTCTGTATAGTGCAACCGCATGGTTGCGGGTGGACACACTATCAAACGTGCAACCCTCAAGTTGCACGTCTGATCGATCGGAGGCAAGCGAAGTGGACGGCATCGAACGCGAACTGGTAATTGACGCCCCACCACCGGACGTGTGGGAAGTCATCACGGCCCCAGGGTGGCTTGCGGACGAGGTCGAGTTCGAGCTCTCTCCGGGAGGAGAGGCGCACTTCGGCTCGGGTGGGGAGGTGAAGTCCGGCTGGGTCGAGGACGTGGCGCCGCCCGAATCCGACCGCGGGAATCGTGGTCGGCTCGTGTTCTGGTGGGGCATCCCCGGCGAGCCGGCGAGCCGCGTCGAGGTCACGCTCGAGCCCGAGCGGGCGGCCACGCGCGTGCGCGTGATCGAGACGCGGCCGCTGGAAGTGCTCGACCTGACCGGTATTCCCCTCCCCGGACAGGGCGGATCGATCCACGGGCCGGCGATGCTGAGCCTTGCCTGACTCGGCGCCGCGCGCGGCGGCGCCGGCCGCCGGGGATCCGGATGCCGTGTTCGGTGCGCTGGCCGACGGGACCCGGCGCAGCCTGCTGGCGGTTCTGGCCGAACATCCGGCGACGGCGACCGAGCTCGCGACGGAGATGCCGATCTCCCGTCAGGCGGTGATCAAGCACCTCAATGCACTCGCGGAGGCTGGGCTGGTGTCGCGAAAGCGCTCCGGGCGCGAGGTTCGCTACAACGTCACCCCGGCGCCGCTCTCAGATGCGGTCTCGTGGATCGCCACGGTGGGAGCCCAGTGGGACGACCGGATGGCCGCGCTGGCCCGGGCATTCCCCGGCCGGACCCGCGGCGCGTCGAGTCGCTAGCTCGGGGAAATCCCGAAATAGGGAACCGCCCAACCGACGATCTTCTGGAAGGCGGGTGCGGCGACCGAGCCGCCGAAGATCGAGCCGTGTGGCTCGTTGACCATCACCGCGACGACCAGACGCGGATGGTTGGTCGGGACCATCCCGATGAACGAGGCGATGTAGTCGGT
>DATGFT010000074.1:0-23444 GCA_035308915.1 Solirubrobacteraceae bacterium
CCGCCGGTAAACTCCGGTTATGACAGCGAGGGGGCTCGCGGGGGTCATATTGGGGATCGCCGCATCGTTGCTGGCTGCGGCAGCGGTGCTCGCCACGTCCGCTGCTGCCGCTGTCCCGGCCTGGACGACCTATCACCATGATGGCTCGCGCAGTGGCATCGATCCGGACTCGACCTCGCCCGTCACGCCGACCATGGCCTGGCAGTCGGCCCCGCTGGACGGCAAGGTCTACGGCCAGCCGCTCGTGTATGGATCTCGGGTCTACGTCGCAACGGGCAACGACAGCGTCTATGCCCTGGATGCCGCCACCGGGTCGGTCATCTGGCGAAATCACCTGGCCACCCCAGTGCCGCAGCGGGCCATCCCCTGTACGCCGATCTGGCCGACCGTCGGCATCGTGAGCACCCCAGTGATCGACCCGGCGACGGGGCGTATCTACGTCGTCGGCGATACCTGGGATGCGAGCAATCCGGCGAGCATCGCGCACGAAATGTTCGCCTTGAACATGAGCGACGGAAGCGTGGCCGTCGGCCCCGTCAACGTCGACGCACCCGGAAGCCTCCCACTACGTCAGCTCCAGCGGCCCGGCCTGGCGCTCGATCACGGCCGGCTGTTCATGGGTTACGGGAGCTATGACGACTGCGGCCTCTGGCACGGCTACGTGGTCTCCGTGAACGAGAACGGAAGTCAGCTCCAGAGCTTTGTCGTCGACGGAGGCGCGTGGGAGAACGGCGGCTCGGTTTGGGCGTCCGGAAACGCGCCGGCGATCGACTCCTCGGGCAACGTGTGGGTGGCGACCGGCAACGGAACCAGCACCAACTTCGACTTCCAGGAGGCGGTGATCGAATTCGCGCCGAGCACCCTCAACGTCCTGAGCTACTGGGCGCCGTTGGACTGGACGACCCTCGACAACAACGATTTCGACGTCGGGTCGAGCATGCCGATGCTCCTACCCAATGGGCTCTTGTTCCAGATCGGGAAACAGGGTTACGGATATCTCCTCCACGCCGGGGAGCTCGACGGGGTCTCCCCCCCGTCATACCGGGGCCTCGTCTGCGACCCGTCGGCGGGTAGCTGGGGCGGCGGCGTCTACTACGGCGGGGTCATCTATGTCGCCTGCCAATACGGCATGCACGCGGTCTCACTGAACACGACCACCGGCACCTTCACGCCGGTTTCGGGCTGGACGGTCGACCCGAACGCGGTGGGTCCGCCAATCGAGGCCGGGGGGCTTCTGTGGTCGGCCGACTACAACAACGGCGTGCTCGTCGGGCTTGATCCGAGCACCGGCAGCGAACGCTTCTCCCTGAACCTAGGCGGCTTCCAGCATTTCACGTCGCCCAGCGCCGCAGGCGGCGAGTTGTTCGTGGCCCACAACGTTCCCTCGTCTCAGGTCGATCAGATCACCGCCCTGCGGATCGCGACTCCGCCGCCGCCGTCGCCGACGGCAACCGTGATCGGTTCGGGGCTCGATCCCGCAGCCACAGATCAGGCGGTCACGCTGACGGCAAGCGTCAGTCCGGGCCCTGACGCGGGGACGGTCGCGTTCACCGACGGTGGCGTGCCGATCGCCGATTGTGGCGCGGTGCCGGTGAGCGTGGCGTCCGGTCAGGCCATCTGCACCACGAAGTTCGCCAGCGCCGGTGAGCATCGAATCGGAGCCGCGTACTCCGGCGATTCGTACTACCTGGGTTCCGCCGGCACCCTGACCCAAAGCGTGAGCGCGCCTCTGGCGATTCCTCCGACGCTTCTGCAGAAGCCGACCTCGGCGCTCGTGATCTCGCATCTGCACATCGGCGTGGTCCACGGCAGGCTGCGTCTCAGCCTGACGCTCTCGGAGGGCGCGAAGGTCGCCGTGGCCGCGTCCCAGGTCGTGTCCGGGTCAGCCGCGCGGCGCCCCTGCAGCGGGAGCCAGCGCCACCGGCGGAGCTGTCACGTGTCGGCCCGCCACCTGAAACTCCACCTGCCGGGCCACAAGGGGCGAAACAAGTTCGTGCCGCGGATGCGCGCGCTGCCTCCCGGTCGCTACCGGATCAAGGTGAGCGCACAGAATCCGTCCGGCGGGGGCTCGACGGTACGCACGGTCCTCGTCGTCGTGAGGCGCTGAACGCGGCGCTGGGTCTTCACACGCCACGGCGCGTGGAGTAAGGTCGCCCTCGGGCTAGCGAGTACCGACCGCCGACCTCGGAGGGAGACAAATGAGCACACCCGTGACGGTGCGCCTGCACGTAAACGGCATCGAGCACCAGCTCGAGGTGGAGCCGCGCCTGCTGCTGGTGCACGCGCTTCGCGACCATCTTGGCCTGACCGGGACCCACGTCGGGTGCGACACATCCAACTGCGGGGCCTGCACGGTTCACCTCGACGGCAGGGCGGTCAAGTCGTGCACGGTTCTGGCGGTCCAGGCCGATGGCGCTGAGGTGACGACGATCGAAGGGCTGGCGGCGGACGGCGAGCTGCATCCGCTCCAGGAGGCGTTCTGGAACGACCACGGCCTTCAGTGCGGCTACTGCACGCCCGGGATGATCATGGCGGCGGCTGGTCTGCTGGCGGACAACCCCAACCCCACCGAGGCCGAGGTGAGGCGCGGGCTGGAGGGCAACCTCTGCCGCTGCACGGGCTACCACAACATCGTCAAGGCGGTTCTCGACGCCGCCAGGGGCAAGGGAGCGTCAGTCGGGGCCGGAGAGGCAAGGCAGCACGCGGAGGTGACGTCATGAGCGCGACGATGAGCGGCGACGGCCGCGCCGCGAGTGCCCATGTCGGGCGTTCGCTGCGGCGCAAGGAGGACCCGCGGATGGTCCGGGGGAGGGGGCGCTACATCGACGACATTGCGATCCCCGGCATGCTGTACGCCGCGATCGTCCGCTCACCCGAGGCCCACGCCAACATCACGACCATCTACAGCGCGTCGGTGAAGGCTCGAGACGAGGTGGTCGCCGTCTTCACCGCCGAGGATTTGGTCGAGGACTTCGCGGCGCCGATGGCGATGGCCTGGAGCCCCCCGGGCGTCGAAATCCACACGCCCGAGAACTGGCCGCTGAAGCGCGACCAGGTCAAACATGTCGGCGATCCGGTCGCGGTGGTGATCGGCACCGACCGCTACTCCGTCGTCGACGCTGCCGAGGATCTCGTCGTCGAGTACGAGCGTCTCCCCGTCGTGGTCGATCCCGAGCGGGCGCTCGAGGACGGGTCGCCGCTGGTGTGGGAGCAGTTCGGCACGAACCGAACCCATGAGTACAAGGTGTCGGGCGGCGACATCGATGCCGCCCTCGCCGAGGCGGATGTCATCGTCGAGCAGCGGCTGGTCAACCATCGCACGGCCGGCGCGCCGATCGAGCCCCGCGGGGTGGTTGCGGATCCGCGCGGCGACAACTTCACGCTCTACTCGGCGACCCAGATCCCCCATATCGCGCGCTTCATCCTGTCGCTGATCACGGGCATCCCCGAGGACAAGCTGAGAGTCGTTGCCCCCGATGTGGGCGGCGCCTTCGGCTCGAAGCTTCAGGTGTACCCCGAGGAGGCGCTGATCCTCGCCCTGGCGAGACGACTCGGCCGTCCGGTGAAGTGGATCGAGACGCGCTCCGAGAACATGATGACCGCGCATCAGGGACGCGACCAGATCAACTACGTGACCCTGGGCGCCAAGCGCGACGGCACCCTCACCGGATGCAAGGTGAGGATCGTGGCCGATCTCGGGGCCTACCAGCTTCTGCTTACGCCGTTCATCCCCGAGCTCGGCTTCCCGGTCATGGGCGGCTGTTACAAGTTCCAGGCCATCGACCTCACGTTCGAAGGCGTATTCACGAACAAGGTGTGCACGGACGCCATCAGGGGCGCCGGGCGTCCGGAAGCGACGTACTGGATCGAGCTGACGATGGACAAGCTGGCGGCCAAGCTGAACATGGATCCGCTCGAGCTGCGGCGCAAGAACTTCATCGGCAAGGACGAGTTCCCGTTCACCACCGCGCTCGGCATCACCTACGACTCCGGCGATTACGAGGGCACGCTGGACCGGATGCTGGAGCGTTTCGACCTCGACGCGTTCCGACGTGAGCAGGCCGAACTGCGTGAGCAGGGGGTCTGCCGCGGCGTCGGGTTCTCGACCTGGGTCGAGGTATGCGGCCTCGCGCCGTCACGCATCGTCGGGCCTCAGGGCGTCGGTCTTCAGGCTGCGTTCTGGGAGTCCGCGATGGTTCGCGTCCATCCCTCGGGGACGGCAACCGTGTTCACCGGGACCTCGCCCCACGGCCAGGGGCTCGACACCAGCTTCGCGCAGATAGCCGCCGACCGGCTGGGCATCGACCCCGAGCAGATCGAGGTGATCCACGGCGACACCGACCAGGGGCCGTGGGGATGGGACACCTACGGGTCGCGGTCTCTCTCGGTGGGAGGCGAGGCGGTGGCCCGAGCCGCCGAGAAGGTTCAGGACAAAGCCAAGCGGATCTGCGCCGCCCTCCTCGAAGCGGCACCCGAGGACATCGAGCTGGCCGACGGGAAGTTCCGCGTTCGCGGCTCTCCGGACCAGGCAAAGACGATGGCGGAGATCGCCGGGGCAGCCCACATACCGCCGCAGGAGCTGCCGACCGACATCGAGCTCGGCCTCGAGGCAACGTCGGCCTACGACCCTGAGAACTTCGTGTTCCCGTTTGGGGCTCACGCGTGCGTGGTCGACGTCGACCCCGAGACCGGCAAGGTGAAGGTGGTCCGCTACGTGGCTGTGGATGACTGCGGTCCAGCCGTCAACCCGATGCTGATCGACGGCCAGATTCATGGCGGCGTGACGCACGCGATCGGCCAGGCCCTGTACGAGCAGGTGAGCTATGACGCCGACGGCCAGCTGGTCACGGGCACGTTCGTGGATTACGCGCTTCCGACGGCGGCTGAGCTGCCGAGCTTCGAGACCGATCGAACCGAGACTCCCTCGCCGGTCAACTCGCTCGGAGTCAAGGGAATCGGCGAGGCCGGGACGATTGCGGCGACTCCGGCCGTCACCGCCGCGGTGCTCGACGCCCTCGCTCCGCTGGGCGTCGAGTGGATCGACATGCCGCTCACACCACGTCGCGTGTGGGAGGCGATAGAGCAGGCCAGAGGAGGTGTCACGCGATGATTCCGGCCGACTTCGACTACGTCGCGCCCGACAGTCTCGAGGCGGCGATTCGCATGCTGAAGGAGAGCGGCGATGACGCCAAGCTGTTGGCCGGCGGTCATTCGCTGCTCCCGCTGATGAAGCTCCGCCTGGCCGCACCGCTGCTGCTCGTCGACCTGCGGAAGGTGCCAGGTCTGCGCGGGATCGAGCGCTCGAACGGAGGTTGGCGGATCGGAGCCATGACGCCACATACTGAGGTGGAGCACGCTCCGGATCTCGGCATCGTCTCCGCCGCGGCGGCGACGATCGCCGACGCGCAAGTACGAAACCGGGGCACGATCGGCGGCTCGCTGGCTCACGGCGACCCGGCATCGGACCTTCCGGCCGTGATGCTCGTCACCGAGGCCTCGGTGACCTTGCAGGGCTCCGACTCTCAGCGGTCACTGGCGGCCGCGGATCTGTTCCGCGACTACCTGGAGACGGCCGTGGCGAGCGATGAGGTGCTCACCGAAATCCACCTCCCCGCCATGGACGGCTGGGGCTGGGGCTATCAGAAGTTCAACCGGCGAAGCGAGGATTGGGCGATGGTGGCCGTGAGCGCCGTCGTGAAGACGAACGACGGTCAGGTCGAGGATGTGCGAGTGGGGCTGACCAACATGGGCTCGGTCCCCCTCCGCGCCGCGGCCCTCGAGGCCGCGTTGCGGGGGCAGCCGGCAAATGCGGAGAGCATCGCGCGTGCGGCTCTGCAAGCCGCCGAGGGGACCGATCCACCGCCCGATCTGAACGCGAGCGCCGAATACAAGCGCCACCTGGCGCGCGTCCTGGCCCGCCGTGCCCTAGAGCGCGCCGCCGGGTTGTCATCATGAGCGGGTGACGTTTTCGCAGCTGACGTCGGTCGAAGATACGAGCGCTGCGCTGGCCAGCCAGGGATACCTGGCCGATCGGCCGTTGGCGCTCGCGGTTCAGCTCGCCGTCGCGCTCGAGCAGCCGCTGCTGTTGGAGGGCGAGGCCGGGGTGGGAAAGACTGAGGTGGCGAGGGCTCTGGCCGCAGCCACCGGGGCGCGGTTGATACGCCTGCAATGTCACGAGGGCATCGACCTGCACCACGCGGTCTACGACTGGGATTACGCCCGTCAGCTCTTGGCGCTGCGGGCCGCCGAGGGCGGAATCGACGAGGGCGAGCTGTTCTCACGCCGCTTCCTCCTGCGGCGTCCGCTACTGGACGCGCTCGAGTCCGAGGAGCCGGTCGTGCTGCTTATCGATGAAATCGACCGCGCCGACGACGAATTCGAGGCCTTTCTGCTCGAGTTTCTCTCTGACTTCGCGGTGACGATCCCGGAGCTTGGGACCGTGACCGCCCGCCACCGGCCGGTGGTCGTGCTCACGTCCAATCGGACCCGCGAGCTTCACGACGCGCTCAAGCGCCGCTGTCTCTATCACTGGATCGACTATCCGACTCCTGAGCGCGAGCGGGCGATCGTCGAGGAGCGGATTCCGGGCGTGCCGGAAGCCATCGCGGCGCGCGTGGTGGTCGCCGTCGGACGGCTGCGCGAACATGGCGACCTGTACAAGCTGCCGGGCGTGGGGGAGACGCTGGTCTGGGCCCGGGCGCTGCTCGCGCTCGGGGACGCGGGCGATCTCGACGAGACGCTCGGCGCAGCGCTGAAGGTCCATGAGGACGTGGTCCGGGTGCGCGAGCGAAAGGTGCTGGAGGGTGTCTGAGGGCGACGTTGTGCGTCAGCGCCTGAGCTCCCTGGCGGCGGTCCTGCGCGCCCAGGGGTCGCGGGTCGGAGTGGGGGAGCTCGTCACGGCACACCGCGCGCTGGCCACCGTCGACTGCGGCTCACGCGAGGATTCAAGACTGGCCCTGCGCGCGGTGCTGTGCTCGAGCCGGGCCGACCTCGCGCGCTTTGACGCGGCATTCCTGGCCGTGTTCGGCGATGGAGCCGATCCGGACCCTGGGCCGCTCGAGGAACTCGCCTCGATGGCCCGGGAGGCGCTGCCGCGAGCCGCGATCCCCGCGGCGGTATCTCCGGTTCCCCAGGTCTCGGACGACAACCTGCCAGTCCCCGCCGCATGGAGCGAGGTCGAGCTTCTGCGGACGAAGGACTTTGCCCACTACAGCGATAGCGAGATGGCGCTGGCCCGGGAGCTGATCGCCCACCTGGCGCGGCGCGGGCCGAGCCGGCTCTCGCGGCGAACCCGCCCGGTGCGCCGGCGCCGCGGGCACCGGCCCGACCTCCGGCGCGTGCTCCGTGCCTCGCTGCGCACCCGCGGTGAGCCGATCCAGCGCCACTGGCGGGCTCCGCAGCGGCGGCCGCGGCCGGTCGTGCTTGTCTGTGACATCTCCGGGTCGATGACGCCATACGCGCGGATGCTGCTCCAGTACATGCACGCCTCGGTGGCCGCTCGGCGGCGGGTCGAGGCGTTCGCCTTCGGGACGCGTCTGACCCGGCTCACCAACGAGCTCGAGGGGCGAGATCACGATCGGGCGCTGGATCGCGCCACCGCCGCCGTGGCCGACTTCTCCGGCGGCACGCGAATCGGCTCGGCGCTGGCCGAGCTCAACCGGGTGCACGGTCGTCGCCTGGGCCGCGGCGCGGTGGTGGTGATCCTGTCCGATGGCTGGGATCGCGGCGAGCCGGAGCTGCTGGAAGCCGAGATGGCGCGCCTGCGGCGAAGCGCCCATCGGCTGGTTTGGCTGAACCCTCTCGCCGCCCACCCCGACTTCGAGCCGTTGACGCGCGGCATGCGCGCCGCGGTTCCTCATACTGACGAGCTTCTGGCGGGTAACTCGCTCGCCTCACTGGAGGAGCTCGCCGCCATCCTGGAGGAGATCTGAGAGTGCGAGACGTACTGCCTGATATCGAACGTTGGAAGGAACGCGGTGACCGGATCGCCGTCGCCACGGTGGTCGCCGTTCAGCGCTCGGCGCCCCGAGCGCCGGGCGCAAAGATGGCCGTGAGTGACAAGGGCGACATCGCCGGCGGCGTGTCGGGCGGGTGCGTCGAGGGCGCCGTGGTCGAGATCGCCGAGCAGGTCATGGCGGGAGCCGGGCCGCAGCTCGTGCACTTCGGGATCGCCGACTCGGAGGCGTGGGACGTTGGGCTGCCGTGCGGTGGCGAGATCGACGTCTGGGTGCAGGAGTACGAGGCCGGCCGGTTCGAGGAGATCGCTCGCGAGGGCGGTCGGGCTGCCGAGGTAACCCTCCTGGAGGGCGCGCGGCCGGGAGCCAAGCTCCTGATCGAGGCCGATGGCGCTCGCTCAGGCTCGCTGGGGGCGCCCGAGCTCGACGACGAGGCGGCCCGCGCGGCCGGAGACCTGCTCTGGACCGATACCTCGGAGCGGCGCGGGGCGCTGTTCGTCGACGTGGTGGCACCGGCGCCGCGGCTGATCCTGTTCGGGGCGGTCGACATCGCCGCGCATGTCTGCACCTTGGCGCGGGATTCCGGCTGGCGCGCGTTCGTGGTCGACCCACGCGCGCGGTTTGCCACGGCGGAGCGGTTCCCGGACGCCGACGACGTGATCGCCGCCTGGCCTGAGGAGGCATTTACCCGCCTGGGCGGGATCGATCCCGCCACCTCGATCGTCGTGCTCACCCATGACCCCAAGCTCGACGACGCTGCGCTGACGCTGGCCCTGCGTTCACCGGCCCGCTTCGTCGGTGCCATGGGTTCACGTCGGGCCCAGGCGGCGCGCCGCGAGCGGCTGTTGGCGGCTGGCCTCGGCGAGGACGAGCTGGAGCGGCTCTCGGCCCCCGTGGGCCTCGACCTGGGGGCGATCGGGCGTGAGGAGACCGCGCTCTCGATCATGGCCGAGGTGGTCGCGGCACGCCATGGCCGTGACGGGGGTCGCCTGGCCACCGGCGGCGGCCGCATCCACCAGGTGCCGGCCTGAGCGGGCGGTGGCTGGCGCGTGAGGCTCCGGGTGGCTGGGCGGATGAGGCTCCGGGTGACTCGCGCGTGAGGACCGGCGTTGCCGGTCTGATTCTGGCTGCCGGGGAGGGAACGCGGTTCGGGCCTTCCCCCAAACTGTTGGCCGAGCTGGGCGGGCGTCGTTTGCTCGAGCACGCGGTCCGGGCGCAGTGCGAGGTGCCGGCGATTGAGCCGGTCGTCGTCGTCCTCGGCGCCCACGCCGACCAGATCCGCGAACGGGTGGACTTCATGCGCGCGCAGGTGGTCGTATGCCAGGACTGGCGGGACGGGCAGGCGGCATCTCTCCGACGCGGGCTGGAGGAGGTCCGGGATGCGCAGAGGGTGATCGTCACGCTCGGCGACGAGCCGCTGATCGGCGCTGACGTCGTGGCGCGGTTCCTGACTGCACCATCGGGAGCGCGGGCGCTCTATAACGGTCGTCCGGGGCACCCGGTGGTGCTGGGGCCAGAGCACATCGAGCAGCTGATGTCGCTCACCGGTGATCGCGGCGCGCGTGATTTGCTCGCCGGGGGGCCGGAGCTCGAGCTCGGCGGTGCTGGTGACCTGGGCCGAGACGTGGACACAACCGACGACCTGGAGAGGATGCGCAATGAAGCTAGAGCAGTCGTTTGAGGTTGATGCTCCGCTGGAGCGGGTCTGGCAGGCACTGGTGGACGTCGAGCGGGTGGCCCCCTGTCTCCCGGGAGCTGCAGTGACCGGTCGCAACGAAGACGGCAGCTACAACGGGACGTTCACGATCAAGATTGGCCCGACGACGGCCTCATACGCCGGCAAGCTCGAAATGCAAGACATCGACGAGACAAGCCACAGCGCCACGATGCATGCCCAGGGATCCGACCGGCGCGGCCAGGGCGGCGCGACGGCGACGATCAACTCGAGGGTGACGGCGGCCGATGGGAGCACTCGGGTCGAGGTTGTGACCGACTACCACATCACCGGCCGGCTGGCGCGGTTCGGTCGCGGCGGGATGATCGAAGACATCTCCGAACGGTTGTTGCGAGAGTTCGCGGGGCGGCTTCAGTCCTCGTTGAGCGGTGCCGGGGCTGAGCCGGAGCCGGTGGCTTCGGACACCGTCGCCGGTGGCGGCGAGGTCGGCCATGCCGAGACTGAGGCGGTTCCGCCTTCGACCGAGGTCGCCGCAGCCGCGGCTCCGGAGTCCTCGAAATCCGAGGCCGTGGGACCGTCGGCGAACGCGGCGAAAGCGGCGCAGGAGGATGAAGCGGGGCAGGAGGATCAACCAACCCAGCCGTTCGATCGCTTGGGCGAAGGGCCGGCGCCCGGAGGTCCGGAGGCCGAGGCGGCCCCGGAGGAGCCGGCACCGCCGGCCGCGCCCCCGGTCGGCCCGGAACCTGAGGTCGTGGCGCCGCCTCCGCCTCCGCGTGAAGCCCCCGCGCCGCCTCCGCCTCCGCCGACACCTGAAGCCCCCGCACCGCCTCCACCGCCTCCGCCTGAGGCGGCCGCTCCGCCTCCGCCGCCCCCGCCGCCACCACAGCCCGAGACGAAACCAGCGGCCCCGGTGGACGGGCTGTCGCTTGTCGGCTCGGCTTTGCTCGGCCGGGTCAAGCGCAATCCCAAGCCGCTGATCGCGCTGGCCGGTGGACTGATCGTGCTCGGAATCGTTCGCCGCCGGCGCTGAGCGAGGTTAGGATCGGCTCAGTGAGCGACCAGGCGGCAAAGTCCCGGCGCTTTCTCGAACTGCATGTCCCAGGACGGCCGCTGCTGCTCGTCAACGCCTGGGACGCGGGGTCGGCGCGAATCCTCGCCTCGCTGGGCTTCGAAGCGCTCGCCACGACGAGCGGTGGGCACGCGGCCACGCTCGGGCGGCTCGACGGGTCGGTCACCAGGGAGGAGGCGATGGAGCATGCGGCCGCGCTGGTTCAGGCGACCGATCTTCCGGTCTCAGCCGATCTGGAGAACGGTTTTGCCGAGGCTCCCGCGGAGGTCGCCGAAACCATCCGCCTTGCCCGTGAGGCGGGGCTCGCCGGTTGCTCGATCGAGGACTTCACCGGCAACGAGGACGACCCCATCTACGACTTCGACCTCGCGGTCGAGCGGATCGCCGCCGCCGCGGCGGAGGCGCACCGAGACCCCAGGCCGCTGGTCCTGACGGCCCGCTGCGAGAACCACATCCACGGCCGGGACGATCTTGCCGACACCATCGCGCGGCTGCGGGCTTATGAGCAGGCGGGGGCGGACGTGCTGTTCGCGCCAGGGCTGAGCCGGCCGGAGGAGATCTCCGCGGTGCTCGAGGCGACCGACCGTCCGCTCAACGTGCTCGTGCGGCCGGGGCCACCACCGGTGGCAGAGCTGGCGGCGCTCGGGGTGAGCCGGATCTCGGTGGGGGCGGCGTTTGCGTTCGCGGCGCTGGGTGCCCTGGTAGAGGCAGCGAACGAGCTCCGCGACCACGGTACATACAGTTTTCTGGAGCGAACCCGCGTTGGAGCCAAAGCTGCCGTAGGCGCGTTCGGTCCTGCGTCAACTCGCAGCTGAACGTGAATTCCGCCCGTCAGGCGGGTAGATCGAGGGGCGGTGGGTGTCACCTCGAACCTCGAGCGCTACCGACACCTGGCGCACCTGGGCGCCGGGGGGATGTCGAGCGTCGAATTGGCCGAAGACACGCTTCTCGGCCGGCAGGTGGCCCTGAAGCGGATGCACCGCGATGACATCCGCTCGAACTCCCGTCTTCGCCGAGAGGCGCTGGTCGGGGCATCCCTGACCCATCCGAACCTGGTCTCGATCTTCGACATCTTCACCACCGCGAATGACGACGAGGTCATCGTGATGGAGTACGTCGAGGGCGAGACCCTGGCGCAACGGCTCCGGCGGGAGGGCAAGCCTGATCTGCCGACCGCGATGCGGATTCTCACCGGGGTGGCGTCAGCCCTCGACGCGATTCACGCGGAGCGCATCGTGCACCGGGACGTCAAGCCCGGAAACATCCTGCTTGGCCACGACGGGAGCGTGAAGCTGGCCGACCTGGGGATCGCTGCCGTGGCGGATCGCACGCGGCTCACGACCGACGGGGCGGTCATCGGCACGTTCAGCTACATGGCTCCCGAGCAACTCGAGGGCGCGGCGGCGACTCCCGCGGTGGATATCTATGCCCTGGCGGCGGTGGCATTTGAGGTCCTCTCCGGTAAGCGGGCGCGAACCGAGCCAAATCCGGTCGCCCTCGCCCACGCCATCTCGACCCAGTCGCCCCCGGACCTCCGCACCGCGTGGCCCGAGGCCCCCGCAGCGGCGGCGGACGTGCTGACGCGAGGGATGTCTCGCGATCCGGGCCGCCGGCCCCGCAGTGCCGGGGAGCTTGTGGGCCGGCTCCAGGCCGCGCTCCAGCCAAAGACGACGGCTCCCATATTCCCGCCACCGCAACGCCCGCAGCGGAGAGCTAGCGCGGTCGCGCCCGTCGCCATTCCCGCGCCTATGGCCGCTCGTCCCGAGCCGCCGGCATCTGCGGGGTCGCCACGAAACGGAGTGGCCGGCGCCCGACCGGCTGCCTCAGGCGCGCGAGTGTCTCCTCAGGCGAGCCCGAGGGCCATACGACCGCGCCCCGAGGCCGCCGGACGATCAGCTGCGCGGATCCCGCGGCGGGCCGCACTTGCGCCGCCGTCTTCGCCGAGCACACCGACGAGCTCGCGAGGCCGGGTGCTCGCCTTGGCGGGGTTGGGCCTGGCGGCGGTGGTGGCCGTGGTGGTGGTGGCGGCAAGCTCAGGCGGCTCGCCGCGCGCCTCGAACACGGCGGGAGCAATCCGACCCCCGGCACGCCATCACGTCAAGCACGCAGGCGCGGCCGGGACAGGCACAGGTGCCGCGGCCGGATCCGGCCAACCGGCAGCACCCGCGTCGAGTGGGTCGGCGACCGCAGCCAACTCGAGCGGCTTTGCCGGCACTCCGACCAGCACTGGGTCCGCCGGCGGGTCCAGCACGGCGACGACCGGCGCCGGATCCCCCGTGGGCGCGGTCGAGACCTTCTATCACCTTGCAGCCGCGCATCAGTACTCGGCGGCATGGGCCCTGGCTGATCCGAACTTCCGCAATCAGCTTCAGGGCTACCAGAGCTTCGCCAACGGCCAGGCCGCGGATCGCTCGATCACCTTCACTGGGGCCAGCGTGACCAATCAGTCGGCCGATTCGGCGACCGTGTACGTCCGCACCACGTCCGTTCGGAGTACCGGGACGCAGCATTGCTTCGGGCCGGTGAACCTCGTGCGCAGCTCGTCGGGCTGGTCGCTCGACCACATAGACATCAACTGCACGTAGGGCGGCGCCTACGGCCGCATCTGCCGCGTCGAGCGCAGGAGCCCGGTCAGAACGAAGGTGACCAGGGCGACCACGAGCCCGATGATCCATCCCTGCACCTTGTTCGAGCTCAGGATGGCTCCGATCCCCACGCCGATCCCGACGATGCCGATCGTCGCCACGATGCGTACAAAGAGACGCTCGATCGTGGAGCGTGGTCCGCGGCGGCGCCGTTGTGCGCCGGCGGCGCTGGATTCGGAAGGTGTCGTCGTCATTCCCTGGTTATCCCCTTTAGGCGTCGGCGAGAATCCGATCAGCGAGCCGCTTGAGTCATGCCGCGGCCCGGAGGGTGGTGAGCGGCGGGCGCTCGAGCTGAGCCGTCGCGACCGTCTCGAGCCCCGCGGCGTCCGCGATGGCGAACTCGGCCGCCAGCGGTCCCTGGAGGCGCCCCTCGCGCTCCAGCCGCGAGGCGACAGCCTTTAGCACCTCGTAGGCCATCGGGCCGAGGTCGCGCAGCGGCTGATGCGCGTTCTGACGGACGTCGAGATCCACCTGAGCGATCCCGTCGAGGCCGACCGCCTCGTAGGCGTCCACCAGCAGCGCGACGTCAACGCCATAGCCGGTTACAAAGGGAAGGCGTTCGAGCAGTTCCCGGCGCGCCGCGAGTTCGCCCGCCAGGGGCTGTTCGACACCCGCCAGGTCCGGATAGAACAGGTTGAGCAAGGGCCGCGCCATCAGCTCGGTCACGCGTCCGCCGCCATCTGGAAAAACCTGGTCCCCGAGCCGGAAGGGACGCCGATAGCAACCCTTCACGAACGAGATCTCGCCTCGGCAGATCAGCGGCCCGAGCAGCCCACAGGCAAAGTGGGCTCCAAAACCCTCGGAGTCGGCGTCGAGAAAGCACACGAGCTCCCCGCGAAGGATCGGCAACGAGCGCCACATCGCGTCACCCTTGCCGCGGACCGGCCCCAGCTCCGGCATCAGGCTCTCCTGCTCGTAAACCTCGGCCCCGAGCCGCCGGGCGATGTCGCCGGTCCCGTCCGTGGAATGGTCGAGCACCAGGAGCTGATCGACAACGCCGAGCTCGGTCAGCGGCATGAGCTCCTTAAGGATCGCCCCGATCGTCCTGGCCTCGTTGCGCGCAGGCAGGCAGAGCGAAACTGTCGCCTCGCGCTCCGCGGCCAGTCGCGCACAAGGAAACTCGCGATGGCTGAAGGTGTTTCTGCGGTGCCAGGTCCGCGCGCGCAGCGACATCCCGATACAGGATGACAGCCGCGGCAGCTTAGACTTCACTGGGGTGGGGCCGGAGGAGATGAGGGCGTCCGCGCAAGTGGCGATCGATGCCCTCGCGGGCGACCGCCAGGCGCGGGCACTATCTTCACCTAAGCGAATGTCCGTAAAGTCTCGCCTGCCCATGTCGGCCGAAAGCCGTCGTCGCTTCGAAGGCCGGCGCAGGCGTCGGGATCGGCCGGTGCGCGAGCCACTTCCGCCGGAGGCCTGGCGCCGTCTGTGGGCGTGCACAGCCGCGGCCGCGCTGCTGCAGCTGGACGGGACGTTGATCACCGTGGCGCTGCCGTCCGTGGCCCGCAGTCTGCACGTCTCCAACAGCTCCACCGCGGTCGTGCTGAGCGCCTATTTCGTCGCCTACGCGCTCGCGCTGATGCCCGGCGGATCGCTCGTCGACCGTCTCGATGCCCGCCGGCTGGCGCTTCTCGGTTTGGGCCTCTTCGCCGTCGGCGCCGCCGCGGGAGCCGTGGCCGGAAACATCGGCGTGCTCGTGGCGAGCCGGGTCGTCCAGGGGGTGGGCGCGGGTCTGGTGAGCCCGGCGGCGCTGGCCGGCGCGGTGAGTGGCTTCCCGCCGGAGCGCAGAGGTGGGGCTCTGGGGATATGGGGGGCCAGCGCGGGCGTGTCCAACCTGCTCGGTCCGATCATGGGCGGCGTGCTCACCGTCGCGCTGGGGTGGCGCGCCAACTGGTGGGCCCTGGTCCCCCTGGCGCTGCTGGCGGGACTGGGAATCGTGCGCTCAGTGCCTGCCGCCGTTCACGATGAGGACACAGGCCATCCGATCCTCAACGGCACCGTCATGGTTGCGTCGCTGGTCGCGGCGCTGACCTTTGCCGTGATGATCGGATCGTTCTACCTCGCCGAGCAGTACCTGCAGCGCGCGGCTCACTTCTCGGCCCTCGGCGCCTCGGCCGTACTGGTGGTGGTGGCGCTGCTCGTAGGAGCGGCGGCGCCGATCGCGGGGCGGCTGGTCGACGAGCACGGGGAACGGACGCCGGCCGTGGCCGGATTCCTCGCCGCGGCTCTCGGGCTTCTGATCCTCGGCATCCCGGGCATGCCCCTGAGCACGGGCGTGACCATTCTTCCCCTGGTGCCGATCGGCCTCGGTCTCGGGATGCTGTTCGTGCCCACCTCACGGGCGGCGCTGAATGCCACGCCGATGGCCTCGCACGGGCGGACCTCGGCGCTCCTGTCCGTGGGGCGTCTGTTGGGCGCCGGGGTGGGGGCGGGACTCGCGGGGCTCGCACTGGCCCATGGGGTGACGGCCTCGACTGTTCACACCACCCTCCTGATCGCGGGTGCGACGTGCCTGATCCTGGGTCTCCCGGCGGCTGCGCGGCTTGGGCCAAGACCCCAGCCCACAGGTTTGATTTCAGAGAGATAGAACTCGCGCACGTGCGACGGGCCTGCATCGACATCGGTTCGAACACGACGCGACTCCTGGTGGCGGACTGCGCCGGAGGCGAGATCACCGAGGTGCACCAGGAGCGAGCCTTCACGCATCTCGCCTGGAGCGGACTGGCCGGAGGGGCGATCGCGCCCGACAAGCTCGAGGAGGTGGCGGCGACCGTGGCCGACCAGGCGGCCACGGCGCGCCGTCTCGGCTGCGCCCGGATCCAAGCCGTAGCCACCGCGGCCATCCGCCGCGCGCCGAACGGGGCGGAGCTGACCCAGGCCGTACGGGACGCGTGCGGTCTGGAGGTCGAGATCCTGACCCCCCAGGAGGAGGCGCGGCTGGCCTTTGTCGGTGCGGCACGCGGGTTCGGCCACGTCGGCGAGGCGTCGCTCGGCGTGGTCGATGTGGGCGGCGGGTCATCCGAGCTCGTGGTCGGCCACGTTCCCGATCGCATCTCGTGGTCGGCCTCTTTCCCGCTTGGCTCGAGCGACCTCGCGCGGAGCTATCTGCGCTCCGATCCCCCCTCGCCAGAGGAGATGGCCGAAGCTCGTGCGGAGGTTGAGGCGCGGCTCGGAGGGCTCGAAGTGCCACGGCCGGCGGAGGCCGCGGCGGTCGGCGGCAGCGCCGCCTCGCTGGCGCGGCTGGCCGGCCGGATCCTCGATCCGGCGGCGTTCGCTCGCGCGCTGGCGGAGCTCCTGGGCGCGCCACGGCGCGAGGTGGCGCGGCGGTTTGGCCTCGACGTCGAGCGAGCGCGGCTGCTTCCGGCCGGGCTGCTGATTCTGCAGGCCGCCTCGGAGCGCTTCGGGGCGCCGCTGGTGGTCGCCGGCGGCGGCCTCAGAGAGGGCCTGCTGATGGAGGCTGCAGGTGGTTGATCTCGACGGAGGCAGCGCCCCGCGAGACCCCGCCGACCCCGTCCCGCCGCGCGAGGCGCTCGCCGAGGTCCGGGTCCGGGCGCCCACGCGCGGTAACCGGCGCC
This sequence comes from Solirubrobacteraceae bacterium, assembly GCA_035308915.1. GTDB lineage: Bacteria > Actinomycetota > Thermoleophilia > Solirubrobacterales > Solirubrobacteraceae > Palsa-465. The sequence goes on from DATGFT010000074.1 coordinate 16,920, forward strand.
TCGAGGCGCTGCTCGATGCGGTCAATCGCGATCCTCATGTGAAGGCGCTCTGGCACGTCTCGGCTGTCAACGCGACCCGGCGCCTTGGCATGTCCGACCACTCCTGGGTCCACATCCAGATCGTCCTCAACATCGGGCTGCGGCTGGCGCGGCTTCTGTTCCGGCGTGGCGTCAGGCCGAGCGTGGCCGTCGATTACGGGATGGGCGAGCGGGATGCCGAGGTCGTGATCGCCGTGGCGTGCCTGATGCATTGCGTGGGCATGGCGATCCACAGAGAGGACCACGAGCGATACAGCCTGTTCCTGACCGCGGATACGCTCAGTGTCCTTCTGGCTGATGCCTACGAGGAGCCTGAGCGCACGATCATCGCGTCCGAGGCGCTCCACGCCATCATCGGCCATCGCCGGAAGGGTCGACCCTTCACCGTGGAGGCGGGGATCGTCCGGGTGGCCGACGCGCTCGACATGGCGCGGGGCAGATCGCGCGTCCCGTTCGAGGCTGGGCATCAGAACATCCACTCGCTCTCGGCTTACGCGATCGAGGATGTGAAGATCTCCCCCGGCCGGGACCGTGCGGTCAGGATCGAGATCAACATGTCCAACAGCGCCGGGATCTTCCAGGTTGACGAGCTGCTCGCGACCAAGCTCCGCGGGTCAGGCCTCGAGGAGTACATCGAGGTGATCGCGCGAATCGAGGCCGAGCACGAGCAGCGCCTGATTCCGGTGTTCCGGATCTAGGACGGGGGCGCGGTGGCGCCGTTCGGCTTGACCGCGCTTACGATGCCGCCCTCGTGCTCGAGCGGCTCGACCTCGACCTGAGAAAAGCCGGCAGCGACGAGAGCGTCTCGCCACCACTGCGGGTCCGCCGGCTGTTCCCAGCCTCCGGTCACGTAGCGCAGCAGGTTCTTGATCAGGCGGATCACGCCCGCGGGCCCGCGGCGCAGGAGTGAGCGCACCTTGGAGGCGATGATCCGCCGGCTGCGCGGGTTGGCCAGCACGGGGCGGAACATCATGTCGCCGATGACGAGCCGTCCGCCGGGACGCAGGACGCGGTAAGCCTCGGCGATTCCGTTGCGTTTGTCCTCGTCGCTCAGGTGGTGGTAGACGTAGTTCGAGACGACGACGGTGGCCGAGGCATCGGGCAGGGGGAGGTCGATCGCGGATGCCGTTACCGGCTCGAGGTTCTCGAGTCCCAGCTGGCCCGCCTCGCGCTGTAGGTAGCTCGTCATCGCGGGCGAGATATCCACGGCCTGGACCTCGCTGACTCGCGGCGCGATCCCCAGGGCCAGGAGCCCGGTTCCCGCACCGACGTCGACCACGCGGTCGCGGCGGGTCAGCCGGGCCCGCGCGAGGATCAGATCCCGCATCCGCCGAAACCCGCGGGTCCGGGCCAGGAGCTGCGTGTCTCGAACGTGCCGGTCCCAATCCTTCCTCAGAAGCCGCATAGCCTGCTCCTACCCGCGGCCTGGCGGTCGGCTACCGGCTCAGGACGCGGATGTGGCGACTCTCATACGGCGCGCCCGCGCGGAGACCGAGGCGGCGAGCCTCGCCTACCAGCCGCCGCGCCAGTCGGCGCTCGCGGCACGACGGCGCGCCGCGGCGAGCCGCGCATGCTTGCGGCGATCGAGCCGCCACTGGATGACGGAGAAGAGGACGATGATCGTTGGGAAGAAGATGATCACCAGGTACATGGCGTAGGTGATCGTGCGGTCCGAGGTTTCCCCGTACCAGCCCTCGCCGCCATAGGCCCGCGCCAGCGCGTCCGGCGCGAGCACGAGCAGTGCGACTCCGAAGCTGACGATCGCGCTGAGGACTCTGGCCCGCCGCATGCCCGGCGTAGGCTACCTCACGGCCTCGGCGGTCCTCACCGCGGCGGCCGGCCCCACCGCCTGTACGGCCGCGAGCAGATATGGGTTGTACTCGTCGGCCCGGGTCACGAGGTCGAGATGGTCGATCGGCGCCTCGAACACCGGCCCGCCACCCGCGGCGGCAAGCTCACGCTGCTTCCGAACCGGTACGACCTGATCCCAGGTGGTGATCACGTGCGCCAGCGGGGCGCGCACCCCGCCCAACCACGGCCGCGAATCGAAGCGCCCGAGCTCGCGCCCCGCCTCAGCGATGTCTCGGGCGGAGTTGCGCATAAGTTCGGACTGAACCCACACCGTGCGCTGATTCTGGGGGATCTGAGCGCGGCGAAATCCAAGGCGCCAGAAGGTCCGGGGGGCGAGCGACAGGCTCAGGCCGAGGATCCCCATGGCTTTGAAGGCGCGTCTCGTCTGAGGGTCCTGCCAATGCTGCGCCGTCCCGCTCAGGACGAGGCCTTCGACGACCTCCGGATGGTTTCGGGCCACCAGCTGTGCGATGGCTACGCCCATCGAGTAGCCGACAACCCGGGCCGGGAACAGGTCGAGGGTTCGCAACACCTCGGCGGCATCGGCGGCGCAGTCGGCGAGCCGGAAGGGCACGAGTGGCCGCAGCCCGCGTCCGTGGCCGCGGTGATCGATGGCCAGGACGCGGTAGCCAGCCTCGCTGAGCGCCGCATACGCGGCGCACCAGTTGAGGTCGGCGGTCACCATCCAGCCGTGGAGGAGCAACACCGGCGGGCCGTCGCCGCCAGTGTCGCGGAGGAAGAACTCGCCGCGACCGGGGACCCGAACCGTCCGGGCCGGCGGCATCTCGAAGGGAGGTTCCGGAGGCCACGGAGGCTGCCGGGCCGAGCGCAGGCGGGCCATCGTCCCATCGTACCCAGGGCGGATCGGAGCGGAACAGGGTCTCGCGCGGTAGCCGAGCGGAATGCCCCTCCCACGCTGGCCGAGCGGAATGCCCCTCCTACCGGGGCCGAGCGGAATGCCCCTCCTACCATCCACCGGCGATGGCGGTTGTAATCGCATCGGATCTCGGGAAGGACGTGGCCGGCACCCCTCTGCTGCGTGGGGTGTCGTTCAAACTCGAGCGGCGTGACCGGATGACCCTGTCGGGTCGGAACGGCGCGGGGAAGACGACGCTGCTGAGGATGCTGGCGGGCGAAGCCTCGATCGACCGGGGCGAGCTCACGCTCTCGAAGGGCGTCAAGGTCGCGCTGCATGACCAGCGTCCCCCGCGCGAACGCGACCTGACGCTGCGTGAGTACGTGCTCTCCGGCGCGCGCGAGCTGGTGGCCATCGAGGCCGAGCTCGCCTCGCTCGAGCAGGCGATGGCAGGGGGGTCTCATGACGAGGCGACGCTCAACCGCTATGCCGAGGCGCAGGCGCGGCTCGAGCACGCCGGCGGGTACGGCTGGCGCCAGCAGGCGTTGGCGACCTTGCGCGGCCTCGGCTTCCGTGATGACTCAGAGCTCGACCGGTCGCTGAGCACCTTCTCAGGCGGCGAGCTCACCCGGGCCTCCCTGGGCCGCGCGCTCGTCGGCGGTCCGGATCTCCTCCTGCTCGACGAGCCGACCAACCACCTCGACATCGAGTCGCTGGAGTGGCTTGAGCAGCACCTCACGGCGCTCGATGCGGCGGTTGTCCTGGTGGCCCACGATCGTTGGTTCCTCGAGGCCGTGGGCACCTCGGTGCTCGAGCTGGAGGCTGGACGGGGCCGCTTCTTCGCCGGACCCTGGCACGCCTGGCGCCGGGAGCGGGCCGCCCGGGAGCTGGCCCTGGGGCGCGCGATCGAGCGCCAGCAGGCGGAGATCGAGCGTCTGGAGCGCTTCGTCACCCGCTTTCGCGCCGGCACCCGCGCCCGGCAGGCCCAGTCACGGGCCAAGCAGCTTCAACGGATGCAGCGCGTCAGTCGCGAACCAGCGGACGGAGCCGCCCTCCAGTTTTCCTTCAAGGCACCGGAGCGCAGCGGGCGTGTCGTGTTCGAGCTGAGCGAGGGGCGGATGACGGTTGGAGATCGCGTGCTGCTCGAGGATGGCGAGCTGTGGCTGGAGCGCGGGGAGCACGTGTCGCTGGTGGGTCCAAACGGTGCCGGCAAGACCACGCTGATCGAGGTCCTGGCGGGGATCCGGCCGCTGGAGGGGGATGGCGCCGCGCCCGCGGAGGGGAACGGCAGCGGGCCAGTGGTGGAGGGCAAGTTGAGAACCGGCCACAACGTCAAGGTCGCCTTCCTCTCCCAGCACGCGGAGGAGCTGGGTTCGGCGACGGCGCGGACCGTCGTCGAGGCGGCTCAGCACGCCACCGGATTGACTCCCGGGAAGGCTCGCGCGCTGCTCGGGCGCTTCCTCTTCTCAGGCGAGGACGCCGACAAGCCGCTCGACGTGCTTTCCGGAGGGGAGCGGCGCCGCCTGGCCCTGGCCATCCTCGTCGCCTCCGGGGCAAACTGCCTGATCCTCGACGAGCCGACGAACCACCTCGACCTCGAGAGCCGGGAGGCGCTCGAACAGGCGCTCGGCGAGTTTCAGGGTGCGCTGCTCCTCGTCTCGCATGACCGGGCTCTGCTCGACGCGGTGGGGACCCGGACGGTCGCCTTCGAGGACGCCGCGCTTCACAGCTTCGTCGGGGGATGGCCGGAGTATCTGCGAGCCCGTGAGGAGCGCGCGCGTGAGCGTGCGGCCGCCCGGGCGGCACCGGCCCGGCGGGCGGCCGCCCGGGCGGCACCGCCCCGCAAAGCCAAGCCCAGAGCGCCCGGGGGACGAGCGCCCGCGGCGCAGCAGGAGGAGTTGGAGCGGGAGATCGAACGGGCTGAGGCGGAGCTAAAGGAGCTGGAGAACGAGCTGGCGGACCCAGCGGCGTGGGCGGGTCCCGCCGCGAGCGCAAAGTCGGCGGCGCGGCACGAGCAGGCGAAGCGCACCGTCGATGACCTCTACCAACAGCTCGAGGAGATCGCGGGGTAGGTCGCCCTTGGCCGGTTCCCGGAGGGCGTACCCTGTGCCCAGATGTCGCTGAGCACACTGCGCAACATCCTGATCATCCTCGTGGTGGCCGCGCTCGTCGTCCTGATCCCGGGCGGCGGTACGGGGGCCAGCGTCGCGCTGCAGGCGGTGTATCTGCTCTTCCTGGCCAGCCTCGGGTGGTTCGCGTCGGTGATGTACCGGCAGAACCGAACCACGCTCTACTCGCTCGGCGATCGCCGGCGCGCGATCCTCTATGTCGCGCTCGGCGTCGCCGCTGTGGTGCTGACGGGAACGTCGAAGCTCTGGCAATCAAGCGGGGGATCGGTCGCGTGGCTGGTGCTCCTCGGGGCCGCCATATATGCCGTGATCGCGGTCGCCTGGACCGCTCGCCGGTACTGACGGCGCCTTGAAGCCCGCCCTCCGCGGCCGAGCCCTCGCTGACTGGTTGATGCTGATCGGTGGCCTCACGCTGTTCGTGTCCCTGTTCTTGACCTGGAGCCACCAGCTGCCGCCCGCGCTGCTGAACTCGTTCGCCGGCGTCGCGGCGCTCCGGGGTGTGCCGCGTGATCCCACGGGCTGGCAGGTGTACAGCGTGGCCGACGTACTTCTGGCGCTCCTCGCCGCGGGCCTGATCGCCCTGGCACTGCGCGGCCGCTCACGACGGCTTCGGTTCACGGCGCTGGTCGCGGTGGTCGTGGGGCTGGTCTTCACTATCCATGCCGAGAGCGTGGCTCCGACCAACGGAACGCTCGCGCTCGACCCGAACAACTCGTCGGCCTACCTGCCTCGTGCCGCCACGCCGGGCGCCGGAGAAATCGCCGCGCTCGTGGCATTGGGCCTGGCCGCCGCGGGACTGGTGTTCTCCTTCGCGCCGGACCTATCCTCGAGGCGTGTCCGTAACGTCAGCGGATAAGCGCAGGAGCCTGCCCGACGAGCCGGGGGTCTACCTGTTCCGCGACGCTCGCGGCAAGGTTCTCTACGTCGGCAAGGCCAAGTCGATCCGCAAGCGGGTGGCCTCGCATTTCTCCAATCCGAGCACCCGCGGGGGCCGGGGCCTGGTCGATCAGATCGACCAGATCGAGGCCCTCGTCGTGCACACGGATGCCGAGGCGCTGCTCGTGGAGCAGAACTTCATCAAGCAGTACAAGCCGCGCTTCAACATCCGGCTGCGGGACGACAAGTCCTATCCGTACATCGCGATCTCGCTCGACGAGGAGTTCCCCCGGGTGTACTTCACCCGCGAGCGCCACCGCCGCGACCGGGCCTACTTCGGGCCGTACAGCAACGCCAAGCGGGTCCGCTCGACGCTCGAGGTTCTCGGCAAGGTGTTCCTGTTCCGCTCCTGCGAGGGCCCCGAGCCCGGCCGCCGCAGCGGCTCGCCGTGCCTCGACTACTACATCAAGCGGTGCGAGGCCCCGTGCGTCGGCTACGTCAGCCGCGAGGACTACCGCGCCGGGATCGACGGCGTCGTCGCCTTCCTGTCGGGCCGCTACAAGGAGATCGAGCGCAAGCTCGAGTTCGCGATGAAGCTCGCGGCCGCCGAGCAGCGCTATGAGGACGCCGCCCGTGAGCGCAACCGCCTGCGAGCCGTGCGGTCGCTGCTCGAACGGCAGCGGGTCGCGAACGAGGGCACCGGGACGCTCGATGCGATCGCGATCGCGATCGGCGAGGGGGAGGCCAACGCGCAGGTGTTCCAGGTCCGCGACG
>DATGFT010000075.1:0-35411 GCA_035308915.1 Solirubrobacteraceae bacterium
GGCGTTCGCCGCCCAGCTGGCGGCCGACCGCCGCCGCGCCGCCGCTGGTCGTCGCTCCGCTCCTCGCTGACGCCCGGCTCCTCGGCCGGAACGCAACGACAATGTCAGCCGTGCCGCCGACGCCTCCGGCCTCGATCGTCATCCCCACCCTCGGACGCGCCGACTATCTCGAGGTGGCCCTGGGCTCCCTCCTGCCACAGGTGCATGCCGCGGGGGCCGAGGTCGTGGTGGTCAACGACGGGGGGGATCCCGAGACTGAGCGCATCGCTGCTCAGGCCGGCGCCCACGTGGTTTCCCATCCCGAGCGGCGGGGCGTCAACGCCGCCCGCAACGCCGGGATTCGCGCCAGCCGAAGCGAGCTTGTGATCCTGCTCGATGACGACGTCGAGGTGGCCCCACGCTGGCTCGAGGCCATGCTTGCCGGCGCCCGCGAGAACCCTGACTGCGACGTGCTGGGCGGGCCGATCGCGGGACGCCTCGAGGGCGGGCCGAGGAGCTGTGGGCGCGAGCCACCGCCGATCACGACGTATGACTTCGGGCCACGGGACCGTGACGTTCCGTTCATCTTCGGCGCCAACATGGCGCTGCGCCGCAGCGCCTTCGAGCGGATCGGGTACTTCGACGAGGAGCTGTCCGGCCGAGGCGACGAGGAGGAGTGGGTCCGGCGCTACACGGCGGCGGGCGGTCGCATCCGCTATCTGGCCCGGGCGCTCACGATCCACCGCCGCGCGCCGGACGACGCTCGCCTCGGCGCGCTCACGCGGGCGGCGTATGCGCAGGGCAGGGAGGCGCGGCGACATGACATCCGGGTCGGCGCGGCGCGCTCGATTCCGGCCGAGCTACGGATCCTCGTCGGGTGCGCCTGGCACACGGCCAGGCGGCGCTGTGCGTACGGGATCGTGATGGGGGCTAAGGCGGCGGGAAGCCTCAGGGAGGCGCTGGCGGAGCGCGGCGCGTGACCGTCCCGGACGACTTTCTCTCCGGAACCAGCGGGCTCGTCTTCGGCAAGCGGGCGACGGGCCGAGCGTTGGTCGCCGACGCGCTGGCGGACGCCCGCGTGCTCCTGACCGGACAGCCGTGGCGGCTCCGGCGGGCCGCGCGCTCCGGCGCGGGCCGCCGCGTTCTGGCGCTGGGGGTGGAGCGAGAAGGCGAGGCAAACCTCCTGGGGCGGGCCCGCGCCGAGCTTGCGCGCTCACGCCACGACGTGAAGTTCGCCACCACGACCACCCAGGGGCGCGGGAAGTTCGAGAACCTGAACCTGTTGCTGGCCAGCAACCCCCCGGCCGGGTTCGACTGGGTGCTCCTCGTCGACGACGATGTCCTGCTCCCCGCCGGCTTTCTCGACGTGTTTCTGTTTCTCGTCGAGCGGTTCGGGCTCCAGCTCGCGCAGCCGGCCCATCGCGCGCGCTCGCACGCCGCTTGGCCGCTGACGCGCCGGCACTCGGGCAGCGTGGTCCGGGAGACCGGGTATGTCGAGATCGGCCCCGTGCTTGCGCTGCACGCCGCGACGTTCGGCGTCCTCCTGCCGTTCCCCGCGCTGCGAGCCGGGTGGGGACTCGACGCGCACTGGGCCGCGCTGGCCCGTAGCCATGGGTGGCGTCTGGGCATCGTCGACGCCACCCCGATCCGTCACCAGCTGCGGCGAACCGCAAGCTTCTATGACCGTGACGCGGCGGTCGCCGAGGGGCGACGGTTTCTCGCCAGCCGGGACTATCTGGGTGCGGCCGAGTCCCAGCGCACGTTCGTCTCGCACCGGACCTGGACTTGAAGGTCCTGATCGTCGCGGAGTACTACCCCCGGGCGGCTGACCCCGTGCTCGGGGTCTGGGCGCACCGGCAGGCCGTCGCGGCGCGCGCAGCCGGGGCCGAGGTCAGAGTGCTCGTCCTCCACCGCCCCATCCCCCCCTTGGGCGCGCTGCAAGCGCGGCGCCTCCGCGTGGCGACGGCGCCGCTGCGCCAGCCGCCGAGCACCAACCTCGACGGTATTGCCGTCGAATACGTCCGCTATCTCTCGCCGCCGCGCCCCGTTAGCTACGGCTCGTGGGGAGCCTGGGCCGCGCCCGCGCTGGCCCAGGCGCTCAGGCGCGTCCGGCGCAGCTTTCCCTTTGAGCTGATCCATGCTCACTACGCGGTACCCGCGGGCGATGCCGTCCGGCGGGTCAGCCGGCGCGTGCCGATCGTCGTCTCGGTGCACGGGCACGACGTCCAGGGCCCCCGGGCGGGTGGAAGGGCCGTCCGCGCGGCGCTTCGACGGGCCGACCTCGTGCTGGCCAACAGCGCCGGCACCGCTGCCCGCTGCGACGCCCTCGGCGCGCGCAGCACCCGCGTGGTTCATCTCGGCACCGACGTGCCGGCCCAGCCGCCGGCACGGCCGCTTCGCCCAGTGCTCGTAAGCGTGGCTCACCTGGCCGCGCGCAAGCGCCACGCCGACGTGATCTCCGCCCTGGCGCTGCTTCGGGGTCGCCATCCAGGATTGCGCTACGTGATTGTCGGCGACGGACCTGAGCGAGCGCGCCTGTCGGCGCTGGCTCATTCGCTCCTCGTCGACGATCTGGTCGAATTCCGCGGCCAACTTGACCCGGCGCGCGCGCTCGCGGCCGCCTGGGGGTCGAGCCTGTTCGTGCTCCCGAGCGTCGAGGAAGCGTTCGGGGTGGCCTATATCGAGGCGATGGCCGGCGCGGTTCCCGCCATCGGCTGCCGAGGCGAGGACGGGCCGGAGGAGATCGCCGCTTCGGGCGGCGGGATCGTCCTCGTGCCGCCGCGGGACCCCGCAGCCCTCGCCCTCCAGATCGAGTCGCTGCTCCGAAACCCGGCCCAGCTCGAAGCCCTGGGCGCCGAGGCGAGAAGAACGATCGAGCGTGAGTTCACGTGGACGAAGTGCGGCCAGGAGACCGTCGAGGCGTACGCCGACGCGATGGCCAGCCGCTCATCGAGACAGACCGTCGAAGCGTGAGCGCGTCCCGTGAGAAACCCGGGACGGCGGTTGGCTCCGAGCCGTTCCAAGCCGGCAACCTGTTGGACCGCCTCACACGGCAGTCCACCCTCGAGAAGTTCTACGACCACCTGCTCGAGCGCGAGCGAACGATCCTGGCCCGCCGACTTCCGCTTTCGGGCGGCGAGGTGGTCTCGATTGGCTGCGGATGGCACCCCGGCCGCCATCTATTTCCCGCGCCGGCGTTTCGCCTGGTTGGCGTGGACGCGGACGGCGACCGCGTCGCGGCCGTGCTTGCCGAGGGCCGCGCTGACGATGGCGTGGTCGGTTACGCCGGCCGCCTCGAACTCCCGCCGGAGTCATTCGACGTCGTCCTCTATCGACTTGTCCTGCACCACCTCGTCTTCCAGGGGCCGCTCGAACCGATCTTCACGGAAGCCAGCCGGCTGCTGCGCCCCGGCGGCACCCTCGTGGCCATCGAGCCGGGGCTCTGGCACCCCGTGGGCCTGGCGCTCGCGGGCGCGAACCGACTCGGGGTCGCCACCGCCGTCCACGGCACTCCCGATGACATCCCGCTCTCGCCTCGTCGCCTCGCGGCTCACGCCCGGGCCGCCGGGCTGGCGCCCGAGGTTCACGCTGTCACGTACAGCTGGCGGCGTCTGCCACCACCGCTTCAGACCGCGCTGCGGCCGCTCGACCAACTCGGGACCCGGCCGCGAGTGGCGCGTTTCGGCCATACGCTGATGTTGCTTGGCCGCAAGGAGCGATAGCCTCGGCGTCACTGTGTCGTCTGTAGTCACTGCGCCCGGGGGGGCCTCCTCGCGGCCGAGCCGGACGACGCTCCCGACCATCGTCAACCGACGGCGACCGACGATCGACGTGGCCCTCGGCACGCTCGCGGCGCTGGCCTTTTGCCTGATCGCTTTCCTGGCCTCCGGAGGCGTCAATCTCGCGCCCAACACATGGGTCCAGGTGGGGCTGATCGCGGGCGCGGCGGCGACGGTGATCGCACTGCTCTTGCTCGGCAACCGTGGACGAGCCTGGGGCGGCTTCACGTTCTCGTGGTTTGCCGCGCTGGCGGCATTCACCTACGCCTCGATCGCCTGGTCGGTGCAGCCCGCCAACTCCTGGCTCGAGGCCAACCGCACGCTGTCCTATCTCGGCGCTTTCGCCGCCGCTCTGGTCCTGGGGCGGCTGTTCCCCGGACGCTGGCGAGCGCTGGTCGGAGCCGCCGCAGTGGCGACCACTGTGGTCTGCGGCTACGCCCTGCTCGTCAAGGTCTTCCCGGCCACGTTTGACCCCGGCGATCCGTACGGTCGGCTGCTGGCGCCCTACGGATACTGGAACGCCGTCGGGCTGATGGGCGCCCTCGGGCTCGGTCCGTGTCTGTGGGCGGGCGCTCAACGCGAGGGGCCGGTCCTCGTCCGAGCGCTGGCGGCGCCATCGATTGCGGTCCTCCTGGCCGCTCTTCTGCTCGCCTCCTCGCGGGGGGCGCTGCTCGCCGCGGCGATCGGAGCGGCGGTCTGGTTCCTTCTGTCTCCGCTTCGGCTGCGCGCTGCGCTTGTCGTGGCCGTCGGAGCCGCGGGCGGCGCCGCCATCGCCGCCTGGGGCCTGAGCCGGAGGGGGATCTCCGCCGACAGCGTGCCGAGCGCGCTCCGCGTCAGTGCCGGGCACACGTTCGGCCTCGTGATCGTCCTCGCGCTCTGCCTGACGGCGGCGGCAAGCCTGCTTGCCGTGTTTGCCCTGGATCGCGTGCAACTTTCGGCGCGGGCCCAGCGCCGCGTCGCGATCAGCCTGCTCGCGATGGTGGCACTCATTCCTGTGGCCGCAGTGGCCGGCCTCGCCGCCTCACGCCGAGGCCTGACCGGCCAGGTCTCGCACGTGTGGCACAGCCTGACCAACACGAATGGAAGCGTCGGGGACCAGCCGGGGCGGCTGGTCGACCTCTCCAACAGTCGCCCGCACTACTGGAGTCAGGCCATAACCGTTGGCGAGCACCACCTGCTCGCCGGGGTGGGAGCAGTTGGCTTCGCCACAGCGCAACCGAGCTCCTCGGGTCCCGTCTGGGACCCGCAGCACGCTCATGTCGTCCACGCCCACGGCTACGTGGTTGAGACCTTCGCCGACTTCGGGCTCCTGGGGCTGGCAATAAGCCTCGGATTGCTCGGAGCCTGGTGCGTGGCCACGGCGCGGACGCTCGAACTGCGATGGCTGCGTGGACCCCGCGCGCCCCCCGAATCAGCCTCCGCGGCGATCGGGCCCGCACGGGCATCGGTGGCCGAGCGGGCGGGGCTGATCGCCCTGCTCAGCGTCGCTGTCTCCTTCGGGGTCCACTCGCTGATCGACTGGACCTGGTTTATCCCCGGGACCGCGGTTCCGGCGCTGGCCTGCGCCGGCTGGCTCGCCGGACGCGGTCCGCTGAGCGCGCCGATCGGACGCCTCCCGCGGAGCCGGCGGCTGCGACGCGCTCCCGGAGCCACGATGGCCATCGCCGTCACCGCTGTGGTCGCCGTTCTCGCGATCTGGGTGATCGTTCAGCCGCTGCGCTCATTCGACTCCTACTCAGCGGCCGAAACGGCCGCGATCGGCGGCAACGCGGGCGCTGCCCTGAGCCAAGCCCACGCCGCGGCCGTCGAAAATCCGGTCTCCGTCGACCCGCTGTTCCTCCTCTCGGTGGTCTACAACCGTCTCGGCAACCCGACCCAGGCAAGGCACGAGCTGGTGCTCGCCACGTCCCGCCAGCCTTCGAATCCGCAGACCTGGCAGGAGCTCGGTTGCTACGACTACGCCCATCACAGCCCGGCGGCCGCGGCTGAGCTCGACCGGGTGGTTCGGCTCCAGCCTGCATCCAGCCCCGCCATCGGCGACCCGGCCGCATTCTGCGCCGGGGCTCCCGCGTGAGGTGACGCGCGGCCGGTGTCCGCCTATGTGGACATCCACGCTCACGTCCTGCCCGGCATCGACGACGGGCCCCGCGATCTCGAGGGCGCGCTCGAGTTGGCGCGTGCGGCCGTGGCGGCGGGAACGACCACGATCGCGGCGACGCCTCATCTGCGATCGGACTTTCCCGACGTTCACGTCACCGAGCTCGCGGATCGCTGCCGGGAGCTACGCGGCGAGCTCGAGCGTGAGGCAATCCCGCTGAGGCTCCTCGGCGGCGCCGAGGTCTCGCTGAGCTGGGCTCTCGACGCCAGCGCGGCCGAGCTCCGCCTGGCCAGCTACGACCAGCGCGGCACGGATCTCCTGATCGAGACGCCGTCGTCGAACGTCATCGGCATCGATCGCCTGCTCTACGAACTGCGCTCGAACGGTTACCGGATCATCCTCGCCCACCCCGAGCGCAACCCGCAGTTCGCTCGCCACGGAACGCAGCTGCGCGCCCTGGCCGAGCAGGGCGTGCTGCTGCAGGTCAACGCCGAGTCGCTGCTCGGGGCGCCCGGGCGCTCGGGGCCGCGGCGTTTCGCGCGTCAGCTGTGCACCGAGGGCCTGGCTCACGTCGTCGCATCAGACGGGCACCGAGCGGCCCGGTGGCGGCCCGTCACCGAGCTCGGTGAGGCGGCAGATCCGGCTGAGCGGCTCATCGGCGCGGCCCGCGCGGAGTGGATGATGAGCCACGCCCCCCTGGCGATCCTCGAGGGGCGTGAGCTGCCCGAGCCGCCGCCCGTGATACCCGAGCGAAGTGGTTGGCCGCGGATCTTTTCCAAGCTCGCGGGTCCCTCCCGCTAGCGGCCCCTCAGCGGACCGCACGCGCCAGGATGAGATGGCGAAGCAGCGGAAAGCCGCCGGCCTGGCGAACCTCGATCTGCGTGAACCCGAACTCGCCCAGCAGCCGCTGAAGTGAGCGACGGGTGTAGAGGTGGAGGTGGTCACCCAGCGGATCGGAGAGGCGTTCGAGCCCCTCCAGGGCGACTCGGAGTCGACCGTGGTCCGGTGTCGTCAAGAGCAGACGCCCGCGTGGGACAAGGACCCTGATCACCTCGGACAGCCATCGCGCCGTGTCGGCGACGTGTTCGATCACCTCGCTTGCCCAGACCACATCAAACGCGTTGTCCTCGAAGGGCAGCGGACCGTCGATCGCCGTCAGGCGAAACGCGAGCTCCGGATACCGGGACCGCGCCCGCTTCAGCGCCGATTCGGCGACATCGGCTCCGACCGCCACGGCGCCGGCCTCCGCCATGACGGCTGTGAACTCGCCGGCGCCACAACCAAGGTCGAGCGCGCGCTCCCCCGGCCTCAGCTCACCGAGCAGAAAACCGCGGCGCAGCTCCCACTCAGGCGGCGCGAGATCGGCCGGGAGCCGCTGCCAAAGCTCCTCGTAGTAGTCGCGCACCGGCGTTCAGAACCACACGCAGAGCGTCGCCCAGCGTCGATGAGCGCTCACGCGCAAATGCTCGCAGGCCGCGCAAACTCCGGCCGCCCACCTGGGTGGCGCAATGCGCCCGTCTCCGCAAGCTGCAAAGATCCGACGACGTGAGGGTCGCGTTCGATAGCCGCCCCGCCCGCCAGCCGCACGGGATCGGCCGCTACACCCGCTGCCTCCTCGAGGCGCTGCGTGCGAATCCGGAGGGCGAGATCGCCGAGACGCATCGTCCCCGGCGCTGCGACGTGTTCCACGCTCCGTGGCTCGACGGCGCGCCGTTGCGGCCCGTGGCCCCGACCGTCGTCACGCTCCACGATCTCTTCCCGCTCAAACGCCGCGGCGAATTCCTGCGCGCGGGCCTGCGCTTCAAGCTCCGCTACCTGGCGGTCCAGCGCGCGACTCGCGTGATCGTGCCCACCAATGCCGTCGCGGCGGAAACGGTCGAGGCGCTCGGGATACCACGTGAACGGATCACCGTGATCCCGGAGGCCCCGGCCCCCGAGTTGCACCACCGTCCTGAATCCGAGGTTCAGGCCGTGCGCAAGCGCTATGGCCTGCCCAAGGAGTATCTGCTCTGGGTGGGGCGTCTGACGACGCCGGATCCGCGCAAACGCGTGGCCGCGCTCGTCCGGACGCCGCGGCGCATGCCCCTGGTGCTCGTCGGCGCGGCCGGAAGCTGGGCCCGCGAGCTTCCCGACGTCACTCTCACCGGAGCCCTGGGAGACGATGAGCTGGCGGCGATCTACAGCGGTGCTCACGCCCTGGTCTTCCCCAGCGAGGATGAGGGCTTCGGGCTGCCCCCGGTCGAAGCTCTCGCCTGCGGCACACCCGTGGCCGCGTGTGACCTTCCCGCCCTCCGTGAGGTTCTCGAGGGTCGGGCCATCCTCCGGTCGGTGGATGACCTCGATGGCCTCGTGGCCGCTGCCGAGGCGGCCAGCCGACCCGCTCCCCCGCCCCCCGCGTGGACCTGGGACGACGCCGCGGCGGCCACCTGGGAGGTCTATTCGCAGGCCGCCCGCCAAGCGTTCCTCGCGCGCCCGGTGCGACCCAGGCGGGAACTCAGCCGTGTCGGCTCTCGACGAGCAGCGTGACCGGCCCGTCGTTCACGAGCTCGACCTCCATCAACGCCCTGAACTCACCTTTCCCCGCCTCGAGCCGCGCACAGAAGCGGTCGTAGAGCGGCTCGGCGAGCTCAGGAGGTGCCGCGTCGACGTAGCTGGGGCGGTTGCCGTGCCGGCTGTCGCCGTAGAGGGTGAACTGGCTCACGCAGAGAACCTCCCGCGCGCCGAGCGGTTCATTCATCCGTCCCTCGGCGTCGGGAAAGACGCGCAGCGCGCGTACCTTGTCGGCCAGCCAATCGCCGTCGCGCTCGGTGTCGTCGCGGTGCACCCCCAGCAGAACGAGCAGGCCGGGACCGATGGCCGATATCTCCCGCCCTCCGACCCTGACCGAGGCGCGGGACACGCGCTGCACCAGGGCGCGCATCAGAGGGCGCGTAGCTCCTCGGCCACCTGCTCGGGGGCGACGATGTTGAGGTTCACCCCAGCCCCGAGCTCGAGCCCCGCGAGGTGCGTCAGGCGGGGGAGGATGTCAATCCGCCAGCAGAAGTGCTCAGCGTCGCCGGGAGCCGTTCTCACCCACATGTTGAGCGGCGGGCTGGCGCCCAGCCGCTGCTTGAGCCGGCGGAGCGCGTCGTGGAGCATCCGCGCGCCGCTCGGTCCACCGTCCTCGAAGCGCAGCCGCGGCGTTCGCGGCGCGATCAGCAACTGGAAGGGAACTCGCGCCGCAAACGGCGCCATCAGAACCGTCTCCTCGTCGATGGCGACGATCCGCTCGCGCCTGCGGACCTCTTCCTGGACGAGGTCGGCGAGCAGGTTCCCGCCCATCGTGCGAGTGGCGTAGGCGCCGAAGCGTTCTCTCTCCCGCGCCACCGCCGCGGGCACGAAATCAAGCGCGTACAGCTGCGCGTGCGTGTGCGGCAGCGACGCCCCTGCTTCCCTGCGCTCGTTGACGATCATGTGGACGTAGGCGGCGGCACTGTGCTCGCGCATCCTCAGGCGCCACACCTCGACGGCGTCACGGACCTGGTCAGGTCGCAGATCGGCCAGCGAGAGCACCGGGTCAGGAGCGTTGATCACGACCTCATGCGACCCGACGGCGGCGGCGCTCCAGAAGAGGTCACGGTTCGGATCAGGCGTGACCGGCGCCGCGTCCTCACGGAGCGCGGGGTAGAGATTGGGGACGACCCTCACGCTCCATCCCGGCGTGTTCGGTGCGCCTCCGTTCGGCCGCACCGCGTACACCTCAGGCGGGGTTCGATCCTCGTGACCCTCGGCGAACGGATCGGACTCAGGGTCGATGGGGTCAGCCGGCGGAGCCCTGAGCTCACCGCCTGGGCGGCCGGCTCGGCTTCCGGCGATGATCGCCCTCTGGCCCGTGAGCGGGTCGATCCGGAGCTCGGGTGAGCGGCGCGGGGCATCCTCGCCTGCGGCCGCCGGCGAACGTCCGGGCTCCGGGCTCACCTGGGGGCTGGCGCTCCGCGCCCGCTCAGGAGAGCTCCTTCTCCATCGCGATGTGCTCGATCCCGGCCTCCCGGAATGTGCTCCCCCGCGCCTGATATCCGGCGCGTTCATAGAGCGGTCGCGCGTACGTCTGCGCGTGGAGCACGATCCGCCGAGCACCGGCGGCGCGAGTCTCCGCGTCCGCGGCTTCGAGCAACGCCGTGGCGATGCCCTGGCGCCGCGCCGAGGCCCGGACAGCCAGCCGGCTGAACTGAACCGTGCGGCCGACGAAGACAAGCCGGCAGGTGCCGAGCAGCTCGCGGGCGGCGGTTTCGCTGGCCTCGTCGACGGGGACGGCGACCAGGTGCATACCCTCGTGGTCGCGACCGTCGAGCTCCTCACGCTCGGGCACACCCTGTTCCAGACAGAAGACCTCGTAGCGAAGCTTCAGAGCCTCCGAGAGCTCACGCCGGGTATGCGCTCGACGAACCATGAACCTGACCGCGGTGCTCATCTGGAGGGAAGCTTGCCAGAGCAGCCTTTTTCCCCGCCGACCCGCTAAACTGAACTCATCCTCTTGGACGAGGCGGCGAGGGAACGTGGGCGACTGACGCAGCCCTTGCCGCGTCGCTCTTAGCTGAGGCTTTGCTGAGCCGTCACCGCAGAGCCGGCGGCTCGCGCGCACCGCAACGGCACCTTTCCGATCTTCATGGGTGATTCCACCCCGCTTCCTATTCATGGGTAGTCCCGCCCGCTTTTCCCGCCATGGCTGAGACGATTTCATTTCCCACGCCGGCTGCCACCGCTCGGGCCGAGCTGTTCACACGTGAGCAGTTCGTGTACGAGGGCGAGTCGCTGGAGGAGGCGCTCGCTCCGGGCTCGGCCCGCCGGCGCGCGCTTGACGCCGCCCTGGACGAAGTCGAGGCTGGAAACAAGCAGCCGTCGATCGCCTGGCGTCGGCGCTTCTCCCTGCTTCTGGGACTCGAGCGCCTGCTCTCTCAGGAGGAGCCGCACCTGGTCGACGGGACGGTGCTCTCGGCGCATCAGGTGGACGCGCTATCGGGCACGCTGACCGCGCTTCTGGCCGAAGCTCAGCGCAATGGGAGCAACGGGAACGCGGCGGCCGGGAACGGCAACGTCGCGGCCGCCGAAGCGCGGCCCAACGGCGCGCTCGCGGATGTCGAGGAGGAGGATTTCGACCTCGAGGACGAGGAGGAAGACGAGGACGAGGAGCCGCAGGACTGGCAGGACGCCGACGACGAGCTCGATGAGGATGTCCAGCTCGCCGAGCAGCCCGAGGATCCCAACGCGGCGCGAAGGTTCTGGTTCGAGCACGCCACCGGCGCCGGTAAGACCGTGGCCGCGCTCGGCTTCGTCGAGGGCTCACGCACCGGCGGGACCCTGATCCTCACCCACCGGCGCAACCTCGTCGATCAGTTCAACGGCGAGCTTCGCGACCGGGGTTATCGGGACCGGATCCATGCCCCGCTGCTGGCCGGGCAGGACGCCGCCAACGGGCCCGTCACCGTCGAGACCTATCAGTGGTTCGTACGCAACGCGGGCAGGATCTCCGACGCCTACACGATCGTCATCTGCGACGAAGCGCATACGGCGCTCGGGGAGAAGACCTCGTCGGCGATCCGCAGATGGTCAGGTCCGATCTTCATCGGGATGACCGCCACGGGCGCGCTGATCGCGCGCCACGTCACCGACCTCTTCCCCACCCAGACCTCCCGCTTCGATCTCGCGCAGGCCGCGCGCCGTGGGGTGATCGCACCCTTGCGCTGCGTGCGGATTCCGCCCGGTCCAGGCGTTAGGACGATCGCCAAGGTCCCCTTGCGCCGCGGCGAGGTCGACACCGAATTCGATCAGGAGATGCTGGCCGAGCTGCTCGACCAGACCCCCTTCAACCTGGCCGTGGCCGACCTCTACAAGACCCGCTTCAACGGAATCCCGGGCGTCGTCTACGCCGCCGGTGTGCGCCATGCCAACAACGTGGCCCAGGCATTCCGCGAGCTCGGGATGAAGGCTCAGGCCGTGTCCGGCGAGACGCCCAAGCGACAGCTGGCACGGATCCTGGCCGACTACGAGTCGGGGAAGATCGACGTCCTCGTCAACGCGATGCTCCTCGCCGAGGGGTGGAACAGCCCCCGCGCCACCGTCTGTATGCACCTGGCCCCCACGGCGTCCAAGCGTGTCTACCAGCAGCGGGTGGGACGCGTGACGCGGCGCCACCCCGGCAAGGAGGCGGGGATCGTCGTCGACTTCGTTCACCCCGCGACCAAGCACGACGATCCGGTGGTGACGCTTCACTCGTTGCTCGATCGCGATGTCTACCGCGGGGGCGCGATCGTCGTCGGCCCTGTGCGGCGCGGGCGTGGCCGCCGCGTGCGGGTCGAGCGTCGGGTCCTTCCTGTGACCCCGGATCCAGAGCGGCGGGCACAGGTGTTCGAGCGGGAGCTGTGGCGGATCGCGGTCGAGCACCTCGACTATGGCGAGCAGCACGTGTGGGCGGCACTGGCCGGCGCCCGCGTGGCCCCGAACGGGTGGCGCCGGGCCAAGGCGATGCTCCATTTCGACCGCCAGGGCGAGCTCAAGCGCCGCTTCCTGCTCACCGCGGTGCAGCGAAACCGCAACTCCCAGCTCCGGCTGCGCGCCCTGCAGGAGATCGCCGCCTCGCGCGACGCGGAGGCGTTCGACACGGCGATCGACATCATGGCCGGCTGGCCGCGGGACGAGCGGCGTGAGGGAGTCAAGATCATGCTTCAGGCGCTGGCGGAGCGGCGGATCGGCCGCCGCGATCAGGCCAACGCCTGGATCTGGCGGATGGCCGAGTACACGCGTGAGGTGCACGAGGAGTACGCGGTCCAGCGCTGGCCGGAGACCAAGCGACTGCTCGGCCTGCTCGTGAACTCCTCGGGCGCCGCGCACGCCCGGAACGCACGGCGCCTGGTCCACGCGGCGCGCAAGGAGGACCGGCGCCTGTCGGCGGCGCTGCTCGCCGCGGCCCTGGCGCACACGCCCGAGGCCGAGGAGGCGTTGCGGGGAGCGCGGACGCGAATGGCCCGCAAGCCGGCGGCCTTGGCCCGTGAGCTGCTGCGCAACTTCCCCAAGGGCCGCCGCGGCAAAGGACGACGCAAGCGCTCCAAGGCGGCGGGGGCCGACGCGGCCGCGGCGGGCGAGAGGGCTGCGGCGGTCGCGAAGGCTGCTGAGGTGTCGCCGGAGGAGGAATTCGAGGAAGAGGGTCCGGTGGCTGAGGATTCGGTGGAGGACGACGCGGTTGAGGACGTGGACGACTCCGCTGAAGAGGTGGACGATTCTGCTGAGGACGACTACGAGGATGACTCGGCCGACGAGGACGAGGACGACTCGGCCGACGAGGACGACGATCCCGACGAGGACGACGATCCCGACGAGGACGACTCCGACGATTCGGGCGACGAGGATGACTCCCCCCACGAGGACGAGACTCTCGCCGAGCCTGAGGGCGAGAACGACGACGAGGACGAGCCCGAGGCGCGCGAGCACGAGGCGGCGGCCTAACAGCTGGTCGCGAAAAAAAGCGTCCGGAACCTCCGTGCCCTCGACTTGGGGCACCTTTTGGCGTTGTGCGCGACAAAATGCGCCCGCTACGGCAGTCTCCGCGATCGGGGACGCGTTTCTTTCCCGCCACCGCAAACGCGCATCCTTCGCGCGATTCGCGGATCAGGCGCACATTGACCCGCCCTGGCGCCGCAAACGCGCGCCGGAGCGGCTGTCGCGCGCAGCGATGCGCGTTTGCGGTCCGTGGGTCGCTCGGGCGGGCCGTGGGTCGCTCGGAAGCTCAGCGCGGCCTCACCCCCACGCAGACGCCGGCGGCCCTACATCCGCGTCACCAGCAACCCCGCGGCCAGCAGCACCAGCGCCAGCCACAGCGACGACAGCGCTCCCTCCAGCGGAGCGGACAGGCGGGCGCGATCTAATGACACCACGGTTCCATCGGCCAGCCGCTGCTCGCCGCTGACGGCGGCGGTCCGGCGGCGGAGCTCCCGCACCGGCGTGCTGAGCCGGCGCTGGGCGAGGCTCAGCAGGTAGCAGGCGGCGGCGACCAGGACCCCGGCCGGCCGCACCTGAAGCGTCTGGACGAAGTATCCAGTGAAGGCGGGGAAGGCCCCCCATGCCAGTGCGAAGCCGTGGTCGGAGTGCAGCCGTCCGCCGAACAGCTCGAGGTTGTAGGCGGGAACGAGCAGCGCCCCCAGCACGATCAGCGGCGCCAGCCACGGCGAGACGACCACGCACCCAAGCACGCCGATGGCGACCGCGCCGGCCAGGCTCGTGACCGCCAAGCCGACGAGCACCCCGTCGCGGAGCCTGGTCTGCAACGGGCGGCCGCGCAGCTCATCGAGCGCGTGGGCGCTGATCCCGACGGCCAGAAAGAACGCACCAAGCGCCGCGGCCAGGCGGTCGCCGTGGATGACTCCCGGGGACGCGGCGGTTCCGAACGCGACGTAGCTGAGGTGCCACGCCGTATACGGCGGGTGAAGCAGCGTCACCAGGTCACGCCACCCCCCGGCACGCAGGGCGTAGAAGGCAGGACGTGAGAGCTCCGATTC
Organism: Solirubrobacteraceae bacterium; assembly: GCA_035308915.1. GTDB lineage: Bacteria > Actinomycetota > Thermoleophilia > Solirubrobacterales > Solirubrobacteraceae > Palsa-465. Next base: position 14,385 of record DATGFT010000075.1, read on the forward strand.
CCGATGCGCCGTGCTCATCCCCGCACTCCCCACATGACCAGGCCGGCGCCGCAGCTCATCCGCCGCTGCGAAACCTGCTCGATCCCGGCCCGTTGCCAGAGCGAGGCCAGGTCCGGCTCGCTGGCGTGGAACTCCTCGATGCTCGGGCCCAGGAAGCGTCCCACCTCGTACCAGGCCGACGAGGCCACGCGGCCAACCGCGGGCAGCACCAGGCGGGTATGGAGGCGCCACAGGCGCCGCAGCGCAGGCGAGTCGGGGACGCCGAACTCGAGCATCCCGATTCGCCCTCCGGGTCGCACAACCCGCGCCAGCTCGTTGAGGGTCGCCTGGGGATCGTCGACGTACCGGAGCAGGTAGGTGAAGCTGAGCGCGTCGAAGTGCGCGTCGGGAAACGACAGCCGCTCGGCCTCGCCTCGCAGAAACGTGACACGCCCGGCGAGTTGCGGCTCACGCTCGAGCTTGGCCCGCGCGCGGGTCAGCATCGCCTCGCTCTGGTCGACACCCACGACCTCGCAGCCACTGCGGGCGAGCGCGAACGCAACCATGCCGGTGCCCGTCGCCACGTCGAGCACACGCTGGCCCGCGGTCGGCGCGATCACGCGCACGAGGGACCGCCGCCAGCGCGGGTCCTGACCGAAGCTCATGACCGCTCCCATCCGGTCGTAGCGGCCGGGAAGCCCGCTGAACAGGGCGAGCGCGTGTTGCTTGCGAGCTGAGCTCACCGACTCAGACAAGGTGAACCTCCCCCGCGTCGAGACCGAGACGGCCGGCATCGGTCACCACGACCAGGCGCCCCGCGGAGTCGATTCCGGCCGCCTCTCCACTGCCGCCGTACCAGCGCACGCGGTGACCGAGCAGGGCGTCGCGGTCCCGCAGCCGGTCCAGCAACGTCTCTCGCGGGGCGGCCAGCCAGGTCTCGAGCCGCCCCAGCAAGCGCTCGAGCGTCGGCTCGAGCTCGCGCGGTGAGCGTCCCATCGACGCCGCCCGCTCGGCGACGTCGCGCGGAAGCTCGTCCACCCGAACCGCCACATTCAGACCAATGCCAAGCACCGACCATCCTTCCTGAGGCCGCCCCTCGACGAGGATGCCGGCCACCTTACGCCCCTCGAGCAGGACGTCGTTGGGCCACTTGACGAGCGCGTGCGAACCGACCTCCTCGGCGACGGCGATCCCCGCCGCCAGCGGGAGCAGCCGTGGAGGATCTCGCACAATCACCGAACACAGAAGGGCCTGGCCCGGCGGAGCCGACCAGGTCCTCCCCTGTCGCCCCCGGCCCGCGGACTGCGCCCGAGCCGTGACCATCGCTCCATGGGGCGCGCCACGCTCCGCCAGCGATCGAGCGCGTGCGTTCGTGGAGTCCACGACCCGATAGTGCACGCGCGGGAGACCGAGGGTCACGTCGCGCTGATCCGCAGGCGGTCACCGACGTGCGTGCCCAAAAGCTCGGCCGCGTTGCCGTGGCTGACGGCCACCGCGAGCCGCCGGTATGCGTCCTCATAAACCATGAGCTCTCCCTGAGCGACGTCCGCGAAGGTGCGGACGTAGTTGACCTCCTGGTCCCCGCTCCCGGTGTCGAGGCGGACCGGCCGCCCGAGCTTGAAACCGAGCTGGGCCAGCTCGCCGTGGCTGACGTTCAGGCCGATGTTGCCGAAGCGGTCGACATACAGGGCGTGCGCCAGGACCCGCCCATCGGCGAGCTCGGGCTCTGGGAGCGAGAGCTGGACCAGGCCGTCGGGATCACACGGATCCCCGGCATCGGCGAGGGGCTCGCCCGCGGCGAGGCGGGCGGCCACGGGCGCGAAGATATCGCGGCCGTGAAAGGTGGCGGACACAGGCTCGAGGCGAAACCGGGAGTGCGCGATATCGACCGCCTGCACGACCCCGCCCGCGCGGCGGGCGGCCAGCGACAATAGGCCGTTGTCAGGGCCAACCAGGATTCGGTCGTCCGCCACTCGCATGGCCACCGCCCTGCGCGCTGCCCCGACGTCAGGGTCGACGACGGCGACGTGGACGCCGACCGGCAGGTAGGGAAGCGCTCCGTCCAGGATCAGCGCCCCCGCGCGGACGTCGTGCCGGCCCACGCCATGGGTGAGGTCGATGATCCGGGCCGAGGGACAGATACCGGCCATCACGCCGTGGCAGACGCCGACAAAGTCATCCTGGACCCCATAGTCGGAAAGGAAGGTGATCACGGGGCCGCTGATACCCATCGGCCCGGTCATGTTGGCACGCCGTCGCGCCCGCTAATCTCGCTCCGGCCGCAACCCTGCGGCTGGCCGGGTGTTGGGGGAGCGAAGCTGACAAGGGAGACCAGTGAGCATGAGCCGAATCGAAGACGCTGTGATCAGGGGGACGCGGTGGGTCGTGCCGCTCGGAGCCGGTCTCGTCGCCCTCGCCCTCGCCGCGGTCGCCGTGGCCGCGCTGGCCAAGCCGGCGACGGTTACGACGCATCAGACCAAGCGCGGCAAGGTCCTCGCGGCAGCCAACGGGCATTCCCTCTACCTCTTCACGGCCGATGTCCACTCGAAGAGCAGCTGCTACGGCAGCTGCGCCGCGACCTGGAAGCCGCTCCTGACCAGCGGCCGCCCGGTGGCGGCCAAGAACTCCGGGGTCAACGCGAGCCTTCTCGGCACGACGCGGCGGACCGATCACACCGTCCAGGCCACCTACCGAGGCCATCCTCTCTACACCTTTGTCCGCGACAAGAGCGCCGGGCAGATCAACGGCGAGGGGGCCAATCAGTTCCATGGCCACTGGTACCTGGTGAACACCAGCGGTAACGCGGTCAAGCCAAAGTCCGGCGGAGGCGGAGGCGTCTGCAACCCGCTGTGCCAGGGGTACTAGGCCCCGCCGCGACAACGCCAGCCGAGGGCACCCGAGCCGACGTGATCCGCCGGATCTGGTTGCTGCTCGCGACGGTCGCCGCGCTCCTGGCGGCGTGGCCGGCAGGCGCTGCGCTGGCGCAAGGCTCCCCGCAGGTCTCCGTGTATCCGTCGCCCGGGACGACCTACAACCTGCCGGGCACGCAGATCACCTTCCGCGGGATCCCGCCCAGCCAGATCGGCAACGTGACGGTCACGGGCTCAGCCAGCGGCGCGCACCGGGGGCGGATCGCCGGCGACTCGGACGGCGGCGGCGGAAGCTTTCTCCCCAACACTCCCTTCCGGGGTGGAGAGACGGTCACGGTGACAACCTCGCTCAGCATCGTCGGGGGCCAGAACGGGACCTTCACGTTCAAGATCGAAAATCCGTCGCGCCCGATCGGCCCCGGACCGCTGCCGCTTGTACAAGGGGGCGCCAATACGGTCCAGCACTTTCATTCGCGACCGGATCTCCAACCCCCTGCCCTCGCGGTGACGAAGGCCTCAGCGCCCGCCTCGGAGGGAGACATCTTCGTGGCGCCCCAGTTCGGGCCGGTTCAGAACGGCCCGATGATCCTCGACCCCAGCGGCCACCTGCTGTGGTTCGACCCGTACCCGGTGACCGAGAAGGAGTTGGTCACCGACTTCCGCGTGCAGAACCTGTACGGCAAGCCCGTCCTGACCTGGTTCCAGGGCACGACCAACCACGGGACCGGGGAAGGCGAGGGCATCATCCTCGACCAGAACTACAACCAGATCGCGACGGTGAAGGCTGGAAACGGGCTGCAGATGGATCTGCACGAGTTGCTGGTAACCCCGCAAGGCGACGCCTACATCCTCGCGTTCTCACCCGTGAGCCTGCCCAACGTGGTCCACAAGCCGCTGCTCGACTGCGTCGTCCAGGAGATCGACATCAAGACAGGTCTCGTCCTGTTCGAGTGGCATGCGCTTGACCACATCCCACTGAGTTACTCGAACTTCAGCACCAAGACCGGCGGTTATGTCTATGACCCCTATCACGCGAACTCGGTCGGGCTGGACAGCGACGGCAACCTGATCGTCTCGTTGCGCAACACCTCGGCCGTCTACAAGCTCAACCGTTCCACGGGCAAGATCATGTGGGAGTTCGGAGGCAAGCACTCGAGCTTCAAGATGGGCTCGGGGACGATCACCGCCTTCCAGCACGATGCCGTCGTCCAGCCCGACGGCACGATCACGATCTTCGACGACGGCGCGGGCCCACCGAAAGTGCACCAGTACGCGCGCGGAATCCAGGTCGCGCTGGATACCGGGCGGATGACCGCGAGACTCGTGCATTCCTACGCGCACTCGCCACAGATTTCGACCAACTTCGAAGGCTCGGTCCAGGAACTCTCAGGTGGCGATGTGTTCATCGGCTGGGGTCAGCAGCCGTATTTCTCCGAGGTCAACGCCGCCGGGGCGCAGATCTTCGACGCCCATTTCGTCGAGCCGAGCTCAAGCTACCGCGCCTACCGCTTCCCCTGGAACGCGCAGCCGCCCACCCAGCCGACCGTCGCGCAGGGCTGGGCCGCAGGAGATGCCCCGGTTCTCTACGCAAGCTGGGACGGCGCCACCGACGTCGCGGCGTGGCGGCTGCTTGCCGGGACGTCGCGCAACGCGTTGACACCGATTGCACGAGCCTCCAGGAGCGGCTTTGAGACGAGCATCGGTGCAGACACCGAAGCCCCCTACCTCCAGGCGCAACCGCTGGATGCTCAGGGCCACGTCCTGGCCAGCTCGGGCGTGGTGAGCGTACCCCGGCACGTGGAAATCTACGGCGCCAGCGCCTTCGTTCCGCCCTCGAGTGGCTTCGGCGGCCTTCCGGTCGGCTGCTTCACCGGCAAGGCGTGCCGCCTGACCACGAAGATCACCTCGGGCCGGACGGTGCTGGCCGCGACCGGCACTGAGCGGATGGGCGCTGGGGCCACGGGGCTTGTCTACTTCCAGCTCTCGGGTGCAGGGCGGGCGATGCTGAGCCGCGCCAGGTCTCACCGCCTCCCGGTGACGGTCAGGGTCACCGACAGCTCCGGGGTGTGGAGCAGCCGCTCGATCAACCTCGTGGCGTTCTCGACCCGGGGATCCGGCCCCCGACGAAGCGCCTCCGGCTCACCGGCTCTGTCACTCGTTGGCAGCACCGATTTCGTGAACTCGCACGGCGTCGGCGGGATCCTGGCGGCGTGCCATTCCCCGGTGGTGCCGTGCGCCGTGAACCTGACCGTCTCGGCCGGGAGCACCGTGATAGGACGAACCGGTCGTGAGTTCATCGGAGCGGGCGACCTCGGCTATGTGATCTTCTCGCTCACCTCGACCGGTCGCTCGATGCTCTCCCACGCCAGCGGGAACCAGCTCGGAGTTCAGGTGAAGCTGACCAGCGGCAGTCAGAGCGCGAGCGGACAGCTGGCCCTGGTCGGCTTCAGCTGACGCTCGACGGCGCCGCGCGGCGAGGTCCGACGTCGGCGACCAGCGCCTCGATCAGCCCTTCGATGTCGTGTCGCGTCGCCTCGACGTCTGGCTCGAGTCCGTGTTCGCGGAGAGCCTGGCTCGTCACGGGGCCGATGCTGACCAACCTTGCTCCCTCCGGCGGCGGCCCTCCCATGCACGCGATGAAGTACGAGACGGTCGAAGACGAGGTGAACGTGATGTAGTCGGCGAGACGCACGGCCGCGCGCTCATCCTCGTTCAGCGACTCGGCCACGGTCTCATACAGCGGGAGCACATCGACCTCGGCCCCGCGGGCGCGTAGCGCCTCGGGAAGCACGTCCCGGGCTTCGGCGGCACGCGCGACGAGCGCCCGCTCGATCGGCACCTCCGCCAGGGCTTCGACCAGACCTTCGGCGACATACCGCGTGGGCACGACATCGGCCCTGATCCCATGCTCGGCGAGCGCCGCGGCGGTGCCAGGACCGATCGCCGCGATGCGGCAGCCGGCCAGCGCGCGAGCGTCGAGGCCATGCGCCTCCAGCCGAGCGAAGAGGCAGCGGACGCCGTTGGGGCTGGTCAGGCAGACGAGGTCGTAACGACCGAGCTCGGGCGCCGGCCCCTCGCGAGGCACGATCCGGATCGCCGGCGCCTGGACGACGACCGCGCCGAGGTCGACGAGGCGAGAGGCGAGGCCGCTGGCTTGCTCGCGGGCTCTCGTGACGGCCACCGTGAGTCCAGACAGTGGGCGCAGCTCAAACCAGCGCAACCGCTCACGGAGCTCGGCCACAGGGCCCAGCACGGCGATGGCGGGAGCGCGAATCTGCGCCTCGGTGGCGGCGTGGGCGATCCTCGCCAGGGTGGCGGTGATCACCCGCTGGTCAGGAAGCGTCCCGCGCTGGATGACGGCGGCTGGCTGGCCGGGATCGCGCCCGGCAGCGATCAGGCTCTCCGTGATGGGGCCGAGCTGACGCACTCCCATGTACAGAACGAGCGTGCCCGGAAACGCGGCCAGCGCGCTCCAGTCGAGCGCCGATTCGGGCTTAGCGGGATCCTCGTGGCCGGTCAGAAAGGCCACGCTGCTGGCCAGGCCTCGGTGGGTGACGGGAATGCCGGCATAAGCGGCGGCCGCCACTCCCGCACTCACACCGGGGACGATCTCGAACGGGATCCCCGCCTCCTGAAGCGCGTCGGCCTCCTCGCCGCCCCGCCCGAAGACGAACGGGTCTCCGCCCTTGAGACGAACCACCAGCCGCCCGTCGCGCCCGCGATCGAGCAGTAAGGTGGTGATATCGCTCTGGGACATCGAGGGTCCGCCGCCCTCCTTGCCCGCGTAGATGAGCTCGGCGTCGCCCCGCGCCTCGGACAGCGCCGTCGGGGGGATCAGGCGGTCGTAGACGATCACGTCGGCGCGCGCGACAAGCTCCTTGGAGCGGGCCGTCATCAGACCGGGATCTCCCGGACCGGCACCGACCAGGTAGACCGTCATGCCCTGACCTCCCCGCCGGCGCGCGCCAGGAGCTCGGCGGCCCCGACGGCCAGCATGCGGGCCGCCACGGCTGTCCCGAGGTCCGACGCGGTGCCACGCAACCGGTCGGCGATCCATTCCGAGCCGTCGGGGAGCCCAACCCAGGCGGTGAGCTCGAGCTCGGTATTCCCGACGCACCGCGCGTACGCACCCACGGGCGTATGACACGACGCCCCCAGCGCCTTGACCAGGGCGCGCTCCGCCCGCACGCACGCAGCCGACTCGGCGTCGTCGAGCTTCGCGACCACCTCCGCGGCGAGCGCACCGGGCCGCCCTTCGATCAGGAGTGCGCCCTGCCCGGCGGCGGGCACCAGCTCCGTCAGCACTCCCCCGGCAGCATCGGCGCGGCCGAGCCGCTCGAGGCCTGCCGCCGCGAGCACGATGGCATCAAATTCACCCTCGCTAAGCCTGCGGAGCCGGGTGTCGACGTTGCCCCGCGCCGGAACGATGTCGATGCCTTCCCGCGCCGCGCGCAGCTGGGCCATGCGCCTCAGGCTGCTCGTACCGACGCGCGCGCCGGGCGAAAGCTCCTCGAGCGAAGCGGCGCCGCAGAGGACGTCACGGGGATCGGCACGGACCGGGATCGCCAACACCTCGAGACCCTCGGCGAGGTCGGCCGGGACGTCCTTGGCCGAGTGCACCGCGATGTCGACGCGATCCTCGAGGACAGCCTGCTCGAGCTCGGCCACCCAACGCGATTTGTCGTCGGCCTCCTCACGCCGGCGATCGCCTCGCGTGGTGATGGGGACAAGCTCGGCTTGGCCGCTCAGCCGCTCGGCGACCCAGCTTGCCTGGGCCAGGGCCAATGCGCTGCCGCGCGTGCCGATCCGGATCAACGGGGCCGCAGCTCGCGCACCTGGGCAAGCTCATCCACCGGTTCGGGCACCGTCCGCTCGGGCGTGCGCTCAGCGGGTACCTCCTCGGCTTCGAGCCCGAACAGCTCACGGATCAGCGCCATCCGCGTATGAACCCGGCCGTCGCGGCGCTCCTTCATCCTCAGCGTCGGCTCGTGGAGGACCCGGTTGACGATTGCCCTCGCCATCCCCTCGACCCGCCGGAGATCCCGTTCCGAGGCTGATTCCCACTTAGCGCTGTTCTCCCGGATCACCTGGTCGGCGATCTCGGTGGCGTGTGCGCGCAAGGCGGAGATCGTCGGGAGGACCTCGAGCGATCCGAGCCACGCCGCGAACCGCTGTATCTCCTCCTCGATGATCCCCTCCGCCTTGCGCGCCTCCGCCTGGCGGACGCGGCGATTGCGGGCCACGACGGCTTCCAGGTCATCGACATCGAACAGCGAGACCTCGGCAATCTCGGCGCACGCCGCGTCTATGTCCCGCGGGACGGCCAGATCGATCAGGAGCATGGGGCGGCCCGGGCGCGTCGCCATGACTTCGCCGAGCTCCCGGGCCTCGAGGAGGAGGTGGGGCGACGCGGTGGCCGCGACGACGATGTCCGCCTGCTGAAGGGCCGTCGGCAGCTCGTCAAAGCTGACGCTGCTACCCCCGAAGCGCCGGGCCAGGCTGATCGCTCGATCCCGCCGGCGACTGGCCACGAACACCGTGCTGCACCCGCTGTCGCTGAGCGCGCGCGCCGTGAGCTCGCTCGTCTCTCCGGTCCCGACGAGGACCACCGTGCGGCCCTCGAGCCCAGGGCCAACCCGCTCTCGAGCCAGCGCCGCGGCAACCGCCGGCACGCTCAGCTGGCGTTCGGCGATCGCGGTCTCGCGGCGCACGCGCTTGCCGGCCTGTAGCGCGGCCTCGAACAGGTGGTTGGTCAGCGGCCCGGTCGACTCGCGCTGCAGCGCCGCCTCGTAGGCCCGCTTGAGCTGGCCCTGGATCTCGGCCTCGCCGATGACCATCGACTCGAGGCCCGCGCCCACCCGGTACAGGTGCCGCGCCGCATCGCAGTTGCGATGCGAATAGATCGAGCCCGCGAGCTCGGTAGGGCGGATTCCGGCCTGGCTCGAGAGCATCGAGAGGACCCGCGCCTCAGCCTCCACCGGGTCACGGACGACCAGGTAGAGCTCCGTCCGGTTGCAGGTAGAGATCGTGACCGCCTCGTACACGTCTGCCGTTCCGCGCAGGTCACGCACGAACTCGCTCGCCCTCTTGTCAGGCAGCGCCAGGCGCTCGCGCACCTCGACCGGGGCCGTCTTGTGCGAGATCCCGAGCACCAGCAGCTCGCTCATGCGCGCCCTCGCTCCGCGTCCGGGGTGGCCACAGGGCGGGCGCGGGCCAGCCGCCCGCTCGCCACCTCGTCGTGGTTTTCCTCGGCGCCGGGGTCAGGGCCGCGAGCCGCCACCTCAGCCTGCAGCTCGGCCAGGTCCTGCTCGGTGCGGCGCAGCCGGATGGCCATGATCGCGACATAGACGAGGATCAGGACGACGAACACGATGTACGCGGCCGCGACGTACTTCCCCGCGCTGTGAAGGGGTAGGGCGGGGGCGGTTGCCCAAACTGTCATGACGGCGCGGCGCTCCTCCCCAGGGGCCGGACGGCGTCATCACCCAACGCAACGCGCCGCAGCCGCCTCACCTGCATCCGCGTGCTCTTCGCGGTGAGCTCGTACTTCCATAGCGTGGTGAACAGGAGCGCGATGGCGATCAGGGACACCGCGAAGGTGAGCTGCATCGCGCCGGGCAGCCGGCCCCCGCTCAGGGTGAGAACCCTCGGGTGGACAAAGCCCTGGGAGAGGCGCACGGCGATGAAGTTCATGGGCACGAACGCTGCCCCCACGACCGCGAACACGCTGGCATAGCGCGCCTGGCGCTCAGGGTCCTCGATCGAGAAGCGCAGCGGCTGATAGGTGGCGAAGAGGAGAAACACGATCAGGTAGGAGACGAGGGTGGGGTCGCTCCACTCCCACCAGTGGCCCCACGACGCGCGGGCCCAGATGGATCCCGTGATCAGCCCGCCGACGGCGAAGATCAACGACATGTGGATGGCCACGTAGGAGCGCATGTCCCATTTGGGATCCCGCGTGCGCAGATGCCCGGCGGCGAACAGCCCCCCGAGGACAAAGCCGCACAGCGAGACGATGGCCAGCGGCACGTGGACGTAGAAGATCTTCTGGATGAAGCCCTGGTCGGCATCGAGCGGCGCGTAGAAGAAGACCAGGGCCAGGCCCGCGGCGAGCGTCGCGGCGGTGGCGGTGGTGAGACCGCGCAGGCCGCGCGAATAGGGGGTCAAGACCGTTAGTCCTCCAGCAGAAAATCGAAGACGGCGTGGGCCAGGAGGGCGAACACCAGATCATAGAGAGCCAGAATCGCCAGCCATCGGCCTTCCGGAAACCGGTGGGCGTGGGCGCTGAGCAGCGGCCCGGCGCCCTCGGCGGTCGCGATCAGGGCCGGGATGAGCAGGGGGAGAGCGATGATCGGGGCGATCAAATCCCGCGCCCGGGTGTGGACCGCGATCGCCGAGACCAACGTGCCGATCACGGCGACCGCGACATCGGCCAGGGCCAGCAGCACGATCAGACCGCCGAGCGCCGGCCCGAGCGAGGGGCCGAGCAGCAGCAGGGCGAAGGCGGGGAGCGCGACCACCTCGAGCACAGCCAGGAAGATGAACAGCGCTGACGCCTTGGCCAGGAGCAGCGCCGAGCGGTCGACCGGGGCCAGCATGAACGCGTCGAAGCCGCCCTGCTCGCGATCGGCGACGAACAGGCGGTTGACGCCCAGTAGCCCGGCGAAGAGCACGGTTGCTGTGAGCACGCCAGCCGCCAGCTGACCCCCGATGCTCGAGCGGTTCAGCGCGAAGTGAAAGACAACGAAGGTCGAGACCGCGAACAGGATCATCGCGGGCAGCGTCTCGAACGTCCGCAGCTCGAGCAGGATGTCCTTGCGCAGAACGATGAGCGCCGTTCTCATCGGTACAGCGCCTCGAGTTCGCTCGCGCCGACCTGATCGGCTTGGCTGCAAAAGGCGGCGCGGCCGTCGTAGAGCCCGAGCACGAGATCAGCCTCGCGCAGCGCCGCCGCCGGGTCATGGCTGGTAAGAACTCGCGTTGTCTCCGACCGGCGTCCGATCAGCGGCTCGAGCAGATCGCCCGCCCCGGGATCGAGGTTGGCTCGCGGCTCGTCGAGCAACAGGACCTGAGGATGGTGCAGCGTCGCCCGGCAGACCGCGAGGCGCTGAACCATCCCCTGCGAAAGCGTCCGAACCGGGTCATCAGCCCGGAGGCGCATCCCCGCGATCTCGAGCAGCTCGTCAACCCGCGTGAGCGGCACGCGATGAAGCCGTGCGTGGTAGCGCAGGTTCTCCCGCGGCGTGAGATCCCGGTAGAGGAGTGGATCATGGCCCAGATATCCGACCCGTCCGCGCACCGCGAAGCCACGGCTGGGCAGCGACTCGCCGAGCACCGTCACCTCGCCCGCGTGGGGTGAGAGCAGCGTGGCGAGGACCCGCAGCAGCGTCGATTTGCCGGCACCGTTGCGACCCAGCACGGCGAGCGTCGCGCCGCGCGGGACCGCGACCGAAACCTCCCGCAGCACCGTCCGCTCGCCGAAGCGCCGCGTCAGGCCGCGCACCTCGATGGCCGGAGCGACGGCGCTCAATGACCGGTGGTGCGGGTGCCGGGCTCGCGCTGCAGCGTCGCCACGACGTGCTCAAGCGTCGGCGCGATCACCGGGAAGAGCTGGCTGATCGCCTTCGGATTACCGGGAAAGTTGACGATCAGGGTCCGCGCCGCGATCCCGGAGATCCCGCGCGAGACGATCCCCATTGGCGTGTACTTCAGCGACTCCGCGCGCATCGCCTCGGCGAATCCCGGAGCGTCGCGGTCGATTACGGCGCGCGTCGCCTCTGGGGTGACGTCGTCCGGCGTCAATCCGGTGCCTCCGGTCGTGAAGATCAGCGCCACCCCGTCATCGACGTGGCGATGCAGGACGTCCGTGATCGCGCGCTCGTTGTCGGTCACGACCTCGGTGGCCACGATCTCCGCTCCCGCCTGGCGCGCCAGCTCGGCCAGGGCTTCGCCGGAGACATCGTCGGTCGAGCCGGCGGCCACGGAGGTCGAGACGGTGACGATCGCTGTCCTCATTCGCCCCCGTGGCGCCATTCGCCCGAGCGCCCGCCTGACTTCTCCAGAAGCTCGACCCCGGCGATGCGTGCTCCACGTTCGAGGCCTTTGATCATGTCGTAGACGGTCAGGGCGGCGACCGCCGCCGCCGTCAGCGCCTCCATCTCAACGCCCGTCGGCCCGGTCGTCCGGGCCTCGGCGGTAAGCCGGATCTCGCCCGCGGCCGCGTCGATCTCGCCCTCGACTCCGACGAACGAGAGCGCGAGAGGATGACACAGGGGGACGAGCTCCGAGGTTCGCTTGGCGGCCTGGATGCCCGCAATTCGTGCGGTAGCCAGCACATCGCCCTTGGGGGCGTTGCCGTCCTCGACTGAGCGCGCCGTATCGGCAGACATCTGGACCACGGCGCGGGCGACGGCGCGGCGGTCGGTGGACGGCTTGTCTGAGACATCGACCATCCGGGCGCGGCCGGTCGCGTCGAGATGAGTGAGATCTGACATGGCTAGACCGGCGCGTAGGCGCGCTGGGCGTCGGCGATCAGCTCCCGGACCGCCGGTACGTCGCCCTCGCGCAGGAGTTCGATCGGGTCCGGATCGCCGTTGACGATCGTCTCGAAGAACTCCTTTCGGTCCCGGTATGTGGGGAGGGTTGCCTTGGCCCACCCCCTGGCCTCGTTCAGGAGGATGGCGAGGTTCGCGTACGGCTCGCCGAAGAGTTCGCCAATCTCGCGCTTCATCCGCTTGGCCAGCGCCGGAGAGGCGCCCGCGGTCGAGATCGCCACCGCGAGTGGTCCCGTGCGAACAATCGCGGGCAGGATGAAATTGCACAGAGGCGGGACGTCGACGACGTTGACCAGCATTGACCTGGCCTCGGCGTCCTCGAAGACGCGAATGTTCACCTCGGTGTCGTCGGTGGCGGCGATCGCGAGCAGCGCTCCATCGAGATCCGTGGGCTCATACGCGCGTTGCTCCCACCGGATCGAGCCCTCCAGCGCGAGCTGTACGAGCTCAGGTTGCGCCTCGGGCGCGATCAGCGTCACCTCAGCGTCGCAGGCCAGGAGGCCCTCGACCTTCTCGAGTCCTACATCGCCGCCGCCGACGACGACGCACCGCCGTCGGCTCAGGCGCAGACACGCGATGTAGAAGGGCGTCTGGAGCATCCCCTCGACGCACGACTGGTCACAGACGCCGCGCCGCAGCTGACAGACGCATTCCTTGCCGGCATAGGCCTGAGCAGGCATATTCAGAGGGTACTCAGGCCGGGCGGGGCGAAACCTCGTCGGCCCCGCCCGCTAGGTCGTGCTCTCCCTAGCGCCGAAGCGCATCGGCGACGAGCCGGGCACCCACCTTCAGGAGCGGCCCCACGCCGTCCCGGAGTGCGGCGGCACGGATCGACGGCCGGCCGTAGAGGATCTTGGCGCTCTGGCGCAGCGCTTTGCCCAGGGTCTCGTCATAGGGATGCCACCACGCGTTCCGCATGGCCGAGCCCTCCCATACGCGCAGCTTGATGTTCACGCACTCGTAGAGGCCGAACTTCGAATGGGTGCGTCCCAGCCCCGACTCCTTGACGCCGCCCCACGAGCACTGACACGCCCCGTGGCTGAACATGTGGTCGTTGATCCACACCATCCCCGCCTCGAGCTCTCGCGCGATGCGCTCGCCCTTGCTGCGATCGGATGTCCACACCGACGCACCGAGGCCGAAGTCAGAGTCGTTGGCCAACGCGACCGCCTCATCCTCGGAATCGACGGTGATGATCGGGAGCACCGGACCGAATATCTCCTCCCGCATGATGCGCATGTCGTGGGTGACCTCGGTGAGCACGGTGGGCGCATAGAACGCCCCCGCGTCGAGCCCCGGCGGCGACTCGATCGGGCCACCGCAACGCAGGGTGGCGCCGCCCGCCACGGCATCGTCGACCAGCTCCCGGACCAGGTCATGTTGCTCACGAGACACCATCGGACCTATCTCGGTGTCCCAGCTCATGGGGTCCCCCACCCGAAGGCGCTGCGCGCCGGACACGACGCCGGCGATGAACCTGTCGGCGACCTCGCGCAGCACGTAGACACGCTCGATCCCTGAACAGGTCTGGCCCGCGTTGGCAAAGCCGCCCCAGAGCGCGCCCCCAACGGCGTGGTCGATGTTCGCGTCGACGAGCACGAGCATCGGGTCCTTGCCCCCGAGCTCGAGAACCGAGCCTTTGAGACGCCGAGCCGCCCGCTCGGCGACGCTCCGTCCGGTCTCCACCGACCCCGTGAAGAACACCTTGGCCACGCCCGACTCCACGAGCGCCGAACCTGTGCCCGGCCCGTGGATCACTCGGACGAGGCCTTCGGGAATGCCCGCGCGTTCGAACGTGCTCCGGATCCGTTCGCCGATCAGTGGCGTCAGCGAGGCCGGCTTGAGGACGACCCCGTTACCCGCCATCAGAGCCAGCGCCACCTCACCGAAGGGAATGCTCCAGGGATAGTTCCAGGGGGAGATGATCCCGATGACTCCGAGCGGCTCGTAGGTGAAGGCTGAGGCTTTGGTCTTCAGGAAGAGCTGGGGCATGGGGATCTTCTCGTCGGCGAGGATCTCCTGTCCGGCGCGGGCGATCCATGTCAGGGCGTCGATGGTCGGCAGGAGCTCCATCGCGAAGGCCTCGTTGCGCGGCTTCCCCTGCTCGCGCACGATCAGGTCGCGGATCTCGTCGGACTCGTCGATCAGGACCTGGGCGGCGCGCTCGAGGTAGCGACCGCGATCCTCGAGCGTCAGCTGGGCCCAGAAGGGCTGCACCTTGGCCACCGCCTCCACTAGGGCCGGGACCGCGTCGGCCCGAGTGATCGTCACGTCCCCCAGGCGCTCGCCGGTCGCGGGGTTGAAGGATTCGAGCTGGTCAGCAGGCGCGGTGATGGTCATTCGCGCAGCGTATCCGCCGCTTCGGCGCGGGCGCGAACTACGCGGCGCGATCTCGGCCGCGCCGCGCGGCGGCCGCAACCAGTGCCTGCCTCAGCAGGCCAGCGATCTCCGCCGGCGCCTCCTCGCCGACGACGAGCAGGTCGGGCTCAGCCGCTGCCTCGAGCCGGATCGCACCCACGCCCAACACGGCCTCGGTCGAGCCGCGCAGCCCGGCCGCGCAGAGGACGTACCGACGGCGCGGATCGAAATGAACCAGCCGCGCAGCCTCGACTTCGCCCCGACCGAGCTCGTGATCCTCAACCAGCCGCTTGATCGCCGCGGCATCGCTGGCTCGGGCCAGGCGCAGACGCACAGGAGCGCCGCCCCCGAGGGTGTAGACGTGCCCCAGCACGGGATTTGAATGGAAACCTTCGGCCATTCCTACACCGTAGTAGCTTCGAGGGCGGGCCTCGCTGAGCGCGCGTCTGAAGGTCAGAAACCAACCTGCCCGTGGAGGCTGTGGCGGGCCTGCCTAAGGAATCCGCCCAGACCTACCGCAAACGCGCAAATCCCTCGCCAGTGTCCGAGCGTTTGCGCATTGACCCGCGTAGGAGCCGCAAACGCGAACACGAACGGTGGAACGGCGGGCGTTTGCGCGTTTGCGGGAGGAAGTCTAGGCCCGGCCGCGCGCCTGCCTGACCTGGTCGAGGCGCTCGCGCAGCAGCGCCTCCGCCTCGTCGGGCTCATAGAAGCGCTGGCCGATGGCGGAATCCGGCATCAGCTCCTGGGGGGAGAAGTGCCCAGAGCGCTTGTGCGGGTTGTCATAGTTGCCATCACTCCGGGTCGACGAACGCAGATGGCGCGGGGGGGCCTCGGCGCCTTTCTCGATCACCCATTCGCGGGCCGCGCTCACGGCCCGTTTGGCGGCGTCCGATTTCGGCGCCAGCGACAGGTAGATCGCCGCCTGGGCCAGGGCGAACTGGCACTCCGGCATGCCCACGTGCTCGACCGCCTGCGCAGCTGCGGTGGCCACGAGAAGCGCCTGGGGGTCGGCGTTGCCGACGTCCTCGGAGGCCAGCACGATCATCCGGCGCACGATGAACCTGGGATCCTCGCCCCCCTCGAGCATGACGGCCAGGTAATACAGCGAGGCGTCGGGGTCCGAGCCCCGCGTCGCCTTGATCCAGGCGGAGATCGTGTCGTAATGGCGATCGGCCTGCTTGTCGTAGAGAAGGGCTCGCTGCTGGAGGGCCTGCTCGGCGTGCTCCAGCGTGACGCTCGCGCCCGCTCCGGCGGTGTCGCACGCGAGCTCGAGCGCGTTCAAGGCGATGCGGGCATCGCCGCCCGAGCGCTCGGACAGGAAGGACAGGGCCTCCTTACTCACCGCATCGGCCGGCTCATGCTGACGCTGCGCGAGCGCGCGATCGAGGAGCACCCGCACCTGCTCCGCGCTCAGGGCCTCGAGCTCGTAGACCCGCGCGCGCGAGAGAAGGGCCGAGTTGACCTCGAAGTAGGGGTTCTCCGTCGTCGCACCTATCAGCGTGACGAGACCCTCCTCGACCGCCGGAAGCAGCGCGTCCTGCTGAGCCTTGTTGAAGCGATGGATCTCGTCCAGGAACAGGATCGTCCGCTTCCCGCTCGCCGCCAGCCGCTCGCGCGCGCGCTCGATCACCGCCCGGACCTCGGCGCGGCCGGCCTGAACCGCGCTCTCTTCCTCGAACGCGGCGTCAGTGCTCGCGGCCAGAAGCCGCGCCAGGGTCGTCTTCCCGCTCCCCGGGGGCCCATGAAGGATCATCGAATGGACGTGGCCCTCCTCGATGGCTCGCCGGAGCGCGGTTCCGGAAGCCAGCAGGCGGTCCTGGCCTACGAACTCCTCCAGGCTCCGGGGCCGCAAGCGCGTGGCGAGCGGCGCGCCGGCAACGCTCTGGCGCCGGTCGCCCGGCGCGGGCGGGTCGCCGGTGTCGAACAGCTGTTCCATGTGTGCACCAGTATGGCTTGGAGCGCCGGGTTTTCCGCTAACCGCCGAGGATTTCCAGCACCGCGTCGTGGACCAGGCCATTGGTGGCGACAGCGTTTCCGCCATCCAGGCGCGCCGTCCCGGCGAGATCGCTGAAGCGCCCGCCGGCCTCCTCGACGACGACCTGCATCGCCGCCAGATCCCATACCGAGGCTTTCGGGTCAAGCCCGATTTCGAGCACCCCCTCGGCGACGAACATGTATGACCAGAGATCTCCGTAGCCCCGCGTCCGCCAGCAGCGGCGCTCGAGCTCGAGGATGGCATCGAGACGGCCGATGGCCTCCCACTCGGTCGCCGCCGACAGACACAGATGCGCGTCTGCCAAGTCGGCCACCGCCGAGACGTGAATCCGGCGCGGCGCCACCGCGAGCCCGTCGTTCAGCCACGCGCCGCCGCCCCGCGCCGCCCACCAGCGGCGGTGAAGGGCCGGCGCGGAGACCACCCCCACGGACACCTCTCCGCCGTCCTCGAGCGCGAGCAGGGTCGCCCAGAACGGCAACCCCCGCACGTAACTCATCGTCCCGTCGATGGGATCGATGATCCAGCGCCGGGCGCCGCTGCCGGAATCCCCGTACTCCTCGCCCAGCACCCCGTCCCGGGGGCGGAGGCTTTCCAGGCGGCCGCGGATCGTCCGCTCCACGGCGGTATCCGCCTCGGTGACCGGAGTCAGGTCGGGCTTGGTGGCCACCTCGAGGTCGCTGGCGCGGAAGTGCTCAAGGGTGATCGAGTCGGCGAGATCGGCCAGCTCGAGCGCCAGCGTCAGGTCGTCGGGGTCCGCGTGCACCGGGGCTGGATCCTATGGCGGCGGGTAGCCTGCGCGCTCAATGCCCGAGGACCTTCAGCGAGAAGCCGCCGAGCTGCTGGCGCAACTGATCCGCTTCAACACCGTGAACCCGCCCGGAAACGAGCGCCCGGCCATCGAGTATCTCGCCGCGCATCTCGACTCAGCCGGGCTGGACGTGGAGCTTCTGGCCGCTGAGGACGCGCGGCCGAACCTGGTCGCCGACCTGAGGGGCGGGGGTGATGGTCCAACGCTCTGCTATCTCGGCCACGTGGATACGGTGCTCGCGGATCCCACGGAGTGGGCGCATGACCCGTGGTCCGGCGAGCTGGTCGACGGCTTCATCTGGGGCCGGGGAGCGCTCGACATGAAGTCGCAGGTGGCGGCCGAAGCCGCGGCCGCCGCTGGGCTCGCCCGCCAGGGCTGGCGACCGGCGTCGGGATGCCTCAAGCTCGTGTTCGTCGCCGATGAGGAGACGGGTGGAGACGTCGGCGCGCACTGGCTCACCGAGCAGCATCCGGACCGCGTCCGTTGCGACATGTTGATCAACGAAGGCGGCGGTGAGCATCTGAACTGGGACGGCACGCGCTACTACGGCGTCTGCTGTGGCGAGAAGGGCGTCTTCCGCTTCAACCTGATCGCCCGCGGTGTCGCCGGGCACGCATCACTTCCGCGCACCGGCGAGAACGCGCTGCTCAAGCTCGTCCCGGCGCTTGAGCGTTTCAGAGCCATGGAGCCCTCATTTGAGCTCACCAACGCCGCCCAGGCACTGCTCCTGGGGCTGGGAGAGGACCCGGCCGACCCCGCCGGCGCGCTGCAGCGCATCGCGGGCCGAGACCCCTCTCTCCTGGTGCTGCTCGAGCCGATGCTCGGAGTGACGCTGACCCCGACGATGGTGCAGGCGTCGGAGAAGATCAACGTGATCCCGTCCCGGGCGCAGCTGCGCGTCGACTGCCGCGTCCCCCCCGGGCTGGGCGAAGAGGCCGCGCGGCGCCGGATCGAGGAGGTCTTGGGCGAGGTCGCGGAAGAGCTCGAGGTCGAGTTCACGCACACGGTCGTAGGGAACCAGTCCCCGGTGAGGACCCAGCTCATGGATTCGATCAGCCGGTGGGTCGCCGCCAACGACGAGGGCGCCGACACGCTGCCGGTGATCCTGCCCGGCTTCTCAGATTCGCGCTGGTTCCGTGACGCCTTCCCCGAGTGCGTGGCCTACGGGTTCTTCCCGCATCGCTACATGGGACTCGAGGACACGACGCCACTCGTGCACAGCGCCAATGAGCGAATCGACGTTCGGGACCTGGGGTTCGCCGCCCAGTGCTATGCCGAGCTCGCGCAGGACGTGCTCGGCCGTCCATAGACTCCGCTCATGACGACGGAGGCTTCGACTCGCCGGCGCCTGGATCACGAGATCTTCCGTCTCCCGGTCGACCGGATCCGCCACGGCTACTACTCCGACGCGTATTTCGTCTACACCAAGCAGCTGCTGGAGGCGGAGGGCTATCACCCTCACGTGACGATGCAGGTGTTTCAGAAACAGCACTCGGTGCTGGGCGGGATCGACGAAGCGATCGCCGTGCTCAGGCTGTGCAGCGGGCACGAGCTCGACGGAGAGTGGGTTCCGGGCTGGGAGAAGCTGAGCGTGCACGCCCTCCACGAGGCCGACGAGATCGCGCCGCGGGAAACGGTCATGACGATCGAGGGCGACTACAGCCTGTTCGCCCACCTCGAGACGGTCTACCTCGGCTCACTGGCGCGTCGCTCACTGATCATGCGCAACGTCCGGGAGGTGGTCGAGGCGGCCCGCGGCAAGCTGATCTTCTACTTCCCCGCCCGGCACGACCACTGGCTCGTGCAGACCGGAGACGGTTACAGCGCGCACGTGGCCGGCGCGATCGGGGTTTCCACCGATGCCCAGGCTTCCTGGTGGGGCGGCCGCGGCATCGGCACCGTGCCGCACGGGCTGATCGCCGCCTACGGCGGGGACACGGTCAAGGCGGCCACCGTGTTCGCGGATCGCTTCCACCACGAGATGAACGTCACGGTGCTGGTCGACTTCGAGAACGACTCGATGCGCACCGCGCTCGAGGTCGCCGATGCCTTGGGACCACGGCTCTGGGGGGTCCGCCTGGACACGAGTGAAGACATGGTCGACCGCTCCCTCCTGAACGAGCTTGGGGGCTTCAAGCCGACCGGGGTCAACTTCCGGCTGGTCGAGAAGGTACGCCAGGGCCTCGACACGGCCGGGTTCACCGAGGTGCGCATCGTGGCCAGCGGGGGGTTCACCGCGGAGCGGATTCGTGAGTTCGAGCAGCAGGCGGTGCCGGTCGACGCCTACGGCGTTGGGTCCTCGCTGATTCGGGGCGCCAACGACTTCACCGCCGACGTGGTGCTGCTCGATGGTCAGCCATGTGCCAAGGCCGGCCGGGGCTACAACCCCAATCCGCGGCTCGAGCGAGTCGAGTAGGGCAGCCTCGCCCTCGGCGTCCGGCTGGGGTCCAGACCCGGTTGACTGATCGCTCCGATCTGCCGATGATTGGTCAGAGCCCATGGTGGAGGCTTCAGCGCTGATCAACGGGGGCGGAGCGGTCGACACGGTCCGGCACGTCGTGCTGCCCGTGTTGCACGCCCCTGGGACGTTCCTCGGCTACCCGGACTTTCTCTCCTGGCTGCACGACTGGCTGCCCATCATCCTGATGGCGCTGCTGGTCATCTCGGTCTTCTCGCTGATGCGGTTCATGCCACGCACGCGGCCGCAGAAGATCCGCCCGGAAGCCTCGCCCCCGATCGGCTGGAGTGACATCGCCGGCGCCGACGAGGCCAAGGACGAGTTGCGGGAGGTCGTCGACTACCTCCGTGACCCCAGGCGCTTCAAGGAGCTCGGAGCCAAGGTTCCCAAGGGGATCCTCCTGCACGGCCCGCCCGGCACGGGTAAGACGCTGCTGGCCAAGGCCGTGGCCCACGAATCCGGCGCGACCTTCTTCTCGCAATCCGCCTCCTCGTTCGTCGAGATGTTCGTCGGCGTTGGCTCGGCGCGGATCAGGCGGTTGTTCCGGGCCGCGCGCAAGCAGGCGCCGGCCATCGTGTTCATCGACGAGCTCGATGCCGTCGGCGGACATCGCGGCTTCGACATCACGGGCGAGCGTGACCAGACCCTCAACCAGCTCCTGGTCGAGCTCGATGGCTTCACCAGCTCGAAGAAGGACGTGGTTGTGATCGCGGCCTCGAACCTGCTCGAAAAGCTCGACCCCGCGCTCCTGCGGCCGGGCCGCTTCGACCGCCAGATCTTCGTCTCGCCCCCCGATGTCACCGGACGCGAGCGGATTCTCCGTGTCCACACGCGCAACAAGCCCGTCGCCGACAGCGTCAACTTCAACCTGCTGGCCCGTCAGACCTCGGGACTCACGGGCGCCGATTTGGCCAACATCTGCAACGAGGCGGCGATCTTCGCCGCCCGGCGGGGGGCCGACAGCCTGTTCATGCGCGACTTCGATTCCGCGCTGGAGCGGG
>DATGFT010000076.1:0-8895 GCA_035308915.1 Solirubrobacteraceae bacterium
GTGGGCCAGGTTCCCGTACTCGGTCGCCGAGGTGAGCGAGGCGTTCTGCGTGGCGATGCTGCCGCCGCGTATGCCCAGGACGACGATCACGGCGATGGCCGCCGCCCCAAGCGCCGCCAGCTGAGCCCAGGCACGCTGGCGAAGCCAGGTTTGGAGGCCGATCAGTCCGGCGGCGGCGAGCGGCACCGGGAGCCATACCGCGCCGGCGTAGCCGTTGACCCCGAGCATGGCCAGCACGGAGACGATGAGGGGCAGGAAGCTACGGACGCGGGCGCGTGATTCGAGGATGGGGATGATCGAGGCCACGCTGACCACGAGCAGGAGTGCGGCGGCGACCTCCTTGATCCCGCCCCACAGCGAGTAGCCGTAGAGAAGTGCCGCCTGGGCGGCGATCAAGGCCACCAGGGCGCGCAGTGCGGGCACGCGCACGAACGGACGGGCGATGGCCCAGCCGGTGAGCGCGATCATCGCGCCCAGGAAGGCCAGGTAGGGCTGAAACTCCGACGCCAGGTCCTGACCGACGATCTGGTGGGTGATCCCCCACGGGAGCATCGATCCCACGGGCTCGCCGCCGGTCAGGTAGGCCTGGAGCATCGCCTGGTAGGTGGAGGGCGGGAGGCTCGCCCACGTATGCCCTGCCGACAGGACCCGGTCGGTCATCCCCATCCAGGTCGCCGTGTCGTCGAGCTTGATGAACCCCGTGAAGGTCGGCTCGCCGGAGAAGAGCACCGGCGCCAGGTAGACGAGGTAGGCGGCTACGGCGACGAGGAGCGGCCAGGTTGCGGTTCTGAGCCGAGGTTGGTCAGCGGGACGCCCGGCCCGCCACGGGCGGGCGAGCATCAGCCCGGCGGCCGCGAGCGCGACGATCAGCGGCGTCGTCGCCGAGGCCAGGGCGGAGATCTTGGTCGGGAGCTCGGCGACAGCGATGATCACGGCGAGTCCGAGGGGGAGGTGGAGCCCGGCGGGGAGCCTCACGCCGGACGCCGCCTGGAGCAGCAGGCCGCAGCCCATGCAGAGCAGCCCGAGGATGAGCGGAAAGAGGACCCAGGCCACGAACTGGGTCATGCCGGCGCTGCCTCCAAACCGCGGGAGCGTATCGAGCGAGAATTAAGCGCCATGAGTCGGCGCTCGCGGGTCATCGGGTTTGGATCGGCGCTGGTGCTGGTGCTGGTCGGCGTGGTCGGAGGCGTCGGCTTCGGCGGCACCTTCGGTCAGGTGCTCGCGCTCATCCTGATCAGCCTCGGCGGCGTCCTTGCGACGGCGCTCGTGTTCTACGAGGTCGGGCTGAGCGAGGACCGCGAGCGGGCGCGCGAGGCGAGGCTGAGGGTTCCGGAGGAGGGTGAGGCGCGGCCGGCGGAGAAGGGCGAGGGTCGGCCGGCGGAGAAGGGCGAGGGGCGGCGGGTCAGCCGGGGGCGCGGCCATCTCGACCGAAGGCGCGGCCAGCGGCGCCGGCTTGACCGATAGGGGCGCCGGGGCCGTGGGGGCGCGCCTGCGTAAGCAAGCTCGGCTCCTCACCGAACCTTGCCCCCGGAGTTCATGCATGCGGTACTCAGTGGGCGAAGTTCAGCGCGCGGACGCCCTGGCAGGAACGCCGCACGCGTGGGGCCAACCGAGCGCTTCGCGCGTCAGTGCCCGGTGGCCGAGAAGTGCATGTAGTCCTTGGTTGAGCCGGCCCAGCTGCCGCCCCAGCCCCACCCGATCGACTGGAACGCGCGCACGACGGCCGCGGTGACCATCCCCGGGCGGTGCCGTGAGCGGTTGAAGTACGGGCGGCTTGACTTATCGCGGGTCTGACCGCAGCCGACGTACGGGTTCTCGACCGGGTTGAGGTCGACGGCCTCGCCGTAGGCATGCTCGGACCAGCTCCCGGTGCCGGTTCCGCCCACGCAGGGCGAGGGGACGGCCTGCCTGCAGTCGAAGGCCCCCGTGACATCACCGTCGCGCGGCTGGAGCCGCGGCGGCCCGTACATGTCGCTCAGGCTCATGTGGCGGATGTGAAAGCGCAGGTGGTAGAGCTGCCGGAAGACTCGGCTGAGTGGAGCCGCCGCCGTGCGGTTGACGACCAGCTGCCCCGTGTGCGCCGCGCCGTCGAAGCCGACATACGAGACGGCGAGGACCCGCAGATCCGAGAGCGGCACGGGGCATCCCGGGTGCCACATCGAGCGCTTCACCTCCGCCCGTGACGCGCCGGTCAAAGGCTGGATCGCGAAGTGGAACGGAGCCAGCGCGAGCGTCAGCGCCGGCACGACGACGAGCCGCCTCACCTGCGCGCCTCCAGGGTCCTCGTGAGGGGGCGCACCAGCAAGCGGTCACCCCTCACGCGCTCGTCGGGGGTCACGAACCCCATCCGCCGATAGAAGCTGAGCGCCCCCTCGCTTGGCGAGAGAACGAGACGAACATAGCTGCGGTCATCAGCTGCGGAGATGATCGCCGACAGAAGTGCGGTCCCGATGCCACGGGCGCGGTACGGCTCGAGCACGAACATGTTGCTGATGTAGCCCCAGCGGGAGTCGAGGCGTCCGGGGCGAGGCATGCGGCGGTACTCGAACAGCGACGCCATCCCGACGGGCAGGTCATCCAGGAGGGCAAGCCAGGTCGTCCGCCGCTCGCCCTCAGCCTCGATCCAGGTGGCAAACCGCCACTCGAACTCATCGTCGGCGTGAACCTCCCCGGTCCAACTGGCCCGCAGCCCGGCCAACGCGTGGGTGTCGCCGCAGCCGGCCACACGGACGAGGCAATCGGACATGAGATCCGACGCTGGCCTACGGTACGCCTCCTCGCGATCGCTCGTGGGGCGAAGGCTAGCTGCTGTGCTCGATCGGCGACAAAAGGGCCCCGGCGAATCGCCGGGGCCCCTCTGGCACCTAATTTGCGCCGAACTCAGCCGGCGGGCGGAGTCGACCCGAGGCCGAGCGCCTTGAAGATCTGGTCAAGCTGGACCTGAGTCAGCCCGCTGGCCAGATTGTTGATCCCGAGTTGGGTCAGCAGGTTTTGGATCTGGGTCGTGTTGAGGTCCACGCCCATGCTGCTGAGCAGGTTCTGGAGGCCCGAGATGCTGGTGACCCCGGTTCCTCCCGCCAGACCGCAGAGGAGCTGCCCGAGCAGACCCTCGCTGGGGATTGCGTTGATCGTGACCACGACCGGGTTGGCGTGCGTCTTGCCATAGAGGTCAACGACGAGCCCGAGGAGGTCAAGGTGGAGTGGGCCGAGGACGAGCTTGAGCACCTGGCAGGACTGCGGGCCGCTCGGGCCCGATGGCCCTGTCGTCCCGGTCGCCGCCGCGGTCGCCCCGAACGAGTCGGATGCGCTGAACACATGCATCGGCTGCCCACCGAGCTGGTGGTTGAGCGCCCGCGCGACGCTCGCGGTGCGTGGGAACGTCACCTTGGCGTGCGCGAGCCCGCAGAACAGGTCGCCCAGGACCCGCCCGTGGATGGCGTAGACGTCAAGACTGATGTACGAGGTGGTGACCTGGGCGCCGAGGAGCTCGAGGTCGAGCGGGGCGAGCCGGAGGGTCAGCACGTTGCACCGGTTCCCCCTGGGCTTGGCGACGGCCTTGAACGTCACCTTCGAGGTGTCACGCGACACGCTCGAGCCGGACGTGAGCTTGCCGGAAAGGATTCCGTCGCCGACGACGCCCGCCGCTGTGGCGCGGAAGCGGGTGATCTTGGCCGAGATCGTGAGCTTCGACGTCGTGGCGTGGTTGGCCGAGGACGGACTTGTATTTGCGCCTGCCGACGATACGAGGACCGCGGCTAAGGCAAGCGCCGCATAAACGGCAACGACGAGCTTGCGCACGTCTCCTCCCTTGCTGGATGGGGTGAAAAGGAACTCCCGCGGTCAGCTTCTACCCGCTGCATTTCGGCCCCTAACCCAGCCGGACGAATGGCGTGGGCGCCCCGGCTCCGCGGGTACGATCCCGAGCCTCGACTCACGACAGCAGATCGGAGCGGACGTGGACCTGAACGACACTCCCGAACAGGCTGAATATCGGGAGAAGGTGCGTGGGTGGCTGGGCGAGCACGCCGGGGAAGCGCCCCCGCGACAGGGCTCCTACGAGGACAACGCCTATATAGACGCGAGGCGGGGCTGGCAGCGCAAGCTGGCGGAGGCCGGACTCGCGGGCGTGAGCTGGCCCAAGGAGTACGGCGGCCAGGGACTTGGCCCGATCGAGCAGGTCACGGTCAACCAGGAGATCTCAGCCGCCCAGGTTCCGGGGATCCTCGACGTGATTGGGATCGGGATGCTCGGGCCGTGCATCATCGCGCACGGGTCCGAGGAGCAGAAGAGCCGCTACCTCGGCCCGATGCTCCACGGCGACGAGGTGTGGTGCCAGCTCTTCTCCGAGCCGGCGGCGGGCTCTGACCTGGCCGCGATCCAGACCCGCGCGCGGCAGAACGAGGACGGGAGCTGGACGCTCAACGGCCAGAAGGTGTGGACGACGAACGCGCAGTTCGCCTCCTACGGCCTGCTGCTGGCGCGCACCGACGCTGACGTGCCCAAGCACAAGGGCCTCACGATGTTCATCGTGCCGATGGACGCCGAGGGGGTGACGGTGCGGGGGCTGCGGCAGATCTCGGGCGAGGCCGAATTCAACGAGGTCTTCTTCGACGACGTGCACCTCGATGCGGACGCGGTCGTGGGCGGCGTCGGCAACGGGTGGGGAACCGCGCTCACGGTGCTGATGTTCGAGCGGCTGACGATCGGGTTCGGGTCTGAGAACTTCGGCTCGCCCGCGCGGCTGACGGCCACCGTCGCCCGCGATGCCGCGGCACGGCGTGACGCTGACGTTCGCCAGCGGCTCGGCGAGGTGCTGAGCGAGCTTCTGGCCGTCCGCTTCAACGGCTATCGCGCGCTCACGATGCTCCAGCGGGGCCAGATTCCGGGGCCTGAGGCGGGGCTGGCCAAGGTCACGATGGTCAACGCGGCGATCGCGGCCACCGACCTGGGGGCGGACATCGTCGGGCCCGACGCACTGTCCTCAGAGAGCGAGTGGAGCTATCTGATCTCATTCCTACCCGGGCTGAAGTCGGCGGGCGGGACCGAGCAGATCCTCCGCAACACGGTCGGCGAGCGGGTGCTCGGGCTCCCGCCGGAGCCGCGCCTCGACAAGGGCATCCCGTTCTCCGAGCTCCGGGCCAAGGAGAAGGAGGCGCTTACCTCATGAACTTCGCGCTCTCCGATGAGCAGGAATTCCTGCGCGAGGCCGCCCGCGGAGCACTCTCCCGGCACAAGACGATCGAGGCGGCCCGGGCCGCGCTCGAGGACTCCGGCGCGCTGCCTGACCTCTGGCCGACGGCGGTCGAGGCCGGCTGGCCCGGATTGCTGATCGACGAGGAGCAGGGCGGAGCTGGGCTCGGGGTGTTCGACGCGATGCTCGTGGCCGAGGAGTGCGGGCGGGTGCTCGCCGCGGTGCCGCTGCTTGGGCTCGTGCCGGCCACGGCGATCCTCGGCGCGGCCGGCGACGAGTCGCGCGCGGCGACTGCCACCGGCGAGCTCCGGCCGGCCTATGTCCCGGGACGGCCGCCCAGCGAGCTCGAGGGCGGGTGGACGGTTGAGCCACGGTCGGGGATGGCCCGGGCCGAGGCCCCGCAAGCGAGCGTCGAGGGTGACGCGGTCGTGCTCGAGGGCACGGTGGCTTTTGTCCCCGACGCACCCGGCGCCGGGTTGTTGGTGGCGGTGGGCGAAACCGAGGACGGGCGGGCAGTGGCGGCGGCGGTTCCTGCCGACGCCGGCGGCGTCTCGGTCGAGCCGGAGGTGCGCTATGACGCGACTCATCCACTCGGGCACGTGGCGTTCGACGGGGCGCGGGGTCGACTGCTCAATGTTGGCGCCGAGGCGCTCGCCGACGCCTGGTACGTGGCGCAGGCACTGATCGCGGCCGAGTCGATCGGGGCCGTGCAGACGTGTCTGGATATGAGCGTCGCCTACGCCAAGGAGCGCTTCACGTTCGGGCGGCCGATCGGGTCCTATCAGGCGATCAAGCACGAGCTCACCGAGATCCTGCGCCGGCTCGAGAACGCCCGCGGGCTCGAGTACTACGCAGGCTGGGCGCGGGGCTCGAAGCCGGAGGAATTTCCGCTCGCCGCCAGCGCGGCCCGTTCGGCGGCGGGCCGGGCCCTTGACTTCGCGACCCGCGCGATGATCAACGTACACGGCGGGATCGGCGCCACCTGGGAGCACGACGCCCCCCTGTTCTTCCGCCGGGCCCAGCTCGCGCGGCGGCTCTTGGGCGGCACCCACGACGCCACGGACCGGGTGGCCGAGGAGTCGCTGAAGGCGGCATAGGTACGTTTGGGCGGGGCGCGGGTTAAGGCGACGTTCCCCCAGCGATAGGAGTCCCGCCCGTGAAACGCAGTCTGATCGCCCCGATCGCCGCCGTGGCGATGCTGGTTCCGGCGCTGGCTGACGCCGCCATCACGCCGAGCCCAAAGAACAGCCAGCAGGTCCGCCTGACCCAGCAGCTGATCCAGTACGCGGCCACCGGCGTCGCGCCGCTCAGCGGCACGAGCTCCTACGTCGGTACGAGCGACGGGCGGATCGGCAGTGTCTCGCTCCACGGCACCGTCCGCGGGACCAAGACCTACCGAAGCGACGGCAACTTCGACGGGCGAGACACGATCTTCACGCCGGATGGCTCCATCCGCCTGACCTTCAAGGCGACGACCGTGTTCGAGGGCCGATTCGCCGCTCGCGGCCGTTTCACGGGCGGGACGGGTCGGTACCGCGGGGCCACGGGCTACTTCAGGTTCACCTCCGACGAGCAGAGCCCGACGAGCTGGCTCCGCACGAT
Source organism: Solirubrobacteraceae bacterium (assembly GCA_035308915.1). Classification (GTDB taxonomy): domain Bacteria; phylum Actinomycetota; class Thermoleophilia; order Solirubrobacterales; family Solirubrobacteraceae; genus Palsa-465. Next base: position 6,794 of record DATGFT010000076.1, read on the forward strand.
CAGCGGCTGGATCAGCTTGCGCTGAGACGCTGCTGGGGGCGGTGCCGGCCGCGCGTCCTGGGAGGACCACGTACCAGGGCGGCGAAAACCCTGCGTATGCGCGGGTTCGCCAACTCCCGCAACTTTCTGATCGTTGGCGAGTTATCCGCGCTGAAAACTCCAGACGCCGAGTCTGCGTCCCGCCGTGGGCGCGGACCGGGGGACCCACTGCGGCCTAGGCCGCTGGGGCGAATCGCCGCCAGAGTGTGGCGTAGCGTGATCGGTAACGCGAGCCCGTCAGCTAACCCCGGAGGCAAGACCGAAAGGAGCGGCAGTTGTCAACTGGGCGCATTGACACGTGGCGTGACGGGGCCAGGCGGTCTCGGGATCTGGGCTCGGTCGAGCTATGGGAGCGTTCGCTGGCCCGCTCGCGGCAGCGGAGGCGGCTGCTCGAGCTGAACCGCCGTAACCGGCGCCGCCGAAAGACGATCTCGGTGGCGGTCACGGCCTCGGTGGCCGGTGGCCCGGTGCTGCCTCCGGCGGTCGCCGCGGCCGAGAGCGGACCCGGAGTTACGACGGCGGCCGGGATCGAGCCCGGTGCTCCCTCGCAGACCGGCAGCTCACGTGTCGTGCTCGAGGTGGGGAGCCAGGGCCCACTTGTCGCTGCCCTCCAACGACGGCTGAACGAGGTACTTCCGTTTTCGCACCTGGCGGTGGACGGGATCTACGGCCCCCTAACGCGCGCCGCCGTCGTCGACTTCCAGCGCCACCATCGCCTGCTGGCCGACGGCAAGGTCGATGTCGGGATGTGGGCCCGGGTGTTCGACGCCCCGGTGCTGGTGTTTGGTGATGCTGCGGCTAGCGGGTCCCCTGGGTCGGGGTCCGTGGGGTCGGCGGCGGGGGGCGGCTCCGTGGCTGCGCGGCCGCGCGCCGAGTTCGCGAGCCTGCACAGGCGCTCCGGCACCGCGCGTGAGGCGGATCTTGGCGGGGCGGCGACCACCTCGACCCCCTCGACCTCAACGCGCACCACCGGCGCTGCCGCGACGAGTGGCGGATCCTTGGTCGCCGGCGGCCCCGGCAGCGCCGCTACCGGGTCATCGGATGCGGTCGGAGGAGCGTCGAGCGGTGGCCCGTCAGGTGGGGCCGCGCCGATCTCGGTCGTCACTCCGACAACACCAACCCGGCAGTTCTCAACCTACGTCCTCAGCAACGGCGTCGCACTGCCTCTGCCCCGGCAGTACCTGACCGGCGGATATGTCGATCAGGGCGTCGACTACGCGGCGCCGGGCGGCACGCCTGAGTACGCGATGGGTGATGGCGTGATCATCGGCGAGGGCATCTCGGGCTTCGGCCCCAACGCCCCGATCCTCAAGATCACCTCCGGCCCGCTGACCGGCCTCGAGGTCTACTACGGGCACTCCGGGTCTGACCTCGTGCACGTTGGCGATCACGTGACGGCGGGTCAGCAGATCACCGAGGTCGGGTACGGCATCGTCGGCATCTCCACGGGGCCGCACCTGGAGGTTGGCTTCTATCCGCCCGGCCCGATGGGCTCGGGCTCGCGGATGCTGTCGGTGATCAACTCCCTGCTCAGGCAGCACCCGACGGGTCGCGTGTGGCGATCGGGCTCGAGCTCGGTTCACGTGGCGCGCGATACCCGGAGCGGGCACAGGAAGCGGACCGGGAGTGCGAGCACCACGGCGACCATCGTGACGGTTTCGAGCGGCTCCGGTGGCGTGGGTGTCGGTCCCGGCGTGAGCACGCAGCCTGCGCCGGCGCCAGTGAGTGCTCCGGCGCCTATCCAGGCGCCTGTGAGCAGTGCCGCGCCGGCCAGCCCGGCTCCGGCGCCGACGTCCACTCCGGCTCCGGCCGCGAGCACCGCGGCTCCGGCGCCCGCTCCGGCGCCCGTCCCGAGCGATCCAGGCGTGGGCTCCACGACGGTCCCAACAACCCCGGCGGGACCACCGGCCCAGACGCCAGCGCCTCCGGTGACGCCAACGACGCCGACCCCCACGACGACCACCCCCACGACGACGACCCCAACCACGACCACGACGGCGACGACGACGCCAACCCCGACGGCCCCCGCACCGCCGACAACGACCCCGACGACCACCACGGCA
>DATGFT010000077.1:0-10451 GCA_035308915.1 Solirubrobacteraceae bacterium
CCACGATGATGACGTCCACCTCGTCGACCGCGGCCAGCTCCCTCAGCGCGGCCGCGATCCGGGGCGCGGCCTGCCGGTCCTGGACCGGGGCGAACCCCCACACCAGGCGGCCCTGCCAGCCGCGGCGGCGCAGGCCCGCCAGGACATCGTCGCGGGCCTTGCCCTGCTCCCCGGTCACGACACCGATCGTCCTCGGGAGTGTCGGACGCGGCAGGCGCTTCTGGGGCTCGAACAGGCCCTCGGCGGCGAGCCGCCGGCGGAGGCGCTCGAGCTGCGCGAGGAGGTCGCCGTCGCCGGCGATCCGCAGCTCGGTGACCGCGAAGCTGAAGGACGGCGAGGAGGTGGAGCTACCCGGGTAGTAGTCGCACCCCCCACCGACCACGACCTGCAAACCATCGGAAAGCTGGACTCCGAGAGCGTCGAAATCCGTGCGCCACATCGAGCAGGGAAGCGCACCGCGCTCGTCGCGAAGCTCGAAGTAGACCCGCGCACGGGCGGCGCGAAAGCCCCAGACCTCGCCGATCAGCTGAACGTTCGCGAACTGCCGAAGCCGCAGGCGCAGCTGAGCGGCGTAGCTCCCCACGGGGTAGGGTCCGGGCAGATCGCTGCCGGGGATTGCCGGCGCGGAAGCGTGGTCGACGACGCCGCTCACTCGCCCGAGGCTAGCGGGCCGATCGGCGGCGCTGTCTGGGGTACTGGGCGTCTCGCCGGCGGCGATGACGCCCGCGGTGCGGCTATACGGCGCGGCGGGCGCGACGGTTCTGAACCACGATGTTGGCCAGCATGCCGCCGACGGCGACGATGAAGATCATGGTTCCGATCACGTTGATCTGCGGTGGCGTGGCCACGCGCGCCGATCCCCACACGAACAGCGGGAAGGTGATGGTCGAGCCCGAGTTGAAGTAGGTGATGACGAAGTCGTCGATCGACAGCGCGAAGGCGAGGAGGTTCGCGGCGAGCACGCCCGGTGCGATCAGCGGGAGCGTCACCTTCCGGAACGTGGTCCACCCGTTGGCGCCAAGATCGTGCGCCGCTTCCTCGAGGTGACGGTCGAAGCCGGCGAGCCGCGCTCTGACCGTGACCACGACGTAGCTGATGTTGAACATGATGTGCGCGATCAGGATGGTCACGAACCCGAGCGAGATGAACGACCAGTTGAGAAACAACGCGAGCAGGGAGGAGCCCATCACGATCTCAGGCGTCGCCATGGGTAGGAACACGAGCATGTTGAGACCGCCCTGCCCGCGGATTCGGTAGCGGATCAGGGCCAGGGCCATCAGCGTTCCCAGCATCGTCGCGGCGATGCTCGAGAGCACGGCGATCTCGAGGCTGATCCGGATCGCGCTGCCGATCCCCGGAACCGCGAACGGGTGGGTCCAGTTCTTCCACGTGAACCCTTCCCACGTGAAGTTGAAACGTCCCCGCGGGTTGTTGAACGAGAACGCGATCACGACCACGATGGGCAGGAACAGGTACAGCAGCGCCAACACGGCGTAGACGGAGAGCACGCGGCTGCCCACCCAGCGCCCGATGGCGGCCGCCGTGACACGGGGTCGCGGCTCGGCGGGGAGGCTGACGGCCTGGGTGGTCATCCGATCACGCGGCCGCCGCCGCTGCGCCGGCGAGCCGTTCTGTCCCGAGCAGCCTCGCGTACACGATCACGGCCAGCATGATCGCGGCCATCAGCACGAACGAGAGCGCGGCCGCCTCGGGATAGTTGTTGATGACGAGGAACTGGGACTGGATGACGTTGCCGATCATGTACTGCTGCGGGGTGCCGAGGAGTTGGGCGTTGATGAAGTCCCCGCAGGCCGGGATAAAGGTCAGGAGCGTCCCCGCGAACACCCCGGGGAGCGACAGCGGCAGGGTGACGCGCAAGAAGGCGATGCGGCTGGAGGCGTAGAGATCCCTGGCCGCCTCGAGCAGCCGCCAGTCGATCTGCTCCAGGCTGACGTAGAGAGGTAAGACCATGAAGGGCATGAAGTTGTAGGTGATGCCCGCGATCACCGCCCCTGAGGTCGCCAACAGGCGGCCGTTCGGGCCGAGGATGTGAAGCGTGTGCAGCACGCTCACCACCCACCCGTCGTCGGCGAGGATCGTCTCCCAGGCCAGCGTCCGAATCAGGTAGGTGACGAAGAACGGCGCGATCACCAACAGCAGATAGAGGTTCTTCCAGCGTCCGCCCCGGAAGGCGATCCAGTAGGCCAGCGGATAGCTGATGAGGAGGGCGATCACCGTCGCGATCCCGGCGAACTCGATCGAGCGCAGGAACTGCGTGTGGAAGGTGGTGATCGCGTCGGAGTAGTTGTGCCAGGCCCAGTTGAACGTGAAGGTGGGATAGGAACCTGACTCAAGCGAGGTCTCGCCCAGGAAGTACATGGGCACGACGAAGAACACCAGCAGCCAGGCCAGGCCAGGCGCCAGGAGGCCGTAGGCGACGAGCTTGCGCCGGCGCCCGAAGCTGAGGAACGAGCGCCGCTCCCTCCCGCCCGCGGGCGGGCCGCTTGCTTCAGCGATCGCCGACACCTGCGGGCCTAGGCTCCGATGACGTTCTGGAACTGCTGCTTGTACGTCGGGTTGTTGACCGCTACCGGATCGAACGGGTGCGCGTTGTTGTACATCTGCTGGGTCGGGAAGATGAGGGTGTTGTGGGCGACCGCGGGGTCGGTCTTCTCGAGCACCTTGTCGGCTCCCTGGCAAGGGCAGATGTAGTTGACGTAGTCCTCCACCTCGGCGGCGATCTTCGGCTCGTAGTAGAAGTTCATGTAAGTGGAGGCGGTGAACACGTTGCCCTTGAGCGGGATCAGCATGTTGTCCGTCCAGAGCATTCCGCCCGTGTCAGGCAGGTTCCACTTGAGCCCGGGGTGGTCGGCCTTGAGCTGAACGAGGTCGCCCGACCAGGCAAAGCACGCGTAGATCGACCCATTGGCCAGCAGCGGCGCGTAGTCGTTGCCGGTGAACTGGCGGATCTGGCCTGAGTTCACCGCCTTCTGGATCGTGTTCATGGCCCGGTTCCAGGTCGTCTTGGTGACGTGGGCCGGATCGTCCCCGTTGGCCAGCATGATCAGCCCGACCGTGTCAGAGAGCTCGTTGAGCAATGTGATCTTGCCCTTGAGCTTGGGATCTGAGAGGAGCTTGTCCACGGATGTGAGTTCGTAACCGACCTTGTTTGGGTCATAGCCGATGCCGGTCATGCCGGACTGCCAGGGCAGGCTGTAATCGCGATTGGGATCCCAGGACGGGTGCTGCTGGCTCGCGACCAGGTTCTTGATGTTGGGAATGGCCGGCTTGTAGAGCTTTTCCAACCAGCCCAGCTGGATCAGCTTCTGCGGATAGCCGGAGGAGTCGGTCATCACGATCAGGTCAGCGCCGATTCCCTCGCCGCGTGACAGTGGGCCCTGGATCTTGCCGAAGAACGACTGGTTGTCGTTGATGTTCTCGACGTAGTTGACCTGGACGCCGGTCTGCTTGGTGAACTGCTGAAGCGACGGGTGGTTGTGGCTCTTGCCCACGTCGATGTAGAGCGGCCAGTTGTCGAAGTTGAGGACCTTGGCCAGCTTCTTCTGCACCGGCGCGCTTGCGTTCGACTTGGACGCATTGTTGACCGACGTGCCACAGGCCGACGCCAGCCCAGGGACTGTGAGGAGCGCGCCGCCGGCAGCGGCACGTCCGAAGAACTGCTTGCGGGTGAGCCGATCGCTCATGAACCGACCTCCGGTCGTTCGACGACAAACGTGCATTCGGGGTTCCAGCTAATCGTTAGCTGGTCGCCAACGGCGTGACCCTTGGCAGCGGCGTCTGCGTTCTGGACATAAACGGACACCGACCCTGCGGGGGTGTCCACGATGTATTGGGTCGAGACGCCGATGTAGGCGCTCTCGGCGACGTTCCCGTTCAGCTGGTTTCGCTCACGGCCGTTGGGCAGGATCTTCTCAGGCCGAATCCCGATCGCGATCTCGCCGTCTCGACCTGAGACCACTGCGGCGGGTACCGCGACGACTGTGCCGTCTCGCAGTCGCACCTGATCGGTGCCGACAACCGTGCCTTCGAGGAGGTTCGAGACTCCGAGGAAGCCGGCGACGAAGGCGGTGGTGGGATGCTCGTAGAGCTCCTCGGGCGTGCCCGCCTGCTCGATCCGGCCGCTGTTCATGACCACGATCTGATCGGCCATGGTCATGGCCTCCTCCTGATCGTGGGTGACGTGGATGAAGGTGATCCCGACCTCGTGCTGGATGCGCTTGAGCTCGAGCTGCATCTGCTTGCGCAGCTTGAGGTCGAGCGCGCCCAGGGGCTCGTCGAGGAGCAGCACCCGGGGGCGGTTGACCAACGCCCGGGCCAGCGCCACCCGCTGCTGCTGACCGCCTGAGAGCTGGCGCGGCTTGCGCCGCTCCATGCCCGCGAGCCCCACCAGTTCGAGCGCGTCGACGGCGCGGCGCTTCAGATCCTCGCCCTTGACGCCCTTGCGACGCAGGCCGAAGGCGACGTTCTCGAAGATCGACAGGTGCGGGAACAGTGCGTAGGACTGGAAGACCGTGTTGACGTCGCGCTTGTAGGAGGGCAGGGCGCCAACATCGCGATCTCCGAGGAGGATGCGACCCGAGGTCGGCTCCTCGAAGCCCCCGATCATCCGCAGCGTGGTCGTCTTGCCGCAGCCCGAGGGACCGAGGAGCGCGAAGAAATGTCCACGCTCGATGGCGAGCGAGATGTCGTCGACGGCGAGGACCTCGTCGAAGCGCTTGGACAGGTTCTCAAGCCGAATGTCGAACGTGGTCGCCGAGCCGGCCGGCGCAGTGGCGCTGGAGGCGACTGTCGCGCTCACAGGCGACCGCGTTTAGATGAACAGGCGTTCAAAGCCGTGCAGAAATCGAAACCCACCGAGGAGCGGTGAAACCCTAGCGACGATTGGTGGGCGCTCAAGGCTGCAGATCGTAGCGATGACATCGCCTTACCTAGACACAATGCCAGCAAACTGACTCGATTCTGCCGTTAGGCGATTTAGGAACGCCGGTTCTTACGCTGACGCTCGCGGGATGAGCTGGCCTCGCAGCCACTCCACGGTCTGGGCGATCCCGTCCTCGAGCGGGATCCGCGCCTCCCATCCCAGCAGGCGGCGGGCCTTCTCCACCGAGGGCCAGCGCCGCTGGACGTCGACCTCGAAGCTCGACAGGTGCTCGAACTCCAGCTCCTCAGGGCTGTTGCCGCACGCCTCCCAGATCATGCGGGCGATGGACAGAACATTCAGCTCATGGGAGGCGGAGATGTTGAAGTCCTCGTTCTCGCCGGCCGCCGAGATCATCGCGGTCACGAGGCCATCGGCGATGTCGTCCACGTGGGTCAGCGTTCGCGTCTGAAGTCCGCTCCCGAAGATCTCCAGCGGCCGCTGGTGCGCCAACGCCTTGGCGATCAGGTCAGGCACCGCGTGGGCGATCCCCGGCTCACCAGGCTCCGGTCGCTCACCCGGGCCGTAGGCATTGAACGGGCGGCAGATCGTGTAGGGCAGATCGTGCTCGTCGTGTGCAGCGCGGGCGTACATCTCTCCGGAAAGCTTGGAGAAGCCATAGGCTGAGCGCGGCGTCGGGCACGCGTCCAAATGCTCTTCCGGGGTCGGGAAGACCGTCGCACGCTCGAACACCATCGACGAGGAGACGTAGACGAGCCGGGTGACGCCCTGTTCGACGGCAGCGCTGACTACGGCTCCGGTGAGGGCGTTGTTGGCCTCGGTCAGCGTGTAGGGGAGCTTGTGGAAATTGGCGATCCCGCCGACGATCGCCGCCAGATGGATGACGTGCGAGCAGCCGGCGACGGCGGCGTGAGCATGGCTCGGGACGCGAAGATCAGCGCTGTGGAGCTCGACCTGGCCGTCCATCCAATCCGGGGCCGAGCGCTGGTCGCAGACGCGCACCTCCCAGTCCCGGTCGCGAAGCAGCCGGCGCACCACGGCGGAACCGATCGTCCCGGCGCCGCCGGTCACGAGCACTCGCGTCACGTGGTGGCCGGTGTTCCCAGCATCGCGGCGGACTCGGCCGCGTAGGCGAAGACCTGCGAGGTCCCCAGCGCGTTCCAGGGGTCGACAACGAGGCAATCCTCGGCGGAGCTGGCCACGATCGTGCGCAGCGCCTCGGCTCCGCCGAAGGCGGAATGATTGGTGGCAACGATCACGACGTCGGCATCGCGCACGGCGTCCGCGAACGGCTGTGTCGGCGTCCTGGCGTGCGGATCGCACACGGCCACATCCGCGAGCTCGCGCTCCAGCAGACGGATCAGCTTCGGCGATAGCGAGTCACGCTCGTCGTCGGTATCGCGCTTGAACGTGAGTCCGAGCACCGCCACCTTGCGTGAGGCGAGGTCTCCCACCCGTCGCTTGATGCCCTCGACCAGAAACAGCGGAACCGCCTCGTTGACCCTGGACACGGCGAGGAGCATGCCGGGCGCGTTGGAGCGCTCCTCGGAGAAGACGAAATCCTTGCGCAGGCAGGAGCCGGCGGTCAGACCCGGCAGGGCGATTCCACCGCGTGGGTAATCGCGGTTGATCAGGTCGATGACCTCGAACACGTTCGCGTCGTAGCGCTCGCAATCCATCATCAGGAGGTTGGGCAGCGCGAACGTCGTGTAGCGAAGGATGTTCGTCCAGATCTTGGCCAGCTCGGCCTGCACCGGCGTTGTCCTGACGATCGGCGCCCCGAACACCGAGAAGGTGGCCGCGGCCCGCTCCGTGGAGGCCTCGCCGACGCCGCCGATGATGCAGGGAAGGGTCGAGATCTCCTCCAGGAATCTTCCGGCGGCGATGCGTTCGGGGGCGTGGGCCACGAACACGTCCTCGCCCGAGCGCAGCCCCCGCCGCTTCTCGATGTACCCGGCGACGAACTCGGTCGTCCCGGGGGCGATCGTCGAGCGGAGGATCAGGGCGTGGCCCGGACGCAGCAGGGGCAGGAGGTCGTCGACCGCGGCGCGGACCTGGCTGAGATCGCTCTCGAGATGCGAGAACGACGGGGTTCCGAGGGTGATCACGATGTCATCGCTCTGTGCCGCATCCGCAGCCCGCTCCGCGAGCTCGAACCGGCCAGAGTCCCGGACGCCGTCAAGCAGCTCCTGAGTCCCCGCCTCCTCGAAGGGCATGCGTCCCGCACGCAGCGCCTCGAGGACGACCGGGTTGTGGTCGACGCCGAGGACCTGAAGCCCCCGGTCAGCGAAGGAGAGGGCAAGCGGGAGGCCGACGCGGCCCAGCCCGAGCACCGAGACCGAGCGCTCGTGGCTCATCGAGACGGGAGGCTGGGGAGGGGGTCCACGCCGGGCTCGGGGCCGACGCTGGGGAGGGGGTCGAGGCCAGGCTCGGGTCCGTGGCCACGGACCTCGCCGGTGAACGCGATCCGGTCGAGACGGGCGATCTCACGCTCGCCCTCGACGCGGGCGGGGTGCTCCTGGGGAAGACCTGCGATCAGCCGCCGGATGCGCTGGCGGAGCTGGAGCGCGAAATGAGGGGTAGAGGCGCCCATCAGCTGCCGGATGTCCTCCACCGTGACCTCGCGCCCGTCCCTCAGACGATCTGGATTTTCAGCCTGACTCATTTCTGGGGTACCGCCTCAAGCAGGGTATCCATCTGTGCCTGCACCGAAAGGGAGATGGCGTTCTGGTCTCCGATGACCCACCCGTGGTTGTAGACGGCCGCCGTCGGCCCCTCGGCCGTATATCCGGGGGTTGCGTAGTCCAGGAAGTAGTTGAGGACGGGTGTGGGGAGGGTTCCCGGGTCGGTGATCAGCAGCTGAGGCCCGAAGCTGCCGCTGGCCGAGAGTGGAGCGGCGGCCGCGGCGTCGAGCGTCCGCCCGGCGTTGATCAGGACATAGCCGTGGCCCGGGCTGCGCAGAGCCCAGCCGAAGCTTCCAGGGACGTGCGCGCAGGGTTGGCCAAACGGGCAGGGAGGATCGCGGTAGGTCGCGAAGGCCACCGAGTTGGCGGCGGGATCGCCGGCGCCGACCCGCTTCACCGAGCCGTACTTGTGCAGCTGCGCCAGGATCTGGTCGGGGATCACGCTGGCCGGACCGAGGACGTAGATGTGTGGCTTGCGGTGCGCGAGCAGCGCCTGTTTGGTGGCCGTGGGGATGCCCGAGGCCGAGACGAAGAGGATCGGATTGCCGCTTTCCGCCGCCCACCCGGCGGCTGGCATGGCGTATTCGGGATCGTCGGCCGAGGCGATCACCACGTCGGGGCTCGGGCTGCCGGCGGCGGCCGTGATGAAGCGGTCGATGCCGGCCGCCAGGCTGTAGGGGTCCGAGCCGTGGATCGCGACCGTCCGCATCCCGGTGATGTGTGGCACCGGCCCGACGCGAATCACCTGGGCGCCCCCGGAGGCGCCCGAGCCGGTCGGAGCCATCGTGGTCAGCGCCTGGCCCGCGACGGGCGGGATCAGGCCCGGACCGGAGAGCAGGAGCGGCGCGTGGATCGGCGCGGCCATCAGGACCGAGGCGGCGATCGCGGCCTGCCAGTCGCCCGTGGGAGCGAGCGTCACGACCGGCGGATGCGTCCCCGCGCCCACCGAGGGGTACACGGCGAGCGCTACAGCAGCGGCATCGGCGATCGGGTCGGGTGCGTCGACGCGGGTCGTGTTCTTGGTGGCGATGATCGGGTAGCCGATCTGTGCCGGGGCGTGGACGCTGCTCGACACGATCGTCACCACGGGCGTTCGGATCAGCCTGGTCTGCGTTCCGCACGCGGTCAGAAGCGCGCAGGCGGCGAGCAGGGGGCAGAGCAGCATCCGTCGCATTCGCGCCGCGGACCTTAGCGACGATGGTCGACCGAGACGCAAGGACCGCAACCCCGAGTCCCGAGGACCGCAACCCCGGGTCCCGAGGACCGCAACCCCGGGTCCCGGTGTTTGTTTATATTGCCGCCTGCCTAATCCGCGGCCACCAGGTCGCGGAGCGGGGGACCCAAGTCTTCCGGGGCGAATCCCGCGGTGATCCCGTGGGAGGCGCAGCTCTTTCAGCGCTAGCCCGACAGCTAACCCCGCAGGCCGAGGAAAGAGGTGAAGCGTTGCGAGGTCTCAGACTGCTGTTGATGGGCTGCGGGTTGGCACTGCCGGTGGGGCCCGGGGTTGCCGGTGCGCTGGCGGACTCGGGATCAGGTACTTCCGGTGGCGCCGTGTTCATGCCGGCCACCACGTTGCTGAGCCCGCCGGTTCAGATCAGTACGCCGGCTCAGCCGATCGTCCAGGGCTCGCGGGCCAAGATCATCAATGGCCTGGCCTACGCCCCCTCGGAGGCGCCGCTGCAGGTCCAGCGCGCGATCTGGGCCGGCAACGCGATCCGGCACAAGCCATACGTGTACGGCGGCGGTCACGGAGCGTGGATCAGCTCGGGCTACGACTGCTCGGGCTCGGTGTCCTACGTGCTCCACGCGGCGGGCCTGATCAACATCTCGATGGACTCAGGCCAGATGATGGGCTGGGGGGAAGCGGGACTTGGGCAGTGGATCACCGTGTACGCCAACCCCGGGCACGCGTTCGTTCAGATCGCCGGGATCCGCCTCGACACCTCGGCGGAGGGCGACCGCCATCCGGCACGCGGCTCGGGCCCGCGGTGGCGGCCGGTGATGCGCAGGACCCCGGGCTACACGGCCCGCCACCCTCTGGGGTTCTGAGCCGCGGTTTTGCGGAGGCTGGCCACTCGGTTCTGAGACCGGGTCGGATCAGGCTGGCCGCTCGGTTCTGAGGCGGGTCGGATCAGGCTGGCCGCTACGCTTCAAGCTGCTCGTCACCAGCCGCCAAGGAGGATGCGATGCCGGGTATTTCCGGGCGCATGTCGACAATCGTCAAAGCGAAGATCTCGAAACTGCTCGACCGCGCCGAGGATCCTTCGGAGACGCTCGAGTACAGCTACCAGAAGCAGATCGAGCTGCTGCAGAACGTCAAGAAGGGCATCGCCGATGTCGTCACGTCGAAGAAGCGCCTTCAGCTCCAGGAGGAGCAGCTCAAGGGACAGGTCGTCAAGCTCGACACGCAGGCCCGGCAGGCCCTGGCCGCGGGTCAGGAGGACCTGGCTCGAACGGCGCTGGAGCGCAAGAACGTGGCCCAGACCGAGCTGCAGTCGCTCGACACCCAGATCGCCCAGCTGGAGCAGCAGCAGGAGCAGCTAACGGCGTCCGAGCAGAAGCTGCGGGCGAAGATCGAGCAATTCCGCTCCCGCAAGGAGGTCATCAAGGCTCAGTACTCGGCTGCCGAGGCGCAGGTGCGGATCTCGGAGGCGGCCACCGGTGTCGGCGAGGAGATGGCCGATGTGGGGCTGGCCATGCAACGGGCGCTCGACAAGACCGAGAACATGAAGGCCCGCGCCGAGGCGGTCCAGGAGCTCGAGGCCGCGGGAACGTTCGAAGATCTGACGCAGCTCGGCAGCGGCGAGGATGACATCGATCGCCAGCTCAAGCAGCTGTCGAGCTCGAACGAGGTCGACGCGGAGCTC
>DATGFT010000078.1:0-10795 GCA_035308915.1 Solirubrobacteraceae bacterium
CCTTTTTCACCCGTCGATTGCGATGCGCGGAGAAGGCCAATGCGCCCCCAGCCGCCGCCCTCGACCCACAAGCCCAGACCTCCCGCCGGCGGACGCCAACCGCTGCCTGCCCTGACAGACTTGCGTCGATGACAGCGCCGGCGACTTCGGTCCTCTCGGACGGCACGATCCTGCGTCTGGTCGAGGAGGGTCGGATCCGGATCGATCCCTGGGATCCCCACCTGGTCCAGCCCGCGAGTGTTGACCTCCGCCTGGGTGACTCGTTCCGGGTCTTTCACAACCACCGCGCGTCGGCCATCGATCTCCGCGAGCCGCCCGCCAACCTGACCGAGGAGGTGGTCGTCCCGCGCCAGGAGTCGTTCGTCATTCACCCGGGCGAGTTCTGTCTCGGTCGAACGCTGGAGTGGGTCGAGCTGCCGGACGACATCGTCGCCCGCATCGAGGGCAAGTCGAGTCTCGGACGCCTCGGATTGATCGTCCATGCCACGGCGGGGTTCTGCGACCCCGGCTGGAAGGGAACCCTGACGCTCGAGCTCAACAACCTCACGCGGGTCCCGATCAAGCTCTATCCGGGTCTCCTGATCGCCCAGTTGTCCTTCATGACCCTCGACCGCCCGGCCGAGCGCCCCTACGGCAGCCCGGAGCTCGGCAGCCATTACCAGGGTCAGCGGGCGGCCACGGAGAGCCGCTACGAAGGTGCGCCGCACCCCGACGGCGCCGCCGTCCGGTCCGCCGACGTGAAATAGTTGCGCCGTGCTGACGACGCTTCTGGCCGTCGCTGAGCCCTCCAAGGTTCCCTTCTACATCGCGGGCGGCGCCTTTGCCGTGTGGGCGGTCGTGCTCTCGGGGGTCGGGCTCACCCGGCCGTCGTTTCCCTTCGGTGTGACGGGGCAGCGGGCGGTCATGCTCGTCAGCCTGATCCTCGCCGCGCTGGCCATCGGCACCGCGATCGGCACGAGTAAGTAACCAGCCGCCGCAGCGTCAGCCACAGGACCCCTAAGCGTCTCGCCCGTGGCGGGCGGGTACTAGAGTCTGACCCACCTAGACCTGCCGGTTATCCGCCACACACATCAGTAAGCGCGCGAAGGAGTGCGATGACCACCGAGACCCAGCAACGTGATGGCGCCGGTACCGAGACCGGCTCGCAGACGCTGACGATCACCGACAACCGGACCGGCAAGCAGTACGAGATTCCGATCGAGGACGAGACGATCCGGGCCATGGACCTGCGCCAGATCAAGGTGAACGAGGACGACTTCGGGCTCATGACCTATGACCCGGCCTACACGAACACCGCGTCCTGCCGCTCGGCGATCACGTTCATCGATGGGGATCGGGGGATCCTCGAGTACCGCGGTTACCCGATCGAGCAGCTGGCCGAGAACTCGAGCTACCTCGAGGTCGCCTACCTCCTCATCCACGGCGAGCTTCCGACCAGCCAGCAGCTCGAGGAGTGGGTCCATCTGATCACGATCCACACGTTCGTGCACGAGAACGTCAAGGAGTTCATGCAGGGCTTCCGCTATGACGCCCATCCAATGGGCATGCTCGAGGCGTCGGTGGGCGCCCTCTCGACCTTCTATCCCGAGGCCTCTCAGATCAAGGACGCCGAAACGCGCTACATCCAGGTCATCCGCCTGATCGCGAAGATGCCGACCCTGGCGGCGTTCGCCTTCCGCCACAACCAGGGCAAGCCGTACGTGTATCCGGACAACGAGCTCTCGTATCCGGGCAACTTCCTCTCGATGATCTACAAGATGACCGAGATCCGCTACGAGCCGGATCCGCGACTCGAGCGGGCGCTCGACATCCTCTTCATCCTCCACGCCGACCACGAGCAGAACGCCTCCACGAGCGCGGTGCGGAGCGTCGGCTCTACCCAGGTCGATCCGTATTCGGCCGTCGCCGCCGGCGTGGCCGCCCTCTACGGGCCGCTCCACGGCGGAGCCAACGAGCAGGTGCTGCGCATGCTCCGCCGGATCGAGAAGAAGGAGAACATCCCGGACTTCCTGAAGGGCGTGAAGGAAGGCGACGAGAAGCTCATGGGCTTCGGCCACCGGGTCTACAAGAACTACGACCCGCGGGCCAAGATCATCAAGAAGCACGCCTACGAGGTGTTCGAGGTCACGGGCACCAACCCGCTGCTCGACATCGCGCTCGAGCTCGAGAAGATCGCCCTCGAGGAGGACTACTTCGTCGAGCGCAAGCTCTATCCGAACGTCGACTTCTACTCGGGCATCATCTACGAGGCGCTGGGGATGCCGATGGAGATGTTCCCGGTGCTGTTCGCGATAGGACGGACCGCCGGCTGGATCGCCCAGTGGCTCGAGATGATCGACGACAAGGAGCAGAAGATCGCGCGCCCGCGCCAGATTTACACGGGCGCGCGCGGGCGCGACTACGTCCCCATCGAGCAGCGCTCCTAGCGCCAGGCGCCAGCGAGGACCCAGCTCAGCCGTCCCGAGGACGGCCGTGAGCTGGCGGCTGACCATCCGGGCGGATGGGCGGGTCGAGCACGCACGCTTCGCCGGTCTCGACCAGCTGCTGAGTGCGCTCGAGCGCCGGGGGCGCGAGCTGGCCGACTCGGCGTCGACCCGCGCGGTCGATCTCAAGGTCAAGCGCTTCGATCCCGTACAGCAGGTCGTCGCGCGCTTGGAGCTGGCCGGCCCCGAGCGCTTCCTGCCGAGCGTCCGCGCCGGTGTCGATGTGCGGGGCGACGGCTCGACCGAGGCCTTCCGCGGTGCGCTCCGGCGGGCCGTCCTCGAGCCCCGTCCTGGTGAGGACGCCTTCCTCACGCTGCGCCGTGCCTTGGCCGACGTGCTCGAGGCCGCGGGCGCCGACGGGGGCGAGCGCGCCTAGAGGACGAGCGTCGCGCCGTGGCGGCGCAGCCAGCGGAGGTGCTGGCGGTAGTCCGGGCACCGGGTCGCCAACAGCCGCCAGAACCGTGGCGAGTGATCCATGATCTCGAGGTGGCAGACCTCGTGCCAGACCACGTAGTCGAGCACCGGCTCGGGAGCCAGCAAGAGTCGCCAGTTGAAGCTCATCGCCCCCGAGCGCGAGCAGCTCGCCCAGCGGGTTTTCTGGGACCGGATGGAGAGGTGTGAGTACGAGGCGCCCACGGCCGCACACGCGGCATCCAGCCGGGCTGTGACCTCGGCATGAGCGCAGCGGCGGTAGAAGCGCTCGATCGCGGCCAGGCGCGTCGCCCCCGCCGGGACCAGCAGCTCGTCACCCCGCCGGTGGACGCGCGTGCGCCCGGGCTCATCCACCACCCGCAGGTTCTGCCCCAGATAGGGCACGGTATCCCCGCGCGCGGCCACGGCGGCCCGCACCCGCTCCAGCTCAGCCAGCCGGCGCTCGATCCACGGACGCAGCTCACTTACGGCAGCGGCGGCCTCGCGGGCTGCCGCGCGTCGGGGCAGCACAACCTCGACCCCCCGACCGGGGTCGATGGTCACGCGGACGCGCCGGGCGCGGTCAGAGCGCCGGACTGCATACTCGATCTCAGCTCCGCCTCTCGGCACCGGGCGACAGGGTACGGTCCGCCTCCGACATGCCCGCGTTCCCCCAGCTTCTGACCCCGCTCAGCGACGGCAGCATCGCGCTGCGGCCCGCGGCCGAGCGCGACATCCCGGAGATCCTGATCGCCTACCAGGACGATCCGGAGCTTCACCTGCGGATGGGCACCCCGCGCCCGCCCACCGCGGCCGAGCTCGGGCGCCGCGCCGAGCGGGCCGAGCACGATCGGCTGGCCGGACGGGGGGTCTCCCTGACCATCGTCGAGCCGCCGCAGGACATCTGCGTGGGGCAGATCGACGTGCACCGAGTCGACTGGGAGAACTCCCGGGCCGAGCTCGGGGTCTGGGTCGCGGCGGGGCGGCGAGGACGAGGCGTGGCCCGGCGGGCGCTGGGGCTCGCCGGGCCGTGGCTTCTTCGGCAAGCTGGCCTGGAACGCCTCGAGCTTCTCACCCAGCCTGACAACGAGCCGTTGCAGAGGTCGGCGCGGAGCGCCGGGTTTCAGCTCGAGGGCGTGCTCCACGGGTACTTCCGGGCCTTTGAAGGGCTTCCGCGACGGCTCGTTCGCGGACCGGGGGAGCGTGTCGACATGGCGGTGCTCTCCCTGGTCAGGCGCGATCTGCGAGGCTGACGCGGTGGCGCAGTCGCGTGTGAAGCTGCCGCCGGGAATACGGGGCCCCTTCGAGGTCTACGTCAACGGGGTTCCGCAGGAGCTCGGCCGCGACTATCAGGTCGAGGGCGGTGATCTCGTCTTCGAGCGCCAGCTCGTCCAACAGAGCCTGGGACTCCGCGCCTGGCTACTCGGTTTCTGGGGAATCGGTACCTACAAGCGCAACGACGAGGTCGACGTGCGCTACGAGCTCGACGGGCAGCCGATGGTCGCGAACGGGCTCGAAATCAACCCAAGCTGAGCGAAGCGGCGGTTCCTACTCGGCCGTTCTCACAACCTCACGCCTCACCCACGGACGCAGGAGCTTCAGGGCCGAAAGAATCGCCCGCGTGGCCGGGGAGCGGTTGAGCGTGTAGAAGTGGATGCCGGGGGCTCCGCGGGCCAACAGCTCCGCGCACTGGAGCGTCGCGTAGGCCACGCCGAGCTGGAGCACGGCCTCGGGGTCCGAGGCCCTCCATTCGAGCGCCTCGAGCAGCGCGGGGGGGATGCTCGCGCCGCACATGCCGGTGATCGTCTTGATCTGCCGGACGTCGGTGATCGGCATCACCCCGGGGAGGATTGGAACCTCGATCCCCGCGCCGCGGGCCTCCTCGACGAAGCGGAAATACAGCTCGTTGTCGAAGAACAGCTGGGTGATCAGGAAGGAAACCCCACTTGCCACTTTCTGGCGCAGGAAGCGCAGGTCGTGGGCGAGGTCGGGAGCTTCGGGGTGGACCTCGGGGAAGCACGCGGCACCCACGCCGAAGCTGTAGCCCTCGGAGATCAGGGAGGCGAGCTCAGTGGAGTACTGAAGGCCACCGGGGTGCGCTCGCCATTCGGTCTCGCCCCGCGGCGGATCGCCGCGCAGTGCGAGCACGTTCTCGATCCCCGCCTCCGCGATGTCATCGAGGATCTGGCAGAGCTCCTCGCGCGTCGCCCCCACGCAGCTCAGGTGGGCCATCGCCTCGACCCCCAGATCCTGCTTGAGCCACTTGGTCACCTCGATCGTCCGGTCCCGCGTCGACCCCCCGGCGCCGTAGGTCACCGAGACGAAGTCAGGTTCCAGTGCGACGAGCAGCTTCAGCGCCTCGCGAAGGTTGTGCCATCCCTCGTCGGTCTTCGGGGGGAAGAACTCGAAGGAGAAGACCGGCCCGTCGGACGCGGCGAGGATCTCGTCGATACGCACGGACCCCGACCCTACAACCTTGACACAAGCGTGTCAAGGTTGAGCTGGAGAGTGGTGCTGGCGGATGGCTTGGCTGGGCTTATGAGAAGGTCGGGCACAGCCCTAGGAGGCCGCCCGCCAGCGCGGGGCCTCATCGTCGGGCTCACAGACCACCCGTTCCTCGCGCTCCAGATGCTGGAGGTAGCAGAGCGTCTCCTGGAGCAGTCGGGGCGCGTTCTGATCGGTCAGCGGCTCGCCGTGGACGGCGGGGGCCAGCTCGAGCGGCGTGCGGGGCTGTTCGTTCAGGGCGGCCAGCAACGCCTCGAGCCGCTGGCCGACCAGCCGCCGCGAGCCCTCGACGTGCCCGGCCACGTCGACGTAGGGCCGCCCGTGCCCCGAGAGACCGAGGCGCGCATCGAGCCGGCCGACGACGTCAAGGGAGTGCAGGAACTCTCCCACGGGGTCAGGCGTCCACCCGTAGTCGTAGTAGAGCGAGATCCGTCCCAGCACGTGGTCGCCTGAGATCAGCAGCCGCCGCTCGGGCTGAAACAGGCACACGTGGGACGGGGCGTGCCCAGGGGTCTCATAGGCGATCCAGGTTCCGAGGTCGGTCTCGACCTCGACCCCGTCGACGAGCTCACGCTGGGGCTCGATCACGCGAGCGATTCCGGAGGACATCTGTCGGTTGAAGCGCTCGGCGTAACGCTCGAGTGCGGCGGGGGGGATGCCGCTCTGGCGGCCGATCTCAAGCCGAGATGCCAGCGCCGCGTCCGGGTCCTCGACGCTCCGGGTCCCGTGCGCGTGGTTGGGGTGCATCCAGAGCTCGCATCCCGCGGCGTCGCAGATCGGCGCCGCCTGCCCCCAGTGGTCCGAGTGGGCATGGGTGCAGACGAGCAGGCGGACGTGCTCAAGCCTCAGGTTGACCTGCTCCATCGCCCGCTCGAGCTGGGCCAGTGACCCCGTCTCGTGGTAGCCGGTGTCAACCAGGACCACGCCTGAGCCGGCGGCCAGCGCCCAGGCGTTCCCGTGCGGCACTCCCGGCCACGGAAGCGGGAGGCGCAATCGCCACAAACCGGGCAGAACCCGCTCCCCGCGCCCGAGCTCGCGGCGCGGGTTCTTGGGCGACCGCGGGGCGCTCATCGGACCGGAGGTGGGCGCCTGCACACGAGCGCGGACGATATTCGCCAGCCCGTAGACTCAGGTCCCTCGTTGACTTCCACTACCGATACACAGGCTTCCTCCGGCGTCGATGTCACCCGCCGTTACTTCGAGGCGCTGGCCCGTCATGACCTCGAGGCCGCGACCGCTCACTGGTCGCCCGGAGGCATCGACCGGATCGCTGGGCAGGAGGGCCTGATCGCGCCCGCCGGCGTGAAGGAATACTTCACCGGGCTGTTTCGGGCCTTCCCGGATTTCCGCTTCGAGATCCTGGACATCATCGGGGACGGGGAGCGGATCGCGGTTCGCTGGCGTGCGCAGGCCACCTTTGCCGGTCCCGGGCAGTTCCAGGGCTTTGAGCCCAATGGAGCCCAGGTCGAGATCGAGGGATGTGACGTGCTCACGGTTCGCGACGGTCTCATCCAGCACAACGACGGCTACTTCGATGGTGGTGAAGTCGCGCGACAGCTCGGCTTCCTGCCGCCGGCAGGTTCACCCGCCGAGGTTCGCCTGGCGCGGCTGGCCAACCTCCGTACGCGGGTCCACAAGCGCCGGGAGGGCAGCGAGGCCGAGCGGATCGCCGATGGCGTCTGGATCGTGCGCGGTGGTTTCCCCACGCGGTGGATGAACGTCTATCTGATCGAGGACGAGGGCCAGGTCACGGTCTTTGACGCCGGGATCGAGGACATGGTGGTGCCGATTCGCGCCGCCGCGGCCCGCCTCGGGGGGATCAAGCGGGTCGTTCTCGGCCATGCCGACGCAGACCACCGGGGCGCGGCGCCCGGTCTCGGCGCCGACGTGTACTGCCATCCGGCCGAGGTCGAGGCGGCGCGCTCGCCGGATCCCATGAGGCCGTATCACCGGTTCGAGATCCTCGAGCCGCCGGCGCGCTGGATCATCCCGCGGCTGATGCCGCTCTGGGATGGCGGCCCGGTCGAGATCGCGGGCACGGTCGCCGAGGGGGACGAGATCGCCGGCTTCAGGGTGGTCGAATTACCCGGCCACGCTCCCGGCCTCATCGGGCTCTGGCGCGAGCGCGACGGACTCGCGCTCGTCTCCGACTGCTTCTACACGCTCGATCTCCGGACCGGGCTCAAGGCGAGCGCGCGCGTGCCTCACCCCTCGACAAATTTCTCCACCGAGCAGGCGGCCGAGTCGATCCGCAAGCTGGCCGCTCTGCGCCCTTCGGCTGTGTGGGCGGGCCACACCGATCCGGTCACCGGCGACGTCGTCACCCAGCTCGAGCGCGCAGCCGCCACCGCGACCAGTTAGCCGCGCGTGATCGACGCCGACGCCTTCGCGGCGCTCCTCTGCGACTGGTGCCTCGAGGCGGACGAGGGCCAGCAGGTGCTCGTATCCGGCAGCCGGCTGGCCGAGCCGCTGATCGTGGCTGTCCACCGTGAGCTCCTGCTCCGAGGTGCCTGGCCGGCGGTGAGGATGTCGCCACCCCGGCTCCAGGAGGACTTCTATACCCACGCCGGGGACGCCCAGCTCGACGGCTTCGCGCCGGTCGAGCTGGCCGAGATCGAAACCGTCGATGCCACGCTGCGAATCGACGCTCCGGCCAACCTCAATGCTCTGGCCGGGATCGATCCGCGGCGCATCGCTCGCGCCGCTCGCGCGCGCCAACCGCTGCAAGAGGCACGGTCGGCGCGGCGGTGGTCATTTACGCAATGGCCGACGCCGGCACTCGCGCAGGCGGCGCGCATGGGCGAGGGTGACTACGAAGCGTTCCTGACCCGAGCCCTGTTCCTGCATCATGACGATCCGATCGCGGCCTGGCGCGAGTTGTCAGCCCGTCAGGAGGATCTGGTGCAGCGGCTGAGTGGCGCGCGTGAGATCAGAATTCAGACCGACGGAACCGACCTCCGCCTGCGAGTCGATGGGCGCCGTTGGGTGAACTCCGACGGCCGGCGCAACATGCCCAGCGGCGAGGTGTTCACCGGCCCGCTGGAAGATTCCGCCGACGGGAGCATCCGCTTCACGATCCCCTCGCGCACGCGGGGGGTCGACGTCGAGGATGTGGAGCTGACCTTCTCGGAGGGACGGGTCGTGGCGGCCCGGGCGCAGCGGGGAGACGAGTACCTCCAGAGCGCGCTGGCCACCGACGATGGAGCTCGCTACCTGGGCGAGCTCGGGATCGGGACCAACGTCGGGATCGACCGGGCGACCGGCTCGACGCTGCTCGACGAGAAGATCGCGGGGACGGTCCACCTGGCGCTCGGGCGCTCGTACAAGGAAACGGGGGGCAGCAATGTCTCCGCGCTTCACTGGGATCTCATCTGTGACTTGCGCAAGGGCGGCGAGCTGAGCGTCGACGGCGAACCGCTGGAGCTGGATCAGTTCTTGAATCCTCGTCCAGTTCAGTAGCGTCAACTCAGTCCATGAGCACA
The DNA here is from genome assembly GCA_035308915.1 of Solirubrobacteraceae bacterium. Classification (GTDB taxonomy): domain Bacteria; phylum Actinomycetota; class Thermoleophilia; order Solirubrobacterales; family Solirubrobacteraceae; genus Palsa-465. The sequence goes on from DATGFT010000078.1 coordinate 8,882, forward strand.
ACCGAGCGTCGCACGAAGATCGTGGCCACAATCGGTCCGGCCTCCAGGGACCTCGAGACGCTCAAGCGCATGATCGACGCCGGGATGGACGTGGCCCGCCTGAACTTCTCGCACGGCAGCCGCGAGCTTCATGCCGAGAACGCTGCGCGGATCCGCGCCGCCGGTGACGCGGCCGGGCGCCAGGTGGCGATCCTCCAGGACCTGCCGGGCCCGAAGATCCGTATCGGACGCCTCCGTGACGACATCGCCGAGCTCAAGCCCGGGGAGGAGCTCGTGCTCGTGTGCGGTGCCGACGACGTCGGGGATGAGGGACGAATCTCGGTGAGCTGGAGCGGCCTGGCCGCCGCCGTTGACCCTGATGACGTCATCTACCTCGCCGACGGGGCGATCCGTCTGCGCGTGACCGAGGTGCGGGACGGCGGTGGCGAGATCGCCACCGCGGTCGAGATCGGCGGCACGGTGGCCTCGCGCCAGGGGCTCAACCTTCCGGGTTCGACGCGCGGGTTGCCGTCCGTGCCCGAGGAGGACCTCGAGATGCTGCGCTTCGGCGAATCGATCGGCGTCGACCTCGTGGCTCTGTCCTTCGTGCGCACGGCCGAGGACGTCACCTCCGTGCGCAAGCACACGCGCCTGCCGCTGGTGGCCAAGATCGAGAAGCCGCAGGCCGTGGACGCGGCTGAGGAGATCATCCGAGCCGCCGACTGCGTGATGGTGGCCCGCGGCGATCTGGGGATCGAGCTGCCGATCGAGGATGTGCCGGTCGTCCAGAAGCGGCTGCTCGGCCTGGCCGGTCGGCTGGCTCGCCCCTCGATCACCGCGACCCAGATGCTCGACTCGATGGTCTCCTCGACCCGCCCCACCCGCGCCGAGGTGGCCGACGTGGCGAACGCGATCCTCGATGGGACCGACGCCGTCATGCTCTCCCAGGAGACCGCGGTGGGCGCCCACCCGGTGCTGGCGGTGGAGATGATGGCGGCGATCGCGCACCGCACCGAGCGCGACGCGCCGTACCGCACGTGGAACGAGGAACGCGTGCGGCGTGATGCCAGGGATCCGGCCTATACGGTCGCCTACATGGCCTGCGCCGCGGTGCGCGAGCTCCACCTGGCGGCGCTCGTGGTTCCCACGCTCTCGGGGCGCTCCGCGCGGCTGATTTCCGCCCACCGGCCGCAGGTGCCCATCTATGCCCTCTCGCCGGGTCGTGAGACGGTCCGCCGCTGCAACCTTATGTGGGGGGTGCAAGCAGCGTCGATGCGTCGCCATGAGGTCACCGAGGCGCTGATCGCCGACGCGGCGCGGCGAGTGGTCGAGCTGGGATGGATCAAGCCGGGCGCGCGGATCGGGATCACCGCCGGGCTGCCGAGCGGGCGTCCCGGGACGACGAGCCTGATCCAGATTCAGCGGGTGTGACCGCGTCCGGCTCTGGGCCTCGCTCCCTCCGCTACTGGTTACCGATAACCGCTCCGGTCGCTCGGCAGTAAGCACGGCCGAGCATCCTGCTCGGCCCTAACTAGCCGACGGCTCGACTGCGCCCGGGGGAGTAGAACTCCGCTTCCTCGCGTCCGAGGTCGGTCGCCGGCTGATCGCCGTAGAACCACTCGCGGGCGATGCGATGGAAGTTGTTCCGGGCTCGTAGCTGCGAGAGAACGGCCAGCGTCAGCACCTCCATCCGGCGCCCGAAGATGTGATCCGGCGGGGCCTTCTCGTGCCGGAGCTGGCCGAAGTACTCCGAGCGTGGATCGCTCATGTCGATCAGCACCTGCGTCGCGTACTCAGGCGTGAGCTGGACGGTCTCGTCCACCGTGTACCACGACGTCGCGGCCAGGAACTGCTCGAGCACCCGGCCGGGGTCAAAGCGGGTCGGATCAGGAAAGAACCCGGTCTCGGTGCCCAGGCGCATGATCGTCTCGGCAT
>DATGFT010000079.1:0-24835 GCA_035308915.1 Solirubrobacteraceae bacterium
AACTTCGGGTTGTAGCGGAGATAGCGCTTCCAGAGGCGGCGAGGTTCCTGCGCCAGGCGGTAGGCCCACTCCAGACCTGACTCCTGGATCCAGCTCGGGGCCTGGGGCACGAGACCAGCGTGGAAGTCGAATGCGGCACCCACGCCGACGAGCACCGGCGCTTCGAGGTGGGGTCGCAGCCGCGCCATCCACTTCTCCTGCTTGGGCACCCCGATACCGACCCAGACGACGTCGGCGCGTGAGTGGTTGATCTCCTGGACGATCGCGCCCTCCTCCTCCGGAGTCAGCGGCCGATGGGGCGGAGAGTAGCCGCCGACGATCCGCACGCCGGGATAGCGTCGCCGGAGGTTCAGGGCGAGCTGCACGAGCGCACCCTGGTTGCGTCCGCCATAGAGGTAGAAGCGGTGGCCCTGATCGACCGCGCGCTCGCACGCCCGAGACATCAGCTCAGGTCCGTAAACCCGTCCGGGGAGCGAATGACCGAGCGCATTCAGGGCCCAGACCAGCGGTTGCCCGTCTGGGACGTTGATCGAGGCCGCGTCGAGGGCGGCCCGCAGCTCGGGATCCTCTCTCGACGCCATCACCGTGTGGACGTTGCAGGCGCACAGATAGCCGCGCGCGCCGTCGGCGACCGAGGCGTCGATCCAGTCGAGCATCGCGTCGTAGTCGGTCACGGCGAGCTGCACGCCGACGACATCGACGGTGCGCGGGAGCCTGACCGTGCTGAGACGGGGCTGGAGCGAGCCTTCGGGACGCATAGCTTCTTGTGAGTGGCCTTCCATAAACGATTCCGAGACAAACGGCCGCCAACCGTCGCGGCCACCCAAACGCTTACCAATCGGAAACGGCATAAAGCCTCTTTAGTTACGCCGTTGACCCTAAATTAGCGGTTGAGGGAAGGCAAGCTGGTCTATCCGGCCTCTCGGCATCGCTATTCTCTTGGTTGACAGGGAAGTCACAGCGGCCCGCGAGCATCGCCCCCTTCTCGCGGGCTTGGGGACGGCCCCCAGCCCTACCAGGGCCGTCCGGCGGCCGGAGTCCGCGCCGTCCCGCGGCGTGGGCCCGGTCGCTTGTCCGCGTTTGGGTCACGACCGTCAGTTCGTGAGATCGCCGATGGCTCCTGCAGACGGCACGTGGGAGTCCACCTCCTCGACGGTGAGATAGCTGACGTTGTCCGGCTCGAGGGCATCCATCACGCGCTCGAGCGCGGCCGGCGCCGCGTCCGGCCAGGAGTGGAGGAGCACGATGGCGGGCCGCGGCCAGCACGCGCGAACATCCGCAACGAGCGCGGCGGCGACCGAGTCTGCAGAGGCGCCGGGCGCCCAGTCCTTGCCATCGGCGTGCCAGTGGACGTGGCGGTAGCCGGCTCGCCCGATGGCCAGCTCGACGTCGAGCTGAGGATGCGTCAGCTCGCCGTAGGGGGCGCGAAACCAGGGCCGCGACTCGATGCCGAGACCGGTCAGAACGTCGTGGCACGCGACCAGGTCCTCGATGATTCCGGTCTCGGTCATTCGAGTCAGCGCGCAGTGCGAGAAGCTGTGGTTGCCGATGTGGTGACCGGCCTCCCGGATGGCGCTGACCCGGTCCGGGTAGGCGCGCGCCCAGGCCCCGAGGATGAAGAAGGTCACCCGGAGATTGCGCCGCTCCAGAAGGTCAAGCAGGCGATCCAGCGTTCCGAGCGGATCCTTCGCCGGGTGGTCGGGAAACTCGGTGTCGATCGTCACCGCGAGTGCCGGCACGCCGCCACTATCGCAGCTGGGCGGGAGCCTGGCCCGTGAACAGCTAGCCTCGCGGCCGATGAACTGTGTGGTCATGGGTGGAGCGGGTTTCATCGGCTCGCACCTCGTCGATGCGTTGGTGGCCCGCGGAGACCGCGTGACGATTCTCGACAACCTCTCGACGGGAAGGCGGGAGAACCTCGAGGGCGCGCTCAGGAGCGGGGCGGTCCTGCATGCCATGGACCTTCGCGACGACGGGGCACTGGCGCACTACCTCGATGCGGCGCGTCCGCAGGTCGTCTTCCACCTCGCCGCGCAGATCGACGTGCGGCGCTCGGTGCAGGAGCCGCGCGAGGATGCGCTCACCAACATCTTGGGCACGATCGGTGTCCTGGGCGCGGCCGCCGCCGTCGGGGCTGAGCGCCTGGTCAACAGCTCGAGCGGTGGGGCGGTGTACGGCGAGGCGGCGGTCATTCCCACCCCCGAGCAGCACCCAGCCAGCCCGATCTCCCCGTACGGGCAGGGCAAGTACGCCGCCGAGGGATACTGCGATCTCTACGCACGCAGCGGGCGTCTGTCGACAGTCTCCCTGCGCTACAGCAACGTCTACGGACCCAGGCAGGACGCGCACGGTGAAGGCGGGGTCGTGGCGATCTTCTCCGGATGCCTGTCCGAGGGCCGTGCTCCGACCGTGTTCGGCGACGGGCACCAGACGCGGGATTGGGTGGAGGTGGCGGACGTCGTACGCGCCAACCTGCTCGCGGCGCAGTCCGATGTCACCGGACCCCTGAATATCGGCTGCGGCCGCGAGACGAGCGTGCTCGAGCTGGTCGACGCGCTGAACGAGGTGAGCCAGAGCGGCCCGCTGAAGCCCGCCGTGTTCGCTCCCGCCCGGGACGGCGAGGTGCTGCGAAGCTGCCTTGACCCGAGCCGCGCGCGCACCGAGCTCGGCTGGGAGGCGAACGTCGAGCTACGAGACGGGCTACGGAAGGTGCTGAGCGGGCTGGAGCGCTCCGCGGATCGCTGAGGCCGCGCTGCGAGAACGATTGCTAGGTTGGATGCGAATGGTTCGGCTGAGCGAGCGACTCCGGCGCCGCCGCCCGTCCGCAGTCTCGGCCTCGCTTCGGAAAGCGCGGTTCTCAGGACCGGTCACAGCCGGCGCGAACCGCTCGTTGCGCTCCGCGCCTGGGGATTTCAGCCGTGAGCTGACGCCGGGCCAACTCGCTATCGAGGAGCAAAGCGTGAGCCGCATGCTCTACGAGCGCTTGGGCGCCGAGGAGCTCGCCCAGCTCGGCCAGCTCCTTCCCGAAACCGAGCCGTTCGCCGGGTTCATGGCGGGCCCTGTCGACCCGGCCTTGGAGCGGATGCTGGCGCTGCACTGCGGAATGTGGCTGGGACTCGAGTCGGTCGCCGAGCGGACCGGGCTGGTCCGGCGACAACCTCCCGAGGACGTGCACGCGATGGCCCGCGGTCCCCTCGCCGCCGCGGGAGGCCTGTACGAGGCGGACCTCGTCGCCGATGCGCTGCGGAGCGCCGGTTGCCAGATCGCCGACGCCGGTCAGGCTCTCGACTTCGGCTGCTCCTCGGGCCGCGTGGTACGGGTGTTCGCGGCCGCCTTCCCGCAGGTGCGTTGGTTCGGATGCGATCCGAATCAGCGCGCGATCGCGTGGGCCCGTGAGCACCTGCCGGGGATCGAGTTCCTGGTGAGCGGCGATCAACCGCCCCTCGAGCTCCCGGCGGCGTCGCTTGGCCTCGTCTTCGCCATCTCGATCTGGTCTCACTTCGAACCGCGACTGGGTCTCGAATGGTTCGAGGAGATGAGGCGTCTTCTCCGTCCCGGTGGGCATCTGGTGATCACCACCCATGGGCTTGCCTCGGTGGCGCATTACGCCGGCAACGGCCTGCGCAGCGCCGAGCAATGCGCGGAGATCGCAGACGCTCTGTACCGGCATGGTTGGTGGTATGCGCCCGAGTTCGGAGACCGAGGCGATTGGGGAGTCGTGAACCCGGCGTGGGGGACCGCGTTTCTCAGTCCGGAGTGGTTGCTGGCCAACCTGTGTCCACGCTGGAGAGTCCTTGAGTTCGTGCCCGGAAGAAATGCCGGCAACCAGGACCTCTACGTCCTGGAACGCGCCTAGCCGCTCGCCCGCGAGCAAGTAGAGCGACCGATCGCCGAGCCGATGACCGGACTGTGGGAGAACATCGCGGCCTTCGTCGTCGCCCCGATTGCCCTGTGGATTATCGCGGTCGGCCACGGGCTGCTGATCGAGCGCCTGACCGGCCTCCGACTTCCCAATCCGCTTGTTGTGGCGGTGGGGTTGTGCGGCGCGTTCGTAGTCTCGCTGGCCGCTTACGAGATCGGCGCCGGTGACGCCGTGGCCGTGCCCGTGGTCGTGGCCCTGGCGGCGATCGGTGTCCTCATCGCCTGGCGCGAGCTTCCCGGGCGCTTGAACGCCGGCTGGCCGCTTGTGGCGGCGCTGGCGACGTTCGTGCTCTTCGATCTCAGCGTCATCGCCACCGGACACTGGGCGTGGACCGGCTACAACCTCACCAACGACTCGGCCTACGAGCTCGTGCTCGTCTCGCACCTGCAGGCGCACGGAACCGTGGCCACCACGGGCCCCGTGAGCACGACTCAGACCGTGGTCTCCCAATACCTCGCGACCGGCTATCCGTTGGGCAGTCTCTCGATGTTGGGCGTGCTCAGCGGCCTGCTCGGTGTTTCCGCCGCCGCTCTGTGGCAGGGCTTCATCAGTGCGCTCGCCGCGTTGGGAGCGCTCGCCGCCTCGTGCCTGTCCGGGAGAACCTTCTCGCCGCGCTTGGCCGCCCTGGTGGCCTTCATCTCGCTGGGCAGCGCGCTCTTCTACCAGTACGCGCTCCAGGGTTCGATCAAGGAGGTCGCGGTCCTGGCGGCGGTGCTCTGCGCCCTGGCCGTCGGCAGGTACGCGATCGTCTCGCTGGGCGGTGTTCGCGCCCCGGTTCTCGTGGTCCTTCCGCTGGCCGCGGTCCTGGCCGTCTATAGCGCGGCTGGGCTGCCGTACGTGGGCGCGCTGGCCGGGGTCGGCCTGCTCGTCATGCTGGTCGTGCGCCGGCAGTGGCCGCGTCCGCAGTGGGTCAAGCCCGCGGCTGCGGGCGTGCTCGCGCTTGCCGTCTTCTCGATCCCCGCGCTGCTCACCATCGGCACCTTCTTCAACGTCGCCTCGGGTGGGTTCAACGCCTCGCACCCGGCGGCGCCGGTGCTGGGGCCGCTTCTGCGGCCGCTGCCGCTGAGTGAGATCAGCGGGGTCTGGCTCTACGGCGACTATCGCTCGCCGGTTCCCTCGGGCTCCGCCGGGACCGTGACGGTGATCGTCACGGTGATGGTGTTCGCGCTCGTGGTTCCGGCGCTATGGAAGCTGTGGAAGGCGCAGGAGCCAGGTCCGGCGATCGCGTTGGGGGCAATGGTCCTCGTGCTGGTCGTGGTCTTTCCGCGCGTGGTCCCCTACGCCCAGGCCAAGCTGCTGGCGATCGCCAGCCCGATCGTCGTTTTGGTCGCGCTCCAAGGGCTATCGGGATTCCGCTCGCGGGCCGTGAGCCTGGTGGCGATCCTCGTGGGGGTTGTGATCGGGGGCACGGTGCTGGCCTCGGATTCCCTGGCCTACCACGACTTCCCGGTGGCGCCGGTCAACCGGCTGGTCGCACTTCGACAGGTGGGGCAGCGCCTGGGACCGCGCGGCCCGGTGCTCGATAGCGAGTTCGAGCAGTTCGCCAAGTACTTCATGCTGCCCGCCCGGGTGATCGACGGCCCCGACGCTCCCACGCCGATCCAGCTCGAGTTGCGCGTTCCCGCGCCGGAGTACGACCGCTCATTCGACCTGAATCAGGAAACGCTCTACTTCATCGAGTCCTTTCCCTACGTGCTCACTCGGCGATCGCCCGTGAGCAGCCGGCCACCCGCCAACTATCGCCTGCTCTTCGAGAACGCCTTCTACGAGCTGTGGGCACGGCAGTCGCTCCCGCATGTTTACGAGCATGTTCCGACGGGCGGACAGCGAGTCGTCGCCAACGCCCGTCCCAGGTGCTCGGTGCTGCGCTCCGTGGTCAGCCATGCCCCTGCCGGGACGCGGCTCGTGGCCTGGTCGCTGCCGACTGTCGCCGGCTATCAGCCCATGAGCGCGAGCTCGCGCTCTCCGGGCTGGCTCCCCAGCGGCTCGATACCGGGCGGCGTCGTCACCCTGACCCCGGGCAAGGCGGCCAAAACGGTCGACCTGGCGACCGCCGGGCCCTACCGCATCTGGCTTCAAGGGGACTTTCCGCGCACGGTGTCGGTCACTCTGGACGGGCGGACGATCGGTTCGGTGAAGGGCACCGATAGCCCCGGCGGCTGGCTGAGCGCCGGCGTCGCGACCCTCCCCGCAGGCAGTCACCTCCTGGGCATCCGCCGCGGTGGCGCCGGCCCGGCTCCGGGAGACGGGAACACCCAGGCGGAGATCGACGCGGTGGCTCTGGTTGACGCGCGCCAGCGGCCGCGTTTCATCGCTGTCCCGGTGGCGCGATGGCGTTCCCTGTGCTCGGTGGCCGCCAACTGGATCGAGCTGATCGGCGCGGGCTCGCTCGGCGACTCAGCCGGGTCGCCGGTTGGCAGCGGTTAGCCGCTCGGACTGGGCACGTTCGCGGCCTGCTCCCGGAGCTTGAGCGCGTGGCGGATGCCGGCCTCGACCTCGTCGGTCGCGTGCTCCCAGGTATGCGAGGCCACGAAGCGGATCCCGGCCTCGGACCGGCGTGCCCAGAGCTCGCGGTCGTCAAGCAGCTTCTGCATGGCGTCGGCGATCCGCGCCGGGTCAAGCGGCGCCAGCTCAAGCGGCCCGTCTCGCCCGAAGATCGATTCTGCGCTCACCCCCGCGAGCTCGACGCAGGGCAGGCCACAGGCCAGCATCTCCTTGGGCATCAACGAGAAGTTGGTCAGCGAAAGACACAGCCCGATCGTCGCCCCCGAGTACAGCGACGACAGCTCTTCGCCCCCGAGGACCCCGGCATGCTCATAGGGGAAGGACGTTGGTACGGGGTCGGCTGCCCCGAACAGCGTGATCCTCGTGCCCGGGCGCCGGCGGTGAAGCTCGGCCAGGGCCATCAGCCCGATCGGCACCACCCGCCGCGGGGTGGAGTAACGCGCGTAATAGACCACCGAGTCGGTTTGCCGGGGTATGTCCCGCGGCCGGTAGACGTCGTGATCGACGCCGAGTTGGAAGGCGTCAGCTGAGGCCCCGTACCTGTCCCGCAGCAGGTCCCGCAGCCAGGGACTCGCCGCGATGCAGTGGAGGCCGTGGCGGTAGGTGTCCTCGGCCAGGCTGCGTTCTGCCGAGGCCGGAAAGAAGTCAGGCTCGTGGTCGTTCACGAGGTAGACGCGGGCGTGGGTGTCGGGCAGACGGAGAATGGGGTGAACGGTCTCCCACCCCGTGGCCAGGACCACATCGGTCCCGTGCCAGGCCGCGAAGTCGTTGTATGTCGGACCCTCGATCGGCGCGAAGTACTCACGGATGTCGTGCCGCAGCCGACCCGGCCGGACGTAGGCGGCGGCGCCGTAGTAGTCGTGCAGCCAGACCGTGCACAGATGCCCACGTCGCTCGAGTCGGGCCAGGATCTGAAACAGCGTGTTGTGACCGCCGCTCCCCTTCTGGAAGGGAGGAATGACCATGGCGATCCTGAGCCGCTCCCGCTCGGCGAGTCCGGGTGGGACATCGCGCAGGGGGGCCTCCCCCTCGCTCCACACGCGCGCCGCGATCTCATAGCTCTCGCGGTTCAGGCGCGCCGGCACGGGCGTCGTCGCGGCGACGGCCGGTCCGCCGCCAGAAGCCTCGGCCGGTCGATCCGCTTCCGGGCGGCGCTCATGCGCCAGGCTGCGCTGCACGGCCGGCGGCAGGTGCTCGGCGCGCGATCCGAGCGCCGCGAAGACGCGTCGCCCTCCGTGATGCATGGCGGCGCGCGCCGTCCAGCCGACGCTGGCGCTGCCGCGGATCCCCTGCTCAGCCATCCACCGACGGTCGGCGGCGACATTGCCCGCCACGTGGCGCAGGGTGGAACGCAAGCCGAACTGCTCGACGTGGCCAAGCGACGTCCTCAGGCCGCGGTACTCGTCGAAGTACCGCCGCATGAACTCGGCAAACGGGTAGTCGTGCGCGTGCAGAACCGCGGCTGCGGGCTGGTAGACCTTGGACCACCCGGCAGCCAGCAGGTCGGCGCCGAAGGCCTGATCTTCGGCGTAGGCGATGTCGCGGAAACGGATCTCCTCCCAGCATGTCCGGGCGTAACAGGCATTGACGTTGGAGAGAAACGGTGGGTCGCCGGCGCGCTGAACGCGCGGCCGGCGGTCGGGGGAGAAGGCAGTGAAGAATTCATTCAGCTCCCGCGCGATCATCGGACTCGTACCAGGCCGGGGGAGGTGCGGCCCGAACGCGGCGCCGACCCGCGGATCGATTCCGAACGCTTCGTCATACGCGGCACGCCAACCCGGGCAGGGCGTGGCGTCCTGGGTGAGGAAACCCACGTGCTCGCCGGTCGTGCGTTCCATGCCGAGGTTGCGCGTGCGGCCGTGCCCGAAGCTCGCCGGATCGATCGTGAGGATGTTCGCTCCGCTTCGGCGCGCGATCTCGAGCGAGCCGTCCGTGGAGCCGGAATCAATCACCAACACCTCGTCGGGCTCCTCTCGCATGACCGCGCTGAGGACCTCGTCGAGGTAGCGCTCGCCGTCCTTGACGGGAATTACGACGCTGAAGCCGCCCACTAGCCCTGAAGGCGCCGCTTGGTCCGGCGAAAGACGCGGTAGACGCCGCGGACCATGCGTACCCCAGCCCTGAACTGACTCGCGCCCGGTCGCTGCATCAGCGCGTTTAGGTCGATGCCCCAGCGGTCAAGCCAGTACACGCGCTGCTGGGCCTCGGCGACGGCGCGGTTGGCCCAGGCCTCGCGCTCGACCAGCTCACGCTCGAGCTCGGCGACCCGAGCTCGCAGTGCCGCCACCTCGGTCTGGGGGTCGGTATCGGTGCTTGACATCTGATCGCTGCCTGCGCTCATAGGTTCTCGGCGATCCGTGGCGCCTCGCGCGTGAAGAACCACAATCCCAGGCAGAAGAGCCCGAGGATGATGGCCAGCGGGACGAGCAGGAACACCGCTCCGCCGGCCGTCGTCGCCGCGTCGTGGACGACGTAGGGATACGCGTGGCCGTCGCGCACGATCGTCCCTCCGCCGACCCAGCTGTAATGCATCTGAGTCAGGATCGCCCCGATCGGGTTGAACATCGCCACGTGCTTGAGCGTCTTGTACTGGAACGCGGTGTAGATCACCGGCGAGGCATAGAACAGCGCCTGCGAGACCACGTCCCAGATCGGCTGGATGTCACGGTAACGGACGTAGAGCGCGGACAGGAGCATCCCGACGCCCACCGCGAGGAAGCCAAGAAGCACGATCAGCACCGGCATCTCGAGCCAGCTCCAGTGCGGATATACGCCATTGGCGAGGGCGAACACGACGACGGCGATCATGTTCATGCCCAGGTTGAACAGGGCGACGAGCGCGACCGAGAGGGGGATGACCAGGCGCGGGAAGCGCATCTTCCGGAGCAGCCCCTCCCGGACGACGAGGCTCTGCACGTTGTTCGATGTCGTCTCGACGAAGAAAGTCCACAGGATGATCCCGGTGAGCAGATATACCGGGTAGTGGGGGACACCTTTCCCGAGTGAGAACACCTGGGTGAAGACGACGTAGAGGACGCCGAACAGCATCAGGGGCCGCATCAGGGACCACAGGTAGCCGAGCGCGGACCCGAAGTACCGCAGCTTGAAGTCGGTCGTGGCCAGCGTCAGGGTCAGGCTGAGGAAGCGCCGCGCGTCATCCTCGATCGCGGCGGGTCCGTACTGGCGGCCGACAGCCTGCGTCGTCACTGCGCGCTGACCTCGAACGCGTGCGGGAGGTTGGTGACGGCGCCGGTGAAGTGCCAACCGTGAACCGTCAGCTCCGCCAGGTCCTTCTGCACGTCGAGCACCTCGCCTCCTGCCTCGGCGCGCGCCACTGACGGCGTGAGGCTGTAATGCGAGGCGGTGAGCCAGTTCTCGAACGTCATCCGAATGACCGCCGTCTCGCCGGCGCTGAAGCGACCCGTGCGCAGCTCTGAGAACGCCGTCGAGGTGGCAAACACGGTGGCTCCCACGTCGTTGCGCAGGGTGAAGCCGAAGACCGGGTTTTCGAGCGCCTCACGGAACTCGACCTCGAGGCAGGCGACCACGGGCTCGCCGTGCGCAGCCGCCCGGATGCGCGCCCCATCTGCGGACTCGAACCAGGCGCCCACGATCTGCGCCGCCGACGCGGTTACGCCGCCGTCCGGGCGCCCGGGCTCGGCTGGTTCGTGGACGAGGCGGCCGAAGTTGATCTCGCGGTAGCGGCGCGCGACGTGGCCGGGCTCGCCGATCTCGAGCATCTTTCCGTGCTCGATCAGCATCGCCCGGTCGCAGAAGCGCTCGACCGCGCTCATGTCGTGGGTGACGAACACGATCGTTCGTCCTGACGCCTTCAGGCGCTCGAACTCGTCGAAGCACTTCTGCTGGAAGGAGGCGTCGCCGACCGCGAGGACCTCGTCGATCAGGAGGATTTCCGCATCCACCTGGATGGCCACCGAGAACGCCAGGCGGACCAGCATGCCGGAGCTGTAGTTCTTGAGCTTCAGGTCGAGGAATCCCTCGAGCTCGGCGAAGGCGATGATGGCGTCGAAGCGCTCGCGGGCTTGCTTGCGCGACAGCCCGAGCATGATCGCGTTGATCAGCACGTTGTCCCGGGCGGTGAGGTCCATGTTGAAGCCGACGCCCAGCTCGATGAACGGCGACAGTCGCCCGTAGATCGTCAGCTCCCCCTCGTCGATCCGGTAGATCCCGGCCAGGCATTTGAGCAGCGTGCTCTTGCCGCTTCCATTGCGACCGACGATCCCGAAGAACTCCCCCCGGGTGATCTCGACGGTGACGTCATCGACCGCCTGGAGCAGGTCATAGCTGCTTGAGCGCAGCGGGTGGAGCGCCCGCTCCTTGAGCGTGTGGTAGCGCTGGTGCGGGAGGCGAAACGCCTTGCTGACATGCGCGACGGAGATCGCCGGTGGGGCCGAGCCGGGAGTTGGCCGCCCTGGCGCCTCCGGCGATGTCTCGGTTGTCGTGGTCAAGGCGGACCTACGCTAGCAACGGGGTTTGGCCGACCCGGCGCGGCTCAGCGGTCCCGGCGACGCAAACCCAGAATCGAGAGCAGGAAGGATGAAAAGAAGATCTGGATCCCGACGATGATCAGCGTCGCGGCCAGCACGGCCAGTCGCTCGTAGGCCAGGGCGCCGAACCCGTTGTTGATCCAGTCGATCACGATGAAGCCGCCCAGGACGACCCCGGCCAGCGCGATGCTGCCTCCAAGCATCAGCCCGTGCTCGAGTCTGAAGCGCGCACGCATGCGGTCGAACCAGCGGTCCCGCTCGCCCATGAAGTAGGTGCCATAGGCGTGCGCGCAGATGCCGAGGGCGACGATCTGGGTGCCGACGATGGCCAGCAGGGCGCCGGCGATCAGGGCATGGATATCCCAGTGGCGGCCGAACACGGGCAGCCCGCTGACGACGATCAGCTCGACGATCCCGCCCAGTGCCGCCATCACCGCCCCGGGAAGGATGAACAGATGGTTGGGCGAGTGGACGAGCAGGAAGCGGAGGTGGCGCCAGCCGTCCCTGAAGCTCGAGAGCTTCGACTCGCCACCACGCGGGTGGTACTCGATCGGGAACTGACGGATGACGAGCCTCTCCTTGGCCGCCCGGATGACCATCTCGGAGGCAAACTCCATGCCCGTCGTACGGAGATCGAGCTGAGGCAGGACGCTGCGCCGGAACGCGCGCATCCCGCAGTGCGCGTCGTCCACGCCGCTGCGGAACAGGAGATTGAGAAGGCCTGAGAGCAGTGGGTTTCCGATATAGCGGTGATGCCAGGGCATCGCGCCCGGATGGATGTTGTCCATCCGGTTGCCGATGACCATGTCGGCGCCGCGCTCGAGCTCAGCCACGAAGCGTGGGATCTCAGCGAAGTCGTAGGTGAGATCGGCGTCGGCCATCACCACGTATTGGCCGCGCGCGTGAGCGAAGCCCGTGAGGTACGCGCTCCCGTAGCCCCGCTCAGGCTCGAGCACCACGCGGGCGCCGGCCTCGGATGCGAGCTCGCCGCTGCCGTCGCTCGAGCCGTTGTCGACCACGATCACCTCGCCTGGCATCTGGCTCGTGGCCAGGGCCTCGCGGGCGCGCCGGACGCTCTCCTGAATCGTCTCGGCCTCGTTCAGGCATGGGATGACCACCGAGACCTCGATGACCGCCTGCTCGGCAAGCGCGTCAGTAGGACTTTGTCGCTCGATCGTGCTCATGCGCCGTCGCCTCGCCTGGACGTCTATCGGGAAAAACGTGCGCTCTGGCCGAAGGTAGCGGGTGTGGGGGCGTTTGTGGCGGCCTCGGAGATCCCCCAGGCATACCGGCAGAGCTCGTCCCGCCGGCGCGCCGACGCCGTGGCGTATTGCCGCGTTCGGTTATCCGCCACGAGGAGCTTCTCCTGGTTGCCGCTGCGAAACGTTCTGCTCTGCACCCACTGCTCGCTTCGATAGGAGCGGCCGTCACGGTCGACGACGACCACCTCCATTCCACGATCCCAAACCTGGCGCGTGATGCTGTGGCTCCCGCTCTCCAGAGCCAGGGCCTGGCGCTTGGTCGCGCTCTGTGGCCAATCCAGGCTCAGCATCAGGCTCCGCCGCAACATGAAGGCGTTGGTCCGCAGGTGGGGATTCGGAAACTTCGGCCAGCGGCTGCGCAGAAACGGCTTCAGGGGGCGCGGCGCCGCGGAGAGCGCGCTCTCCAGCGAGCCCGTTGCCCCCACAAGGCCGACGCCATCGCGCATCAGCGCGGCGGCGAGGAACCCGAGCCAGCCATCGGCCAGGATCTCGCTATGCGTGTTTAGGAACAGGAACGCCTCCCCCTCTACGCGCTCTGCGGCCGCCCGATAGGCGTCGAGATCCAGCACGCGAGCCGGCAGCTCGAGGATCTCGGCCCTGAGCTCGGCGGCCACAGTCTCACACCGACTGCGCAGGTCTGGCGTGTCGATGCCGTTCAGCAGCAGCACCAGCCGGTGCTCATGCCGAGCCGGATGTGCCCGGTACGATGCCGCGAATCGCTCGACGGGTCCGGCGCCGAGCGGGCCCCAGACTAGGTATACGACGTAGGTTCCGCTCATCGGTCGCAGACGATCGTAATCACGGGTAACTCAGACGCTCCGCTGGTCAGCATCGGGGTGCCGACCTACCAGCGCGCGGCGACGCTCGAGCGGGCTGTGGCCTCGGCACTCAGGCAAACCCACGCTCGGCTCGAGGTGGTCATCTCCGACAACGGCTCGACCGATCGAACCGAGGAGGTGTCCCGCGCCCTGGCCGAGCGCGACCCGCGGGTCCGCTATCTGCGACACGACCAGAACCTCGGGTCGACCGCCAACTTCAACCGTCTCTTTGAGACGTGCAGGGGCGAGTACGTGATGATGCTCGCGGACGACGATTGGCTCGATCCGGATTACGTCGAGCTGTGTCTTGCCGCGCTGCGAGCAGATCCCGAGGCCGCCCTGGTCGCTGGTCGGGCGCGTTACATCAGCGAAGAGCGATTTGCCCGCGACGGAGTGCGGCATGAGCATCGTCAAGCCGATCCGGCGGCTCGGGTCGTCGACTACCTGCGCTGCGTCGACGACAACGGCGTCTTCTACGGACTGATGCCGCGCGAGGTGCTTCGCCACGCCTCGCCGCTTCCGAACGTCCTCGGCAACGACTGGCTCCACGTGGCGCGGATCGCCCGCCAGGGTCACCTCCGCACCCTCGATGAGGTTCGCATCCATCGGGAGCTCGGCGGGACCAGCGCGAACATCGAGTCGATCCTCGCGAGCTTCGGGCAGCCGGGCTGGCAGGTCCGCCTCCCGCAGCTGGTCATCGCCTTCCAGCTCCTTCGGGACATCGGCTGGGCACACCCGGTCTACCGCGACCTCGGCGCAGCCCCACGGCTCGTCCTCGGGGCGCGCGGGGCGCTGGCCTCGATCCGGTGGCGGGCGCTCGCCTGGCACCTGGTGACGCCGGCCGTGATCAAGCTGGCGCGCCGCCCGCGAGGCCGGCGCGTGTGGGCGCTCTACGACCGCCTCACGCGGGCCCTTGGCGCTGGTCGTCTCCAGTGAGCTGCGTGCGCCACCACGCGATCGTGTCCCGCGCACGCTCTTGAAGGCTCGCCGGCGGCGTCCACCCGACCTGCTCGCGTAGCCGTGTCACGTCGGCGGTGAGCGCGGCCGGCTCGCCGGGAGCGGGGTCCCGGGCTCCGAACCGCGGAAGGTCAGGCCGCCCAGCGGCGAGGGCGAGCGCTTCCACCAGCTCTCGGATCGTCGTAGCTTGGCCGGATGCGAGATTCACCGCGCCCTCCACTCCCGAGTCGAGCACGGCGACGAACGCGTCGGCGAGGTCTTCCGAATAGAGAAAGTCCCGCACCTGGCGCCCATGCGAGAGCTCTGCCGGCTCGCCCCGAGCCAACGCTCGCGCTGCCCCGCCTCCCAGCCGCTGCGGGTGCTCGCCCGGACCGAAGACGAAGAAGATCCGGCCCCAGGCCAGACTGAGACCCTCCCGCTCGGCGAACTTCTGCGCGATCAGGTGCAGGCCATGCTTGCTGGCGCCGTACACGGTGGCGGGTCGACACGGCGTCTCATCCTCGAGACACCGGACTCGGGCCTGCCACTCGTACTCGGCGCAGGTGCCGGCGGCGAGGACGCGCTCGCCGCCGCCCGCGGCGAACGCCCGTAGGAGGCGAAGGCTGGCCTCCACCCAGCGTAGGTTCTCGGGCGAGTGCCAGAACTTTCCCGGCTCCGCATACCAGGCGAGGTGCAGGAGGTGGGTCGGGGAGATTCGCTCGATCAGCTCCCCCGCCGTCGCCGGATCGAGCAGATCCAGCGTCTCCCAGCGCACCTCGGGCGGGCCCGCAGCGCCTCCGCCGCGTCTGGACAGCGCGTGGACCTCGTAGCCCTGCGCGACCAGACGCGGGAGCGTCCAGCGGCCGATGAACCCGGTGGCGCCGGTGACGAGGACGCGCTTCACGGCAAGTAGTCGGGAAACGTCGCGTCGCGCTCGGACATCGTCCGCTCTCCATCGGGTGGATCGGGCCAATCGATCGCGAACGCGGTGTCGTTCCAGCGCACGCCGCGCGCGGCTGAGGGCTCATAGGCGACCGAGATCTGGTAGTGGACCTCGCTGCGGTCACGCAACGTCTGAAAGCCGTGTGCACAGCCGGCGGGGACAAATAGGGCCAGGCCGTTCTCGTCGCTCAGCTCGACGGCGTGCCAGGACAGGTATGTGGGAGATTCGGCACGGAGGTCGAGCGCGACGTCATAGATCGCGCCTCGCGTGCAGCGCACAAGCTTCGCCTCGGCGTGAGGCGCGGCCTGGTAGTGCATCCCGCGCAGCGTGCCGGCGCGAGTGTTGAACGAGGTGCTGCACTGCGCGATCGCCGGTTCCAGTCCGTGGTCGCGGAACTCAGAGGCGCTGTAGGTGCGCGTGAAGTAACCGCGCTCGTCGGCGGCACGCTCGGGTTCAACCACGACCAGCCCCGGGATCGGCGTCGCGCGGAAGATCATCGGCTCGGCTTCTGGAGCACCGCGGTGTAGGCGCTGGCCTGGTTGGGGCGGCTCTCGAGCGGCCGCATCGCGATGGCCAGGGCGGCCCCCGCGCCCCACACGCCACGCACCCGCAAGCCGAGTTCCTCCAATCCCCGCTGCCAGCCCATCCGATTGCAGCGACGCGTCTCGATGTCCGTCCCGGTCACGGCAAGCGGGACCAGGCCGTATGACGTGGCTCGTCGGAGCAGCGCCTCGGGCGGTATCAGGAAGAGGTGCCGCGGCGCATCGACGTGGGCCCACCGCCCCTTCAGGGCGCGGGCCTGAACGCCGACCGGGTTTGGCGTGCTGACCACGACGACCCCGCCCGGCCGCACGCGCTCAGCGGCTGTCTGCACGGCCGCCCACGGTTGGGACAGGTGCTCGACCGAATGCCAGAGCGTGATTGCGTCGGGCTCAGGGAGCCGTTTCAGGGCCTCCTCGGGCGCCGCCGTCTGGATGGCCCGCACCCCGATTACCTCCTCGATGAAGCGGCACGCGTCGGGATCGACCTCGGCCACGGTGACGTCATACCCGGCCCGGCTGGCCAGGTAGGCGAAGGCGCCGTAACTGGAGCCGATGTCGACGATGCTGCCCGCTGCGAGGTAGGGCCGGATCAGCTCGAGCTTGTACGCCTCGTACGCCGCCCACGTATCGAGTTCGGACGCGACCGGCGCACGGTGATAATCAGCGCTGTAGTAGCGGGCGAGGTCCGCCGGCACGTTCTGCAGGAAGGTGACGCCGCACCCCGTGCACTCCCGGTAGCGGAATTCCACCTCGCTCAGGCGGCGATTGCGGTCCGGAGTGGCAAAGGCGGGAATCGAGGGTGCGCCGCACAGCGGGCAGGGCTCATTCACTCAAGGATCCTCATCGCGGGCGCTCGGGAGGCGAATCGACCGCCCCATTCACGCACGTATGCGTGCTCCTTGGTGATCTCCTCACGCAGGTTCCAGGGAAGGATCAGGACGACGTCGGGGCGGGTTTCACGCAGAGCCGCGGGCGCGCGAATCGGGATGTGACTGCCCGGCAGCAGATGGCCCTGCTTGCTCGGATTGACGTCGACGGTGTAGTCGAGGAAGTCGGTTCCGATGCCGCAGAAGTTCAGCAGGGTGTTGCCCTTCGCCGGTGCGCCGTAGCCGGCGATCGACAGGCCCTGGCGCTTCAGGTCGATGAGGAAGCTGAGGATGTCGCGCTTCTCCTCCTGGACGCGCCCCGCGTAGGCGCGGTAGGTCTCGAGCTGGTCATAGGCGCCCTGTCGCTCGCGCGCGGCGAGCTCGCTCGCGCGCTCGCTCTCCGGCTTGGTCTCGTCCTCGACATGGCAGCCATAGATCCGAAGTGAGCCGCCGTGGGTCGGGAGCTCCTCGACGTCGAACACGCGCAGGCCGTGGACGGCGAACACCCGGCTCACCGAGAGCAGCGAGAAATAGCTGAAGTGCTCGTGGTAGATCGTGTCGAACTGGTTCTCCTCGATCAACCGGATCAGGTGCGGGAACTCCATCGTGATCACGCCCTCCGGCTTGAGCAGGATCTTCATCCCGGCGACAAAGTCGTTGAGCCCGGGGACGTGGGCGAGCACGTTGTTGCCGATCAGCAGATCCGCCGCCGACTCCGCGACCAACGAGCGCGCAGACTCGGCTCCGAAGAACTCAACCAGCGTCGGGATGCCCTTCTGGATCGCCACCTTCGCCACGTTGGCGGCGGGCTCGATCCCCAACACGGGCACCCCGCGTCGGTGGAAGTACTGGAGCAGGTAGCCGTCGTTGGAGGCGAGCTCGACGACGTGGCTGCGCTCGTCGACCCCAAACCGGTCGATCATCTGCTCCACGTAGCTTTGGCTGTGCTCGAGCCAGCTCGAGGAGTAGGAAGAGAAGTACGCGTACTCGGAGAAGATGTGGTCCGGAGCCTCGAACTCCTCGAGCTGCACGAGCAGGCAGCTCGAGCACACGAACGCCTTGAGCGGGTAGAACGGCTCCATGGCGTTGGCCTGCTCGGGGGTGAGGTAGCTGTTGGCCAGCGGCGACATCCCGAGGTCGGCGAAGACCTGCTCGAGCGGCGCCGCGCAGAACCGGCAGACCCTGGTCATCGCGCGCCGAGGCTAGCGGAGAGCTATGTCGACCGGCGGGTCCGAACGAGATGCCGCAGCTCGGGCGGGAGCATGCCGAAGACAGTGATCAGGGAAAGGAAGATGGCCGCGCCGAGAAGGGTTCGGAGCACCGGATGGATGTCCAGGAGGAGCGGCGCCGCGCCCGCGGCGCCCGCGAGTGCGACGCCCGGTACTGACCCGAAGGGCAGGCGCGTCTCGCCGGAGCGCACCAGAAGCACCACCTGACCGACGGCCAGGCACGTCTCGGCGAGGACGGCCGCGATCGCCGCTCCCTTCGCCTGATCGAGGGGCACGAGGACGAGCGTGAGCACCGCGTTCATGGCCAGGGCGGCACCGTTGGCGACCATCAGCGCCGTGTGACGCCGCAGCGAGAGCAGCGGGTACGCGGCGGCAGCCGCCAGGAAGGTCGCCACGAGCGCGAGCCCTTGGATCTGAAGCACCGGCGTCGCCGGCGCGCCGTGGGCCCCGGCCAGGACATCGATCACGAACGGCGCGCTGAGCACGACGAGCAAGGCCATCGCGGTCCCCGCGATCAGCGCCAGTTCGAAGATTCGCTCGCTGGCCTGGGCAAAGCGCGGGCGATCAGCCGCAGCTGCATGCGAGAGGATCGGAAACGCCGCGCCGACGGCGAAGGCGGGAATCCCCACCAGCACCTCGGTCACCCGGAACGAGGTCGCGAAATAGCCGGTCTGCTGGGCGGCCGCGATCAGCGACATGACCACGATCGTGACTCGGAAGTAGACGGTGTTGATCGCGACCGCAGCTGCGTAGGGCAGCGTGTCGCGCACCAGCGGCCACCAGGCCATCCCCCGAAAGCGCGGCGTGAGCGGCATGCTGCGGTGTACGAGGACCGCGGCGACCACGAGCATGACCAGTCCGGCGGGCACGGTTACCGCGAAGAACGGGAGCAGCGTTGCCCCGATCAGGACGAGCCCGACGATCAGGAGCACCGACACGAGCTGCCGCGCGACATCGATGGCCGACGTCCAGCCGAAGCGAAGGTCGGCCTGGAGCGGTACCGAGAGGAGATGCGCCACCGCTTGCAGCACCATGCCCACGCCGGCGATCAGCGTCCCGATCACGAGCACGCGGTCATAGCCTGCCAAGGCGGCAAACCAGACTCCGAGCGCGACTCCGGCGGCGCTCAGCTCCAGCCGGATGCCGAGCAGGCTGCGTGCCAGCTCAGCCCGGTCCGATCCGCGTCGGGTGACCCATTCGCGCAGAGCGATGTTCAGCAGACCGGCGTCGGTCAGGCCGCCGATTATCGTGACGATCGAGATCACAGCCGTGTAGCGGCCGAAGGCCGCGATCCCCAGGTGCCGAATCAAGAGTGGGGCGGAGACCAGCGACAGCAGGATGGTTGCCGCATAGCCGGCGCCGCGCAGGACGCTCCCCCGGACGGCAGCCGGTCCGGCGGTCCGGGAGGCCACGAGGCTTTCTTCGGGAGGCTCAGCGGCCGGCGTCTGGGGGCGTGAGGACACCGAGGGCACGCCTTGATGCTACGGCCGGTGCTGGACCCCGCCGCCGAGTGGGCCCCGTAATAATGGCGCCCACATGGAGGCCGCCTGCACGAGCACGGTCGCGATCCTCTGCGGCGGTCGCGGTACGCGCCTGCAGGAGCACACCCGGGCTATCCCCAAGCCGCTGGTGGAGATCGGCGGCCGGCCGATCCTCTGGCACGTGATGTCGATCTATGCCTGCCAGGGCTTCCGTCGCTTTGTCCTCTGCCTCGGCTACAAGGGTGAGATGATCGAGCAGTTCGTGGACGACTGTGAGTGGCCGCCGGGTACCGAGATCGTCTGCGCCGCGACCGGCCTGGAGACGCAAACCGGGGGACGAATCAAGCGCGCCGCCGAGCACCTCCCAGACTCCACTTTCCACGTCACCTATGCCGACGGGGTTGCCGACGTGGACCTGGCCCGACTCTGCGCCTACCACGAGTCGGGAGGCGCGCTGGCCACGATGACCGTGGTGCGTCCCCAACTGCCGTTCGGCGTGACCGACATCGCCGGCGACGGCCGCATCCACGGTTTCCGTGAGAAGCCGCAGTCAGAGCATTGGATCAACGGGGGCTTTATGTGCTGTGAGCCCGCGGTGCTCGATTACCTGGACGAGGACTGCGTGCTCGAACGCGAGCCTCTGGAGCGCCTGGCCGCGGATGGGCAGCTGCGTGCGTTCCGGCACGACGGCTTCTGGGACTGCATGGACACCTACAAGGATGCGCTCCTGCTCAACGATCTCTGGGCCACCGGCCACGCCCCCTGGAGGGTCTGGGATCGTCACATCGACTGGCTTGACCCGGTGGCCGGGACGTGAAGGCGGTGATTCTCGCCGGGGGCCTCGGATCCCGGCTGAGCGAGGAGACCACCGTCCGCCCCAAGCCGATGGTCGAGATCGGCGGCAAGCCGATCCTCTGGCACATCATGAAGATCTACGCGGCGCACGGAATCGAGGACTTCGTGATCTGCCTCGGCTACCGCGGCTACATGATCAAGGAGTACTTCGCCAACTACTACCTGCACACGTGCGACGTCTCCTTTGACCTCGCGCGTGGGGAGATGGAGGTACACCGGTCGAGTACCGAGCCGTGGCGGGTCACCCTCGTCGATACCGGCGAGGGCACTCAGACCGGGGGGCGGCTCAAACGCGTCCTCCCCTACCTGGGTGACGAGGACTTCTGCTTCACCTACGGCGACGGGCTGACCGATCTGGACATCGGCGAGACGATCGCGTTCCATCGCCGGCAGGGGAAGACGGCGACCGTCACCGCGGTTCAGCCGCCGGGTCGCTACGGAGCCCTGGGGATCGACGGCGCCCAGGTCACGAGCTTCGAGGAGAAGCCGCGAGGCGACCGGGGGTGGATGAACGGAGGCTTCTTCGTTCTCTCGCCGGGCGTCGCGCGCTACCTCGACGGCGATATGACGGTGTGGGAGCAGGAGCCGCTTCGCGGCCTGACCCGCGACGGTGAGCTGAGCTGCTTTTTGCATCGCGGGTTCTGGCACGCGATGGATACGCTGCGCGACCGCAACGAGCTCGAGCGGTTGTGGGACTCCGGCCGCGCGCCCTGGCGGCAGTGGGCATGACCGCCGACCGGGGTCGTATCGACGCCAGGTTCTGGCGCGATCGCCGGGTGCTGCTGACCGGGCACACCGGATTCAAAGGCAGCTGGTTGTCTCTCTGGCTCCAGTCGCTCGGGACCGCGGTCAGCGGGCTATCTCGCGGCGTACCCACGAATCCCTCCCTGTATGAGGTCGCCCGCGTGACCGAGGGCATGGCCGGCGAAGCCTTCGCGGACATCCGTGATCCGGACGCCGTCTCAGACGCGATCGAGGCCGCCGAGCCTGAGGTCGTGATTCACATGGCGGCCCAGCCCCTGGTCAGGAGGTCCTACCTCGATCCGCGGGAGACGTTCGAGACGAACGTGATAGGCACGGTCAACGTCCTCGAGGCCGTTCGCGCCCGCCCCGGGGTGCGGGTGGTCCTCGTCGTCACCTCCGACAAGTGCTACGAGAACCGGGGCTTGGAGCGGGGGTACCGGGAGAGCGACCCCATGGGAGGTGCTGACCCGTATTCGAGCTCCAAGGGCGCGGCCGAGCTGGTCAGCGCCTCGTATCGCCGGTCGTTCTTCTCAGGCCCGGATTCGGCTCGCCTTGCCTCGGCCCGCGCCGGCAACGTGATCGGCGGCGGTGACTGGGGCCAGGAGCGGCTCGTCCCGGACATCGTCCGGGCGCGGCTGGACGGCCATTCCCTGGAGATCCGAAACCCGGACGCGGTACGACCCTGGCAGCACGTGCTCAACCCCCTTAGCGGCTATCTGCTGCTGGCGCAGACGCTGTGGTCCTCAGCGGAGGTCGCGGGGGGCTGGAACTTCGGGCCGCCGGACGACGACGCCCGGCCCGTCCAGTGGATCGTCGAGCAGCTCCGCGCGCGCTGGGCCGGCCAGCCGGCCTGGCAGCGAGACGTGCTGCCCCAGCCGCCCGAGGCGCGGTCGCTGAAGCTCGATTCCTCACGCGCGCGAGCTCGGCTGGGTTGGCGTCCGGTGGTTGGTCTGGACGCCGCGCTCGACAGCATCGTGGATTGGCACGAGGCGCTCGGCGACGGTGCCGACATGCGGGCGCTGACCCTTTCGCAGATCGAACACCTGGCCGCCGAAGCGGTCCTCGTTCCCTGAAACGGAGCTCTCCGCGGTGCGGGTCTGCCTGATCTACGACTGCCTGTTTCCCTACACGGTCGGGGGCGCGGAACGGACCTACCGCAGCCTGGCCGAGCTTCTGGCCGCTGACGGCCATGACGTGACCTACGTGACGCTGCGGCAATGGGAGCGAGGCGAGCGGGCTGACGTGCCCGGCGTCAGGGTGGTGACAGCCGGTCCCCGAATGCCGCTCTACAGCTCACCGGGGCGCCGCCGCGTGCTGCCGCCGATCGTTTTTGGCCTCGGCGTTCTCTGGCATCTCCTGCGCCACGGACGCAGCTACGAGGCCGTTCACTGCGCCTCTTTCCCCTACTTCTCGTTGCTCGCTGCAGCGGCAGCGAGGCCGCTGGGACGCTACCGCCTGGTCGTCGACTGGCACGAGGTATGGACCCAGGGCTACTGGCGCGAGTATCTCGGTCCGCTCGCGGGACGCGTCGGCTGGCTGGTGCAGCGAGTGTGCGCTCGGCTCCCGCAGCGTGCCTTCTGCTTTTCCCGACTGCACGCGCAGCGGCTGCGTGATGAGGGATTTCGAGGCGAGGTCACGATCCTGCCCGGTGAGTGGAGCGGGACGCTCGAGCCCTCGCCCGTGCGCACCGCCGACCCGCTGGTTGTGTTCGCCGGAAGGCACATCCCGGAGAAGCGCGTGCTCACGATCCCTCCGGCGATCGCTGCCGCCCGGGCCGATCTCCCGGAGCTCCGCGGCGTGATCCTCGGAGACGGCCCGGACCGCGCCGAGCTCCTGCGTGAGCTGGAGAGGCTGGGGCTCGGGGAGGTGATCGAGGCGCCGGGGTTCGTGGACGGCTCTCGGGTCGATCAGGAGATCGCGCGCGCCCTGTGCATGCTTCTCCCCTCCCGCCGTGAGGGCTACGGCCTGGTCGTGCTGGAGGCCTCCGCTCACGGCACGCCGAGTGTGGTCGTCAAGGACCCTGACAACGCGGCCGTCGAGCTGATCGAGGAGGGCGAGAATGGGTTCATCGTGAAATCTGCCTCGCCGGAGGATCTGGCCGCCGCGATCCTTCGCGTCCACGCGGGTGGCTCAGCCCTCCGCGCCGCCACCGCGAGCTGGTTCGCCCGAAACGCCGAGCGCCATTCGCTGCGCCGCACGCTGGAGATCCAGGTCGAGGCCTACGGTCACGCGCTCGATCGAGCGTGAGCAGCGGCGGCGAGCACGCCGAGCACTGTCTCGGCCGTACGGGCCCAGGAGAAGCTCCGCGCGCGCTCGCGCCCCCGGGCCCCCAGCTCCTCACGGCGCGTGGGGTCGCGAAGCAGTCGGTCGAGCCCGTCCCTGATGCTGGCGGTGTCACGCGGATCCACGTACTCGACCGCATCGCCGCCTACCTCCGGGAGGCTCGAGCGATCGGAGGTGATGACCGCCGCGCCGAACGACATCGCCTCGAGCACGGGCAGCCCGAAACCCTCACCCAGCGACGGGTAGCAGAACACCGCGCAGCGCCGGTAGAGCTCCCCGAGCTCGTCATCGGCGACGCGCCCCAGCACGCGACAGCGCTCCCCGAGTGAACCCAGCGCCTCCAGCGTTTCGTTCGCCTGCCACCCCACCTCGCCGACGACGATAAGGGGGTGTTGGCGCTGGAGGTCGTCCGGCAACTGGGTATATGCCGCCACGAGGCGGGGGAGGTTCTTTCGCGGCTCGAGCGTTCCTACCGCCAGCACGAACCCCGGATCCGGCAGGCCGCCGTCGGCTGCCGTCGTCGCGGTTTCCGTGAGCTCGGACGCGACGGCCAGCGGCGCCGTCGTGATGCGCGCGGCGGCGCGCGGGAAGCGGCGCGCAAAGTCCGCCGTGGTGGCCTTGGAGTTGGTCAGGAACGCCGCCGAACGCCGCACGGCGATGCCGAGGGTCAGCCGCTCGATCAGCGCGGACTGCCAGCGCGGATCGAGCGAGCGGTCGAAGGCGATCATGTCGTGCACGAAGGGGACCGCCGGGATCGACAGGAACCATACGGTCAGATAGCTGTTGGAGGAGAAGAAGACCTCGCACTCCCGGCTGGCCTGGCGGGCCGCGTAGAGGTGCCACCACGGATCGGGCCGGTCGATCAGTCGCCATTTGAAGCGGTCGTCGAGCCCGCAGTCGTACCGCGATCGCGCGTAGAGCATGTAGCGATATGGATCGTCACGCTGGCTCAGGGCTCGGAGAAGCTCCCGCACCAACCGTCCGCGGCCCGCCGTGACCTCCGCGGCCGCGCGCGCATCGATTCCAATCGTGAGCTCAGCCCGGCCCGGCATCGGCGCGACGATAGCGACGGCCTACTCTCTTGCCGTCATGCACGTCGGCCTGAACCTGGTTTACCTCGTGCCCGGGGAGACGGGAGGGATGGAGATGTACGCGCGGGAGCTGGTGCCCGCACTCGCGGACGCCGCGCCTGGTCTCACCCTGACCGCCTTCATCAACCGTGAGGCGGCCGAGTCGGGCCTGGAGCTGGCCGAGGGCATCCGTACGGTGGTCGTTCCGGTGCGAGCCCGGCGGCGCGCCGAGTGGGTGTGGGGGGAGCAGGTGCACCTTCCCCGTCTCGGGCATCGCGAGCGGATCGACCTGCTCCACAGCATGGCGAGCACCGCACCCGCCAGTGGCCGGTTCGCCCGCGTGACGACGGTTCACGACCTGATCTACCGCCACTTTCCCGAGGCGCACTTTGGGCTGCGCACGCTGGGGATGCGCGTCCTGGTTCCGCTGGCGGCACGTCGCTCGGACCGCGTCATCGCCGACTCGCAGGCGACCGCGGCGGACATTCAGAGGTTCCTGCGCCTCGACCCTGACAAGGTCGACGTGGTTCCGCTGGGGTTTCGCGATGCGCGCGGCCTCGTCGAGCCTGAATCCGAGGACGAGGTCCGCGCGCGCTGGCGGCTGGGCTCGCGACCGGTCGTCTTCACGCTCTCTGCCAAGCGGCCGGTGAAGAACCTGAAGCGGCTGCTCGAGGCGCTCGCGCTCATACCCGCTGAGCGGCGTCCGGTGCTCGTGATGCCGGGCTACCCCACCCCGTACGAGCAGGAGCTCCGCCGCCACGCCGCGGAGTTGCGGGTCGAGGATGACGTGCGGATGCCGGGGTGGATTCCCGAGGAGCAGGTGGAGGGGCTCTGGCGGCTGGCCACGTGCTTTGTCTTTCCCTCGCTATAT
>DATGFT010000080.1:0-17255 GCA_035308915.1 Solirubrobacteraceae bacterium
GACCCCGAGCGCACGAGCGATGCCCGCCGTCTGTTCGCGAATCTGCTCGAGACTCTCACCGCCCAACGTGTGGGGGGGCAGGACACAGGCCGAGTCGCCCGAGTGGACCCCCGCCTCCTCGACGTGCTGCATGATCCCGGCGATCCAGACGTCGTCGCCGTCGCATAGGGCATCGACGTCGACCTCGATCGAATCCTCGAGGAAACGGTCGAGGTAGATCGTGCCCCCCGCGGGGCCGGACTGAACTCCCACGCGCTCGAGGTAGTCACGTAGCCCGGCGACGCTGTAGACGATCTCCATGGCCCGTCCCCCGAGTACGTAGCTCGGCCGCACGAGCAATGGGAAGCCGACCTTGGTCGCAGCCTCGAGCGCCTCCTCTGGTGAGGAGGCGGTCGCATAGGCCGGTGCCCGGTAGCCGAGGCGGTCGAGCAGCGCGCCGAAGCGGGCGCGGTCCTCGGCGAGGTCGATGGCCTCGATCCCGGTGCCCAGGATCGCCACCCCGGCTGCCTCGAGTCCCGCCGCCAGCTTGAGCGGCGTCTGGCCGCCGAACTGGACGACCACGCCCTCGGGCTCCTCGACCTGACAGACGGCAAGCACGGACTCGAGGGTCAGCGGCTCGAAGTAGAGGCGGTCCGAGACGTCGTAATCCGTGGAGACGGTTTCAGGGTTGCAATTGATCATCACGGCGTCGCGGCCGGACTCGCGCACCGTCTGCACCGCGTGCACGCAGCAGTAATCGAACTCGATCCCCTGACCGATCCGGTTGGGCCCTGAACCGAGGATCACCACGCTGGGGCGCTGACCGCGCTCCACCTCGTGGACGGCCCCGGTGCGGGGCGCGCGCTCCCAGCTCGAGTAGTAGTACGGCGTCTGCGCGGCGAACTCGGCGGCGCACGTGTCGACTGACTTGAACGTGAGCTCGGCGGCAAACGGAGATTCCGGTTGCGCCACCAGCTCCTGGAACTCACGCAAAAACCAGCGATCGATCGAGGTGCGCGCGTGCACGTCCTCGACGCCGGCGCCGCGGCGCAGGGCCTCGAGCACGAGGTCGAAGCGCTCGGCCCCGGGTTGGGTGAGCCGGTCCAGGAGCTCGTCCATATCGGCGGGGAAGCTGGGCTCGGTATCGAGCTCGCGTGAGCGCAGCGCCTTCACGAACGCCTGCTTGAACGTCCGCCCGATCGCCATTGCCTCACCGACCGACTTCATGTGCGTCGTCAGGCCGGCCTCGGCGCCGGGGAACTTCTCGAAGGCAAAGCGGGGCCACTTGACCACGCAGTAGTCGATCGCGGGCTCGAAGCTGGCCGGGGTGGCCCGGGTTATGTCGTTGGGGATCTCCTGGAGCGTGTAGCCCACCGCGAGCCGGGCCGCGATCTTGGCGATGGGAAACCCCGTGGCCTTGCTGGCCAGGGCGCTCGAGCGTGAGACGCGCGGATTCATCTCGATCACGACCACCTCGCCGCTGGCCGGGTTGACGGCGAACTGCACATTGGATCCGCCGGTCTCGACGCCCACGGCGCGGATCGCCGTGATCGCCTGGTCTCGCAGCGCCTGGTACTGCTGGTCGGTCAGCGTCTGCTGTGGCGCCACGCAGACGCTGTCGCCCGTGTGCACGCCCATCGGGTCGATGTTCTCGATCGAACAGATGATCACCACGTTGTCGGCCCGGTCGCGCATCACCTCGAGCTCGAACTCCCCCCAGCCGAGCACCGATTCCTCGATCAGCACCTGGCCGATCGGCGAGGCGGCAAGGCCTCGGCCCACAACCGCCTCCAGCTCGTGCTGATGGCGAACCACCCCGCCGCCCGTCCCGCCGAGGGTGAACGCCGGGCGCACGATGAATGGCAGCCCCACCTCGGAGGCGGCGGCGTGTGCCTCGGCCAGGGTGTGCGCGATCACGCTGCGCGGGACCCGCAGCCCGGCGCCGGTCATGGTCTCGCGGAAGCGCTCGCGGTCCTCGGCCCGGTCGATCGCCTCGTAGTCGGCTCCGATCAGCTCGACGCCGAGGCGGGCCAGCGTGCCGTCCTCGTGAAGCGTCTTGGCCAGATTGAGCGCCGTCTGTCCTCCGAGCGTTGGGAGCAGCGCGTCGGGCCGTTCACGCTCGATGACCTGCGTGACGGGCCCGGGCAAGAGCGGCTCCACGTAGGTCGTGGTCGCGACCTCGGGGTCGGTCATGATCGTGGCCGGGTTCGAGTTGACCAGGACGACGTCGTATCCCTCTTCGATCAGGACCCGGCAGGCCTGAGTCCCGGAGTAGTCGAACTCGGCCGCCTGCCCGATCACGATCGGGCCTGAGCCGATGAGCAGGATCTTGTGGATGTCGTCGCGGCGGGGCATGGTCAGGCGGCGGCCCTGATCTCCCCCACGAACCGATCGAACAGGTGAAGCGCGTCGTGGGGACCGGGTCCGGCCTCGGGGTGGTACTGGACCGTCGCCCCGGGTACGTCGCGGAGCGCCAGCCCCTCGACGGTGCGGTCATAGAGGTTTATGTGGGTCAGCTCGGCGGCCCCGAACGCCGTGTCCCAGCGAACCGGCTCATCCTCGTCGATGGTTCTCGAGCCGTCGGGGCCGAGAACGGCGAAGCCGTGGTTTTGGCTGGTGATCTCGACCCGGCCGGTCGTCAGGTCCTTGACCGGATGGTTGGCGCCGTGGTGGCCGAACGGGAGCTTGTAGGTCTCGAGGCCCACGGCGCGGCAGAGCACCTGGTGGCCGAGACAGATGCCGTAGACCGGTAGGCGGCCGATGAGGCCGGCCACGGTGGCCACGATCTGGTCGAGCGCGGCAGGGTCGCCAGGACCGTTGGCCAAGAACAGCGCGTCGGGCTGGCGAGCCAGCAGCGCGTCGCCGTCACTCGTGCACGGATGAAGCTCGACCGTCGCACCTCGGCTGAGGAGGTTGGACACGATCGAGCGCTTGACCCCGGTATCGATCATGGCGATGCGCGGCCCGCCGCCCTCGCCGAGGATCACGACCTCATCCGGCGTTACCTCACGCGTGAGATCGCGCCCGGCCATCTCAGGCTCGGCGGCGATCAGGGCCTCGGCCTCGGCCTCCGGCACCCCGGCGCCGAACACGCCGCCGCGCATCGCGCCCTGATCGCGAATCCGCCGGACCAGGGCGCGGGTGTCGATTTCGGTGATGGCCGGGATGCCCTGCTCGGCCAGCCAGGTGAGCCAGCCCTGGGAGGCCCCCGGGGCATCGTCGCGGTCGACCGCGGCGCGCATGATCGCGGCCCGGGCGTGCACCCGGTCTGACTCCATCGCGCCGGGTTGGGCACCGTAGTTCCCGATCATCGGGAATGTGAAGGTGATCAGCTGACCGCGGTAGCTCGGATCGGTCATGGCCTCCTGGTATCCGGCCATCGAGGTGGTGAACACGATCTCGCCGACCGCCGTCTGCCCGCGGGCGCCGCAGGCGACCCCGTCGAAGCGTGTCCCGTCCTCGAGCAGGACGTAGGCCGCGTCGGATTCGCTCATCGGGCCGGCGCCGCCTCGACGAGCAGGCGCTCTCGGAAGGCGACGCTGCCGGCGGCGAGCGTGAGCACCACCCGGCCGTGGAGCCTGCGGCCGTGGAAGGCGCAGTTCTCCGAGCGGCTGACGTAACCCTGGGCCCCGACCTCGAATGAGCGGTCGAGATCGACCACGGCGAGGTTCGCGGGCTCGCCGACGGCGATCCGCGGCGTGGGAAGATCGAACAGCCGCGCGCCCGCGCTCATCCGCTCCACGACGATCGCCAGCTCGAGCTCTCCGGGCAGGACGAGCTCGGTGAACAGAGCTGCGAACGCCGTCTCCAGCCCCGTCGTGCCCATCGCCGCGGCTTCGAAGGGAACCTCCTTCTCGTGCCGCGCGTGTGGCGCGTGATCGGTGGCCACGCAGTCGATGAGCCCGCTGCGGAGCGCGTCGATCAGCGACCTTCGGTCCGCCTCCGAGCGCAGCGGAGGATTCATCTTGAAGCGGCTGTCGAGCGTCCGCACGAGGTCGTCGGTGAGGGTGAGGTGGTGGGGTGTGACCTCTGCGCTCACCCGGGCTCCTGCGGCTTTGGCCTGGGCGAGCGCCTCGACCGACTCGGTGGCCGAGATGTGCTGGAAATGCACACGTGCCCGCTCGTACCGCGCCAGGCCGGCGTCCCGGGCGATCATCGTCGATTCGGACACCGGCGGTATCCCGGTCATGCCGAGCCGCGTGGAAACCGGGCCCTCGTGCATGACGCCGTCGCGAGACAACGCGGGGTCCTCCTCGTGCAGAGCGAGGACGCCCCCGCACATCCGCTGATACTGGAGCGCCTTGCGCAGCAGGCCGGCGGAGATCACCGGCTTGCCGTCGTCGGTGAAGCCCAACGCCCCAGCCTCGGCGAGCGCCGCCATCTCGGTCAGCGCATCACCTTCGAGTCCTCTGGTGATGGCAGCCAGGAAGCCGACCGGGACCCGGGCCTCGCGACGCGCCCGTTCGAGCAGCGAGCCAAGGATCGCCGGATCGTCCAGGACCGGGTCGGTGTTCGGCATCGCGATCAGCGCACAGAAGCCACCGGCCGCGGCCGCAGCGGTCGCGGACTCGATGTCCTCCTTGTACTCCTGCCCCGGCGTGCGCATGTGGACGTGGGGATCGACGAAGCCGGGAAACACATGCTTGCCCGAGGCGTCGAAGAGCTCGCCGTCGGCGGGAGGCGAGAGCGAGCCGGGCGCGCCGAGCTCGGCCACACAGCCGCCCCGGATCAGGATGTCGTGAGCCTCGTCGATCTCGCCGCGCGGGTCGAGAACATGGCCCGAGCGGATCAGCACCTCCGCCGGAGGAGCCTCCTGGGAGAACAGCCTGGGCGCCGTCACCGGGCTCACGCCGCCACCGCCAACAGCGGAGACCCCACGAGAAGCTCGTAGAGGACCGCCATGCGCACCGCGATTCCCGCCTTGACCTGTTCGCCGATCAGCGCCTGCGGAGAGTCGATCGCATCGGACGACAGCTCAACCCCGCGGTTGACCGGACCCGGATGCATCAGGAGCTGATCCGGCCGCAGTCGAGACGCGCTGATCTGGTAGCGGGACGCGTATTCCCGCAGCGAGGGAACGTAGGCGTCACGCATGCGCTCGTTCTGCATTCTCAACACGTAGACGACGTCGGCCTCCTCGAGGCGCTCCAGCGAAACCGTGGCCTCACAGCCCAGGGCCTCGATCTCTCTCGGGATCAACGTCGGCGGTCCGGCGACGGTCACGCGGGCGCCCATCCGCCCCAGGGCGAGGATGTTCGAGCGGGCGACGCGAGAGTGCAGCACGTCGCCGACGATCCAGATGTTGAGTCCGTCGAGCGCGCCAAGCCGACGGCGCAGGGTGAAGACGTCGAGCAGGGCCTGGGTTGGATGCTCGTGCTTGCCGTCCCCGGCGTTGATCACCGCGGCCGGGGTCCAGCCCGCGACGAGCTGGGCCGCCCCCGCATGCGGCGAGCGGATGACGATCGCCGCCGGGTCGTAGGCCGACAGCGTTTGGACGGTGTCCTTGAGTGATTCGCCCTTGTCGACGCTCGATCCGGCCGAGCGGATGCTCACCACGTCGGCGCTGAGGCGCTTGGCCGCCAGCTCGAAGCTCGAGCTTGTGCGGGTGCTCGCCTCGTAGAAGAGATTGACGATGGTGCGCCCTCGCAGGGCCGGCACCTTCTTGATCTCCCGCCCAGCCACCTCCTCGAAGGACTCGGCGCGGTCGAGGATGCGCTCGATGCCCGACCGGTCGAGGTCGTCGATCGAGATCAGGTGGGGTCCGATTCGGGGCCTCATGCAGCCGCCCGCCGTGGCTCGGGAATCGAGGTGATCGTCACCTCGTCCTCCCCATCCACCTCTTTTACCCGCACATTGACCCGCTGCGCCTGCGAGGTAGGCAGGTTCTTGCCCACGTAGTCAGGCCGGATCGGCAGCTCGCGGTGCCCGCGGTCGATCAGCACCGCCAGCTGGACTCGCCCCGGTCGCCCGTAGTCGAACACCTCGTCGATCGCCGCCCGCACGGTGCGACCCGTGTAGAGCACGTCGTCGACGATGACGATCGTATGCCCGTCGATCGCGAAGTCGAGCTGGGTGGCGTGCACCACCGGCGCTGTGGGCCGGGTCGCCAGGTCGTCGCGGTAGAACGAGATGTCCACGAAGCCAAGCGGAACCGAGGTGTCGAGCAGCTCACTGGCCAGCGCGTGCAACCGCTGCGCCAGCGCGGCTCCCCGGCGGTGGATCCCGACCAGCGCGATCGGGCCGACGGGGTTCTTCTCGACGATCTCGTGGGCGATCCGCACCAGCGTGCGTCGCATGTCATCGTGGTCGAGGACCACCGTGGCGTCAGCCGCCAAGAGCTGTGCTCCTTCCTGGCCTCACCGGACCGGGTTAAAGGAACCGACTTGGTTGAGGGTAACAGCGCCTCCGGCGGACGGGCGAGGTCCGCACGAGATTGGTCGGCCGCCCCGGTGGCCGCTCGTTGGTCAGCCGGCGCGGCGGCGATACAGGACGTGCGGCAGCAGGGCGTGGACGATGTCGCGCTCGTAGACGAAACCGGCTTTCTCCATCACACGGCGCGAGGCCGCGTTGTCCGGCAGCGTGAAGGCGATGATCTCCTGGAGGCCCAACGGCCCAAACGCGGCGGCGATGGAGGTCTGGGCCAGCTCGGTGGCGAGGCCCTGACCCCAGCGGTCGGGCGCGGTGACCCATGCGACCTCGACCTGGTCCAGGTCGACGACATAGGTCCATTGCAGGCCTCCCCACCCGACGACGGCGTCACTGTGGTGCTCGCGCAAGAGCCAGAGTCCAAAGCCGTAGCGCTCCCAGTGACGCTCCTTCTGCCGGACCATCTCGCGCAGCTCCTGCGCGGTTGGCCCGCCGTGCGGCCAGAGCCACGGCGACACGCGGGGGTCCTGTAGCAGTCGCGCCAGCTCGGGCAGATGCTCGGCCCGTAGCCGCTCGCAGACAAAGCGCGCCGCCGGTACGCGCTCGAGGTTGGTCGTGAAGGTCAATGCCGCCCCGCCGCGGGCTCGGATTCGCCCACCCGCTGGGGCTCGGAGACCGGCTCCGCATCCGGCGTCACACGTCCGCCCCAGCGCACCAGCTCAGGCGCTGCGCGTTCGGCAAACGGGATCTCGATGGTGTCGAAATCCCGCGGTAGCACGGTATCCGTGAACACGGCGCGCGCCTCGTCGCGCAGGACTGCCGGCGGGTAGCGGCTCGAGAAGTGAGTCAGGGCGAGCATCCCCACCTCGGCCTCGCGGGCCAGCGTGGCTGCCTGCGTGGCGGTGGAATGCTGGGTCACGACGGCCCGATCGAGCTCCTCGGCGGCGAACGTTGCCTCGTGGATCAGGAGGTCGGCGCCGTGGGCGGCGACGCGCAGCGCCTCGCAGGGAGCCGTATCGCCGGAGATCGCGATCTTTCGTCCTCGGCGCGTCGGCCCGAGCACGTGCTCGGGACCGACCCCGCGGACCGTGGCGCCGCGCTGCACGAGCCCGAACTCAGGCCCGGGTTCCAGCCCGAGGGCGACGGCCTTCTCAGGGTCAAACTCGCCGGGTCGATCGTCTTCGAAGATGACGTAGCCGAACGCCTGGATCCGATGGGCCACGAGGATCGGGACGATCGTGTACCCATCACGCTCGAGCCGCTCGCCTGAGGCGAGCTCGACCACCCTGAGGTCGTAATGAACCCGCCCCGCCAGTCGCATGGCCGCGCTGAGGAGCTCGCGCAGCCCCGGGGGGCCGTGCACGGTCAGCGGCCGGTCCCGGCCGCGCAGATCGAACGTCTTGAGCAGCCCGGGCAGGCCAAGCCAGTGGTCCGCGTGGAAGTGGGTGAGGAAGACGGCATCCAGGTCGGCGAGGCCGACGGAGCGGACAAGCTGGCGCTGAGTGCCCTCGCCGCAGTCGAACAGGATGCGCTCACCGCCGCGGCGAAGGAGCAGCGCCGGGAGGCCTCGGCTGGCGGTGGGGATCGAGCCGCCGGTGCCGGCAAAGAAGACCGACAGATCCATGGCGCTGAGTCTGTCAGCCGAGGGGTATCAGCTCGAAGCTCAACTGGCCGCTCTCGATCAGGGCAACTCCCATGCTCGGCCACGGCGCGCGCCGGCGCTCCGTCGGGCTCCCGGGGTTGAAGATCTGAAACCCGTCCTCGGCCCGCTCGTGCAGCGGGAGGTGCGAGTGGCCAAAGACGACGGCGTCGGCGGCGGGGAAGCGACGTCGCAAACGGCCGAGCCGGCCGTTAGCAGGCCCGGCGTCGTGGATGACGGCGATCCGTCGGCCGGCCACGTCCACCTCGACCGTCTCAGGCAGAACCGCGCGGATGGCGGGCTCATCGACGTTGCCCCGGACGGCGATCAGGGGGCCGTAGGCGTTGAACTGATCGAGCACCTCCAGTGCGGTGAAGTCACCGGCGTGGACGATCAGGTCGAGTCCCCTCAGACGCTCCACGCAGGCTCCCGGCAGCCTCCGGCGGCCTCGCGGCATGTGGGTGTCAGCGATGACGGCGATGTTCATGGGATTGGGAGATTTTCACCTCTCGGTTGGGCTTATCTCCCAAACCTCTAGCCTTCTGGTCCCGCGCCCGTAGCTCAGGGGATAGAGCGCTCGCCTCCGGAGCGAGAGGTCGCAGGTTCAAATCCTGCCGGGCGCGCTGACTGCTGCCATGATCCGGGTATAGGGACGGCAGCAGTGCCAGCGCAGTTGGAGAGGAGAGAACTTCATGGCTGAGCCCCGAACGATCGCGGACACCGTGTCCGCCCTGCCAGGAGAAGCTGCCGAGCGATTTCCCGACCACGTAGCCGCCCGTTACAGGTCGGGCGACGAGTGGGCGGAGATGACCTATGCCGAGGCGGGGAAGGCGATCAACGAGCTCGCTCTGGGGCTCGTCGATCTCGGCGTTGAGCCCGGGGATCGAGTGTGCATCCTGGCCAACACTCGCGTCGAGTGGGTGCTCGCCATGTACGCGATCTCGGCCGCGGGCGGGATCGTTGTGCCGATCTACCCGACGAACTCGCCCAAGGAGTGTCAGTGGGTGGCCGGCAACTCGGGCGCCGTGGCGGTCATCTGCGAGGACGAGGGACAGCGGAAGAAGTTCGAGCAGATCCGCGACGAGCTCGGCGAGCTCGAACACGTCATCGGCATGACCTCCGACGCCGGCGAGATCTCGCTCGACGAGTTGCGCGAGCGGGGCGCGGGCCACGACGAGTCCGAGCTCACCGAGCGCCAGGACAAGATCGAGACCGCGGACCCCTTCATCATCATCTACACGTCGGGTACAACCGGGCCGCCCAAGGGCGTCGTGCTCACCCACGCCAACGCGATGAGCGTGTGCCGCGTGTGCGAGGAGCTCGAGTTCATCACCCCCGACGAGGTCAGCTACCTGTACCTCCCGCTGGCCCACGTGTTCGGGCTCACCGTCCCGCTCGCCTCCTTTGACCAGGGGACGACGATCGTCTTCATGGGCGGCGACACGAAGAAGATCCTCCAGGAGATCATGGAGACCAGGCCGACCTACCTGCCCTCGGTCCCACGGATCTTCGAGAAGCTCTACGCCGCCGCGCAGAAGATGCTCGAGCAGGCGCCCGAGGAGGAGCGCCAGCAGGCGCGCCAGGCGGTCAAGCTGGGCGTCGAGGTTCGCACCCGTCGGCAGCGCGGCGAGGACGTCCCCAAAGAGCTGGAGCAGGCGTTCCAGCAGGCGGACGAGAAGCTCTTCAAGCGGGTGCGCGACCTGTTCGGCGGCCAGATCCGCCAGGCCGTGACGGGCGCTGCGCCGATCGCCCCGGAGATCCTCGAGTTCTTCTACGCCGCGGGCGTCCCCGTGCTTGAGGGCTGGGGGATGACCGAGACGACCGCGATCGGCACGGTCAACCTCCTGGACCAGATCAAGTTCGGGACCGTCGGGCGCGCGGTGCCGGGCGACGAGATCAAGATCTCCGACGAGGACGGCGAGATCCTGATCAAGGGCCCCAACGTCTTCAAGGAGTACTGGCGCAACGAGCAGG
Source organism: Solirubrobacteraceae bacterium (assembly GCA_035308915.1). GTDB lineage: Bacteria > Actinomycetota > Thermoleophilia > Solirubrobacterales > Solirubrobacteraceae > Palsa-465. The sequence goes on from DATGFT010000080.1 coordinate 9,959, forward strand.
CGACCGCCGAGACGCTCGTCGACGGGTGGCTCCACACGGGCGACGTCGGTGAGCTCGATGACGATGGCTTTCTCAAGATCACGGGCCGCAAGAAGGACATCATCATCACCGCGGGCGGCAAGAACCTCACGCCGTCAAACCTGGAGAACGACCTCAAGCAGTCCCCGTTCATCTCCCAGGCCGTGATGTACGGCGACCGCAAGCCCTACCCGGTCGTGCTCGTGACCCTCGATCCTGAGGAGATCGTCCCCTGGGCCAAGGAACAGGGTCTTCCCGAGGACCTCGCCGAGCTGGCCGAGCACGAGAGGGTGCAGGAGATGGTCGAGCAGGAGCTCGAGCGGGCCAATGCCAACTACGCCCAGGTCGAGCAGGCCAAGAAGGTCAGAATCCTCGACCACGACCTGGCGATCGAGACCGGCGAGCTCACCCCGACGCTCAAGGTCAAGCGCAACGTCGTCTACGAACGCTACGAAGAGCTGTTCGAGTCGATGTACGGCTCTTAATGGATGGCTGTCCGCGCCGACGTCGAGACGTCTAGCTCGAACAGCCAGTGCGATCGCTCCACCCACCTCCCAGGTCGCGCACGGAGGGTCGAGCCGCGTCAGGGTGATCGACGGCGGCGCCGCCTGAGGCCTAGATCGAGGGCGGGTCGGGATCGGGGGGTAGCGGTCCCGGCTCCGGCGTGGGGGTCGGCGGACTCGGGTCGGGCCCCGGAGACGGCACGGGGCCGGGATCGGGAGGTTGGGGGGCTGGGCTCGGCGCGCCGGGGTCGGGCGGGCCTGGCTGCGGGGTGGGGATTCCCATGGCGGCTTGAGGGTAGGTTGCCCGTTGATGAAGCTGCTCATTCTCACCAGCGAGCCGATCACGGTGGGACAGCTGCGCGATGCCGTCCCAGATGGCGTCGAACCGCGGGAGGCCGAGGTCGTGGTGGTTGCCCCGGCGCTCCAGGAAAGCGGCCTGCGCTTCTGGATGTCCGACGCCGATGCGGCGATCGAGCGGGCGCAGGGGGTGTGGCGCCAGACGGTGGATCAGCTGGGCGCCGAGGGCGTGCGGGCGAGCGGCGACACGGGCGAGAGCGACCCACTGATCGCCGTCCAGGACGTGTTGCAGACCTTCCCCGCCGACCGGGTGATCCTGTTCACCCACGCCGGGGAGGACCAGGGCTACCGCGAGGACGTGGAGCCGGCAGAGATCGAGGAGCGCTTCGGCGTCCCGGTCGACCACGTGCGGCTACGGGGCTGAGCCGAGCCGGCGGAGCAGCAGCCTGGCGTTGGCCGGCGCATAGCTGTTCCAGTCGTTGTTGTAGTAGACGTAGAGCGCCTCACGCCGGCGCCAGCGCTCGATCCGCTGTGCCCACTCGGCGATCTCGGTGGCGGAGTAGTTGCCGATGCGCCCGCGCGTCCCGTAGTGGAAGCGGATGAACATCCAGTCCGTCGTCGCCTCATGGGTCTGGAAGGGCCGACTGGGATGGTCGCCGATGGTCAGGGCGACGCCGGCGCTCCGCAGCATCGACATCACCTGGGGCGCAAACCAGCTGGCGTGCCGAAACTCGATCGTGTGCTGGGTGGGCGGGCCCTGATCCAGGATCTCGAGCAGCCCGGCCAGGCGCGCGTCGTCGCGGTGGAAGTTCTCGGGCAGCTGCCACAGCACCGGTCCGAGCCGTCCCGCGGCGCGGAGCGGCTCGATCGGCTCGTAGAAGCGCTTGATCCCCTCCTCGATCTCCCGGAGCCGTCGGATGTGCGTCAGGTAACGGCTCGCCTTGACCGCGAACAGGAACTCCGGCGGCGTCTGCTTGACCCAGCCCTCCACCGCATCGCGGCGCGCCAGCCGGTAGAAGGTGCTGTTGACCTCGACGGTGTCGAAGTGTTCGGCGTAAACCTCGAGCCAGCGCCGCTTTGGGCAGCCCTCCGGGTAGAGCTTGCCCCGCCAGGAGTCATACATCCAGCCGCTGCAGCCGACGCGTACCGGCTTCATGGCGCTGACAGGCCAAGAACCATCGCGCACCGGGCGAACTTTGGCGATTTGGTTGAGCATGGCTCAGGCTCGGGAGCCAAAGTTCGCCTCCGGCCGGCTCGGTTCCCACCGCGCCGCGGCGGGCATACGGTAGGCGTGCCCGAGTATCCGCCCGCCCCAGTTCCCGAGCGGCCCTCGCTGAGCAGCCTGAACAGCGCGGTGCATGCCTGCCGGGCATGCGACCTCTATGCCGGCGCCACCCAGCCGGTCATGGGCGAGGGGGCTCGCAGCGCCGCCCTGATGCTCGTCGGTGAGCAGCCAGGCGACCGCGAGGACCTCGAGGGACACCCGTTCGTGGGCCCCGCCGGTCGGGTGCTCGACGAGGGTCTCAAGCGTGCGGGGATCGCGCCCCGGGACACCTACATCACCAACGTGGTCAAGCATTTTCGCTACAAGGCGCGGGGCAAGCGGCGCATCCACCAGAAGCCCGACCGCTGGCGGGTCAACGCCTGTCTGCCCTGGCTGCGCGCCGAGCTAACGGTCGTCCAGCCGATGGCCCTCGTGTGCCTGGGCGCGACCGCGGCCCAGGCGCTGCTCGGCTCACACATCCGGATCGGCAAGGACCGGGGGCGGCCGGTGGAGTCCGAGCTGGCCGAGCTCGTGGCCATCACGACCCATCCGTCCGCGATCCTGCGCGCTCGGGATGATGCCGAGCGGCGGGCGGCGATGGATCAGTTCGTCGACGACCTCCAGAACGTCGCGCGCTGGCTGCGTGAGCATCCAAGCGGCCGTCCTCCAGGCGATCGGCCAGCCGAGACGCCAGCGCCATGATCGTGAGCGCCGGGTTGGCGGAACCCTGGGTCGGCATCACGCTCCCGTCGGCGATGAACAGATTGGGGATCCCCCAGGCTCGGTGGTCTGAGTCGACGACGCTCCGCTCCGGGTCGACGCCCATCCGGCAGCCGCCCACGAGGTGGGCATAGCGGTCGATCACTAGGACATCCTGGGCGCCGGCCGCCTCCCAGATGTCGTGCAGGGTCTGCTTGGCGAAGGCGATGTTCTTGCGGTCGTTCTCGGACTGCGTGTACTCCATGCGGGCGACCGGGATCCCGTTCTGATCGGTGACGTCGGGATCGACCGTGACGCGGTTCTCCGGGTGCGGCAGCAGCTCGGAGAGGACCCCCAACGTGTACCAGTGGTTGTAGTCGCGCATGTACTCGCGCAACGCGCGTCCCCAGTGCCCGTCGGCCATCACGTGCTGAGCCCATTCGATGGGCAGGGGGCCCACGGTCTGGATCGAGAACCCGCGGGCGAAGCCACGCGTCTCGTCGGTCTCATAGAACTGCTCGGAGGAGATCTCGGGTGGCGGTGCCTTGTAGACACGCATCTCGTCCGGGAAGCGGCCCGCCACCTGCGGCGCCCCCTGGACCATCACGCACCGCCCCACCTGGTCGTTGTCGTTGGCCAGGCCGTGCGGGTAGCGCCGGCTCTTTGAGTTGATGAGCAGTCGTGGCGTCTCGATCGAATAGCCGGCCACAGCGACCGCATCGGCACGTTGCACCCGCTCCTGGCCGTCGTGGATGTAGCGCACGCCGGTGACCCGTCCGCTCGAGTCATCCACCTCCACGGCGGTGACCATGCAGTCGGCGCGGATCTCGGCCCCGTGCTCGATCGCGTCTGGGATGTGGGTGACCAGCGGCGAGGCCTTGGCGTTGACCTTGCAGCCCTGGAGGCAGAAGCCGCGGTAGATGCAATGGGGGCGGTTGCCGAAGGCGCCGTTGGTGATGCCGACCGGGCCCACGCACATCTTGATCCCGAGCTTGCGGGCACCCGCCACTGCGGTCTCCGCGCCGCCCGCGATCGGATGCGGCGTGTGGGGATAGCGATGCGGGTCTCCCCATGGCCAGGTGTCGCCGGCCACAGGCAGCTCGAGCTCGAGGCGCTCGTAGTGGCGCTTCAGGTCCCGATAGGAGATCGGCCAGTCCTCCCCCACGCCGTCGCGCGTGCGCACCTCGAAATCCGAGGGGTGAAAGCGTGGGCAGTAGCCGGCGTAGTGGACCATTGAGCCGCCCACGCCGTGTCCTGAGTTGTTCTTGCCGAGCTCCACCGGGTCCTCGCCGCCCGTGATCCGCTCGTCGGTCCAATAGAGCTTGTGCGACCCGGCCTCGTCTGAGACCCAATCGGCGTCGGGATCCCAGAACGGGCCTGATTCCAGCACGACGATCTTCCAACCCTTCCGGGCCAGTCGCTGGGCCAGCGTTCCGCCGCCGGCACCGGCTCCGACGATCACGAGATCGACCGCGTACGCGTCGTCGTAACGGGCCATCCGCTCGCGCGGAACGGCCCGGCGGTGGACGTCGAGCAAAAACGCGGAGTCGTTGTCCGGCGGGCGGAGCGCCCCGCGCGCCAGGGTGCGGATGTCATGCCGGCGCGGCAGTCTCATTCGTAGCCCTCGACGTGGCGCTCGTGCGTGTCCTTGACGGGATCACGCTCGAACGCGGGCGCCCCCTCCCAGGCTTCACGTTGTCCCACCCCCAAACGGGCGTAGCCGCGCGGGTACGCCGGGCCGCCGAAGCCGATCTCGTTCCAGGCCCACGGATGCGAGTAGAACGCGCTCAGCACCGAGCGCATGAGCACGCTCCAGGCCCGCTTGGGGTTCAGGTCATCCCACACCTCGCCGCGCAGCTCGCCCTTGTGGAAGGCGTCGATGATCCGCTCCTGGACCTCCTGCGAGGCGCAGGCGAAGTCCTCACAGCCATGCTGGCGCGCGACCGCGTCGAGCCCCTGGGCAGCCCGGCGCCACGTCTCCCGGTCATCCGGCATCCCCGCAAAGCGAAACCCGTCGAGCTGGCCGGCGAAGAGCTTGGCGTCGACCATGTTCAGCACCGGGATCTTGGGCTCGCGGTCCTGGGCCATGACGACGTCGCAGAAGGCGCCGAGCGTCGCCGCCTCGGGACGAGTGAAGAAGCGGATCTCCGGGACCTTGTCCACGCGCTCCAGGACGACCCGCCGCGTGACCTCGTCCCAGTGGCCGGACTCATCGAGCACGTCGTAGTCCGGATATCGACCGTGCATCTGCGGCGTTACGCCGTTGCGCTGGCGCGGAAGCTCATCCGGTGACGCGGGCTCCTGGCCCGGGCGCAGGTTGGGGAGGTGCTCGGCGCTGCGGAAGTTCCGCGACGCCGCCATCAGCGCTCGCGCCCGAAAGCCGCGGCCGCCAGCCCCATGCCACCGACCAGCGCCAGCGAGCCCGGTGCGAGCAGCGGCGGTCCCATGACTATGTTGAACAGCGGCTCCTCGAAGCCGCCCGGCTTGCGCGCCACACCGCGTACGTGCGTGACCACCCCGATGAGGCCGTCGAGGCAGTACAGCGCCGACAGCGCGGGCAGCCACGTCCTGGCCACGCGCTCGGACCAGACGCCCGCCACCCCGGCGGCGGTGAGCGCAGGCGAGAGCGCCACAGGGGTCCACATCCACTTGTCGCCGAACGATCCGCGGAAGTGCTCGAAGTAGATCTCGATCCCCAACGGCAGCGCGCTGAACGCGGTGGCGCCGGCAAGCGTGCGCTGCATCCGCCCCGAGCGGACGTTGCCCCACCAGCGCGCGAGTCCGCGCTCGGGCTTGCTGGCGCGTGAAAATCCCCGTCTAGGCCGCATAGCGCTCCGCCTCCGATCGCTTCAGGGTCAACCCGTTACCGGGCCGTGAGAGGTCCGGGTGCAGAGCCCCCTCGCGGGGGGCCACCACGCCGTCGAGGAGCAAGTGCTCGATCCGGACGTGGTCGTGGAAGTACTCGAGGTGCACGAGCTGACCGAGGGCCAGCGCCGGATGGAGGTGGATGGCCGGCCCGCAGTGCAGCGACAGCGGCACTCCCCGCGCCCGGCACAGCCCGTCGACTCGGAGCAGCTCGGTGATCCCCGCGCAGCGGGTGACGTCGGCTTGGAGTGTGTCGACCGCTCCGGCCTCGAGCATGCGCCGGAAGTAGCCGGCGTCGTAGCCGTACTCGCCCGCCGCGATCGCCATTCCGCTCGGCGCCCGGTCTCGCAGCAGCCTCAAGCCCTCGAGGTCGTCGGAGGAAACCGGCTCCTCGAACCAGCCGACTCGGGCGTCGGCCCGGAAGCGCTCGGCCAGGGCGAGCGCCTGCTTGCGGGAGTAGGCGCCGTTGGCGTCGACGAACAGCTCGGCCTCCGGGCCGATGGCCTCCCGGGCGCACCGGACGCGTTCCGGATCCTCGCCCGGATGCGAGCCGACCTTCATCTTCACCCGGGGGATCCCGCGTTCGACCCAGCCTGCGAGCTGCTCCTGGAGTCGCGCCAGCGAATAGGCGGTGAAGCCACCGGAGCCATAGATGGGAACGCGTTCGTGCGCCATCCCGATCAACCTGCACAGCGGCAGGCCGAGGAGCCGCGCCTTGAGATCCCAGAGCGCGAGGTCAACCGCGGCGATCGCCATGGACGAGATTCCCGGACGGCCGAGATTTCGAATCGCTCCGACCATGGTCAGCCAGCTCGATTGCGGGGACATCGCGTCGGCGCCCTGGACGGCCGCGGCGAGCTTCGACTCGACGAGCTTGGCCGTGGAGACGTCGGCGTAGGTGTAGCCGAGCCCTTGCTCCCGGCCGGCGCGGGCGTGGACGACCACGATCGTGGTCTCCTCCCAGGACAGCGTGCCGTCGGCCTCGGGCGCGTCGGTGGGCACCGTGTAAGCCGCCACCTCGAGCGCCTCGACGGGAGCCTCGACGCGGGTCGCCATGACCGTCATCGCCCCGGCAGGAACTCCTCGACCTTCTGCTTGAACGACTGTCTGATGATCCGGGAGGCGTCCGGGTCACCTCCCAGCAGGGCGGAGCCGAGTGCCTTGGCCTGCTCGAGCGTGATGTGCGGCGGCAGCGGTGGCACCTCGGGGTCCGTGACCGCCTCGTAGACGACCGGCCGGTCAGCCGCCAGCGCCTCGTCCCACGCCGGCCCGACCTGCTCGGGGCTGTCAACCCGGATCCCCTTCAGTCCGAGGAGCTCGGCATAGCTGGCGTAGGGGAAGTCGGGCAGGTCCTGCGAACCCTCGAACTTGGGGTCACCCTCCATCGCTCGCTGCTCCCAGGTGACCTGGTTGAGGTCGCGGTTGTTGAGGACGAGCACGATCAGGCGCTGGTCTGGCCATTGGTGGCGGTACTTGGCGATCGTGATCAGCTCGTTGATCCCGTTCATCTGCATCGCGCCATCACCCACCAGCGCGAACACCGGCCGCTGCGGATGCGCGAACTTGGCGGCGATCGCGTACGGGACGCCTGGGCCCATCGTGGCCAGCGTGCCCGACAGCGAGGCCATCATCCCCTGGCGCAGCTTGATGT
>DATGFT010000081.1:0-52959 GCA_035308915.1 Solirubrobacteraceae bacterium
GCGTCGGCAGTCCCGGAGCCGACGCGTGATTTCGCCGGACAGGAGGCCGTATTGCTGCAGCGTGCGAGCGCCCCTGTATTGATCTTGGTTCCCTTGGGAAGCGTCACGGTGACCTTCTTGGCGGGAGTCGGCGCTCCGGCAGGGGCCGTCGGGTCCGTAGCGCTGGCCTTGAAGGTCAGCCCGGTCGACGTGCCCGGCTTCTTGACGCTGAAGCGTTGGGAGTAGGTCTGCGTCGTCGCGGCGACCGCGACGGCCGAGATGAGAAGAACCGCCACGACGGTTCCGATTGCTGCCTGTGTGCTGCGGCGTGAAAACATGCGTTGCTCCTTCGAACTCTTGATCGGTTCGATCTTGCATCGCGTGTCGGAGCGGCGCGACCGCGGATCGCCACAGCTTCTCTAGGTAGTTCGCACCCATTCGGTGCGGATCCGCCAGCGGCCACCGATCGCCGGCGATCAGCCAGATCTCAGCTCCCGAGAGCTTGCCGGCGGGATTACCCCAGGCCGCGCAGGAAATCGACCAACCCGGCGAAGTAGGTTTCCTGGTCGTCGTACATCGCGAGGTGGCTTCCCTGTGGGCAATCCAGGTAACGACCGCGCGGGAGGCGTGCCGCCATCTGCTCCAGATGCGCGGGGTCCATGGTGTCGTAGCGCGCCCCGATGACCAAGGTCGGCACCTGAATCTGAGACAGGTCGTCAAACCGGGACCACGTCGCGAGCTTCGCCTCCGGGCTCATCCCCAGCTCGCTCGGCCCTTGCATGGACACGTAGATCGCGGGGTTGATGGCGGCGAAGGCGCGCTGGACCGGGTTCGGCCACTCGTCGAGGGGCAGACGCAGGATGTGGTGGATGTAGTAGTGCTCGTACAGGAGCTCCATGTAGCGCGGGTTCTCGATGTCGCCGGTGGCCTCGAGCGCCTCGATCTCACGCAGCGCATCCTGGTCCATGGCCGGCTTCAGCACCTCGCGCGCGTACGCGTTGTAGGCGGGTACGTCAGCCATCATGTTCGAGATGACCAGGCCCTTCAGGTTGTCCTGATGAGCCAGGGCGTATTCGATGGCCAGGATCCCGCCCCAGGACTGACCGTAGAGCACGAAGCTCTCGGGATCGAGCCCGAGGGCCTGGCGGACCTGCTCGACCTCATCGACGAACCGATCGAGCTCCCACAATGAGTCCTCCTCGGGCTGGTCGCTGAACGCCGACCCGAGCTGGTCGTAGTAGTAGTACTCGATCCCCGCCCCCGGCAGATAGCTGTCGCAGGCCTCGAGATACTCGTGCGTGGCGCCCGGACCACCGTGGAGCAGGAGGACGCGGAGCTCAGGGTTGTTGCCGATCCGTTTCGTCCAGACCTTGAATGTCCCGGCCGGCGTCTCGACGGGCAGCATGCGGACACCACCGCCGAGGCGGTCGTCACGCCCGGAGTAGTCGAGGTAGTCGCAGATCGGCTTCATCGGATCAGGCGAGGCTCCGCGCCGCGGCACTCGCTCTGCGGCCTATCGTAAAGCTACGGCCCCACTCGCGAGCGCCAGTAGCAATGCTGTTGCATACCGACGCGCGTCCCCCCACGGGATGGCCCTTGCTGTAGCACCGCTTAACTCAAATTGGACTGTTTTCGTCGGCTCACTACCGTCGCGCTCCCCGGTCCAGCGACGAAAGGAGCCCACATGGCCGATAGCTTGAATATCCATTCCCTTTTGACATCGGCGCGCGACAACCTGGAGGCCGGTGACGACAAGAAGGCGGCGCGGTTGCTGACCGACGCTGCCTACCACACCCATGACCCCGAGGTCGAGCAGCAGGTGCGTGAGCTCGCCGCCAAGGGGCTCGAGCGTGCTGGCCGATTCAATAAGGGCCGCTGGCAGGAGATCATCCGGATCGCCGAGCTTCGCGCCCAGCGCGCCTGACGCCAGACTCGAGGCTGAGCGCGCTGGAGCGCAGCACCGTCGGGCTCCGGCGTCCCTGAGCCGACGGCCGGCCCCGGCGCCCAGCGCCCCTGCCGCCGTTTGCCGGTGGCCACCGGCCCGATTATGATCGGCCGCCGAGAGATGACGGACCGAGCCGAGCTGGCGGTCGCCATCCGCCGCATCATCGAGACAAGCTGGCCGGCGCGCTTCTCCCCGGCGCAGCTTCTCGATGACGTGCCCCTCGATGACGGCGGACTGGGGCTTGACTCGGTGGAGATCGTCGAGGTTCTGTTCGCGTGCGAGGACGCCTGGGGCCTTCGCGCCAACGAGCAGCTGTTTGACGTCGTGCCGCTCACGATCGAGCGGCTGGCCGACCACTTCGCCCAGGTTGCCGCGTAGCGTCGTCCGGCGCTGGCTGATCGCCGCGGCCGTGCGCAGGCCGCGCGCGGGGTACGTGGCCGCCAGCTTGGCCGATCAGGCTCGCGACCGTGCCTGGCGCCTGCGAGGCACGGAGCCGGCGGGCCACCCATTCTGGCGCTGGCCGACAGCCTACCGTGAGCGACTTTTCCGGAAGGCGTTCGCCAATCCCGCCTGCGCGTGGCCCTTCCCGGCGAGCATCGGGGCGCCTGACCCGGCGAGCCTGACCGGGCCGATGGTGCTCGTCAGCTTTCACCTGGGAACGGTCGAAGCGCTCGGCGCGGTGTTCGAGCGCCTGCCGGGACCCCGGCTGGTGCTGTGGGCCTGCTGCCCGGTGGAGCGGCCGGGGACAAGGCTCGTGGACATCGGCCACAGCGGGTTCGTGTTCGCGGCCAAGTGCGCGCTCGACACGCTCCGCGCCGGTGGGTTCGTGTTCTCCGTCGCCGACGGCGCCGGACACTCCCGCGTCGAGGCCGCCCTCTGTGGGCGACGGATCGTGTTGCCGCGCGGGACCTTTACGATCGCGCGGCTGGCCGGCGCACCGCTGCTCCCGATGGCCGCCCGGTGGCGAGGGTCGAGGATCGAGGTCACAACCGGCGATCTGATCCCCCCAGGAGATGAGGCGGAGATGGTGTCCGCGCTGATGGGCTGGCTCGAGCCCTACCTGATCGAACACCCCGAGGAAGCGCGGGGCGACCTGCTGCACCTGCTGCGGACCGCGCCGCTAAGCCAGGACGCCATCCCGCAGGGCGTCCTGGAGGGCGCCGTACCTGATCTTCCCCGTCTCCGATAGGGGGATCGTTCTCGGGCCCACCACCAGGACTCGGTTGGGCGCGAAACCGAGCGCGTCGAGCACGGCGTGTGAGACCTCACGGCGCAGCCGTGCGGCGTCGACACCATCGCGCGCCTCGACGACAAGCACGAGATCGTCCTCGTCGCGGCGGGCGCGGATGCTCGTGGCGGCGGAGATCCGCACATCGGGCACCCGCTGCGCCGCCTCCTCCAGCTCACGCGGCGCGATCACCCCTCCCGCGCGCTTGATCAGCGCGCTCCGGCGCCCGAGGACGAACAGTCGGCCCTCGGCATCGAGGTAGCCGCTGTCACCCGTGTGCAGCCAGCCATCGCGCAACCTCTCCCTCGTATCCGCCTCGGCATCGAAGTAGCCCGCGAAGACCCAATCGCCGCGGACCCGGATCTCCTCGACCGCATCGACGCCGGTTCCTGCCTGCACCTCAATGCCGCCGATCGGTCGACCGCAGGAGACGTTCCCGCGCGGGTCCACGGCGCGGTCCTCGCCTCGCAGATGCGCGGTCACTCCAGCCGTAGTTTCGGCCAGGCCGTAGGCCGGCAGGACGACCCCCGGCACCGAGAAGCGCTCCTCGAACTGCTCGATCGTCGACCAACGTACGGGCTCGGCTCCGTTGGTGGCGATGCGCAGGGATGACAGGTCGACCCGCCGAGGATCGACCATCCGCGCCGCCACTCGGAAGGCGAAGTCAGGGGCGCCGGTATAGGTCCCGCCCACCTCGCCGATCGTCCGCAACCACTGCGCCATGACCGAGATGCGCGGCTCGAGCTGGTAGCAGCAGACGCCGAAGTAGACGGCGGCAATCAGGAAGGACTGCAGACCGAAGTCGTGCCAGGGCGGCATCCAGTTCACGAGCACCCCATCGGCCACGGCATGGCCGTCGCGCTGGCGCCCGCGCTGATAGGCGAGCGCATGGCGGTGGAGGATCATCGCCGCGCGCGGCTCACCGGCGGTTCCCGAGGTCAGCTGCAAGACCGCCACGTCCTCCCCCGTGAGCTCCGGGACGCTCAGCGACCCGCCGATCTCAGACAGCGCGGCGACGTTCTCGCCACTGACCACGACCTCGGGCCGGACGGTTTGCAGCCGTCGGTTCAACGCCTGCTGCGGCACCTCCGGATTCAAGATGCACGGCACCGCACCGAGGATCTGCGCCGCCCAGAAGGTTTCGATCAGCGGTGAGCCGGTGGGCAGCACGATCGCGACGCGGCTGCCGTGCCCGACGCCACGCCGCTGCAGGGCCCCAGCCCGAACCGCTGCGCGGTCAGCAAGTTCCCCGAACGTCAGCTCGTGCTGGCCCAATACATAGGCCAGCCGTCCGGAATCCCGGCTGGCCCGCTGAAGCAGCGGATCGCGAAGCGATGCCCAGCCCGCTTCAGCGGTCAAGGCCTCACCTCGGCTGATTCAGGACAGGGGCTACGCGGGTGGAACCTGGTTGTTGACCTGCGGACCGTGGTACAGGTGGTCGTGGTCCTGGCAGCTGGCGGGGAAGGTGAACTGCACGCTGTCGCTGCGCACCCCGTTGTAGCTGCCGAACAGCGTGACGTGGCCAACGGTGCCGACCTTACAGCGCGGGTCGGTGCTGCTCTTGACACGGACGATGATCTTGATCAGGTTGCCGGGGAAGCCCCACAGCACTGCGTGGTGCGAGTGGTAGACCAGGCGACGTTGGACGGTCATGATGATCAGCCGGTCCGGCTGCTGAGGGACCCGGTCGACCTGACACAGGATCCCCGACACGGTGTTGGCGCTCAGGCTGATGTCGCCGTGACCGCGCGCGTAGCTGCCGGAGCGGCCGGTGATTGGTGACCCGGTGTGGAATCCCCACGGCGGGATACCCCCGACGATCGGGATTTGCGAGCAGTACTGAACCGCGTAGGCCCCGGCGGAGCCGGTGAGGCCGGCGAGACCGAGGGCGGCGGCAATAAGCACGAGGGCGGGGATGAGACGAAGCGGCTTCACACATCAGAGATCGGTCTTCGGACGGAAAACCTTCGAGAGCCCCGGCGGCCCTCGTCGGATTACCGATGCGCACCGAAGTCAGGCAGACCGCAGCCGCCCTGTCTAGAAACGCCGAGGCCCGGGTAACCGCTCCGGGAGAGAGGCCCGGATGATGCGCTTGATTGTCCGTCTGCGTGCGCGCGGTACGTTCGCGCTGGCCCTGGCTGGGGCCGGGGCGAGCGTCCTCGCCTGCGCGGCAGTCTCGGTGCCTTCCGCCTCGGCCGTGGTGCCGCCGCCTCCGCCCGGCGCGCCCGCGGTGGAGTCGGCACCGCCAAGCCTGGTCGGCGCCACGCCTGAGCTGCCGCCCAGCGTGATCGCCGCGAGTGCCGCCCGCGGAAGCCAGTGGCGGCCGGAGAAGGCGATCTATGGCACCAAGTCGATCAATGACATCGCGATCAGGGGTGCCGGCGGGACGACGATTCGGGTCAACGAGATCTATCCGACGACCGCCTCCGGCCGCCCGGCGAAAGGACCGTTCCCGGTCCTGCTCACGATGACGCCCTACGGCAAGGGGCAGGGTGGATCGAGCAGCCCGGGCTCGGCCGAGAAGCCGTCGAGCGGCACCGCGACCGGGGGCCCGAACAACTACCTCGCCCAGCGCGGCTATATCGAGGTGGTCGAGGACGTGCGCGGAACCGGGGACTCCAACCGCAGCTGGGGCCTGTTTGACCCGATCCAGCAGCAGGACGCGATCAAGGTTCTCCGCTGGGCAGCCCATCTGCCCCACTCCGACGGGCGGGTGGGGACCTACGGGCCCTCGTATCTGGGGATCGATCAGCTGCTCCTCGCCGGGGCCGTGGGGCCCCACTCCCCGCTGAAGGCGATTTTCCCGATGGTGAGCGCGAATGACATCTATCGCGACACATCGTTCATGGGTGGGCTGCTCGACTTCGAGTTCAGCGAGATCTATCTGGGGCTCACCGGGGTCGACAACACCACCAACCCGATCACCGACACGGCCAGCGATCCGGCCCTGCTCTCAGACCTGGCAGGCATCGAGGCCGATCACATGAACGGACTTGCGACCTATCACGCGGCGGTGACCGAGAACGTCCTCACCGGCGGCGACGAGGCCTACGACGGCTCCTACTGGCAGGCCCGAAATCCGCAGAACGTGCTGGCCAGGATCGTCGCCAACCACATCCCCGCCTACCTCGTCGGCGGCGAGTTCGACATCTTCCAGAACGGCGAGCCGGTGAACTACGCCGAGCTTCAGAACGCGTGGGATGGGCGGAGCGTGACCGCTCCGATGCTGCCCGGCCAACCGACGACCGGCCGCTACCAGCTGATCGTCGGACCGTGGGAGCACCTGAACGGCTCCTCGGTCGACGTCGATCCGCTCGAGCTCGAATGGTTTGACACGTGGCTCAAGCACGAGCACACGGGAATGGCGCGGACGCCGACGCCGTTGCACTACTACGACCTCGGCAGCGGCCAGTTCGACGAAACCACGACCTATCCGTTCACCGGCGCGACGCCGACGCGCTTCTACTTCGGCGCCGGCGGAACGCTCAGCCGCTCGGCGCCCTCCCCGGGTCCGGCGAGCGGCACAGCGCCGGTGGGGCTCCCGACGACGCCCGGTCTCCCCACACTGCCGGTATCGGTCCCCACCTCGCCCGTCCCCCTGCCGACCCTGCCGGGCGTGGGCTCGCTGTCGCGAGCGAGGTTCTCGGGGTCCCAGCCGAGGCTCTCGCTTCCCACCCCCGGCACCTGGGACACGCTCGCCTGGAGCCCGAGCGGCGCCCCCTGCGGACGCCCGATCGACCAGTGGTCGATGGGCGGGATCTCGGTCCCCGCCGGGTCGGCCGGCTTCCTCGGGCCGTGTGTGAGCAACGACCGCCTCTCTCAGCTTGGGCCCTGGGCGATCACCTACACCTCCGCACCCTTCGGGCACGCCGAGACGGTGGCCGGTCCGATCACGGCAACCGTTTACGCGAGCTCGACGACCCCGGAGACAGAACTTGTCGCCGAGGTCGAGGACGTGACCCCCAACGGCGACTCGTACCCGCTGACCGAGGGGGCTTTGCTCGGGTCACTGCGCGCGGTCGACAAGCACCGCTCGTGGACCGCGCACGGCATCACGATCCTGCCCTACCACCCGTATACGAAGGCGTCCTCGGCCCCCGTGACCCCCGGCGCGCTTACCCAGTACCAGATCCAGATCTTCCCGACGCTGGCCACGATCGCGGCGGGCGACCGGCTGCGGGTCACCCTCGCGACGGTTGACACACCGCACCTCACCCCCCTTCCCGAGCAGCTCCCCAAACTCACGGGGGGGATCTACACCATCGCGCGCTCGGCCGGCGCGCCCTCCTCGCTGAGCGTTGAGCTCATCAAGTAGAGCTCGAACGCGAACTTTGGCGCCGGAGTTGAGCTATGCGCAACTGCGAAGCCAAAGTTCGCGTTCGGCGCCTTTTCGTCGGGGCGACAGGCACGGCCAGCGCAGAATATTTCAGGCTTGAGTCTCGGCTTCGAGCGCGGGAGCGACCTCGCCTTCGACGGCGGTCGCCTCGGCGCTAACCAGGGGCGGAATCTGCTGGTGAGCCGCGTGGACGACCTTGGCCATGGCCGCCGAGGCGGCGAGAGCGACCTCGAGCAGGCGGTCACGATCCTCGTGGATCGCCATGCGCTGGGCCTCTAACTCACGCACTCGGGTCTCGCTCTCGGCGGTGATCGCGGTGGCCCGGGCGGAGGCGTCCGCGACGAGTCGCTGCGCTTCCTCCTGGGCGGCATGCGTGATCGCCTCGCGGCGCTGGTTGGCCTCGATCAGGATGCCCGCCGTCTCCTCCCCGATCCGCCGCATCTCGTGCGCGACCTCCTCACGCAGCGTGGCCGCCGCCTGCAGTTCGGCGAGCTCACGGTCGAGTTCGCTCAGCTCACGCTCGAGCTCGGCGATGTGTTGATCGACCGCGCTCCGGCGGTACCCGCGCAACGACCACGGGAACCTGCGCGACCGCTGCGGTTTCTCCACGCTCGTGACCCCCAGACGCTCCTCGCTGATCGCGACCATGACCGTTCCTTCCTCTCGTCTCCAGGACGTAGCGGTTTTCGCTGTCGGTCGGCGGATCCCTGTGCGGGCGGGCCGTCACGCGACGTGAAAGTTCCCGCTGCGGGCGCATCCAGGGATAGGATCGCGCCGACGGCGGGGTGAGCTGCCGTGTCGGGTCGGGCGCGGCGTGCACCTCCGCCTCGGGTTCGCGGTACAGAGCGAATGGAGGTTTGTCGTTGACCAGCACGCACCCCTACATCCCCAACGCGGCGCCCGAGACCCGCCGAGCGATGCTCGCGCGGCTGGGCATCGACTCAACCGACGAGCTCTTCGCCTCGATTCCGCAGCGGCTCCGAGCACCGGGCGAGCTGGGGTTACCTCCGGCCCTGCCCTCGGAGTCGCAGCTGCGCCGCTACTTCGCCGAAGTGCTCGCCCACGATGCCAACACCGGCGACCACCTGTCGTTCCTCGGCGGCGGGTGCTGGAAGCACGCAGTCCCGGCAGTGTGCGACGAGATCGCAGGACGCGGCGAGTTCACCTCGGCGTTCATGGGGCTCGCGGGATCGGCGGCGACCGGCGCCTACCAGGCGCTGTTTGAGTACCAGAGCCTGATGTCCGAGCTCCTCGGACTCGACATCACGCCCCTGCCAGCGTACGACTGGTCGTGGGCGGCCAGCACGGCGCTGCTCATGGCGACGCGGGTGACCGACCGCACGCGCGTGCTCTTGGCGGACACCGCCGGCCCGGACCGGCGGCGTCAGATCATGGCCCGCCTCCCGCGCAGGATCAAGGTGGAGTCCGTCGGCCACGACCGGGATTCGGGTTCCATCGACCTCGATGATCTGGTTAGCCGCGCTGACGGGGCCGCCGCGCTGTATTTCGAGAATCCCTCGTATCTCGGGCTGCTCGAGGAGGATCTGGACGGGGTTCGCGAGGCGACTGCCGACGCCGGTTGCCTGCTGGTAGCGGGCGTCGATCCGGTTTCGCTCGGCGTCGTCAGGGATCCCGGCTCGTATGGGGCCGATCTGGCGTGCGGAGACCTCCAACCGCTCGGACAGCACATGACGTTCGGGGGCACCGCGAGCGGGTTCATGTCGTGCCGGCTGGATGAGCACCTCCTCACGGCCCTGCCGAACATCTACCTGGCGGCGGTGCCCACCGTCCGACCGGACGAGTACGACTACTTCTGGGGGAACTTCGACTCGACGTCCTACGGGACGCGCGGGACCTCCGATGACGTGATCGGCTGCGGCTCGACGATGGCGGGAATCGTCGCCGCGGTCTACCTCTCGTTGATGGGGCCAGCCGGGATGGCGGAGCTCGGCGACGCGCTCCGAGACCGGGCCGCATACCTGGCCGCGAGCCTCGAGCGAATCCCCGGCGTCAGTTCGAGGCGCCTGACGGGAATCCCCTTCAAGGAGCTCGTCGTCGACTTCTCGCAGACAGGGCGGAGTGTGTCTGAGATCAACGCTCTGCTCTTGGAACGCGGGATCTTCGGCGGGATTGCGCTCGAAGCCGACTTTCCGGATCTGACGGGATGCGCGCTCTTGAGCGTCACCGAGGAGCACACCCGCGAGGACCTCGACCGCCTGACCACGACCCTTGAGGAGCTCCTGGGATGAGCGTTCGCGAGCATTTCCACCAAGCGGCATGGCAAGAGCCCCTGATCACAGAGCAGGGAAGCCCCGGTCACCGCGGGCTCGCGGTGCCGACATTCGAGGGACCTGAGGCAGAGCCGCTCCCCGAATCGATGCGCCGGCCACGAGCGCCGGAGCTACCCGAGCTCGGCCAGCCTCAGGTTCTGCGTCACTACATGCGCCTGTCGCAGATGACGCTGGCGCACAACGTGGCGATCGACGCAACCGTCGGCACTACGACGCCGAAGTACCCACCCGTGGTCAACGAGCAGATCGGGCGCTGGCGCGAGATCACCGAGTTGCACCCAAACCAGCCTCCGGCGACGGTCCAGGGACTGCTGCAGCTGCTGTGGGAGCTCGGGGAGTGCTTGAAGGCGCTGTCCGGCATGGACGCCGTCGCGCTCCAGCCGCAGGGCGGGGCGCACGCGATCTTGTCCAACGTTCTGATCATCCGGGCCTATCACGAGTCGCGGGGAGATTCTGAGCGCGACGAGATGATCTCGACACTGGCGACCCACCCGACCAACCCGGCTTCGGCCTCGGCCGCCGGCTTCAAGATCATCGAGCTACCGCCCGGGCCGAAGGGCTACGTGGAGCTGGATGCGCTCAAGGCCGCGGTCTCCGAGCGCACGGCTGGATTGTTCATCAACAATCCCGAGGACACCGGCGTGTTCAACCCCGACGTCGACCGGATTGCGGAGATCGTTCACGCCGCCGGTGGGCTTTGCGCATATGACCAGGCCAACGCCAACGCGACCTTGGGACTCGCACGGGCGCGGGATGCAGGTTTTGACCTCTGCAGCTTCAACCTGCACAAGACGTTCGCTGCACCGATGCACCTGTATGGGCCAGCCGCAGGCGCATCGTGTGTGACCTCAGAGCTGGAACGCTTCCTGCCGATCCCGGTCGTGGTCAAACGGGAGGATGGGTTCGCGCTCGACCGCAATCGGCCCGACAGCATCGGCCCAATCCGCGCCTATGCCGGCAACATCGCCTCGCTGATCAAAGCGTACGCGTGGATTCGCTCGCTGGGGCCGGAATGGATCACGGAGGTCCCGCGGATCGCGGTCCTGAACAACAACTACGTGCAACAACGGTTGGAGGCGGTCGCCGGATTCTCAATCTCGTTTCCGGAGAACCCCGAGCACCGTCTTGATGTCGTGCGCTACTCGCTGGAGGGGTTGCGCGAGGAGACCGGCCTGGGCAGCGAGCAGATCAACGACAGGTTGGTGGACTACGGGATCGAGCCCCACTGGATGAGCCACCACCCCGTCACCTCGCCGGAGCCGGTTACGCTCGAGCCCACGGAGTCGTTTAGCCAGGAGGAGCTCGACGAGCTCGCGGATGTGTACGAGCGTGTGGCGGAGGAGGCTCACGAGGACCCGGCGATGGTCGCCGCGGCGCCCCACCGAGGTGCAGTGGCAAAGATGAAGATCGGCGGCCAGGAAGCCGGCCAGTTCCCGCTCGCGACGGCGCGACTGCTTCGGGACCACCGCTCGGCGGTTGCGGGCGCGGCGGGCGAAGGCCCGCTCCATCACACCACCAGGTCATAGGGGCAATCCGTGAGCAGCTCATAGCCGCTGTCGGTGACAAGGACGACGTCCTCGATCCGGCAGCCACCGAAACCCGTGCGGTAGAGGCCCGGCTCGATCGTGATCACGTCACCGGGAATCAGGACCTCGCCCCCTTCGTCGAGGGTCGGAGCCTCATGGAGATCGAGCCCGAGCCCGTGGCCGAGATAGTGGGCGAAGCCGTCTTCCACCTCCCGCCCACCGTGCCGCGTCGCGTAGCCCTGTTCGGCGAGGTAGTCCATCGCGATCTGGTTGAGCTCTCCGCCGCTGATCCCCGGCCGAACCGCCTCGGTCGCCCGGCGCTGGGCTTCACGGACGTGCCGGTGCCACTCGACGAGCTCGGCCGGCGGTTCCCCAAGGCACAGGGTGCGGGTCAGGTCTCCCCAGCACCCTGACTCCAGGTCCCGGGGGAAGACGTCGACGACGATCGGAACATCACGGGCCACCGGACCTGAGCCCTGGTCATGTTGATCGGCGCCTTGGGCGCCGGGGGCGATGACCGTCATATCGTGCGGCACCGCGCCGTGGCGGATCATTGCCAACTGGGCCTCGGTGCGAAGCTGCTCAACGCTCAAGTCGCCACCCTGGCGCAAACGTTCACGAACGGCCGCCATGGCGGCCTCCGCCGCTCTGATGCCGCGGCGAATCCCCGCGAGCTCAGTCGGCGTCTTTTCACGGCGGCGGGAATCGAACGTCGGCCCGTCGGCTCTCACCTCCACGCCCTCGGCCCGGAGGCGGTCAGCCGCGGAGAGCGGGAAGTCCGAGGGCGTCTTCACCTTCGAGACCGAGAATCGCCTGCAGGCGACGACCAATGTCTCGACAAGGGCATCGGATAACGGCTTGCCGGCCCTGAGCGCCTCCCCCAGCCCGAGATCTTCGAACGGCAAGACGTGGAAGCCGAGCTCGGCACCGAGGCTTGTCAGCCGCGGGATGTCAATTGAGCCCGCCAGGACCCAACGCTCGCCTCCCATCTCGAGATAGGCGACCGGATCCGGGAACGGCAGGGGAACCTCGTGCCGCAGCGAGTAGCTTCTCGAATCCCCGTAGATGAGAATGGTCTCGTCGTCCACTGAAGACTCCCTCCCAGTCGATAGAACGCTCGGAAGCGGATCCTGACATCTGACGCCGGGCCGGCAAAGGTGACGGGTATCGTCCGCCAACATGCCGGAGCGGATCGTTCTCGGACCCTGCCAGCTCATCCGGCACGACGGCAGCCCGGATCGGTGCGCAGTGCTGCTTCCGGGAATGGTCTATCCGACGCGGGCTCCGGTGCTCTGGTTCGCGCGTGAGGCGGCACTCGCGTCCGGCTACAGCACACTCGAGGTGCTAGGCGAGCCGGTCGAGCACGCCGACCAGATCGGGTGGTTGCGTGACTGCGCCGAGCGGGCGATCGAGGCGGCGAAGTCAGCGAAGGTCGTGGTGATCGGCAAGTCGCTCTCCAGCTTTCTGGCCGCGGAGATCTCCGAGCGAGGTCTGCCGGCGGCGTGGCTGACGCCCCCCTTGAGCGAGCCGGGGATGGTCGATCAGCTGAGCCGCGTCCGCACCCCGACGTTGCTGCTCGGCGGGGCCGCCGACCCGATGTGGCAAAGAGACGCCATCCCGGACAACCCGGCACTGGAGCTCATCGAACTCGCAGCCGTCGATCATGCCCTCCAGGTGGC
This sequence comes from Solirubrobacteraceae bacterium, assembly GCA_035308915.1. Lineage (GTDB taxonomy): Bacteria > Actinomycetota > Thermoleophilia > Solirubrobacterales > Solirubrobacteraceae > Palsa-465. The sequence continues at coordinate 12,985 of DATGFT010000081.1, forward strand.
CGGGGACCCCGGAGCTTCACTTGACGCGCTGCGTCAGATGACCGAGGCGCTGACCGGCTGGCTACGGGGACTTCAGTAAAGCGAGGGCGCCCCCGGACCCGGCACCAGACCGGGTCCGGGAGGCCATTCACCGCTCAGCCCGTGAAGCTCGGGGCCGTGGTGGTGGAGCGGCTTCTCGTCGTGGAGCGGCTCGGGGTCTTCGCGTGGCTCCTCGTGCTCGACGCCCGTGTGAGCTGGACGCGGTAGACGAAGCCCGTCCCGGCCGTCTGGCCGGAGGCTCCGACGTACAGGTAGCCGCCCGAGGCGCCGAGGCCGATGATCGGCACGGGCGTTCCGGTCAGGAACGGCTTGACCTTGCCACCGCTGGTCGACATCGTCACGACCTGCGGCTTATGGGCCGGCTGGTCGAAGCCGAACTCGCCGATGTAGAGCGTGCTGCCGACCGCGACGATCCCGCCGACGTCCGTGTGAGGCGCGAACCGCTTGAACGGCTTGGTGAAGCCGGCGCAGTGGGAGCCCTTGGTCCAATTGCACTTCGGGAAGCCGTAGTTGTCGCCTGCCTTCACGTGCAGGACGAAGTCAGGGACCGACGGCGGCTTGGAGCTGGCAGAGCACGGGTTCTTACCCGTGCAGTCCTGGCCGAAGTCGGTCACAAACGGCCGGCTGTCGCCCTTGGCGAAGGTCAGCTGCCACGGCTGCCGCATCCCCTTGGCGTAGACCTTCAGCCCCTTCCCGTTCGCGTTCATCGACAGGATGTCGTACAGGTACGGCGACAAGCTGGCGGGACCATGGTCGTTGCCGTTGAGCAGCCCGGAATCGACGCCGACGTACAACCGCCCGTCGGGGCCGAAGGCGAGGCCGTTAAAGCCCTGGAACTTCTTTGAGGCGGTATAGATCGCCTTCTGCTTGGTGAACTGGCTCCCGTTCCATCCGCTCCAGGCGAGGATCTGGAAGGTCGCGCCCTTGGGCCCAAGGGTGCCGGCAGCCACATACAGGGTGCCGTTGCGCCAGACCAGGCCGCTCACGAACGAGGGCGAGCCGTTCAGTCTCGTGGCCGTGCCGTTCTTGATCAGGTACACCCCGCCCGGGCTGGTGGGGAGACTGCCGCCATCACCCTCGAAGATCGCGCCGCCGCCGAAGGCGAACGACGTCGGGGTAGTCAGGCCGCCGGCGACCAATGTCACGGGCTTGCCGTTGGCCGCCGTGGGCAGCGGCGGCCCTGCCGCCTGCGCGGCGGTGGCCAGCCCGCCGATAACGGCCGCGGCGGCCCCGGCGCAGGCCAAAGTACGTCTGAGCATCTAGATGTCCTCCGTCTACTTACGTTTAAAAGGACACGCCCGGCCGGTCCGCGCCCTACCGAGCGGGTGAAGCTAGCAGGACATTCGCCGAGCCGACTCAGCCCTTGAAGCCCTCACGCTCTCGCCGGCGCCGTCTGACCCGGCCACCGCGAGGAGGTCGCGCGCGGATATGTGCAAGAGCGGGCCGACGACAGCCGCGCGGTCGACGGGCTCGGATCTCGCCCGGGAGACGATGCGTCCCGCGGTCGCCGCCACGTCGTCCAGCGCGGCCTGTGGCCAGGGCCGCTGAGTATCCGCGAGCTCGCGCATCGCGGCCCCGATCGCCGCGAGCTCCTGCCGGAGCGAAGCGGGCAGGGGTCCTGCCCCCTCGAGGGGCCTTACCGCGGCGCGCGTGGTGCCAAGCACTGCTTCGGCGAGGGTGTCAAAGCGGCTCAGCCGCGCGAGCTCGGCTTCAACCATCGGGCGCAGGCGCTAGCGACGCGGCGCGATCCGCACGTTGGCCCGCGCCGTCGCTCGCGCGCTCGCCAGCTCCGAGAGACGCTGGTGAACCTCGGCCCCCCGCATCGGCGCCCATTCCGGCCCGGGGTCGGCGGAGCGAGACAGCAGCTCGACGGCCTGCTCGACCGTCCTCGCCAGCTGCGCCATCAGCCGAGCCTCCGCGTCGTGGAGCAGCTTCAGCGGATGCGCGGGAAACAGTCCGACGCCGAGCAGCATGCTGACGCCCCCGCCGACGAGGGCGTCGAGGGCCCGCTCAGGCCCGGTGCCGTGCTTGTGGAGGGTCACCACGAGGATTGCCGAGGCCGCGGCCTGGTTGGCGAACATCATGCCGCCGGCGAAGAAACCGGCGCCGGCACCCACCGCGACCACCAGAGTGACGAACACGATCACCGCCAGAGCCACGGCTGAGAGCCCTATCGCCTGGCTCAGGAGCTCCCCGATCACGATCCCGAGGAGGACCCCGGCGACGAGCTGGAGGCTGCGGCGAAAGCGCTGGACCCGACTGGTCGACAACGAAACCGCAGCCGCGATCGGTGCAAAGAAAGGTTGCGGGTGGCCGAGAACCCGGTGGGCGATCAGCCATGCCAGCGCCGCCGCCAGAGCCGTCAGCGTGACGGGGCCGAGCGCCTCCCGCACACGGACCGCGATGGGTTGGGCGATCGCAGCTGCGCGGACCACGCGGCATAGCATGGCGGCTCGGGCGCAGCGCCTCACGGGCCGTCAGGTAACTACACGCGCGCCAGAACGTCGCGCAGCGCCGCATCGAGATCGCGGTAACGGAACTCGTAGCCGGCTTCGGTGAGCCGGCGCGGGAGGACCGCCTGACCGGTGGTCACGATCTGCGCCATCTCGCCGTAGATGACCCGCAGCGCCAGCGCGGGAACGGGCAGGACGGCGGGTCGATGGAGGACCCGGCCGAGAGCTGCGGCGAGCTCGGCATTGGTGACCGGAACCGGCGCAGTCAGGTTGATCGGCCCCGCGAGCTCCGCGTGCTGGGCGCAGAAGACGAGACCCGCGGCCACGTCATCGAGGTGGATCCACGGGACGTACTGGCGGCCGCCGGCGACCGGCCCTCCGAGCCCCAGGCGGAAGAACGGAAGCATCTTCTCAAGCGCGCCGCCTGCGGGGGAGAGCACGACCCCGGTGCGGGTCATGACCACTCGCGCCAGATCGCGTGCCGCCGCCGCCTCGCTCTCCCACTGGCGGACGACCTGGGCCAGGAAGTCGCTGCCGGGGGGAGCGCTTTCGTCGAGCTGCCGATCATCCCTCGGGCCGTAGAAGCCCGTGCCCGACTGGGAGACGAGTGTGGTCGGCCGCTCGGGCTCCGGGAGTTCGCCCAGCGCAGCCACGAGCATGCGGGTGGAGAAGACCCTGGAGTCACGGATCCGGGCCTTGGCAGCCTGGCTCCAGCGCTGAGCCACCGGCTCGCCGAGCAGGTGGATGACCGCGTCGGCGCCGGCGAGCGCCTCGACCGGCGGCGTCTCGCGGGCCGGATCCACCCAGGCGTGGACCTCGACCTCCCCGCCCAAGGCCTGCCGCGCGCGGCTGCGATTGCGAGACAGGGCAACCACCTGGGCTCCGCGCGTCTGTAGATCCCGGCAGACGGCGCGCCCGATGGTCCCCGTGGCTCCTGTGACGGCGATGCGCATGCTCGATGACTCCTTATGTCTAGACATATGTACAGATAAATCTATACACTCTGTTCAATGCGAGTCGCGATCGTCGGCACGGGCATCTCAGGCCTTACGGTGGCCCATCTGCTGCACAAGCGCCATGACCTGACCCTGTTTGAGTCCGGGGCGTATGCCGGAGGCCACACGCACACCGTCCGCGTCGATACCCCCAACGAGACCCACCACGTCGATACCGGGTTCATCGTCTTCAACGACCGCAACTATCCGAACTTCGAGCGGCTGCTGCAGGCTCTCGGGGTCCCCTGGCAGCCGTCGGAAATGAGCTTCAGCGTAAGCGACGCCCGGGGCGCCTTCGAATACGCGAGCGGATCGCCGAACGGCCTGTTCGCAGTCCGCAGGCACGCCGCGAGCCCGGCGTTTCATCGGATGGTGTCCGATCTGCACCGCTTCCACCGGGCGGCACGACGCCTGCTCGAAGCCGGCGATGAGCGGCTGTCGTTGCGGGAGTGGCTCGAGCAGCAGCGCTTCTCGCGCGCCTTCGTGGAGCGGCTGATCGTGCCCCAGGTGGCTGCCGTGTGGTCGGCCGACCCGCGCTCCCTGTGGAGCTTTCCGGCCCGCTTCCTGGCCGAGTTCTTCGCCAACCACGGGATGCTCGGGTTTCGCGACCGACCGCGGTGGCGGGTCATCCAGGGCGGCTCGGCGCGCTATGTCGAGGCGCTGATCGCACCGCTGGCGGATCGGATCAGGCTCCGGGCCCCGGTTCACGGGATCGAGCGAGCAGAGGATCACGTCCTGGTCAGGGTGCCGGGGGCGGAGCCGATGCGCTTCGACCACGTAGTGCTCGCCACCCACTCCGATCAGGCGCTGTCTCTCCTGAGCGATTGCTGCTCAGCGGAGCGTGAGATCCTCGGCTCGATCCCCTACCAGGTCAACGAGGCGGTCCTCCACACCGATGTGCGGCTGTTACCCAAACGCCGCCGAGCCTGGGCCAGCTGGAACTACCACCTGCTGGAGGAGCCCTCGGGGCGCGCCACGGTCACCTATCACATGAATCGCCTGCAGTCGCTCCGGGCCGAGCGCGAGTTCTGCGTCACCCTCAACCAGAGCGAGCGGATCGACCCCGAGCAGGTGATCAAGCGGATCGAGTACGCGCACCCCGTGTATACGCCGGCTGGGGTCCGGGCTCAGTCGCGCGTGGACGAGATCTCCGGCAGTCGGCGCACCCATTTCTGCGGCGCGTACTGGGGGTGGGGCTTCCACGAGGATGGTGTCAACAGCGCGCTGCGCGTCGCTGCCGCGTTCGGAGCCCGGCTGTGAGTGCGGCGAGCTGCCTGTACGAGGGCAGCATTTTTCATCTCCGCCACGAGCCGCCGCGGCATTTCCGCCATCCGCTGGCCCTCGCCTATCTGGATCTCGAGGAGCTCCCGGCGCTGCTCGACGGCCGGCTTGTGCGGCCGGGCCCAGGTCTCGTCCGCTTTCGCCGTCGTGACTACCTCGGCGACCCGCACGGCGACCTCGACCAGACGGTGCGCAATCTCGTGGAAGGCCAGCTCGGGCAGCGGCCGCGGGGACCGGTGCGCCTGCTCACCCAGCTGCGCTCCTTCGGACACTGCTTCAACCCCGTCAGCCTCTATTACTGTTTCGACGAGTCTGCCGAGCAGATCGAAGCGATGGTCGCCGAGGTGACCAACACCCCATGGGGCGAGCGCCACGCCTATGTCATCCCGCGCGGGGTCGGCCGCTTCGAAAAGTCGCTCCATGTGTCTCCATTCCTGGACATGGATCAGACCTATTCGTGCCGGTCGAGCCTTCCGGCCGGAGATCTCTCGGTGCGCATCGAGAACACGCGTCAGGGCACCCCGGTCTTCCAAGCGCTCCTCAGCCTCCGGCGCCGGGAGCTCACGCCGCGTTCGATGCGGGCAATGACCGTCCGCTATCCCGCCGCCACGCTGCGCGTGCTCGGACTCATCTACATGCATGCCATCGGCCTGCGACTGGCCGGCGCACCGAGCTTCCCCCATCCGGTAAAAGCGAGCCGATGAGCTGGCAACTCGCCCGGGTTCTCCTCCATCCCGCTCTGCGCCGGATCCGCGGAGGTCAGCTCGTGCTCGTCGATGCGCAGAGATGCCGAACCTATGGCTCGGGCACGCCGGTCGCCACCATCCTCATCCGCTCACCCCGGGCCTGGGCGATGCTCCTGCGGGGCAGCCTGGGCTTGGCCGAGGCGTACGCCCGAGGCCTGTGGGAGACCCCCGACCTCGTGGCGATCATCCGGTTGGCCGCCCGGAATGCCGCCGCCCTGGACCGGCTCCGCCGGCGCCTCGCCCTGTTGGTGCGCCCGGCGCAGCTGGCCCGGACCCTGCGGCGGCCCAGCAGTCGTCGCCGGCGGCGGCGGAACATCGCCGCCCACTACGACCTGGGAAACGAGCTCTTCGTCCGCATGCTCGATCCAACCATGACGTACTCGTGCGCCGTGTTCGACGATCCCGACGCCTCGCTCGAGGAGGCGCAGCGCAACAAGCTCGAGCTGGTGTGCGAGAAGCTGGAGCTCGGGCCGGGGGATCGTGTGCTCGAAATCGGCACCGGCTGGGGATCGTTCGCGCTCCACGCCGCGATCTCCCGGGGCTGCCACGTGACCACGACGACCATCTCCCGTGAGCAGCACGACCACGTGCGCGAGCTGGTCCGCAGCTCCGGTTGCAGCGAACTGGTGACCGTGCTGCCGCACGACTATCGGGATCTGCGGGGCCGCTACGACAGGCTCGTCAGTATCGAGATGATCGAAGCCGTGGGCTGGCGCCACACCGGCCGCTTCCTTGAAGCCTGCTCCCGCCTGCTCGAGCCCGACGGCGCGATGCTGCTGCAGGCGATCACAATCGACGACCGCGCGTACGAGGTCGAGAAGGCGTCGCGCTCGTTCATCAAGGAGCGCATCTTCCCGGGCGGCTCGCTGCCGTCGCTCTCGGCCCTGACCCGTGATCTCGCCCGGCGCACTGATCTTCAGGTGATCCACCTCGAGGACCTGACTGCCCACTATGTGCGCACGCTTCGCCACTGGCGTGAGCGGTTCCTGGACCATGCCGACGAGCTGGCTGCCCTCGGCTACGACGAGAGATTCCAGCGCGAGTGGATCTTCTACCTCGCCTACTGCGAGGCTGGCTTCGCCGAACGGCGAATCTGCGATGTGCAGCTCGTGCTGACCAAGCCGGCCTGCCGGCTGGACGGGCTCGCAGGACGGCCCCTCACCGCAGCCTCGGCGTAGCGCGCCAACGCTTCGCGGCGGGCGACCGCATGGTCGACGATCGGAGCGGGATAGTCCCGGCCGATGACGCAAGCCGATGCACGCTGAACCGCGGTCGGCATGGACCACGGCTCGGCCAGGTACTCGTCGGGGACGCCGCGCAGCTCAGGGACGTAGCGGCGAACGTAGGCGCCGGTCGGATCAAAGCGCCGCTGCTGGCGCGAGGGGTTGTAGATACGGCGAAACGGCGGTTGCGGGTCGACCCCGACGGAGGCGATCCACTGCCAGTTGCCGTTGTTGTTCGCCTCATCGCCGTCGATCAGCATGCGCATGAACCAGCGCTCGCCCCAGCGCCAGTCAAGGCCCAGGTCCTTGGTCAGGAACGAGCCCACGACGAGGCGACCCCGGTTGTGCAGCCAGCCCTCGAGACCGAGCTGGCGCATCGCGGCATCCACCAGCGGGTAGCCGGTGCGACCGTTGCACCAGGCCTCGAACCGCGACTCGGCGCGGCTCCAGCGAACCGATCCGCGGTAGCGCTCCTGGAACTCCTGGCGCGCGTTGGCCGGGAAGTGGGCGAGGACGTGGGCGTAGAAATCGCGCCAGCAGAGCTGGCGACGGAACTCCTGCCCGCCGGCGCCGGCCGGTAGCCGCGCCTCCAGCTCGCGGGCCGAGATGCAGCCGAAGTGCAGGTAGGCCGAGAGCCGCGACGAGGCATCGGCGCCGAGATCGTCGCGTCGGACGTGGTAGTCGCCAACGCCCGCGGCGAGGAACCGGTGCATCCGCCGCCGGCCCTCACCCTCGCCGCCGCGAACCGGTTGTTCGTTCACCCGCTCGAGGCCCAGGCGGGGGAGCCCTCCGGGGTCAAGACTCGACGGCAGGGCGGGAAGCGAGCGGGGCGTCGGCAGGATCTGCCGACGCCCGCTTTCGATCCATGCGCGATGAAACGGTGTGAAGACCTGATATGGGCGTCCGGCCGAGCTCAGGAGCGCACTCGGGTCGTCGAGCACGAACAGCCCGGGCAGGACATGAACCTCGACGCCGATCGACCCCAGCTCGCGGCGCACGGCCTGATCACGGCGCGTGGCGAAGGGGCCCACGTCGCCGGTCCAGAAAACCCGGGTCACGTGAAGCTCGGTGGCCAGGCTCGCGAGGATCTGCTCAGGCCGTCCCTGACGGAGGACGAGGCCGCTGCCCCGGCGGCGCAGAGACTCGGCGAGCTCCTCGAGGGACTCGCGCAGGAACCGAGCTCGCGCTGCGGAGGCGTGTCGCCCGCTCAGCAGCCGCGGGTCAAAGCAGAACACGGGAACCAACGCTCCGCCGTCATCGAGCGCGGCGCGGAGAGCCGGATGGTCGTGGAGCCGGAGATCCCGCCTGAGCCAGAGAAGCGCAGTCATGCCGGCCGAGGCGGGTGCGGTCTCAGCCTTCGATCAGCGCCGAGCAGACGTCCCACAACCGCCGTCGGTCTTTGAGGTCATCCTCCCCGGCGCCGAGCAGGTAGTGAGTGGGTCGCGCGCGCCGGTCATGCCAGAAGCCACCCGTGGTGCGCAGAGCCTCTGGCGCGCCGCCGAGCCACACGATCGTGTCGGCGCCCGCCTCGGGGGTGCGGATGATCGGCCCGGTGAGGGCCCGGAACACCGGCAGCCACTCGCGCACGCCCTTGGTATCGACCCAACCCGGGTGCATGGCGTGGACGACGACGCCACGGGGCGCGAGCTCCTCCGCCCACATCTCGGTGATCACGACCTGCTCACGCTTGGTCCGCGCGTAGAGCTTCTTGGGGGAGTAACGAATGGCGTCGGATTGGAAGTCCTCGGTGGGCAGCCGCTGCCCATACATGCCTCCAGAGCTCACGTTGATGATCCGCGAGGGCGCGCTGCGCGCGAGCACCTCGGCCAGCCAGCGCGTGAGGGCGAACGGGGCGAGCACGTGAGTGGCGAACATCAGCTCGTGGCCGTCCGCCGATCGCACGCGTTGGTCGGGCATCGTCCCGGCGTTGTTGACGAGGACGTCGACGTGATCCTCGGCGCCAAGACGCTCGGCGAGCGCTCGGAGGTTTCGCAGGCTCGCCACGTCACATCCCAGGCCCTGCGCGTCGGCTGCGGGCACGGCCTCACGGATCTGCCTCACCGCTTCCTCCGCGCGCAACTCGTCGCGAGCCACCGCGCGGACGCTCGCGCCAAGCGCAGCGAAGCCGAGACACGCGGCGAGCCCGATGCCCGACGCGGCCCCGGTCACCACGACCACCTTTCCGTCCATGCGTGGCGGATCAGGCGGCCAGCCGGGAAGATGGCGGCGAACCTGCAGGCCGATATCGCCATAGCCAAGCGCGATCGTGCGGTCGAGCATGGTGTCGATCGCGCTGGCCGGTTGCACGGTCCAGACCATACCCGAACAGATATAGCGAAAAACTTTTACACTCTGTTCATGAAGGCAGCGCAGACCGGATTGGGAATCGGCGAGACCGTGGAGCGGACCGGCGTCGCCGAGGCCACGCTGCGGATGTGGGAGCGTCGCTACGGCTTTCCGACACCGGAGCGACTGGCCAGCGGTCATCGCCGCTACAGCGAGCACGAGGTCGAGCTGATCCGGGCCGTGGCCGCCAAGCGAGCCGCCGGGCTGACGCTGCCGGTGGCGATCGAGCAGGCCCGGAGCGAAGCTTCAGAGCCGGCCGTCTCCGTCTACGCCGCGCTTCGACGCCGGCGCCCCGATCTCGAGCCGCGCGTGCTCGTCAAGCCGATGATGCTGGCCCTGACTCACGCCATCGAGGACGAGGCGCTGGCCCGGGCCGAGCGGTTGATGGTGTTCGGCTCCTTCCAACGCGAGCGGTTCTACCGGAAGGCCGAGCGTCGCTGGCGTGAGCTCGCTCGGACGGCCACGGTGGCGGTTGCCTTCGCTGATTTCGCGCGCCTCAAGTCGCCGCGGGAAGCTCCGGTGGAGGTGCCGGTGGCTCGCGACCACCCGCTGAACCGTGAGTGGGCGCTGGTATGCGAGGGACCGGACTTCGCTGTCTGCCTGACCGGGTGGGAGCCGCCCCAGAGCACGACGCCGCCGGATCGGATGCGGCGCTTCGAGGCCATCTGGAGCGTCGAACCCGAGGTCGTACGTGAGGCCTCGCGAATCTGCTGCGCCATCGCCGCCGCCCGGCGCCCCGAGTTGGCCGAGGCGGCTAGGCCGCGCCTCGAGGCGCCGATCTCACTGCCGGTGGATTCGCAGCTGCGACTGGCGAGCGCGATTACGGCACGGATGCTCGCCCACGCCTCAAGCGAATTTGCCCGAGCAGGTCGCTGAGCGCATAGCCTCCGCCGCCGACCCCGAGCAGGCGACGGAACCAGTTGGCACCGCTTACCACCTCCTCGAGCGCCCAGACGACCAGGGCAGCGTCAGAGAGTAACCGCGCGGCGGGAACCCGCCGCCGGTCCCCCAGCCCAGCCACAGCGCGAGCCAACGCCGCGATGACGATCGGGCGGTTGGGGAACTGAAAGATTGGAAAGCGGCGGGGTAGTGACCATTAGGTAGCAGACGGGGCGCGCTTCGCGGCGAGCCCCGTCGATGCCCGGCGACGCTATTCGTCCCGCACTACTACGCGCGTCACGCGCTGGAACTGCCGGATGTGCCGTCGCCGGTCCCGGTTATGCCGCAGGCCGTCTGCCACACGCACGACCGGGCGCCCCACGAGCCTGAGTGCCCTGCTCACCTAGCCCTCACCTCCTTCGCGAATCAGCATCCCTTGACGGCGAAGCCCGTCCTGAACCGCAAGCTACCCCTGGAGGGGAGGCCTTCGCACCAGGATCCGACCCTAGGGTTTGCGGACCCGGGTTCGCTAACCGAGGAACGCCACGGCCAGCTCGAGCACCTGCTCCGGTGCCTCCTCGGGCAGGAAGTGGCCGGCGCCGTTGATTGTCTCGAGGCGGAGGTTCGGTCCCGGCTGGGGGTTGAGGACCCGGTGAATGGGGCTCGCGGAGCCCATCACGAGCAGCGTCGGGACCCGCAGGTCCCCGGGGTGGTGGCGCCCGGCGAGCCCGGCCAGCTCACGCGTCAGGAAGGTGCGGTAGCAGGCCGAGCTGGCGCGGGCGCGAGCCGGATCCCGCAGGACATCGGCGTAGACGTCGAGCTCGGCATCGGTCCAGCGCCGCAGGCGGCTCCCGCCGCGGATCATCGTCCTGACGAAGGCGTTGCTCTTGGTCATCACGGCGGTCCCCACGACGGGCGTGGCAACCAGCACCTGGTAGGAGACCAGGAGGGGAACTGCCAGGTGACGAAGGCTGGGCCGCGTGGTCCACGGGGGGACGATGTCGAGCGCCACCATCCGCTCCACCCGCTCGGGGTGCTCCAACGCCAGCAGGAACCCACTGAAGGCGCCCCAGTCGTGGCCGATCAACGTCACGCACTCGATCCCCTCTTCGTCCAGCAGCGCGAGCACGTCAGCCGCGAACGTCGCCTTCGCGTAATCGCCGGGCGGCGCATCTGACCAGCCCCACCCCCGCAGGTCGGGCACGAGCACGCGGTGCTCCTGAGCCAGGCGTGGGATCAGCTCCCGCCATGACCACCAGTGCTGCGGCCAGCCATGAAGCAAGAGCAGCGGCGGCCCGGCCCCCGCCTCCGCGACATGGAGACGCACGCCGTTGGCCCAGACGTCCCGATGCCGCAGGCCCGGCGCGGCGACGCTCGGAAGCTCAGGGGCTGTCATCACCCTCTTCATACCCGATGAGCCTGGTCCTAGCGCTGACGTCGCAAACCGGACTGCGCGTCTTGACTAGTCACGTTTTCCTGCCAGGCTTGATCCTGGAAGCGGCCTCTCGGAAGGGCCGTTCGGGCTTAGGAGATCCACATGTCAGGACGTTCAGCAGTGGCCGCGGCGGTCGCGGCTTCGTTGTTTGCAGCCGCACCCGCGGTTGCTCAGTCGCAGACGGACACAAAGACGGTGACGGCCACCGGCACAGGGCAGGCGCGAGTGCATCCGACGAACCGTCACAGCAACTCGTCGATCGCCGCTGCCTATGACGTGGCGCGTCAAGCGGCGATCGGAAGCGCACTCGCCGAAGCGCACCAGTACGCGCTCCAGTACGCGCAGGGGGTCGGGCTCACCCTGGGCAATGTGCTTTCGGTTTCAGACGCCCAGAACAACGGCTTCTACGGGCCCGGAGGGCCAGGCGGATTCCCCGGACCGTTCGGACCGAACAAGTTCTGCGGCACGCTCCATCAGATCGTCGGCCGGCCCACGCCGGGCACGAGACCGACGTTCAAAAAGGTCCACCGCTGCATCGTCCCGAGCTTCGCGTTCACGACGCTGACGGTCACCTACTCGGCCAGCTAGCTGTATGCGGCGCATGCCGCCCGGCGCGACAGCGCCGGGCGGCGGCGCCGTGAGCGACTTCCTCGGCCCAGGAGCTGCACGTGGGCGAACGGCCTACCCGCGGCCGTCCGTTCCGCCGGGGTCGGAGCTCTGCAGCCCCTGAGCCAGCGCGAGTGTCTGCCGTGACAGGGCCAGCAGTTCCTCGTTCTGCTCGTGATCCTGCTGGGCGACCTCGGCGAAGCTTCGGACCTCCTGCATGAGCTTGAGCATCTGTTCGGAGAGGTCGATCAGCTTCTCGTTCTGCTCCTCCTCGACCTGCACCGTAGCCCACTGCTGATCGGCCATGACCTGGCGCTTGGCGTCGGCGCGGTTCTGGCTGATCAGGACGAAGGTGGAGAGGAAGATCGCTTCCAGCGAGACGATCATCGTGAGCAGACCAAACGGGTATCTCTCCACCCCAAAGCCGATCCAGCAGCCGAACCACAGCAAGTGGATGTAGACGAACGCCATCGAGCCCGCGAAGGCGGTGATCTTGTCCGCGAGCTGATTCTGCGAGTACTCGCCGCGCTCGCGTGCATGCCGAATCAGCGCGGGATTGACCGACTCCTGGCTCTGCGGCGGTAGCAGCCATCGGTGCAGGATCGTCGTGCGACCGCGTACCTCTCCGTTCATCGGCGACGGCCCTCGTCGCGCCCGCCGTCGGCCGCGACCATCGTCACCGCGAGCTGGGCCTGCGCCAGGCAGCGGGGGCAGTGTTCGACCGCGAGCCAGCTCGTCCTCGGCCCGATGCTGAGCCCGCAGCGCGGACAGCGCACGACGCCTGGCCCGCGCGCGTGGGTGGGCCTCGCCCGACCGAGCTCTCGTCCGTCGCCCGACACTACTCGGACGCGTCCTGGATCCGTCGATCCGCGAGCGCCACGGCAACCAGCTGAGCGCGTGTCTTCGTACCCGTCTTGAGCATCGCGTTACGGACATGCGTGCGAACGGTTGAGACGGATATCGACAGCCGGTCCGCGATCTCAGGGCTCGTCAGGCCGAGCGCGAGCAGACGAACCACTGCTTGCTCCCGCGCCGTTAGCTCACCGTGGGTTTCGTCGATGTCGGCGAGCCATGGCTCGTCGCTCAGCATCACGCTCAGCACAAGGCGACGCCCATCGATCATCGTGGCGCGCGCCGCGAGCTCCGGCTTCAGCAGGGTGCCGTCGGAGCGAACGAGACCAACGTTCCCGATCCAGTCACCGAATTCGATCAGGCGCTGCCACGCCTCCCGGAAGAGATGTAACGCCTGCGGCGCGACGTCAGCGTCGATCCTGCGGCCCACGAGCTCCGCGCGCGGGCGCCCGATGTAGTTGCACGCGGCCTGGTTGAACGCGACCCCGACACGCCGGTCATCGAAGAGCGACATCGGAATCGATGACCGGTTGAACACGAGCCAGAAGAACCGTTCCCAGCCATTCTGCGCGGAGGCAGGGGCGGGATCGCGAGCCGAGCTGCGTTGAGCGCTCATCGTCGAAAGCCTGATCGGAGGCAGGCTGATCCGTCGTCACGCATTTCGGATGATCCGGCCGGCTCAATCACCCGAATCGCGTGATGACCACTCACCTGCCCCGGAAGTGACCTATCCGCTCTCGATCAAACGAGCGAAAGGAGCACTCATGGCGAAGTCCGGCAAGTTGAAGGACGCCGCCGAGCGGGCCAAGACCGCCGCGGCGAAGGAAAGGGCCAAGCTCGAGAAGAGCGCCCAGAAGGCGAAGGCGCTCGCCGCCGAACATGGCGAAGAGGCACGTGAGCGGATCACCCAGGCCCGCCAGCGCGCAGCAGAGAAGACTCGTCACTGAAACGAGGCTCCGGTTGCGCGAGCTGCGGACGAGAGCTCACGTCACGACAGGCCGGCGCGACAGCGCCTGGCAGCGTCTGCGACGCCGCGCGCGCGCTGTCGACCGCCGGCTGCAACGCCGCTGGACCCGGCCACAACCTCGCGTGGTTGACCAAGCGCTGGTGAAGCTCACAGAGGCCGCGGACCACTCGGTCCTGTGGATCGTGCTCGCCGTCGCCGGCGCGGCCTTCGGCGGTAGGCGCGGCCGGCGAGCGGCGGGCTACGGCCTGTGCGCGCTCATGTTCACCTCGGCGATGGTGAACGGACCACTGAAGCTGATCATCGCCCGCCGTCGGCCCACCCCCCACCGCTGGCTTCGGCGGATGCCGGTCACGAGCTCGTTTCCATCGGGCCATGCCGCTTCAGCGTTGGCGTTCGCGGTCGCCGCCACCCGCGAGGTACCCGAGGCGGGGGTTGTCCTCCTGCCACTGGCGGGCGCCGTGGCCTGTTCACGGGTGTACCTGGGGATGCACTACCCCAGCGACGTGCTCGCCGGAGCCGCGTTCGGCGCCGCTGTGGGAGCGAGCACGCGAAGCGTCGCGAGCCGCGTCAGGAACGAGCGCGCAGCTGAATCACCGGACGAGGACGGATCTTCAAATGCCGTGCTGGTCTACAGCCCCCATTCCGGCCGCAGCCGCCGGCTGGGACGCGCGCGCCGCTACCTCGAGCGTTACGGAATCCAGGTGGCCGAGCAACTTCCGATTCAGGACGTCGATCGTCTGCCGCAGGTGCTGCGGAGCGCGGGGACTGACCACTGTCTCGTGATCGCGGCGGGTGGCGACGGGACCGTGGGTGCGGTGGCCGGTCATCTCGTCGGCGCCGAGAACCCCCTCGGGATCCTTCCCCTGGGCACCGGGAACGACTTCGCCCGTTCCCTCGGGATCCCACTCAGCGCGCGCCGGGCCGCCAAGACGATAGCCACGGGGGAGGTGGCCAGCGTCGACCTCGGCCGGCTGACCCGTGACGGCCAGAGCCCGACCTACTTCGCCCACGCCGCCACCGTCGGACTCAACGTCGACTTCGCCAAGCTGGCCACTCGCGCGTCGGTGCGCGCACGCCTCGGGCGCCTCACCTACCTCGTGGCGTCGGTCTACGCATTCCGGGAACGCGCTCCGTTCAGCTGCGTCCTGCGGCACGACGGCGTCGCCGACGAGCTGCAGCTGCTGCAGCTCTCGGTGATCAGCGCGCCCGTGATCGGGGGCGCGCTGGGGCTGAACGTGCGCAGTCCCTACGGAGACGACCACCGCCTCGACGTGCTCGCGGTGGAGGACGTGCCGCCGGGGAAGATCCTGCGCGCGGGTCTCTTCCTGCTGCTCGGGGTGAAGCGGCAGGTCGCCGGCGTACGCGCCATGCACGTGGAGCGACTTGCGGTCGAGGGCGAGCAGCCGCTCGGCCTGGCTGTGGACGGGGAGCTCGACGGGGACCTGCCTGGGGAGTTCGAGGAGGTCCAGGGCGCCATCGGCGTCCTCACCCCGCGCCGCGCGTAGGAATCACGCAGACCGCATGATGCCCGCTCACCCGCGGCAGCCAGACACTTTCCCACCTACACCGCTGAACAAGGAGCGACCGTGACAACTGACCTTTCCATTTCCGACACCATCATCGCGAGCCTGAGCCGGGACCCGCGAATTCCAGATGCCGGTCTGATCGCTGTCGAGGCTGAGCGCGGGATCGTGACGCTGCGCGGAACTGTCGAAAGCTTCTCCCAGCGCCGCGCCGCCGAAGAGGACGCACGCAAGCTTGAGGGCGTCTACGAGGTCGACAACCGGCTGAAGGTGGATCTCATGGGCCGCGACCGGCGCGAGGATCACGAGATCCGCGGGGCCGCCCTCCAGACCTTGATGTGGGACACCGATGTGCCGGCGGACTCGATCGATGTCAACGTGCACAACGGTTGGGTGACCCTGATCGGTGACGTCCGGCACCAGTACCAGAGCAACGCCGCCTATGAGGACGTGGCACGCCTGTACGGCGTGGTCGACGTCACCAACGAGATCCGGGTCAACGCGCTCTGAAACGGCCGCTCGGCCGCGCCGCGTGTCGGCGCGGCCGACGCGCTCTCCGTCAGCCGTCGATGCCGGCCGTGATGACCGCGATCTTGTTGGTGATCCCGCCCACGCCCGGGATCCCGGAGACGGCCTCAAAAGCAGCGTTGCTCTGCGCCTGGTGCTTGACCTCGCCCTTGAGGGTCAGCCAGGCCGCGCTGACGCTGACCTCGATTCGATCGTCAGGCACGTCCCGGTCCTCGATCAGGGCTTGGATGGCCACCCCACGGAGTTGATCGTCGTCCCAGTGGTCGAGCAGGTCGACGCGGAGCTCATCCTCGACGCCCCGCACGCCCCTCACGGTCTTGGCGGCATCGATGGCCGCCCGGCGCTGGCGAAAGCTTCCGACGCTCCCGCGCAGCGTCACCGTGCCCATCTGGGATGCCACCGCGATCTCGGTGGGGTGCGGGATGTGTGAGTCCTGCGCGATCCGGTCGCGCACTGCGTCGATGATCGCCTGGTCGTCGGACATGGAGTTCTCCTCAGGTAGCTAGCGGGGTCTGCACACAAGCCTGAGGGCGCAGGCGGTGAGGCGTCATCACGCGATTTGCGTGATTACCCGCCCCCTGGCCGCGTCACCCTCGCCGAGACGGCCTTCACTAACTCGCCACGCACCACCTCCAGAGCGAGCGCGTGGCGGGTAGGGATCGAATAGCGACCCCAACTCGCCACGCACCACCTTCGGAGCGAGCGCGTGGCGGGTAGCGATCGAATAGCGACCCCAACTCGCCACGCACCACCTTCGGAGCGAGCGTGTGGCGGGTAGGGATCGATTAGCGACCCCAACTCGCTACCCACCACCTCCAAAGCGCCACGCACCACCTCCACAGCGCCACGCACCACCTCCAAAGCGACGCGTGGCAAGCCCCAGCCAATCACGCGAAATGCGTGACGACGCCTCACCCGAATGGCGTACAGGCTCCGCTCCGACCCCAACTCCCGGAGGATGAGCAATGTCGCAGACAGCCACTGACTCGCCGCCGCAGTCCGAGCGCAGCGAGTCCAGCACCGCCGAACGAGCAGCCCCGGACAACAGCCGCTCCCAGCGCGAGGACGATCGACCGCTTTGGCGCATCGAGGGAGCTCGCGAGCCCGAGGACGGCACCGCTGGACGGACACCCCCCCAGCGCCCCAGCCTGTGGGTCGCTCTGGCCATCCTGTTGGCCCTCGACTGGATCTTCGTGCTGGCCTACCAGCCATCCGTCCCCGCCCGCGTGACGGTGCCCTACACCTACTTCACCCAGCAGATCCAGCAGGGCAACGTCGCCTCGGTGACGGCCCAGGGCTCGGCGATTCAGGGCACGTTCCGCCGCGCGGTCACGTATCCGACCGGCGCGGCCACCACCTCAGGCTCGCAGAAGAGCACGACGACCACGGCGTACTTCCAGACCAACCGGCCGACGTTCGCCTCTGACAACCTGCTCGGCGCGCTCCAGAAGGAGGGCGCGACGGTCACCGCCAGGCCGATCCAGTCCGGGTCCGACCCGCTGCTGGTGTTCCTTGGCGGCGTGCTCCCGACGCTTCTGCTGCTCGGCTTCTGGGTCTACATCATCAAGCGCTATTGGGGCCAGATGGGTGGCGCCAGCGGCATGACCAGCGGCATGTTCGGCATGGGTCAGTCGAAGGCGCACAAGTACGAGGCCACGAAGCAGCGGACGACCTTCGCGGACGTCGCCGGCATCGACGAGGCCAAGGATGACCTCGAGGAGGTCGTCGACTTCCTCAAGCAGCCGGGTCGTTACACGAAACTCGGCGCCGAGATCCCGCACGGCGTGCTCCTCAGCGGTCAGCCCGGCACGGGCAAGACCCTCCTGGCCCGGGCCGTCGCGGGCGAAGCCGACGTGCCCTTCTACTCGATCTCCGCCTCGGAGTTCGTCGAGATGATCGTCGGCGTCGGCGCGAGCCGGGTCCGCGACCTCTTCGACCAAGCAAAGGCCGACGCTCCGTCGATCATCTTCATCGACGAGCTCGACGCCATCGGGCGCTCTCGCAGCTCGGGAAACACGAGCGGCGCCAACGATGAGCGTGAGCAGACGCTGAATCAGATCCTGACCGAGATGGACGGATTCAGCGGGAGCGAGGGCGTGATTGTGCTCGCGGCGACCAACCGTCCCGAGGTGCTCGACTCGGCGCTGCTTCGGCCGGGCAGGTTCGACCGCCGGATCACCGTCAACGCGCCTGATCAGGAGGGCAGGTTGAAGATCCTCCAGGTCCATACCCGCAACGTGCCGCTGAAAGACCCCTCGGACCTCGAAGCGGTCGCCGCGACGACGCCCGGAATGGTCGGCGCCGATCTGAAGAACCTCGTCAACGAGGCGGCGCTCGGTGCCGCGCGGCGAGGGGAGCAGAGCGTCTCCCGTGAGGACTGGAGTGACGCGCTGGAGCGGGTCACCCTGGGTGCCGCCCGACGCGTCGTCATCTCCGATGAGGAGCGTCGCCGGACGGCCTATCACGAGTCTGGCCACGCCCTCCTCGGGATGCTCGAGCCGGGCGCCGACCCGGTCCGGAAGATCACGATCATCCCGCGCGGACAGGCGCTTGGCGTCACCTACCAGAGCCCGGACAGCGATCGCTACGGCTACGGCGAGAGCTATCTGAAGGGACGTCTGGTCGGGATGCTCGGGGGCAGAGCGGCCGAGATCCTCATTTACGGCGAGACCACTACTGGGCCTGAGAACGACCTCGAGCAGGCAACCTCGATCGCCCGGCAGATGGTCGGGCGCTGGGGCATGTCCGACGAGCTGGGGCCGATCTCCGCGTTTCCGCGCTCGGCGGGCGACGGCTACATGCCCGCAGGAGAGCTCTCCCAGCACACGCTCGAGCTGATCGATGAGGAGGTCACGCGAATCATCTCCGAGAGCGCCGAGGAGGCCAAGCGGTTGCTGGCCGAGCATCGCGAGCAGCTCGAGGCACTCGCCCAGGCGCTGCTCGAGCGCGAGACGCTCGAGGAGGCCGACGCCTACGCCGTGGCCGGGATCCGACGACCCACCGCCGCGGCCGAGGCGCCGGTGGCCACGCCGGCGTGACCAGGCCTCAACGAACTAAAGAAAGGAAGACACATGTCCTCCCGAGAAAACGAAACGCCACAGGGCTTACGCGATAAGCCCGACGGCGGCTCCGACGCGGCCGACGAGGTAAGGCAGGCGTTTCGCAGCTTGCACGGCCCGCCGAGCAGCCAGAGATCGCTGGCCGACTTCGGGTTCGGCCCGGTGCTCGAACGAGTCGCCTCCTACTGGTGGGTCGAGCTACTCGTCGGCGTCTTTTGGGTGGCGATTGCGCTCGTCGTTCTGAAGTTCAACCACGCCTCCGTCACGACGGTCGGGATCCTCACGGGACTGATGTTCCTGGTCTTCGCCGCCGAGGACTTCCTGCTCGCGGCGCTCGATCGTCGCGCCCGGTGGCTGTGGGTGATCTTCGGGTTGCTACTCACGGCCGGGGGCATCGTCGCACTGATTCACCCCACGAAGACGTTCGTCGGCTTCGCCGACATCCTCGGGTTCGTGTTCCTCGTGATCGGCATCCAGTGGATGGTGCAGGCGTTCGCCGAGCGGATGATCAACAGCCTGTGGTGGATGACGCTGATCAGCGGCATCCTCATGACGGTGCTCGCCTTCTGGATCAGCGACAAGCTGTTCGTCCAGAGGGCCTACACGCTGCTGGTCTTCGCCGGCATCTGGGCGATGATGAACGGCGTCGTCGCCATCGTGCGAGCTTTCCAGATCCGCGAGTTCGGACAAAGGCTGAAGCGGCCTTTCTCCGGATAGTCGGGGTCGCGAGAAGGCCGGGTCCGGCATCCGCCGGGCCCGGCCCGATCGCGATTACGGGCTGGGCGCCAAGTCATGAGCGTTCGCAACTCGCCTACCTCCACCGCCCCGTACCGGGCGCCGAGCTCGGACAACGGTCGCGGCCCGTTGCGCGTTCGCCTTTCGGCCCCGCCGGTCAGTGGGGTCGTCCGGATCGTCTTCATTCTCGCGACGACCGGCCTCGGGCTGTACCTGGTTTGGCGGCTCCGGGGCGTCATCCAGCTGCTCGCAATCAGCCTGTTCTTCGCCTTCGCCCTGTTCCCTGTGGTGGACGCGGTGGCGCAGCGGACCCGCGCGCGCCGGTCTCTGGTCATCCTCGCGGTCTACCTGGTCCTCATGCTGCTCGTGCTGGTCATCGCGTATGTCGTGATTCCCAGCCTGGTCAAGGAGCTCCAGAGCCTGTCCCGGAACGCTCCGCATTACGCGCATCAGCTCCGCCAAAACGCAACGATCAGGCGCTTCGATAACCGGTACCACATCTCGGCCAAGCTGGTCCGGGATGCCCGCAACCTGCCTGAGGAGCTGGCCAAGCTGGCCGGACCCCTGAAGGACGTGACGGTCGGCGCCGCGGCCTTCATCACCCAGCTGCTGGCGGTGCTGTCGATCACCTTCCTGCTCGTCCTCCACGGGCGGCAGTACGCCGAGCTCGGGCTGACCCTGACCGGCGAGCGTCAGGAGCGCTACCGCAAGGTGCTAATCGACATCAAGGACTCGGTCGCCCAGTACACGCTCGGCAACATCGTCATCAGCGTCACCGCGACAGTCGCAACGTGGATCGTCCTCACGATTCTCGGCGTCCCCTACGCGCTCGCACTGGGGCTGATCGTCGGGTTCTTCGACTTCATACCGCTGATCGGCGCCACGCTGGGCGCGATCGTCGTCGCCGTCGCGACCCTGCCGGTCGACTTCCCCACCGCCACGATCGTGTGGATCGTCTTCATCATCGTCTGGCAGCGGATCGAGGACTACATCATCCAGCCGCATGTCTACGGCCGGACGATGAACATGAACCCGATCGTGACCATCGTCAGCCTGCTGGTCGGCGCCGAGCTATTGGGGATCCTGGGGGTGCTGCTGGCCATTCCGGCGGCGGCGGCGATTCAGATCATCCTGCGGGACTGGTGGGCGGCTCGGGCCAACGTTTCCGGATCCTCGCTCGACGAAGCCGAGCCCGGTGAGCACGACTCGGGCGACGCCGCGGCCGACGAGGACTACGCCGACGAGGCCGAGCCCGATCCGCAGCCCTCCGGCTGACGATCGAGCTCGGCCTCCGCAGGCGCAGCGAAGTCGCTACGACTTCGCGGCGTGCGTGAGCTCCGCCTCCAGCTCGTCGATGGCGGCGTTCAGATCACGCTTGGCGGTTTTAGCCGACCGCGTCACCGCCCGCTCGAAGCCCTGCTCGAGCGTCGGGTCGCCAACGACGATGAGCTCAGCCTGGCCTGGGGCGAGCGCCTGGGCGGCGTCATGGAGCTCTTTCCGACGCAGGGTTCCCGACCCCACCCATTCGGGAATCACCCGGATGGCCGGGCTATCGGCCCGCTTGACGATGTGCGGCTTACCGTCCTCGTTATCGATCACGGCGGCGTCGTACTTGCCGAGCATTTCATCCTTGTGGAGCCGCTGGAAGGCTTCGAGGTCGGAGAGCGCGCCTTCGACCTCGTTGTAGACGGCGGCGTAGAGAACTGCGTTGTTGTCGGCCATCGACCCTCCTTCAGGGGACGTGCGGGAGGAGCCCGCTTTTCAGGCCACGATGCCCTGCGCGCGGGTGAGCCGGCATCACGCGAACTGCGTGATTGGGGCGCGTGAGCGCCGGCGACTGCCGGCCAAGGCCCGCCCGCGACGGCGATCACGCGAACTGGGTGATGCGCGGTCACCCCTCAAGCGGCGAGGCTCCGGGCAACACCTCCTAACAACGGGAGCTCTGCCGATGTTGACAAACGGCCGTATCGAGCAGGCTGTGCAAGCCGCGCTGCGGAGCGATCCGCGGGTTCATGCCCCGGGACTGATCGCGGTGTCGGCGGATCAGATAGGAACCGTGGTGCTGAGCGGCGCCGTCGCCAGCTTGCCCGAGCGGCTGGCCGCGATCCACGACGCGAAGGAGGTGGATGGGGTCTTCGAGGTGATCGCCGATCGCCTGAGGGTTCATCCCCCGATCGGACAGCGGCGGACCGACGATGAGCTCACCGCCGCGGCGATGCAGCGGGTGAGCGACGACGTGCGGGTCCGGTCAAGTCACATCCACGTCAAGGCATCGCGCGGGTGGCTCACGCTGAGCGGCTATGTGCGGCACGAATCCGAGCGAGCGGCAGCAGTCCAGGACGCCGCCGACGTTGCCGGCGCCCGCGGGGTCGTCGACAAGCTCGAAGTCAGGTAGGTAGCAAGCCGCAGGGCGGGTGCGGCTTTGCTGAAGGCGAATCACCTTAAACGCGTGATGACCCCTCATCCGGTCACCAACGAGCCTGCAGACATGCGAATTCTGAATGACAAACAGACCACGCAAACCGCCCGCACGAGGCGTCGGGCCGAGCGGCGACGAGGCCCCGACCGGGCCCCCGCCGCCGAAGCCAAGCCGTCAGCGACCTCCGACAACCGCCTGAGCCTGCTCGGCGCCACGGCGCTCGTCATCGGGAGCATCGTCGGGGTTGGGATCTTCAACCTGCCGGCCTCGCTGGCGCCCTACGGGCCGATCACGCTCGTCTCGATGGGGCTGACCACGGTCGGCGCGCTGGCGCTGGCGCGGTTGTTCGCCTCCCTGTCACGCCGGATGCCGGCCGACGGCGGACCTTACGCCTACGCCCGCGTGGCGTTCGGGAACGGGCTCGGCTTCGCGAACGCGTGGTCCTACTGGATCACCGCCTGGGCAGGGAACGCCGCCATCGCCGTGGGTTGGGTCCTCTACGTCGAGGTGTTCATCAACAAGGGCCAGACCAAGATCTGGTCGGTCCTGCTGGTCCTCGCCGGGCTCTGGATCCCCGCTGCGATCAACCTCAGCGGCATCAAGAACATGGGCTGGTTCCAGCTCACGACCACGATCACGAAGTTCGCGGGGCTCGCCTTCATGTCGATCGTGGGGCTCTTCTACATCAAGAGCGCCAACTTCCACCCGTGGAACGTCAGCGGCCACAGTGACATCAGCGCGATCGGCAGCGGGATGGCGATCGCTCTGTTCAGCTACCTGGGCGTGGAAACCGCAGCCGTGGCCGCGAAGAACGTCCGCGATCCCGATCGCAATATCCCTCGCGCCACGTTGCTCGGCACGGCGGCAACCGCGGTCGTATACGTCCTATCGCTGATCGCCGTGTTCGGGATCCTCTCCGACCACGTCCTTCAGAACTCGACGGCGCCGTTCTCAACTGCGGTCAACGCGATGTTCGGCGGCACCTTCTGGGGCAACGTGATGGCGGTCGTGGTGATCATCTCGGGCATCGGCGCACTGAACGGCTGGACGATGGTGACGGCCGAGATGCCCCGCGCCGCGGCGCAGGACGGGGTGTTCCCGGAGCACTTCAAGCGCTTGAACTCACGCGGGATGCCCGCGTTCGGCATCGTCGTCTCAACGGCACTGGCCTCGATCGCGATGATCATCAACTACCTGGGGTCCAACGGTCAGACCGTCTTCACGACCCTGATCCTGATGACCGGGATCACGGCTGCGGTCCCGTACGGGTTCTCGGCCGCCGCCCAGATCAAGTGGCGCATCGCCGACCAGAAGCAGATGGAGACGCCGCGGTTCGTCCGCGACCTGATCGTCGCCGTCCTGTCGCTGGTCTTCTCGGTGTTGTTCATCGTCTACTCACGAGACACCGGGCACAGCTTCTGGGTCTACTGGGGTCCGTACTTCCTGACCATCGTCGCGTTCCTGTTCGGGATCCCGGTCTACCGCCATCAGCGCAAGCGGATGTCGGAGCCGGGCGCGGTCCCGGCCTACCGTGATTGAGATGGCGGGCCCGGCCTCCACCGGCGGCCGGCGTCCGCGGGCGGTCGTGGCCCTGGGCGGCAACGCGCTGCTCCGCCGCGGTGAGCCGCTCGAGGCCGAGAGCCAGGCCCGTGCGGCACGGGCGGCGGCTCAGCAACTCGCCGGCGTCGCCCCTGAGTACCAGCTGATCGTGACCCACGGCAATGGCCCCCAGGTCGGACTGCTGGCGCTGATGAGCGATGCCTATACCGAGACCGCTCCCTACCCCCTCGATGTCCTCGGCTCGGAGACCGAGGGGCAGATCGGCTACGTGCTCGAGCTCGAGCTCGACAACGCGATCGCCGACCAGGACACGGTGGCGGTGCTCACGCGGGTCGTGGTGGACGCGAATGATCCCGCGTTCTCAGCCCCGTCGAAGTTCATCGGTCCGGTCTATTCCGAAGCCGACGCCGAGGCCCTGGCGCAGCAGCACGGGTGGACGGTCAAGCCTGACGGGAGCAGCTGGCGCCGCGTCGTGCCCTCGCCGGAGCCGCAGCGGATCGTTCAGCTGCGCGCGATCGAGCGCCTGGCCGAAGCCGGGTTTCTCGTCGTCTGCACGGGCGGCGGCGGGATCCCCGTCGTCGAGGAGGCTGACGGCGGGCAGCGGGGGGTCGAGGCCGTGATCGACAAGGATCTTGCCTCGGCGCTGCTGGCCATCGACCTGGGCGTCGACGCCCTGGTGCTGGCCACCGACGTCGACGCCGTCTATGTGGACTACGGCGCCCCAACCCAGCGGGCGATCGGCCAGACTACGCCAGCCGAGCTTCGCGGCCAGGACTTCGCCGCCGGCTCGATGGGCCCGAAGGTCGAGGCGGTTTGCCGCTTCGTCGAGCGGACCGGCGGGCGCGGCGTGATCGGGAGCCTCGACCAGATCGACCAACTGCTCGGCGGCCATGGTGGCACGCAGGTGCTGCCCGAGCTTGCCGCGCCCAACTATGAACAAAGGAAGGCCAGCCATGACCGAGCAGCTTGAACGAGCGGCGTCATTGTCGGTCGAATCGGAGGTCGGGACGCTCCGCAAGGTGATCGTGCACCGCCCCGGTCTCGAGCACACGCGACTCACGCCCACCAACGCGGAGGAGCTGCTGTTCGACGACGTGATCTGGGTCAAGCGGGCGAAGGAAGAGCACGACGCGTTCGTCTCGGTCATGCGCGACCGCGGAGTCACCGTCCTCTACGTCGAGCGGCTGCTGACCGACGTGCTGGCCCTGCGCGAGGCCCGCGACTGGGTGCTCGACAGAGTCCTGGACGAGCGTCATGTGGGTGTGTATCTCGCCCGGTCAGGCCGCGAGTGGGGCGAGAGTGCTTCCCCCGACGAGCTGGCCGAGCGCCTGATCGGCGGGATCACCAAGCGTGATCTCGAGCAGGGCGAGGGCCTCACCTATGAGGCGAGCGACGCGAGCGACATGCTCCTGCCACCACTCCCGAACTTCCTGTTTCAGCGTGATCCCTCGTGCTGGATCTACGACGGCGTCACGTTGAACCCGATGGCCAAGGCCGCCCGCCGGCCGGAGACCGTGTTCATGGAAGCGATCTACCGCTGGCATCCCCTGTTCAACGAGCGGGGCCCGGTCAAGGTCTGGCATGGCGGCGTCGAGCAGGACTGGGGCCGCGCGACGGTTGAGGGCGGCGACGTCATGCCGATCGGCCACGGCGCCGTCATGATCGGGATGGGCGAGCGCACCGCCCCGCAGTCCGTGACGATGATTGCGCGCGAGCTCTTCAAGGCTGGATCGGCGCGGCTCGTCCTGGCGGTGATGCTGCCGCGATCACGGCACTACATGCACCTCGACACCGTGATGACGATGGTCGATCGCGATGCGGTGACACTGTTCCCGGAGGTCGTCGACGGGGCCCGGGTCTGGTCGATCCGTCCCGGCGAGGCGCCCGAGCTGCCGGTCGTGGAGCGCTTCCAGGGCACGGTCATCGAAGCCCTGGCCGAAGCGCTCGGCGTCGATCAGATGCGGACGATCTCCACGGGCGGCGATCCGTTCGGCTCCGAGCGCGAGCAGTGGGACGACGGCAACAATCTCCTTTGCCTCGAGCCCGGTGTGGTCGTCGCCTATGACCGCAACGTTGACACCAACACCCGGCTACGCAAGGCCGGGGTCGAGGTGATCACGATCGCCGGATCTGAGCTCGGTCGCGGCCGGGGTGGGTCTCACTGCATGAGCTGTCCGATCCAACGAGATCCGGCGTTCTGAGCGCCATGTACAACCTGCGCAACCGCAGTCTTCTCAAGGAGATCGACTTCACCGCCTCCGAGCTCGCGCATCTGCTCGACCTCTCCGCGGCGCTGAAGACGGTCAAGTACGCCGGGACCGAGGTTCCCCGGCTGCGCGGCAAGAACATCGCGCTCATCTTCGAGAAGACCTCGACGCGGACCCGCTCGGCGTTCGAGGTGGCGGCCTACGACCAGGGGGCGCATGTCACCTACCTCGACCCGACGGGCTCGCAGCTCGGGCACAAGGAGTCGATCGCGGACACCGCGCGAGTGCTCGGCCGCATGTACGACGCGATCGAGTTCCGGGGCTCGGCCCAGAGCGACGTCGAGGAGCTGGCTGCCCACGCCGGGGTGCCGGTCTACAACGGGCTCACGGATGAATGGCATCCGACCCAGATGCTGGCCGACTTCCTGACCATGCACGAGTCAAGCCACCACCCCTTCGACGGTCTCACCTACACCTACATGGGGGACGCCCGAAGCAACATGGGGCGTTCGCTGCTCGTGATGGGGGCGATCATGGGCTCAGACGTCCGGATCTGCGCCCCGCAGGAGCTCTGGCCACCACCGGAGGTACAGGAGCTCGCCAAGCAACGCGCCCAGGCCTCAGGCGCCAAGACCACCCTCACCGAGGACCGGGACGAGGCGCTGCGCGGCACGGACTTCGTCTACACCGACGTATGGGTGTCGATGGGCGAGCCCAAGGACGTGTGGGCTGAGCGCGTCAAGCTGCTCGCCCCCTATCAGGTCAACCGTGCCGCGCTCGAGCAGACCGGCAATCCGCGCGTGAAGTTCATGCACTGCCTGCCCGCCTATCACGACATGAACACCGCGGTCGGGCGCGAGATCATGGAGCACACCGGCATGACCGGAGGCCTCGAGGTGACGGGCGAGGTGTTCGAGTCACCAGCGAGCATCGTCTTTGACCAGGCCGAGAACCGCCTGCACACGATCAAGGCGATTCTCGTGGCCACGCTGGGGTCGTGATGTTCAGCGGCGCCAACACGGCGTTCATGCTCCTGGCGGCCGCGCTGGTGATGATCATGACGCCGGGACTGGCCTTCTTCTACGGCGGACTCGTCGGCCGAACCAACACGCTGACGATCATGGTCCAGAGCTTCGCCTCGATGGCGATCACGACCGTGCTGTGGTGGCTCGTCGGCTACTCGCTGTCCTTCAGCGGCGGCGCCGACGGTCTGTACGGGAACTTCCATTACGCGCTGCTCCGCCACGTGGGGGTGCATTCGCTGTACGCGCCGGCGCGGATTCCCCTCGTCGTCCTGATCGTCTATCAGCTGATGTTCGCGATCATCACCCCGGCGCTTATCACGGGGGCGTTTGCGAACCGTGTCCGTTTCAGGGCGTATCTGCTCTTCCTGATCGCCTGGCAGCTTGCCGTCTATTACCCGTTCGTCCACATGGTCTGGGGCGGCGGGCTGCTCGAGCACTGGGGCGTGCGCGACTTCGCCGGCGGGATCGTGGTCCACACGAGCGCGGGCTTCGCCGCCCTCGCTTCGGTTCTCTACGTCGGCCGCCGCAAGCTCGTCGACTCGGCGCACAACATCCCGTTCATCGCGCTCGGCGCTGGGTTGCTGTGGTTCGGGTGGTACGGCTTCAACGCGGGCAGCGAGCTCAAGGTCGACGGGATCGCCGCGCTGGCCTTCCTGAACACCACGCTCGGAGCCGGATTCGCGGCGACGGCGTGGCTGTTGATGGAGTGGCAGACGACCAAGAAGCCCCACTTCGTCAGCCTGCTCACAGGCGCGATCGCCGGTCTGGCCTGCGTCACGCCGGCGGCGGGCTACGTACCGATCTGCGCCGCCGCCGTGATCGGGATCGCGGCCGCCGTCGTCTGCCACTCCGCTATCCGCCTGAAGAACCGGCTCGGCTGGGACGACGCGCTCGACGTCTGGGGCGTCCACGGCGTCGGCGGACTCCTCGGGACCGTTCTCTTGGGAGCGTTCGCGAGCACGGCGATCAACCGGGCCGGCGCCCAGGGCCTGATCCACGGTGGCGGCGCCTTCTTCGCCAAGGAGCTCGTGGCCGCGGTTGGCTGCGCCGCGTACTCGTTCGTGTTCACCTACGCGATGCTGCGGCTCGTCGACCTCGTTACCCCGGTGCACGTCGGGGCCGAGGAGGAACGAGGGCTGGACGCCGCTGAGCTCGGCGAGTCCGCTTACGTCTTCGACGGCCCGCCGCCCGGCGCGAGGCCCTCGGCGGCGGCAGCGGGCGGGTGACGCGTTCCGGGACCGAGTCGCGGACGACCCGCCCGCGCGCCGACGCTGATGAGAGCGCCGGCTCGGGCGCCAGCCCGGCCGGCCAGGCGGTGAGCACGCCCGACGGGGACGCGAGCGATGCCCGCCCGGCGGGGGACTCCCGTTCGTTCTGGCGCCGGAACCGAAAGCGGCTGATCAGCGGGGTGGTGGCCGCGCTCCTCGCCGCCGGGTTCTTCTACTTCGTCGTGCCCAAGATCGTGGGGCTCGGGCCCACGCTTCGCCGCCTGCGCTCCGGAGACGTGGGCTGGCTGCTCCTCGGCGTCGGCGTGGAGGCGTGCTCGATGCTGGGCGACGTGGTGACCTTTCAGGGCGTCTTCGCCGCGCGCGGAACTCCGATCGGCTGGCGACGCACACTCGATCTCAGGCTCGCGGGCGCGGCCGCGACCAAACTCTTCGCCGCCGCGGGCGCCGGAGGAATCGCACTGACCGTGTGGAGCCTGCGGTCGTGGGGTTACTCCGGCGCAGACGTGGCGGATGGAATGGCGTGCTACGAGATCCTCACCTACGGCTTCTATGCCATTGCCCTGGCGGGCGCAGGATTCGGACTCTGGTTCGGCGTCTTCTCCGGCCCTCACCCGGTGGGCCTGACGCTGATCCCGGCCTGCATCGCCACTGTCGTGATCCTCATCGCGCTGTCGATGCTGTATCTCCACAAGCCCGCCGAGGAATTCCTGGAGCGGCGCGCCGAGCGCTCGAAGGGCAAGGCGGCCAAGCGCTGGGCTCGGCTGGCTACGCTGCCGCGGACGATCGATTCCGGGTTACGCGCCGCCCTGGGCATGGTCAGGCGCCGGGACCCGTCTGTGCTCGGCGCCGTCGCCTACTGGGGCTTCGATATCGGCGCCCTGTGGGCGTCGTTTCGCGCCTTCGGCCATTCGCCCCCCGGCGCCGTGCTCGTGGCCGGTTACTACGTGGGCACGGTCGGTAGTGCCCTACCGCTCCCCGGTGGGATCGGCGGCGTCGAAGGCGGCATGATCGGAGCCTTCCTCGGCTTCGGCGTCAAGGCCCCGCTGGCCACGATCGCCGTGCTCGCCTACCGGACGATC
The DNA here is from genome assembly GCA_035308915.1 of Solirubrobacteraceae bacterium. Lineage (GTDB taxonomy): Bacteria > Actinomycetota > Thermoleophilia > Solirubrobacterales > Solirubrobacteraceae > Palsa-465. The sequence continues at coordinate 42,171 of DATGFT010000081.1, forward strand.
TCCTACTGGCTTCCGACGATCCCCGGCGTGATCGCGTATCTCCGCCTGCGCCACGGTGGCGGTATGCAGCGCTCGGACGCAACCACGGCCAAGCAATGAGAGCCACTGACACCTGAGCCGCGAACTTTGGCTCTGGAGTTGACCTATGGCACACCGGAGCGCCAAAGTTCGGAGGTGGGCCGCGGCCGCTGTGCTCCCGACGCGCCTCTTGAGCGAATCACCCAAAACGCATGACGACGGCTCACCCGCCGGCGATGGAGGCTGCCGGGCATGATCCCGCTATCCGACGGCATCCGTGCGCGGCATTTCCCGATCGTGACCGTGGCGATCATCGTGGCGAACTTCTGCGTCTGGATCTTCTACGAGATCCCGCACCTGAATCACGCCATCTACCACGCATCGTTCTACGCATGCGCGGTGGAGAGCGACTGCCACTTCTCATTCACGACGGTGCCGTGGGGGCTGAGCTGGATCACCTCGATGTTCATGCACGGCAGCTGGGATCACATCCTCGGCAACATGCTGTTCCTGGCCATCTTCGGCAAGAACGTCGAGGATGCGTTCGGCAAGTTGCAGTACCTGGGGTTCTATTTCCTGGGCGGGCTCGCCGCCACCGTGCTCCAGACAGCGATGACGCTGATCTTCAGCAGCGAGGCGGCGGAGGCGGTGCCGAACCTCGGGGCCAGTGGCGCCATCGCCGCGGTCCTCGGCGCGTACTTCGTGCTCTATCCAAGATCGCGCGTCCTGACCCTGGTCGCCGTCTTCCCGGTCATGATCTCGGCCTACGTGTACCTGGGTCTGTGGTTCCTCTACCAGCTGATCGAGGCGATCGTCAATTCGACTCATGCCAACGGAGGCGGAGTCGCCTTCTTCGCCCACGTGGGCGGATTCATCTTCGGCCTCGTGGTGGCCAACGTGTTCGCCAGACGGCGCGGGTGGGATTCTGACCGCGGCGGCTATACGCCTGACTATCTGACCGCGCGATTCGCGCGCTGAACGACGGCTGCCTCACCGCTGCGCAGGAGACGAAGCACCGAGGGCCCGACATGCCGCAGCGACGAACGCATCGGCGATCGCGTCGCCGATCCCATGGCCGGGGATGTACCAGGGCACGCGAAGCTTCGCGTCGATATCGAGGGCCACGCTCGTGCTGTGGGCGGGGCGCAGCTCCCAGACGGCCCTGAACTCCTGGTTGGTCGCGTGGTCGGTCACCCGCGTCAGCCGCACCTCACTCGGGGGCGTGGCGACGACGGCGAGAAACAGGTTGAACTCCCGCTCCATGCCGGCTCGAGCGATGTGCATCCGCATCCTGACCACCAATGGCTGACCGTCTGGGTCCAGCTCGAGAACCTCAACCTCTCGGACCACCTCGCCGCACCAGTCCGGATAGCGATCGACCGCCGCCACCAAGGCGAAACACTCCTCGACTGAGGCCGGCGTGGTGGCGGTCGCGTGACCAGCAAACGCCCTCGGTCTCATGTCCTGTCAGGCGAACGAAGGCGCCGGTCAGCCGGGCTTGGGCGTAATCAGAAGAGGAGCTGGAGATCCGTTCGCGAGAGCATTCCCGGTGCGCCCCAGCGACGGTCGCCCGGAGGGCCCGGAGCGACTGGAGCCGATGACGAGGAGATCGACGTCGGCAGCGAGCGATTGGAGCTCTTCTGCCGGGTCGCCAGGACTGATCTGCACCCGCGCTGGGACGCCGGTGGCTTCGGCGGCAACCAGGGCCCGCTCCAAGAGCGCGTCCTCCTGGCGACTCACGATCGCCTCGCCGTCGAGCACGATTTGCTCGGTCCGCAGGCCGCCGGTTACTCGGTCGTCGACGACACCCACGACCTTCAGCTCGGCGTCGGCTGCCTTTGTGATCGCTGCCGCCAGCTCGAGCGCCGCATGCGCCTCTGGATTGCCATCGAATCCCACCCCGATCCGCTCCAGGCGCGGTTCGCGAACCTCACGCATGCCGCGGGGCGCGACCGCCAGCGCGCACTCGAGCTCACCGAGGAGCGCCCGGGCATCTTGGCCCAGGTGCACCTGCCCGTCGGGGCCCCGGCGCCCGGAGCCGATGACGAGCAGATCACGGTGCTGACGCCGGGCCACGTTCTCAAGGGTCCGCCAGACAAGCGTCCCGGTTTGCACGACGATTCGAGCGTTCGGCGCGAGTGCGGCGCGCGTTTCCTCGAGCAGCGTCCGCGCCTGCTTCTGGATGGTCTTCCAGGTGCCCTCGTTGGGCGAGGGCAGCAGCACCAACGGCTCCTCGACGACAGCGATCAGCATGAGCTCGGCGCCGGTGGCCTCCCCGAGCAGTGCCGCCAGGACGACGGCGTCACGCGCATACGGAGTCCCGTCCACGCCGACGCCGATGAGCTCGGGAGCGGACGGAGAGGGCCGGTCAAGACGGGAAGACCGGCCCTCTCCGTGGTGGGGAGGAGAGGAGGATGCGATAACCACAGCTTCGACACTCGTGAGGTGATCGGTCATCACGCGTTTTGGGTGATTGGCGTCGCGGGCTGCAATCACGCAAACCGGATGACGACGCCTCACCCGGCGCCCACGGACGCTGTGCGCATGTTCGAGAACGTGGTCGTGGGCGTGGGGAATGACGATGAGGCGGGGGATGATGCGGTCGCGCTGGCCCGGGAGCTGGTCTCCCCGCGAGGCCATCTGACCCTGGTTCATGTCCTCGTCGTCGCGGCCAAGCCGGCCCCCGACTCCGCGGCACTCCACACGGCTGAGCGACGCCGGCGCGCGGTCGAGGAGCTGAATGACCTCAGCGACCGGCTGAACACGGCCGTCCGGGTCTCCTGCGTCGAGGCACCCTCGGTGAGGCGCGGCCTGCACGACTTTGCCTCGAGCCGACACGCTGAGCTGCTCGTCGTCGGCGCGAGCCGTAGCAACGAGGTCGTGCGCCTGATCCTCGGCGACCACACCTCCGAGGTCCTGGAAGACCCACCGTGTCCAGTGGCGGTGGCGCCGGCCGGTTACGCGGCCCGGGCGACACCGATCCACCGGATCGGCATCGCCTACGACGGCTCCGCGGCGAGCGCGCGAGCGCTGGCGCTGGCCCGGAGCCTCGCCGCCGAGCGCGACGCCGAGCTGTCGGCCTTCGAAGCCGTTTCCGTGCCGGCGCCCGCCTCAGACGTTTGGGATGTCAGCGCCCAGGCCGACCACCATGTCGAGGAGGTCCGCCGGCAGGTGGCCGCGCTGGGTGGCCTGGCCGCCGAGGCCGAGTCTGGCGATCCCGCCGACGAGCTTCCCCGGTACGCGGCCTCGGTCGACCTGCTGGTGCTTGGCGCGCACACCTTCCGCCCGGTCGACCGCCTGCTCAACCACACGACCGCGCAGCAGGTGGCCGAGCGCTCGGCCTCGCCGTTGCTTGTCCTCTCCTCCAACGGCGCGCGACCGGATGCCGCCTGAAGCCGACCGCGACGCCGGGCAAGAGCTCGCCATGCGGCGGATCGTGGTGGGGGCCGGGCCCCAGCCACAGGCGCTGGACGCGGCGCGGCTGGCCGACATCCTCGCCAGCATCAGCAGAGCTGAGGTGACGCTCGTCGCGATCGAGCCTCTCGGCCCTACCGCAACGATGCATGAAACCGAGGCGAAGGTCGAGGCGCGGCTGCGCAGCCTGGAGACCCGTATGGCAGCGCGGACGCGTACAGCAGTCGAGCGTGACCTGTTCGTCGCCCGCGGACTCGCCCGCGTGGCCCTCCGCGAGCATGCCGATCTGATCGTGCTGGGATCAAGCCGCCATGCGGCCGAGGGCCGGGTGAGAATCGGCGCGCGTGTGCGCCAGCTTCTCGCCGACGCATACTGCTCGTTGGCGGTCGCGCCGCGTGGCCTGGGCTCCCACGCACCGCGGCGACTCACGGCGATCGGCGTGGGTTACGACGGCAGCACAGGATCCCGTGAGGCGCTCCGCCAAGCCGAGTGGTTGGCCCGGGCGGCCGACGCACGGCTTCGGGTGCGCGCGGTGGCGGACGATCGGCTTCCCTATGCGGGCTGGACGCCAACCGGCGACGAGGGCGTTAACGATCTCTGGGACGCGGCCGTCGCGCCGAACGTCGAATGGTTGCGGACGAGCGCCGAGGAGGCGATCGCGGGAGACCGTACCGACGTCCTGGTCGAGGTCAGGCCCGGCTCGCCGCCGGAGGAACTGAGCGCGCTCTCACGTGAGGTCGACCTGCTCGTGATCGGATCGGGCCGCCTCGGAGCTCCGGTCCCGAGACCCGCCGCCACCGCGGAGGAGCTGATGCGCCAGGCCAGGTGCGCAGTGCTGCTCGTACCTTCGCGGTCCGCCGCGCCCGATGCGCAGCCCGCAACTCGTGAGAGTCGGGAACGGGTATGACGCGCCTCCGGGCGGCCCAGCTCGGAGGCTTGCTCGCCGTATTCATCCTGATCGGCTGGGGAGTTGGCGCCCTCGTCAGCTCGACGCTGACCCCGGGCGATCTCGACGCGGTCAAGGACGTCGCGGCGGACCGGAACGCGGCCGCGACGTTCCTCGCACACTTCTTTTCCTGGATCGGCAGCGGGTTCGTCGTGTTTCCAGCGGCGCTCGCGACATGCGTAGCGCTCTACCGGCGGCAGCGGTGGGCGGCGGCGCTGGCGGTTGCCATCAGCACGGTCGGGGCCCAGCTCATCATCGACCTCGACAAGCTCCTGGTAGGACGGCATCGGCCATTGGTGCACCGCCTCGACCGCGTGACCGGGCACAGCTTCCCGTCCGGGCACACCGGCCAGACCGCGGCGCTGTGCACGGTGCTGCTGATCGAAGCTTTCAGGCTCGGAGCACCCCGACGCCGGATGTACCTCGCCACGGCAGCGGGTGGCGTGCTGATCGCCTGTGTCGGTTTCTCACGCGTGTATCTAGGCGTTCACTATCCGAGCGATGTGGTGGCGGGCGCGCTGCTCGGGGTCAGCTGGTCGCTCGTGGCGAGTCAGCTCGGTCACCTCTGGGCCTCGGCCGACGCCGACGAGCTCACTGGCGAAGCCAGCGACGCCAGCGCTGGGGGTCGTCATCGACCGATAGCCACACCCCGATGGCCAGCCCGACCACGCCCACCACGATCAGGATCAGCCCCACCGTCGAAAGGTCGATTCCGCTCGGATGTGCGGTGACCGCGTTTAGGCTCGCGGTGCGTCACTCAGCGCCACCTCGAGCTCCGCCGACTCCTCGTCGGTCAACCTCCGGCGCGTCACGCGGGTGGGATCAGGTGCGAAAGCGCTCAGCATCTCGTCGATGACCTCTGGCTCGCCGGCCAGGACAACCGCGGAGGACGACAGCGGTACTGCCGTCCGCAGCCTGTCGGCGACCAGTGTCGGCTCACGTTCGGTGTCCGTCGCTTCGCCCTCCTGGGATCCGATCACGGCTCCTAGCACTGAGCCGACGGCGAAGCCGGCCGGGGTGAGGAGAAATCCGGCGAGCGCCCCCTTCCCCCATCCCTTCGCGGCGCCCTCCTCGGAGGTGTGGGCGGCTTCATCGACGTCGACGTACCGGCCGGCGAAGGTGCCCCGCAGAACCAGATGACCGTCGGCATGGTGCTCGACGAGCCCCACATGATCCGGCCAGCGGCGGCGGGCGGCCTCGTCGTTCTCACGAGCATCGGCGAAGGCCTCGGCGGCCGTGTCCACACCCTCGAACGTGATCAGGGCGACATCCATGGGCCAAGACTCACGCCTCACCGGGTGAGTCGGCGTCATCAGGTTTGCGTGATTACCCCGATCACGCAATCCGAGTGATGTCCCATCACCTGGGAGACTGGTGCCATGCCTCGCGTGCGGCTGGGTACGCGTTCGCAAGCGACAACGGACACGGCGCTCAGCGCAGCCGGCGCAGATCCCGCGGCAGCGGAGCTCCACGGTCGCCAGCTATGGCTGGTCCTCATTGCACTCCTGGCCGGGATGCTGCTGGCGGCGCTCGATCAGACGATCGTGGCCACCGCGCTACCGACGATCGTTGGGGATCTCGGCGGCGCGTCGCACCTGTCGTGGATCGTCACCGCGTATCTCCTGGCCTCAACGGCGTCGACGCCGCTGTGGGGGAAGCTCGGCGACATGTACGGGCGCAAGCGGTTCTTTCAGGCCGCGATCGTGCTCTTCCTGGTCGGGTCGGCGCTGTCGGGACTGAGCGCCTCGATCGGCGAGCTGATCGCCTTCCGGGCGGTGCAGGGAATCGGCGGCGGCGGCCTCATGATCGGCGCGCAGACGATCGTCGGCGACGTGGTGGCGCCGGCCAACCGGGGGCGCTACCAGGGCCTGTTCGGCGCGGTGTTCGGCGTCACGAGCGTGCTCGGGCCGCTGATCGGAGGCCTGACCGTCGATCACGCCTCGTGGCGGTGGGTCTTCTACATCAACCTGCCGGTGGGGGTCGTTGCGCTCGCGCTCACGGCGGCCTTCCTGCCGGCGGCGCAATACCGCCGCCGGCACGTGATCGACTACCTGGGGGCGGTCCTGCTGGCGCTTGGCACGACCAGCCTGGTGCTGATGACGAGCCTGGGCGGGACGACATACGCCTGGGGGTCGGCGCCGATCGTGATCCTCGGGGTGGCCGGAGTCATGTTGCTCGCGGGGTTCGGGGCCGCCGAGCGCCGCGCCGCTGAGCCGGTGCTACCGCTGCGGCTGTTCTCGAACCGAGTGTTTTCCGTCAGCGGCGCCCTTGGCTTCGTCGTCGGCTTTGCGATGTTCGGTGCGATCACCTTCCTGCCCCTCTACCTCCAGGTGGTGAAGGGCGTCAACCCGACGGTCTCGGGACTCCGGCTGTTGCCGATGATGGTCGGGCTGCTGCTCACCTCGATCAGCTCGGGACAGCTGATCAGCCGCTGGGGGCACTACAAGATCTTTCCCATCGTCGGAACCGCGCTGATGACGGTCGGGCTGCTGCTGCTCTCCCGGCTCGGGCCCGAGTCCAGCGGACTGGTCACGGCCCTGTACATGTTCGTGTTCGGCATGGGCCTTGGCTCGGTTATGCAGGTCCTGGTCATCGCCGTTCAAAACGCGGTCGACTACCAGGACCTGGGTTCGGCCACGTCCGGCGTGACCTACTTCCGATCGATCGGCGGCTCCTTCGGCACCGCGACGTTCGGCTCGATCTTCTCGAGTCGCCTGTCGGCGAACATCGCTCACTATCTGGGGTCGCGGCGGCTGCCCGGCGGCGTGAGCAGCGCCGCACTCAGTCCGGGAGCGCTGAACCGGCTGCCCCCCACGATTCACCACGCATTCATCGAGGCTTACGCGAGCTCGCTCCAGAGCGTGTTCCGGACCGCCGCCCCCGTGGCCGCGGTCGGGTTCTTGATCTCGTGGCTGCTTCCGGAGGTCAGGTTGCGAAAGACAGTGGCCGCCACCGACCCCGGCCACACCTTCGGCCTGCCGAGCGACCGCACCTCGCTTCAGGAGCTCGAGCGCGCGGTGGGGGTGCTGGCGCGAAGGCAGAACCGGCAGGTCGTCTATACCCGGATCTCCGTAGAGGCGGGATTGGGTGGGCTTGACACCCGCGCCTGCTGTCTGCTCTCGCGCGTCGGAAAAGGCTCGGGAACGACGCTCGCCGATCTCGCGGTGCAGACCCGAACGCCGACGTCGCATCTAGCCCCGACGGCCCACGAGCTGGCCGACCGCGGCTTGGTTTCGCTGCGCGCCGACGGGGCCGAGACCTTCACCCTCACCTTGACCGAGGATGGCCGCGTTGCCCTCGGGCGCCTGCACGCCGCGCGCTGCGACGACCTCTTGGAGCTGCTCGAGGGATGGTCACCGCACCGCTATCCCGAGGTCACGGCGTGCCTCGAGATCCTGGCCTGGGACCTGATCGATCACGAGTCGGGCGCGCGGGTCACGCAAAACGAGTGATGACGGCTCACCGCGCGCCGCGGTTGGCTGCGGGACCAAGCCACCAAGCAGAGGAGAAGCATGAGTCCGTCAGGCAAGACCAGGCACCCGAACGAGAAGGGGCGGGCAGGCTACGACCAGCACCTCAAGCGAGCTGAAGACCGCCTCGAGGCTGCGGCCGAGAAGACCGACGCCTCATTCAGAGAGCACACCGCAGGCGCGGAGGAGAAGCTCGAGGCCGCCGAGGACAAACTCGAAGCAGCCGCACGCAGAATCGACGAAGGAGCCGGAGGCTAGTCAGCCAAGCGCGATACCTCGCTCGGGCTGCGGGGTTCTACGGATTCCAACCGGCCGGCCTTGTATGAGAGGCTACTGCCGCTCACTTAGTTTCCAACATCGGGCCGGGAGATGGCAGGTTTCGCAGACGGGAGCTTGCTACGAGGGCGAGGCCAATCGGCGCCCAGCTCGGGGCCGGGGTCTGGCGCAGCCTCGGCCACAGGGACGAAGGCGCAACTCGAGGTTCGGCTCCTGGGTCCGTTCGACGTCCGCCTTGGCGGGGCTCGGCTAAGCGTCACCGGGGGTAAGCGCCATGCGCTGCTGGCCGTGCTCGCGTTGATGCGCGGTCGCACCGTGAGCGTCGGGGACCTGATTGACGCCTTGTGGGAGGAGAACTTGCCCGAGGCGCCGCGCAACGCGCTGCAGCACCACATCGCCCGCCTGCGCGCCGTGCTCGGCCCGGAGTCGATTCTGGGTTATCCCGACGGGTATGCCCTGCCCGACGCCGCCGTCGATGCGCTGCGCTTCGAGGCCCTCCTGGCCAACGCGCGCCTGTCCTTGCGGGAAGGCGATCCCCACGCCGGCGCCGAGTCAATCGCACTCGCGCTGGAGCTCTGGCGCGGGCCGGCGCTGCAGGGCCTGGCCGACACCGCCTGGCTGAGGTCGGAGGCGCAACGCCTCGAAGCGCTGCGCGTCGATGCGCTGGAGGAGCAGTTCGAGGCCGCGCTCGCGCTTGGGAAACATCGGGAGACAGCGTCCGAGCTGCGAACCGCCGTCGAGGCGAATCCGTTTCGCGAGCGACTCTGGGGGCAGTTGATGCTCGCGCTCTACCGCAGCGGGCGCCAGGCAGATGCGCTCGAGGTCTTCCAGGAGGCACGCGGGGTGCTCGCCGACGAGCTGGGACTGGCGCCGGGGCCTGAGCTGCGCGGGATCCAACAGGCGATCCTCGCCCACGACCCGGTGATCGCCCCTGTCCCTGCCCCGCCTCGGCGCCGCGGCAACCTTCCCGCGTCCTCGACCTCCTTCATCGACCGTGAGGTGGAGCTTGCCCAGAGCGTCGAGCTGCTGAACCAGCACCGGCTGGTGACGCTGACCGGGCCACCGGGAACCGGGAAGACGCGGCTCGCGCTCGAGGTCGCGCGCTCGCTGGAGGGCGAGCTTCCCGACGGCGCGTGGGTGGTCGAGGTGGCGCGTGCCGAGGGGGCGGCGGACGTTGCCGGGCTCGTGGCCCAAGCACTGGACGCTCGGGGGCGAGACCCGTTGGCCCAGGTCGTGGCTCGCCTGCGAGAGGCCGACGCGGTCCTGGTTCTCGACGCCTGCGAGCACGCCCTCGGAGAGGTCGCGGAAATCGTTTCGACGCTTCTCAATGACTGCTCCCGAGTGCGGGTGCTGGCCACGAGCCGGGAGATCCTTCACGTCAGGCCCGAGGTGCGCCTGGCGCTCAGCCCGCTCCCGCTGCCGGAGCCGGGGTCACGGGACGTCGGCGCTTCTCCAGCCGTGCAGCTGTTCACCGCGCGCGCCCAGGCCGCGCGGCCTGGCTTTGAGCTGAACGACGACGCGGCCCCGCTGGCGGCCGAGATCGCGCGACGGACGGACGGCCTGCCGCTGGCCATCGAACTGGCGGCCGCGCGACTGGGCGTGCTGGGTCTCGCTGAGCTCCTATCCGTGGTCGAGCATCGCGTCTCCCTCGCTCACAGCCGGCACCCGTCTGACCCGATGCGCACCGCGCTCGAGGAGCTCGTGGAATGGAGCTATGACCTCCTGCACGCCGACGAGAAGCGGCTGCTGCAACAGATCTGCGTGCACCGCGGCGGCGCCACCCGCCCATCGCTGCTCGCGCTCAGCGCCGATCAGGGGATGGACGAGGCGACGGCGACGTATCTGCTCGGCGCGCTGGTCGACAAGTCGATCGTGTCGGTCTCCTTCCCCGGCGAGGCGGCCCGCTACGACGTGCTCGACAGCGTCCGTGAGTACGTGCTGAACCGGCTGACGGAGAGCGGCGGCATCGGTGTCGCCCGACAGGCGCACGCTCGCTACTTCAGCGCCCTGGCAGAGGAGGCCCAGCGTGGAGTATGTGGAGCAGCCTGGCGCGATTGGCTCGGGCGTCTCAAGCTCGACCACGACAACCTCTGGGCGGCCCTGACCTACGCCCGCGAGGAGCCTGATCCGGACCTGGCGATCCGGCTCGGGGCCTCCCTGGGGTTCTATTTCTCGCTCGCCGAGCGCGTCTCGGAGGGACGGCGCTTTCTCGAGCTCGCCCTGGACGGTGCCGCCGACGATGCACCGGTCACGCAGCGGGTGGAGCTGCTCACCTACCTCTGCTTCCTGGCCACCGAGGAACTCGACCTCTCCGCCGCCCTCGAGGCGGGAGAGCGGGCGCTCGAACTCACGGCGACGACAGGACCGGCGGCGTGCAGGGCCCATGCGCAGGCCTTTCTCGCCATCGCGCTCGCGCAGTCCGGCCAAGGCGACCGCGCCGCGCGGCTCGCGGCGGAGGCACGGGAGACCTCCGAAGCCGGGGGCGACCACTGGGGCGCCGCCGTGGCGAGCATCGTCGGCGCCGAGGGTGCGGCGGTAGCCGGAGATCTCCCGGCGGTCGCTGCCCTGGCCGGGAGCGCGGCGCGCCATTCTGAGGAGATCGACTATCTCGTGGGCTTGGTCCCAGCCACCTTCCTCCAGGCCTGGGTGGCTGAGCGGCGCGGCG